>JBOIAD010000027.1:0-10015 GCA_050738795.1 Steroidobacteraceae bacterium
GTGCTGCGCTCGAAGTACTTCACCGGGCTGCCGGAGATGGTGATCAACTACTTCCGCTTCGTGGCGGAGGACGTGCGCGCGATACTAGCCTCGCTCGGAGTACGCAGCCTCGCCGAGATCATCGGCCGCACCGAGTATCTCGAGGTGCTGCCCGGCTCGACCGCGCGGCAACGCAAGCTCGATCTCGCGCCGATCCTCTCGACCGCAGGTCTCGAGCGCGCGGCGCCGCAGTTCTGCACCACGCCCGCCAATACACCCTTCGACTCAGGCGAGCTCGCCGAGCGCATGGTGCGCGAGATGCTGCCGGCGATCGAGGCGAAGAGCGGCGGCGAGTGGCATTACCAGCTCAGCAACTTCAACCGCTCGATCGGCGCACGGCTCTCGGGCGAGATCGCGCGCCGCTGGGGCAACTACGGCATGCAGGAGGCGCCCATCACCGTGCACTGCAGCGGCAACGCCGGCCAGAGCTTCGGGGTGTGGAACGCCGGCGGGCTGCAGCTGTATCTCGAGGGCGACGCCAACGACTACGTGGGCAAGGGCATGGCCGCCGGCCGGATCGTGCTGCGCCATCCGCGCCAGGCGCGCTACGTGGCGCGCGACACCGTCATCATGGGCAACACCTGCCTGTACGGCGCCACGGGCGGGGAGCTGTACGCGGCGGGCATCGCCGGCGAGCGTTTCGCGGTGCGCAACTCCGGCGCGCTCGCCGTGGTCGAGGGAGCTGGCGACCACTGCTGCGAGTACATGACCGGCGGCGCGGTGTGCGTGCTGGGACGCACCGGCGTCAACTTCGGCGCCGGCTTCACCGGCGGCTTCGCCTACGTGCTGGACCTGGAGCGCAATTTCGTCGACCGCTACAACCACGAGCTCATCGACATCAGCCGCATCCACCCGGAAGCCATGCAGTCGCACGTGCAGCACCTGGAGAGCCTGCTCGCGCACCACATCGAGCACACCGGCAGTGCCTGGGGCGAGGAGATCATGGCTGACCTGCGCACCTTCCTGCCGAAGTTCTGGGTGGTGAAGCCCAAGGCCGCCTCGATCGACTCGCTCATCGAGAACCTGCGGCGGGCGGCCTGAACAGCACCGGCGCGCAATTGCGCCATACCCGCTCCAACAGAACCCGTTCCAACAGCATCCGTTCCAACAGCATGAACCAGTCTTCCAGAGGCGCAATGTCGCGGGGAACCCGGTCAATCCAAGATGGCGGATAAGAACCTTCAGTTCCTGGACATTCCCCGCGCGGATCCCGCGAAGTTTCCCGTGGCCGCACGGGTGACGAATTTCGGCGAGATCTACGCGCCGTATGATGCCCGTGCCGCGGGCCAGCAGGCCGGGCGCTGCATCGCCTGCGGCAATCCGTTCTGCGAATGGAAATGCCCGGTGCACAACTACATACCGAACTGGCTGAAACTCATCGAGGAGGGCAACCTGTTCGAAGCGGCCGAGCTGTCTCACAAGACCAACTCGCTGCCCGAAGTCTGCGGGCGCATCTGTCCGCAGGACCGGCTGTGCGAAGGCGCCTGCACGCTGAACGACGGCCACGGCGCGGTCACGATCGGCTCGATCGAGAAGTACATCACCGATGAGGCATTCAAGCGCGGCTGGAAGCCCGACATGTCCAATGTGCGCCCGACCGGCAGGCGCGTCGCCGTGGTTGGCGCCGGCCCGGCCGGTCTCGGCTGCGCCGACGTACTCGTGCGCAACGGAGTCACGCCCGTGGTGTTCGACCGCTACAGCCGGATAGGGGGGTTGCTGACCTTCGGCATTCCGCCGTTCAAGCTCGAGAAGCAGGTGGTCGAGAAGCGCCGCGAAGTGATGGAAGGCATGGGAGTCGAATTCCGGCTCGGCGTGCAGATCGGCTCCGACATCGGATTCGACAGCCTGCTCGGCCAGTTCGACGCGGTGTTTCTCGGGATGGGCACGTACACGTACGTCAAGGGCGGTTTCGCGGGCGAAGATCTCCCCGGAGTGCACGAGGCTCTGCCGTTTCTGATTTCCAACATCAACCACGAGCTGCGCGTTCCGGGCAGTGCGGAGCGGCTCGTCAGCATGCGCGGCAAGCGTGTCGTCGTGCTGGGTGGCGGTGATACGGCAATGGACTGCAATCGCACGGCGATTCGCCAGGGCGCGGAAGGTGTGGCCTGCACCTACCGGCGCGACGAACACAACATGCCCGGCTCGCGCCGCGACTACAAGAACAGCAAGGAGGAAGGCGTCGAGTTTCTCTTCAACCGCCAGCCGATCGAGATCGTCGGCTCGGAGCACGTGGAGGGTGTCAAGCTCGTCGAGACGCGGCTCGGCAAGCCCGATGCCCGCGGCCGGCGCGTGCCGGAGCCCGTTCCGGGATCCGAGCACGTGCTGCCCGCCGATGCCGTGATCATTGCCTTCGGCTTTCAGCCCAGCCCGCCCGAGTGGTTCGCGCAGTATCAGATCCGTCTGCACGAGACGGGGCGGGTGCGCGTGTCGGCGGCGCCGGCCACCGCCTTTCAGACGACGAATCCGCGAGTGTTCGCTGGCGGCGACATGGTCCGCGGATCCGATCTCGTCGTCACGGCAGTGTTTGAAGGCCGGGAGGCGGCGAAGGGAATCCTGCGGTATCTGGAAATCGGTTGAACGGGAGCGCTCCGTTGCAACGGCCCGCGAAGGCCACTTCGCACGGCAAAAGCCAATAAAAAAGGCCCCGCGTTGTTGCGCGGGGCCCGAACTGTTTCCCATCGACGACCCGGTGGATCGCTGTCAGCTCCGGCCGGGCGCGGGCAAAAATTCAATTGAAGTCGCCCCTGTTAGCGCACCGGCGTGCCGCGTCGTCACGAGCATCTATTTGCTTGCGGCTGAAACGTCGGAGCCCACCTCCAGCTCAATTGCAGAGCCCGCGTGTCAGATCACGCGTCGGTCCGTTCCTGACAACCACAATAAGTTAGCGATTGCCGTTACCCGTGCCCGCGTCGATTACCCGAGTTTTCTGTTCTTCTCTTCTCCCGTTGTGCGCTCTTCGCATCAGTCGCGCAGGCGCCGCAGACTCATGTTCTGCAAGCAAACCGGATGCCAGACCATCGAAGCTCAATTAAAACCGGCGCTTGCATCGCCCGCGCCGCGGGCGATTGCGGCAAATTGTAGCCCCTCCGCGCCGCGAATCCTTGTCGTATTTAACAGACAGCGGATTAAATTTCGCTGCCGCGGGCGAATCCGCGGCTCAGCGCGCCAAACGGATGCGGAAACGCGCGCCGGTATCCCCCTCCAGGCTGCTGGCAGAGGCCGCACCGCCGTGGAATTCGGCAATCAGCCGCACTATGTAAAGTCCCAGGCCGAAATGGGGGCGGCTGTCGCCGCTGCCGCGCGATTGCCACAGCGATTCGAACAGCCGGCCACGGGCTTCGTGGGGCAGCGGCGGCCCGGGATTCTCGACCTCGAGCACGGCGGCATGGGGCTCCACGTGAAGGCGTACGGTGATGGTGGCCCCCGCCGCGCTGAAGTCCACGGCGTTCTCGATGAGCTTGTCCAGCATCTGGACGATGAGATCCGGTGCACCCTCGAGATCGACGGGCTCTTGCGGGAGCTCGGCTGCGAACTGGCGCTGCGCGAATGCGATGCGATACGAGCCGACCGCCGAGTCGATCACGGGCACCAGGTTGAACCGCGTGCGCTCGGCGCTGCCGATGGCTTCCTCGACGCGCGTCGCCGCACCCATTGCGAGCAGGATGGCATTCAGGCGCTCGCTCCCCTGCCGCGCACGCTCCAGGTACACCCCGGCGGAGGAGGAGACGCCTTCGGATTCCAGGTTCTCGAGCGACGAGCGCACGATCGTCAGCGGTGTGCGGATCTCGTGAGCGAGCTTTCCAGCGAGTGTGCGCAGGTATCCCGTGTACTGATCCAGGCGGCCGAGGAGGGTGGAGAAGCCTCGAGCCACATCGCCCAGCTCATCGGCAGCGCCAGTCTCCGGAAAGGTGGTCACGAGGCCCGAGCGCGTCAGCGCCGATTCGCTCGCAGCCCGCAATCGCGACAGCCGCAAGCCCAGCCGCGCGGCAAATACCCACATCGCGAGCACCGCGATGGCGCTGATGAGCAGCGTCTTGTTGAGCATCCGCGTGAGGGCGCGGTCCCGCAATGCCAGCCACCGATCCTCGGTCTGCGAAACCTGCAGCGTGCCGATGACCTGCCGATGTCCGCGGTCGTAGATAGGCGCGGCTGAATCGATGATCCGCCGTGTGCCCGGACGATCGACGAAGCGGCGATAGAGTCGGGCCACGATTCCGCGTTCCGGGCCGAGCACGCTGGCCTGCGACAACGCATCGGCCCGGGCGAGCAGACGGCCGTCCGCGGTCGCTACCGACAATCGCAGACCCGGCTGGATGAATTGGGTGAGATAGGTCGCCAGTTCCGGTGAGGCGGCGATCAGGCGCCCCACAGTGTGCAGATCGTCGCTGCGCAAAGTGCCGTAGCTGACGGGCAGCGCGCCGCGTTCGCTGCGATCGTCGATCAGCACGCCGAAACGCTCACCTAACATCGACAGCGGCACGCGCAACTCGACTCTGTAGCCCCGCGGGCTTGGCTGCCATGCGCCGACGATGCGCGGCTCGGTCACGGCGGTCTGCTGGCCGTATTCGCCCGTCTCGATGCGCCTTGCGGTGATGGAGCCGGGAGCCGTTGCGGCAAGGAACATCTGCTGCTCCGTGCCGTCAGGACCCTCGAAGCCGAGCCAGACACGATCACCGAATGTGCCCGGGTCGAGCGGGCTCGTGCCAGGCGCATCAAAGACGACATGCGCGTCGGTCACATCGAGCAGGACGTACAGCATGCGCTCGAACACGCCGGTCAGTATCCCGAACCTGTGCTGGTCGCGGGCGAAGTAGCGCCAAGCGGATCTGTCCTGCGGCCATTCGTCCGCGTAACCGTCGAGGAACGGTTGCGCGAACAGCAACACCGGCCTCAAATCATAGGGGCTGCGCTGGGGGTAGGGGCTGGGCTGCGGGCCGCGTGCCGCCGGCTCTACCTCAACGCGCTGCGCACGCGCTTCGGCACTTTCCGGATCCTCGACGGCGGCCGGCTCGCGAAACAGCAGATCGCGCCGCCCCTGCAGCGAGGAGGCGATGGTCTCCGCCACCGAGCCCAGAGCATTCTGCTCGCCTTCGCGCAGCGCCGATTCCATTTCCTGGGCGTAGCGGCAGCCGGCCCACGGCAGCACCAGAGTGGCCAGTCCGAGCAGCAGCAGTTTGAGTCGCAGGGACATGGAGGGTGCGCTGGAGCGACGGCGCTCAGTCGACCCATCGGTAGCCCATGCCGTAGACGGTCTGCAGGGCGTCGAATCCAGGATCGATGCTCTGGAATTTGCGGCGGATTCGCTTGATGTGCGAAGTGATGGTGTTGTCGTCCAACACGACGTTGGCGGCGTCCATGAGCTGCTGGCGGTTCTTGACGTGGCCCGGATGGCGGGCGAGCGCGTATACGATCCAGAACTCCGTGAGCGACAGCAGCACCACCTGCGCGTCCCATTCCACCTGCATGCGCTCGGCATCCAGCGTGAGCGGACCGCGCCGCACGATCTGTGTCGCCTCCAGCGGTCTGCGCAGCGCCTCGACGCGCCTGAACAGAGCATTCACGCGCGCGATGAGGTGCGCAAGACTCAGATCCTTTGTCAGGAAATCATCCGCGCCCAGCCGCAGTCCCGATACGGCGTCGAGCTCGGTGTCGCGTGCCGTGAGGAAGATGATGGGCAGCTCGGCGGACAGCGCCCGCAATTGCCGGCACAGCTCGAAGCCGCCCTCGGGCTCTTCCTCGAGCGAGATGTCGATGACGGCCAGGTCAGGAAGGCGGGCGCCGAAAGCGGCCATCGCCTGCGCGCGGTTGGCATAAGTGCGGACCACGTAACCTTCGCGCGTGAACGCGGCGGCGTAGTTGTCGCGGATTGCGGGCTCGTCTTCGACGATTGCCACCATGCGTTTCATGGAGCACAGGCTACAGGTTGATCTGCGTCGGTTAAAGCGTGACAACGAGGGTGTTGCGCACGATGTGAGCCGCTTCGCGCACCGCGCGGTCTGGCTCCCACGCATGGCCACCTTTCGCCACAATTGACCGGCGGCTTGCCATTTCCACGCCCCGGCCTTGCGCGCTGGCGACGGCGAAATGGCCTCCCATGACTGTTGCGGGAGATCGAAGATGACATCGCTGCGACTGTGCCGGCGTGAATGGATCTTCAATGCGCTGGGTGTGCTGGTGCTGTTGGCCGTCGGGATCGTTTAGCGAGCAAAAGCCGCGCCTTTTGCGAGCGGGCCGAAAGGGCCGCCAGGCCTCTTTCGGCAATCAGACCAGCGAGCAAGAGCCACGCCTTTTGCGAGCGGGCACCGGATTGCGGGCCGCGTGCTGCTAGAAAGCGTTGAGGCCCGTGAGCTCGCGGCCGAGGGTGAGCTGGTGGATGGTTTCGGTGCCTTCGTACGTAATGACGCTCTCGAGGTTGAGCATGTGGCGCACGGGGACATACTCGGCGCTGATGCCGGCGCCGCCCAACATGTCGCGGGCGTCGCGCGCGACATCCAGCGCCATGCGGCAGTTGTTCCACTTGGCCAGGGACACCTGCGAGGGGCTCATGCGGCCCTGATCCTTCAGCCGTCCGAGCTGCAGCGCCAGCAGTTGCGCGGTGGTGATCTGGCGGCCCATCTGGGCCAGCCGGATCTGGATGGCCTGGTTCTGCGCCAGCGGGCGCTTGAACAGCGTACGCGTCGCGGTGTAATCCAGCAGCTGCGCCAGACAGGCCTGGGCGGCCCCAATGACCCCCCAGGCGATGCCATAGCGCGCCTGCGTCAGACAGGACAGCGGCCCCTTCAAGCCCTGGACGCCGGGCAGCATCTGCGTGTCAGGCACGCGCACGTTGTCCAGGAACAGGGCCGAGGTGACCGAGGCGCGCAGCGAGAACTTGCGCTCGATCTCAGGCGCGCTGAAACCCTTCGTGCCCTGCTCGACGAGAAAGCCGCGGATGCCCTGTTCCGTCATCGCCCAGATCACCGCTATGCCGGCGATGGCGCCGTTGGTGATCCACATCTTCGCCCCATTGAGCACCCAGTCGCCGCCGCGCCGCTCGGCGCGAGTCTGCATGTTCGCCGGATCCGAGCCCCCGTGCGGCTCGGTAAGCCCGAAGCACCCGATCAGCTCCCCCCGGGCCATGCGCGGCAAGTAGCGCTGCTTCTGCTCCTCGGAGCCAAAGGCATGAATCGGATACATGCACAGGGATGACTGCACCGAGACGAAACTGCGGATGCCGGAGTCCCCGCGCTCAAGCTGCTGGCAGATCAGTCCGTAGCAGATGGCGTTGAGTCCGGCGCACTCATAGCCCTGCAGGGACGAGCCCAGCAGCCCCAGGGCGGCCAGTTCCGGCACCAGCTCCCGCGGAAAGCGATGCGCCTCGAAGCATTCCTGGATGATCGGCAGGATTTTCTCATCCACCAGCCTGCCCACCGAATCCTGCACCATGCGCTCCTCCTCGCTGAGCGCGCTGCGAACCTCGAACAGGTCCAGTGGATCCAGCCTCGAAACGGAGCTCTTGGCCACGAGCACTCTCCTCACAAAGGGCTGGCATGATAAACCATGCTCAACGCCGCACGATGATCGCCACCTTGCCGATGGTGCGGCCGGTCTCGACCTGCCGGTGCCCGTCCGACAGGCCCTCCTCGGCTGCACGCATCGGGAATCTCCGTCGTATTCTTGGGCTCTGTCGAAACTCTGGCACAGGAACGACCGCGCGTGAAGATTCCCGAAATTCTGATCGTCGAGACGATTCATCAGCCCGGCAGCCTGGCGAGCGTGCTGCAGGTGATCGCCGATGCCGGGCTGGCCATCGAGCACCTGACCGCGCTGCGCCGCGACCAGGGCCGAACCTCGTGGGAGATCACGCTCGAGATGGACGAGGAGGCCGATCGCAGCCTCTACGATCGGATCGATCAGCTGCCGACGGCGCGCTTCGTCGGCAAGTCCGACCGCGTGTTCAATCGCCATCGCGGCGGCAAGATCAAGACGGTGGCGAGCCTGCCCATCAACACGCTGCAAGTGCTGAGGGACATCTACACTCCCGGTGTCGCACGCGTGTGCCTGGCAATCAGAAGCGATCCGCAGACCGCGCACGACTTCACCAACCGCGACAACACGGTCGCCATCGTCACCAATGGGACCGCCGTGCTGGGTCTCGGGAACATCGGCGCGCTGGCCGGGCTGCCTGTGATGGAGGGCAAGGCGGCATTGTTCGCAGACCTCGTGGGGATCAGCGGCGTGCCGATACTGCTCACGGAGACTCGACCCGAGCGCGTGGTCGAGGCGATTGCCGCCATCGAGATGTCGTTCGGCGCGATCCAGCTCGAGGACTTTGCCGCGCCGCAATGCTTCGAGATCGAGCAGAGACTGCAGGCCCGCATCGCCAAGCCCGTTCTGCACGACGATCAGCATGGCACCGCGGTCGTGGCGCTCGCCGCGTTGACCAACGCCGCGCGGCAGGCGGACCGCAGCCTGCGCGAGAGCGTCGTGGGCCAGATCGGGCTGGGGGCCGCAGGCAACGGTATAGTCCGCCTGCTGCGCGCTTACGGCGTCGAGCACGTACTGGGTGCAGACCGGAATTCCGCGGCGGTTGCGCGCGCAGTTGCCCTCGGCGCCGAGGAAGCGTCGCTCGAGGAAATCATGGCACGCGCGGACATCGTGATTGCCACCACGGGCGTGAAAGGCCTCATCCGCCCGGACTGGGTGCGGCGCGGTCAGATCATCCTGGCATTATCGAATCCCGATCCGGAGATCGAGCCGCTGCTGGCGCGCGAGCGCGGCGCCGCCTTTGCCGCGGACGGCAAAGGCATCAACAATGTGCTCGCCTTTCCCGGGCTGTTCAAAGGTGCGCTCAGCGCGCGCGTAACCCGCTTTTCGGATGCGATGCTGATGGCGGCGGCCGCTGCGATTGCGAAGCTGGCGTGCGGCGACGAGTTGGTGCCGGATGCGCTCGACAAGAATGTGCACGAGACAGTGGCGGCCGCCGTGCTGGCCGCTGCCGCCGAGCCGGTGATCATGTTTTGAGCGGTATCGCTTGTATCAAGGCTTCGCACCTTGGCCTCCAACCTCCCACGGGTTCACTACCGCCAGGCCAGCTGCGACAAAGGGGGCAGTATCACGCGTGGCCACCGAGAATCCATGCACTGCGGCGATGGCGGCGATCTGGCCGTCAGCCATGGAAATCGCCCGTCCGGCTGCACGGGCTCGGCTGACGCGCCCCGCGTACATCGCCGCCGCGTGCTGGTCAAATGGGAGAACACGTGCTCCAAAGAGTGTCGTTAGAAGCTCGCTGAGCGCGGCAGCGAGCCCCACCTTACGCTTTCCGTCTGGCAGAACTTCCACCCCAAGGAGTAGCTCCGAGAGGCTGATCGAAGTGAGATACAATGTCTCGGCGAGCTGATCATCGAGCCAAGCCTGAACGCCATGATGACCATCCGGCTTCATGGGCTCAGACACGACGTTCGTGTCGAGAATGATCATTCAAAGGAAGCCGCGCGCGGCGAGCTTTCATCACGGGTGACATCAAGATCGAGCCCGCCAAAACGCTGACCGAAAGCCGCGAGCGCCGAGCCGATCTTCACTCGCCCCGCCGGCCGCACGGCGGCCTCCAGGATCACCCGGATCTCTGCTTCAGTGCTCCGACCGTGCTGGGCCGCTCGCAGGCGGAGTGCACGGTGGATCTCTTCGGAAAGATTGCGGACGGTGACGACTGCCATGCTGACTCCACAAATGATCGATTGCTGTCGATGATATCATTTTAGAGTCAATGACTGCAATATCTACAGCACATGGCTACTGAGAACCGAGCAAGTCGCTTTCACCGGCGCAGCGGAGGGAGCCCTCACCGCAGGTCAGGCCGCAGCGGCCTCTCCCATGAGACCGCGCAGCTTGCCCAGAGCGTTCGACTCAATCTGCCGAATACGCTCCGCGGAAACTCCGTACTGGTCCGCTAACTCGTGCAACGTCGCCTTGTCCTCAGTCATCCAGCGCCGCTGCA
>JBOIAD010000028.1:0-6778 GCA_050738795.1 Steroidobacteraceae bacterium
GGCTCAGACCTTCTGGCAACTCGCGTTGGCGAGAGTCGGAGTGGGTGCCGGAGAATCGGGGTCCATACCGACTGCACAGTCATTGATTGCCGATTACTTTCCCCCAGAGCGGCGCGGCAGCGCGTTCAGAGTTTGGTACGCCGCGGCAAACCCCAGGACCCTCCTCGGGTACGCCCCACGAGAGTCGGGTCGCACCGCCACAAAATCGGGTGCAGATCCGGTGGCATCGGCAGTTTAGACCCAGGCCGCATGCGGAGTGTTACGTGAAAGCCATGTCTTCTATTCTCGAGGCGATCGGCAACACTCCGCTCGTGGAGCTATCCCGCATCACTCGATCAACGCCCGGGCGAGTTCTCCTCAAGCTCGACTACCTAAATCCGGGATTCTCGAAGAAGGACCGCGCTGCGCTGGGAATCGTCGAGGAGGCGGAACGCTCCGGGACATTGTGTGCCGGCCAAACGGTGGTGGAGCTGACCAGCGGTAACATGGGTACGGTCTTGCCATTGTCTGTGCGGTCAAGGGCTATCCCTTCGTCGCTGTAATGTCGCGCGGCAATTCCGCGGAGCGGGCACAAATGATGCGCGCACTGGGCGCCGAGGTCGTGTTGGTCGATCAGGCCCCGGGCAGTCCGCTCGGCCAAGTGTCGGGGGAAGATATTAGCCTGGTAGAAGCTCGTACACAGCAGATCACCCGCGAGCGAGGGGCGTTTCGCGCCGACCAATTCGTTCGCGAGGGAAATTGGCGTGCTCACGCCGAAACCACCGGCCCTGAGATCCTGAGACAGGCGGGCCACATCGACGCGTTCTGCGACTTCGTCGGCTCCGGTGGCACGTTTCGCGGTTGTGCTCAGGCATTTCGGGCTGCCAAACCTGAGGTCCGCTGTTACGTGGTGGAACCTGCGGGTGCGGCGGTCCTCGCCGGACAAGCGGTGGTGCGACCGAATCACCGGGTGCAAGGAGGCGGTTACTCCATGCGCGATCTGAAGTTCTTCCGAGATACATCAGTCGACGGGTATCTGCAAGTGACCGACAAGGAAGCGATCTCCTGCGCGCGGCGGCTGGCCGTCGAGGAAGGCGTTTTCGCTGGGTTTTCGACCGGTGCTAATTTGGCGGCAGCTATGCAGCTGCTGCGCGGGCCGCATTGCGGCCAGACAATCGTGACGCTGGCTTGCGACTCCGGGCTCAAGTACCTGAGCACCGACTTGTGGCCTCGCCCCTAACATCCCGCTGACCTGCCGCATGCCGAGAGGAGGGGGGGCGACAAGATGGTTGTTCTGAAGTAGGTCCGCTGGCGAGCGGAAATCCGAGGATCGTCGACATTCAAAATCAAGCAGAGGCCGAGACGAGGGTGGCACGTGCGAAGCTACCGGCCGGTGCACCGCCTATGCAAAAGATCAGCGAGGTGCGCTCCGGTTGACGCCACTCCCCTCGGGTCGGATCAATTGGGCCACCGCGAGTACTGCATGGCGGAACCGAGGCGTATTCCGTCGGGGGGCATTCTTCGGGAAGTTTTGTCACGACCACCCTCGGGTGCAGGATTTCCTCGCTTGAGGACCAGGCGATTTCCTGGGTTGGGGACCCCCGGATTTCCTGAGTTCAGGACCACCTGATTTCCTCAGTTGGGGACCACCGGCGGGCCGCTTTGAAGCGCCCGGGTGGGGCGCAGGAGCGATCCTGCAATGTCGAATCCCGAGGAAAATGAGTCGATTGAGGCGACGGCCAGCCCGTTGCCGAGCCAGACCGCTACCGTTGTGAGCAATCACGAGGGGGAAGACGGCATGGGCTCACGCAGCATGACGATGGGGCGGTACGAGGAGATCCGGCGGCGGCTGGCAGAGGGCCGCGGCTTGCGCGAGATCGCCCGAGCGTTGAACTGCTCGCGCGACACCGTGCGGGAGGTGCGCGACGGCGCGCGGCAGTCTCCCGATGCACCCAAGCTGCTTTCCGATCCGCTGTGGATGTTGCAGCTTAACTGGCCCGCCATTGTTCACGATCTGGGGCTCGGTCATCCGCTGAAGTTCATCTGGGAGGAGAAAGCCCAGCATCTGACGACGTACTCGAACTTCTGGAAGCAGTTTTACCGCAAGTTCCCGCAATACCGGCAAGCCTCCGTCACCGCGCGCGAGTTTGATCCCGGGGAGCGCGTGGAGGTGGATTACGCCGGCGATACGCTCGAGTGGATCGAGCTGAAGAGCGGTGAGATCCGCAAAGCCTACGTGTTTGTCGCGGGCCTGGGGTTCAGCCAACTGCTGTACGCCTGGGCGGCCGAGGACATGAAGAGCCGCAACTGGCTCGCCGCCCACCGGCGGATGTTCAACTTCTATGGCGGCGTCGCCCACACATGGGAAGCTTCCCATGTGTGCGGTAATCACAAGGACCTGTTAATGCGAAGGATGTGCGATTCCCCAACGGAAACCGCGTCGTTCGGTCGGCAACTACTTCGCATTATTCGGTGCGATCCTGGGGTTTTACCTGGGAGGCGCACATGTCCGATTCAAAATCCCCCGCTGATATCTGGCTTGCTCGATTAGCTGATCATCTGAAGACCGAAAGGTACAACCGCTGCGTCGCACAAAATTACTCCGCTGCCGCAAAGCGCTTCGTCGACCATTTACAAACAGAAGGACTGTTGGTTGGATCCGTGCAGTCATCGGATGTTGAGCAGTATTTGGCCGGACTTCGGCCGTCTCGAAAATTTCGCGACAGGCGGCATCGGGCGACGAGTGGGTTGCGCAAGCTGCATCGGTCCGCTATCCACATGCTGCTGCGTTTGGCGCATGGGGAATGGCCCGCCGCGCAGACTCCAACCGACGGCCACGAGCTCCGACACAATCAAGTAGTCAGTGAGTACGACGGATGGATGGGTGACCTTCGTGGCTTGTCCACGGAGACCCGATCCGATCGTTGTGCCGAGGCGTATCGATTTCTCAAATGGTTGCGGGAGAACGGCAACAAGAAGGAGTTCGCTGAGATTGCTGTGGCGCACATCGACGCATATGTCAGATCGCGTGCCAAGTTTGTGGGACGGCCCTCGTGTAAACGCATTACCGTCAACCTTCGAAGCTTCCTGCGACATCTTCATTTTACGGGAAGAACCGGTCGTGACTTCAGCACTGCCGTCATTGGTCCCACGCTGTACGCCTTTGAAGGGATACCGTCGGCGCTGCGAGCCGAGGACGTCAAGAAGGTATTGCACACAACTCGCGGGGATCGCTCGCCCATTGGCCGACGCGACTACGCGATATTGATGTTGCTGACGACCTACGGGCTGCGCGCGGGGGAAATCACGACACTGTGCCTGGAGGACATCGACTGGAAGCGCAACCGCCTTCGGGTATGTCACTCGAAAACCGGAGCCCACTCTGAACTGCCGCTTCTTCGAGAACCAGGCGATGCCATCCTCAAGTACCTGCGTTGTGGCAGGCCGGACACGACCCTTCGTGAAGTGTTCATGCGAAGTCGTGCACCGTACCGGGCATTCGCCTGCGGATCCAGCCTGTACACGCCGATACGCCGCCGGCTTGCCACGGCCGGCGTCACGCCGCTCGGCAAGAAAGGGCCTCACGCTTTTCGTCACGCCAGAGCAGTTAGTCTGTTGCGATCGGCAGTGCCGCTGAAGGTGATCGGCGACGTATTGGGGCATCGATCAGCAGACTCGACGGCCGCTTATCTGAAGTTGGCCACCGAAGATCTGCGTGCAGTCGCCCTGGAAATCCCGACGGGGGTGTCGACATGAAGCCCTTGCCAGTGGAGCATCAGGAAGACATCCGACGCTTCATCAAGACGCTGCACCTTCGTCATCCGAAGAGTCCCATCATCTACGGCTGCATCCTGAGAGGCTTTCAGCGCTTTGCCATCAAACGATCCGCCGGCAAGCCGCCCTCCGCTGAGACCGTGCGCGCGTGGCTGGAAGAACGCAGTCGGCAATGGCCTTTGCACATCGTCTTTCATCGCGCCCGACTGGTCGATCGCTTTCTGGACTGGATGAAGGCTTGCGGTCGGGTTCCGAGCAATCCTTTGTACGAGCTTCGCAACGAATACGGGCAGCGGACGACCACGCCGATTATACGAGCGTTGCTGAGTTGTGATCCCGGCACCACCCTTGAGCAATTGCGTCCCTTGCCACCGTTCGGTAGCTTTCTTGGTCCGCGGATGCGGGAGCACGTGGCACTCATGCGCTCACTGGGCCACCGCTACGATGTGTACGCAGCTCGGTTGCGTCGCTTCGATCGGTTCCTGCAGGGTCGGCCGGATCTCATCCATGATCCGTTGCCGGCACTGATCGATGCATGGCGTAAAGCGGGGAACGGACTACAGCACGAACTCGAGAGCCAACAGTGCGGCCGGATCCTCTCTAAGGCATGGCGCCGTGCTGATCCGAGCATTGCTCTCGCTCCGGTTGATCCAGCTCTCGAGCGGCGGGTCCGGGAGCAGCATCGGCGACCCTATATCTACACCGAGGATGAAGTGCGGCAGTTGCTGACAACCGCCCGAAAGTTCCCATCACCTCTGTCACCGCTTCGCCCGCTCAGTCTCTACACAATGTTGGTGCTCGCCTACTGTGCCGGACTGCGGCTCAGTGAAATCGTGAATCTGACGGTTGGCGACCTGAATCTGGAGGAGGCAACGATCGAGATAAACTACACGAAGTTCTTCAAGTCTCGCCGGCTACCGCTGACACGCAGCGTGATGGCGGCCCTGAAGTCCTATCTCGACGCGCGCCAGAAGGCCGGTGCTCCGACGACGCCTTCAGCCGGTCTTTTCTGGCACCAACAGGCGGCAGGCAGATACTCCACAGTGATGGCGGGGAAGCTACTGGTGAGAGTGCTGCGCCAAACGGGCCTCAAACCTACATACGGAAAGACTGGACCGAGAATCCACGATCTTCGGCACGCCTTTTGTGTGAACCGCATGCTCGCATGGTATCGCGAGGGGATCAATCCGCAATCGCGGCTGCCATATCTGGCTACGTATCTCGGGCATAAGAATATCAACTCAACGCTGATCTATCTGACGATTACGCAGGAGCTGCTCCAGCACGCCAACGAGCGCTTCCGACGGAACGGCGCCGCATCGCTGCGCGCTGCGGGAGAGCAGCTATGAAAACCGCCTCCTTCTCCAGACTGCTGCATGCGTTCTTCCACGAATGGCTTGGACAACAGCGCAATCTGTCCCACCATACGGTGTTGTCGTATCGTGACTCGTGGCGTCTGTTCCTGCGCTTCGTCTCTGAGCGGCAGAAGCGACCTGTCGCTCTATTGTCACTCCCGCAGTTGAACGCGAGCGAAGTGCTCGAGTTTTTGCTGCACATTGAGCAGAAACGCAAGGTCTCGATCGGAACGAGGAATTGCCGTCTGGCCGCAATACACAGCTTCTTTGCCTTTGTCGCGCAGCGTGAGCCCCTGGCGCTCGTCCAGTGCACGGAGATTTTACGCATCCCGACAAAAAAGACCATCAGACCGGCGATGTGTTATCTGGATGCCGACGAAGTCACTGCAATCCTCAGACAGCCGGACCGATCCAAACGTCAGGGGCAGCGGGATCATGCGTTGTTTGCGTTCTTGTATAATACCGGCGCCCGGATCCAAGAAGCCCTCAGTGTGTGTCCTGGAGCGATCCGCTTTGAATCACCCGCACAGGTACGACTGTTCGGAAAGGGACGCAAGGAGCGGATCTGTCCACTTTGGCCAGAGACCGTTGAGTTGCTCGAGGCACTGTTGAAGCGACAGCCGCGCGCGCACGACGAGGTGCTTTTTGTTAACTGCTATGGGCATCCTCTTGGCCCCGCCGGTGTTCGGTTTAAACTCGACCAATACGTGCGGGCCGCAGCAGCGAAAGTACCGTCGCTCAGGCAGAAAAACGTCACTCCGCATACTTTTAGGCACACCGCGGGCGTCCAACTTGTCGCAGCCGGTGTTGACGTGACCGTCATACGCAGTTGGCTCGGGCACGCCAGCCTGGATACGACCAATCTCTACGCCCGAGCCAATCTCGAAACCAAGCGAGAGGCTCTCGAGAAGGTTGACGCCTCGACAAGGCCTGGCACGCCCCCGCGCTGGAAGCGGGACGCGGAGTTGCTCGCTTGGCTCGACTCGCTTTGATGACCGCGCACTAATAATGAGAAGGTGTCGTGGCTCGCTCCGCAGAAAATCCCGGCGGGCGGGCCGCTTCCTTCGCATTAATGGACCCTTGTGATTACCGCACGTGACGGTGCCGGATTGCTTGAAGCAGGGTGTACTCAAGTGTCATCTGTACGATCCGGACCTGAATCCCGGCTATGCGCAGCTCGCCAGCCAGTTTTCCACAGCGGTCGTCCCGGCGCGGCCTGAGCATCCCAGGGATAAAGCAATCGTCGAAGGACTGGTAAAAATCCTGATGCGATACGTGCGCTTCCGCCATCGACGCACCCGCTTCACCTCCCTCGCCCAGGTGAACCAGGCACTCGGGGAGTGCGTGGAGCGTATCAACGGGCGCCGCCACACTCGCTTCGGCGTCTCTCGCCGCGAGCGCTTCGAGACCATCGAGAAACTCGCCCTCAAGCCGCTCCCCAGCGGAGACTTCGAGTGTGCGGACTGGAAGGACGCCACCCTGCACCCCGACTGTTACGTATGCATCGAGGGCGACTATTACAGCGCCCCGCACATCCACCGCCACAAGAAGCTGCGCATCAAGATCACGGAGAACCAGGTCGAGATCTTTTTGCACCTCGAACGTCTCGCGATCCACCCGCGCAGCCGTCACCGCAATGGCAAGCGTGTCTTCATCGATGCGCACTTCCC
>JBOIAD010000029.1:0-4632 GCA_050738795.1 Steroidobacteraceae bacterium
CGGCGATGTCACCTATTACCTCAGGCCTGACTTCGATGCGACACTCGGGCTGCGCCTGAGCCACAACGAGATGGGAGTGTCGTTTTCGGGAACTGGCGTGTTCGCCGGGCCGCCCATCCCGCAGCGAACGGTCAAGGACGATGTTCAGACCTATCTGTTCAATGCCCGCTATCGGCCGACCAAGGATCTGTCGCTGTACACCCGTATCGCGAGCGGCTACCGGCCCGCGTCGGCCAATCTTGCGCTGGTGGATCCCAATACCGGCCAGCTGCTGTCCGAGCCGTTCATCAAATCGGACTCGCTCTGGAGCTACGAGGTCGGCGCCAAGGGCAACGTAGCGGGCGGCATGCTCGCGTACGACGCTGCCGTCTATCACATTCTGTGGAAGGATTTGCAGGTATTCCGCAGCTTCATGGGGGTCAACGTCGGCGGCAACGCCGACAGCGACGTATCGATCAACGGCCTCGAGACGACGCTGACGCTACGCCCCTGGCACGCGTTCACGCTCGTCGGTACGGCGAGCTACTCGAGCAGCGAACTGGATCACGACGATCCGTCCATCGGCGCACGCAAAGGCGAACAACTGCCGGGAATCCCGAAGTGGACATTCTCGCTGACCGGCGACTACGTCTTTCCGCTTGGCGAGACCGTAAAAGGGTTCGTCGGCGCAGGGTTGAGTTACAAGGGCGACACCAAGACCTCCTTCTTCGGGGACGGCGCACTGCTCATCCCCTCGAACCCGAACTACACGATTCCGCACTACACCACCGCGGACCTGCGGCTGGGAGTCGAGCTGAGCCACTTCCAGGTCTCGCTCTATGCGACCAATCTGTTCAACGAGTACGGGTTCCAGTCCGCGACGACGGCGAGCTTCGGTGGCACGGCAACGGTCCTGAGGCCGCGAACCGTGGGCGCCGTGCTGACCGCGACGTTCTAAACCGACGACGACCCCTGATCGGCGGTAGCGACAGCCCAGGCTGGACGGTGAACTACCACGCTCTGGGGTGCCCAGCCGGGTCCGCTCCCGGGTCAGTTTGCCAGGCGGGGCAGGCTGCACCGGCCCCGAACGGTTGACACCCTGTAAGCCGGTACCTAGAATCGCCGGCCTTTATCGATCCGGCCCTTACGCCCACCCCACGAAATTGCGCTTGAAGTGCCTGATAGCTCAGGCCGCGAATCAAGACGCGCAATTTCGCGGGACCCCGGGGCACGCCGGACCGAAAACAGCGACTTAAATCACCGGGTCGCCTCTCGCAGGCGGCCGGTCTTCTTCCAGCCGCTCACTCGTGCGTGCGCCCGAGCGTCGTAAACGGGCGGGCTCGCAGGGTTTTGCAGCGGGCAAAAGTCACGTCTTTTGCCCGCGGGCTGAAAGGGCCGCAGGCCACTTTCAGCGATCGGAACAGAGGGCAAAAGTCACGTCTTTTGCCCGCGGCTGAAAGGGCCGCAGGCGCGCTTTCAGCAATCAGAGGAGAATTCGAAGCATGGCGACCACGGGTCAGCTCATCCGGCAACCGCGGCGGACGAAGGCCGAAAAAACGAAGGTTCCGGCGCTCGGGGCTTCCCCCCAGAAGCGCGGCGTGTGCACGCGTGTGTATACCACGACGCCCAAGAAGCCGAATTCAGCCCTTCGGAAGGTGTGCCGCGTCCGTCTGACCAATGGCTATGAAGTCACCAGCTACATCGGCGGAGAAGGCCACAATCTGCAGGAGCACTCGGTCGTGCTCATCCGCGGCGGCCGCGTGAAGGATCTGCCCGGAGTGCGGTATCACACCGTGCGCGGCACCCTGGACTGCGCCGGCGTAGGCGAGCGCAAGCAGTCGCGCTCCAAGTACGGCGCCAAGCGGCCGAAGAAGTAAGGGGTAAGTCATGAGCCGTCGAGCCCAAGCTCCGGTCCGCACCATTCTGCCGGACCCGAAATTCAACAACGACATGCTGGCCAAGTTCATGAACGTCATCATGAAAAGCGGCAAGAAGTCCGCCGCCGAGCGCATCATTTACGGCGCACTCGACCGGATCGGCGAGAAGACCGGGAAAAAGGGCGCCGAGTCGATCGACGTCCTGTCCACCGCGCTCGACAACGTCAAGCCGGTCGTGGAAGTGAAGTCCCGTCGCGTGGGTGGCGCCACGTACCAGGTACCGGTTGAAGTTCGGTCCACGCGCCGCCAGACACTGGCGATGCGCTGGGTCATCGAGGCGGCCCGCGACCGCAGCGAGAAATCCATGGCGTTCCGGCTCGCTCACGAGCTGATGGACGCCGCGGAGAACCGCGGCGCCGCGGTTCGCAAGCGCGAAGACACGCATCGCATGGCGGAGGCCAACAAGGCCTTCGCGCACTACCGCTGGTAACGCCAGCGGCCATTCCAACCAAACGGGCCTCTCAAAAGGACATTCACTGTGGCACGCGCGACGCCCATCGAGCGGTATCGGAACATCGGCATCTCTGCTCACATCGATGCCGGGAAGACGACTACCACCGAGCGCATCCTGTTCTACACCGGTGTCTCGCACAAGATCGGCGAGGTTCACGACGGCGCGGCTGTCATGGACTACATGGAACAGGAGCAGGAGCGCGGCATCACGATCACGGCGGCCGCCACGACGTGCTTCTGGAAGGGAATGGACGGCAGCTTTCCCGAGCACCGCATCAACATCATCGATACCCCGGGCCACGTGGACTTCACCATCGAGGTCGAGCGCTCGCTGCGCGTGCTGGACAGTGCCGTGGCGCTGTTCTGCGCCGTATCCGGTGTGCAGCCGCAGTCGGAGACGGTGTGGCGCCAGATGAACCGCTATGGCGTGCCGCGCATCGCGTTCGTCAACAAGATGGACCGCGCCGGCGCCAACTATTTCCGCTGCATCGAGCAGATCAGAAGCCGCCTGCGCGGCAACCCGGTGCCGATCCAGATTCCGATCGGCGCCGAGGAAACCTTCGAAGGCGTGATCGACCTCGTGCGCATGAAAGCCATATATTGGGACATGGAAACCCAGGGGATGAAGTTCGAATATCGCGATGTCCCGGCGGGGCTCAGGGCCGAGGCCGAGGAATACCGCGCCAAGATGATCGAGGCGGCGGCCGAGGGCAATGAGGAGCTGCTCAACAAGTACCTCGAAGGCGAGACCCTGTCCGAGGCGGAGATCCGCACGGGCCTGCGCGCTCGCTCGATCAAGAACGAGATCGTGCTGGTCATGTGTGGCACCGCGTTCAAGAACAAGGGCGTGCAGGCGCTGCTCGATGCCGTCATCGAGTTCATGCCTGCGCCGACTGAAATGCCTGACGTCAAGGGTACGACCGACGGCGAGCCGGCCACACGCAAGGCCAGTGACGACGAGCCGTTCGCCGCGCTCGCATTCAAGATCCTGAACGATCCGTTCGTGGGCAACCTGACGTTCTTCCGCGTTTACTCCGGCACGCTCAATTCGGGCGACACCGTGTACGTGCCGACCAAGGACAAGAAAGAGCGCATCGGGCGCCTTTTGCAGATGCACGCCAGTGACCGCACCGAGATCAAGGAAGTGCGCGCCGGCGACATCGCTGCCGCCGTGGGCCTGAAAGACGTCATCACGGGCGACACGCTGTGTGACCTTGAAAGGGTCATCACGCTGGAGAAAATGATCTTCCCGGCGCCGGTGATTTCGGTCGCCGTCGAGCCCAAGACGAAAGCCGACCAGGAGAAGATGGGCATGGCCCTGCAGCGGCTGGCGAAGGAGGATCCGTCGTTCCGCATGCACACGGATCAGGAGTCGGGGCAGACGATCATCTCCGGCATGGGCGAGCTGCACCTGGAAATCATCGTCGACCGCATGAAGCGCGAGTTCAAGGTCGAAGCGAACGTCGGCAAGCCACAGGTCGCCTATCGCGAGACGATCCGGGGAACCGTGGAGTCGGAAGGCAAATTCGTGCGCCAGTCCGGCGGCCGGGGCCAATACGGCCACGTGTGGCTGAAGCTGGAGCCGAACGCGGGCAAAGGCTACGAGTTCGTGAACGGCGTCGTCGGCGGCTCCGTGCCGCGCGAGTTTGTTCCAGCGGTGGACAAGGGCATCAAGGAAGCCGTGGAGACCGGCGTGATCGCCGGATACCCGGTAGTGGATGTGAAAGTCACCATATTCGATGGCTCATACCACGACGTCGACTCGAACGAGATGGCGTTCAAGATCGCAGGCTCCATGGGCTTCAAGGAAGGCTTCAAGCGCGCCAGGCCGGTGCTGCTCGAGCCGATCATGAAGGTCGAAGTGGTCACGCCGGAGGAGTACTCGGGCGATGTCATCGGCGATCTGAACCGCCGGCGCGGGCAGATTACCGGCATGGACGAGACGGCGGCCGGCAAGGTCATTACGGCCGAGGTGCCGTTGTCGGAAATGTTCGGCTACGCCACCACGGTGCGCTCCATGAGCCAGGGCCGTGCGACCTTCACGATGGAATTCGAGAAGTACGTGGAAGTGCCGCCGAACATCGCGGACACGATCATCAAGAAGTAACTCACAGTTTCTTTCCGAGGATATCCGGTCATGTCGAAAGAGAAATTCGAGCGCAGCAAGCCGCACGTGAACGTGGGGACGATTGGGCACGTGGATCACGGCAAGACGACGCTGACGGCGGCGCTGACGAAGGTGATGGCCGAGACGCACGGTGGA
>JBOIAD010000030.1:0-16115 GCA_050738795.1 Steroidobacteraceae bacterium
GCATAGGCGTATGGATTGATCGATTCGCTCGCGCCCAGACTCTGGATAACCGAATCCGCCGAGAGCACCCGCCCCAAATACGGGTCATAGACCCGGCCGTTCATGTGCACAAGATTCACCGAATCGAGCATCTCGTGCCCGGTGAAGCCCTTGCGCGTGGTGTTGCCGAAGGCTGTGTAGTCAGAAGCGCTCGGTGTGCCTTGCCAATTGCTGCCGCGTCGGGCGCCAAAGGGCGTGAAGCTCTGCCGTGCCAGCACGGTGGCGGTGCTGTCCATCACGAGATCGGAGCTGCCGAGGTGGTCGGAGGTGGCGTAGTAGGTGCCGCTGGTTCCATCGCTCCGACGAGTGTAGACGACGGTGCTCGTGCCCGCGGGGATCTGATGGCGGTACTCCGTGGGCCCGCTGCCGCGCGTCATCACTTCGAGCAGCCCGCCGATGTAGTGGGTGGTCTCGGTGGTGCCGGCGTAGTTCGCAATTTGCTTCCAGCGCTTATGGTCGGCGTTGTACCAGAACTGGGTGGAGTTTGACTGATACGCAATCGAGGCGGGCAGATTGTAGGATTTCCAGCTGATGGCACCGCCTGCGCGCGAGGTCATATTGCCATTGGCATCGTAGGTCATTGACCAGGTGCCGGCGGTCTTGACGGCATGCTTGTGCACGGTGTCGTATACGTAGGCGGAACCGCTCACGTCGCTCTTGGACGCAATGTTACCTGCGGCGTCGTAGGCGACCGTGAGATTGGTAGTGCCGTTGAGGGTGGAGCCCAGCAGACGGTTCATCGAGTCGTAGCTGAACTGCTCGGTGAGGGTCTGCCGAACGTCGATGCGGTCATGCAGGTTCCCTGCCAGGTCCCAGTCGTAGGTCATGTTCTGCAAATTGTTCGTCTGGGTTCCGGTTCCCTCCGCCCGGGAACTCATCTCATTCGTCCAGGGCGTATAGGTGGTGGAGACCTTCACGCCATTGCCCAGCGTCTCTGCGGTCGGCAAGCTCGAATCGTTCGCACTGGCGAGGCTCCAGAAGACCGTACCGGCCGCGTTGTCCTTTTCCGCGCTCAGGAATCCCGCGCTGTCGTAGACATTCTTGAGGACAAACTGGTAGCCCGCGGTGCTCACCGGATAGGTGATGGTGTCGATCGTGCCTTGATTATTGTAGGCGTAGGTAAAGGGGTAATTCGTCGCATCCTCGGTGTAGGTGATCGTCTGGGGTCGGCCGATCGAGTCGTACGTGTAGCCCTCTGCATAGGGGTTGGGTGAATCCGGCTTGCTGACCTGAGTGATCCGACCGATGTTGTGCGCCGTGGCACTCGTACCGTAGGCCCAGGTCGTGGGGGTGCTCGGATTCTCCGGCTCGGTTCGGGATACCATCCGACCGAGGAGGTCGTACCCGAAGCTCATCACATTGCTGTTCGCATCATGCTGCGAGACGAGCTCATTTAGCGAGTCGGGCGTGAAGGTCCACGCGCCCGTATCGGCATCGCTCGAGCCGGTCTTGAAGCCGCGGATATTGTAGCTATAGCTCGAGGTCACATTATCGGCATCGACGATCGTGATGAGATTGCCGAACGGATCGAAGGTGTAGTTGGTGGAGCCCGCGACCGCATTGCGCGCATCGTCGGTCACACGGCGGATCTTGCCAGCGACGTCTGCGATCGTTGCGATCTGGTTGCCGTTCGGATCCGCCACGAAGCTCGTCCGGCCCTCGTACCACATGTTGGTAGCGCGATAGAGCACGCCGGCGTTTGTATAGACGGTGTCCTTGATAAGGCGATTGAGAATATCGTACTGATACGTGTGATACCCGCTGCCGGTACTGGAATAGGGCAGCGAGACCTCGGTCTTTCGTCCGAGTGAGTCATAGTAGGTTGCCACGTTGCTCCAGACGCCCGTCGCCCGATTGCCCTCCGCGTACCGAAGCCGATCCAGGCCATCGTAGAATTGTTCAGCCTCCCGAAGCTGAGTGCCTGCAGTGTTAAACAATATGGCGGCGACGCTAAATCGCAGATTCGGCTCCCCCCAGCAGGTCGCGGAAATGCAGTCCGCATAGGACACTGTGGTATAGGTGCCGTCTGGGTGCGTGTCCTTGGTCTTGCGTCCGAAATCGTCATAGAGCCATGCACCCGTGACAATCCCGTTCGGGTCCGTCGTCGAGCTCGGCAGCCCCAGATCGTAGCGGTAGGCGGCTGAAGTAGTCTGGCTGTAGGGATTGGTCACCGATTCCGGCAGCTGGCAGCGGGTACCATAGTTCGTGGTCGTGGTCCGAGCGGGCATGGCCGTGCCATTTTGATCCAGGCCGACGACCGAGACCGAATTGGTATTGCCGCAGGCATCGAAGCCGAAGCTCGTCGTGACTTTCAGTCGGGTATCGTTCGGTTCAACCGTTTCAACTGTGGCGCGGCAGTTGACGTAATCGATGGTATGGCTGACGGTGCGGGTCTGGGCGAGCTGCCCTGGGACGGTTTGGGTTGTGGTGGTGGTCGTTGGCCGCCCGAGACACCAGTGGATCGAGCTGTCGTCCGTGATGGTGTTCTTAATTTCGGTGATCCAGGACTGCCCGTTGAAGGGTGAAACGGGAGTGGTGGCATCCGTATCGGTGGTGGTGACCTTCGTGTCCGTCAGGCTACCGTAAGGATTGTAGGTGTAGTTGGTGACGACCTTGGAGATGTACGCACTGCTGCCGCCTGCCTTCGTGCCGGTCGGCTCGAAGTTATACACTGTCGAGGTAAGGATGTGGGGAAAGTAACAAGTGGGACAGTTGGGCCCGCCCTGATAGGTGTAAGTATTCTGCGTCCGGGCGAGATAGGTCGTCTGGTCGGGGGCGATCGCACCCTGCTCGAACACCGAGCCGGTGTAGGGAAAGGCACGCTGGTAGTAGGAGTAGGTATAGATGCCGCTGCGGGAGTCGTGCTGACGGGCGGCATAGAAGCCTTCGAAGCCGCGTCCCTGTAGATGCAGCCGCGCACCCCAGTAATAAAAGTCATTGGTGTAGGTGCTGCCGGAGCCGTCGGATGCGGAGAATTGATTGACCGCGTACATCGGCCCCTCGAAGTCCATCTCCGGGAACACGGCGTCCGCGTATTTCGTGTAGTTGGAATGGCTGATCGGTACGTAAGTCGGATTGAACTGGATGCCAAATCCGTCGGCGATGGAGCTCGCCAGATCCGGCGGAGTCCGGGCGCTATTGTGCGCGTAGTAGCTGACCGCATAGCCAGCGCCGGCATCAGTGAGCAGAAGGTCCGTCTGTCCGTCACTGTCCCGGTCGATCGTGCCTAAGGCTTTGGTGGCGGCATACGCGATACCGATCGACGCCCCCGCGGCGATGCCACTTCCCGTGGAGCGCGCCACGAACCAATTGTTAGTGGTCGGATCGGGGTAGAGCAGATCCATGCGGCCATCCCCGTCCACGTCCACGAATTGCATGGGATACGGGAATGGAAGTGTAGATAGGATCGGTATGTTGGTGAGAAACGAGGTGAAATGCCCGGCGCAATCGGAGATGAATACCGCCTTCGGCGTGATGACATCGGTGCACCCATCCCCATTCCAGTCACCGACTGCGACCGTCGCCGAGCCGCTATTTTCGCTCTCGTTATCGATGGCGGCATTCAGGTTGATTTGTGTGGGGGCAGTCGAGAACCCGTTCGACAAGAGGCTGTAATCGGAGAATGCAGCGCCGCCGTGGCAACAAGTGTGGAAACTGCGGATGAGCATGTCCGCACGGCCATCGGCATTGAAGTCCACCGGCAGCACGGGATTGGTGGGGATCAGAGTGTCGGTCGTGGTGAAGACGGTTTGGGTCGTGCTGGCGAAGGTGATCGCGCCGCCGCCGACCGTGGTATTGCGGCGAACGGTTACGCCGGTACCGCCGTAGTAGACCAAGTCAGGCAGACCATCACCATCCCAATCCAGGACGTACTGAGCGCTTCCGGAAGGAGCGGTAGTGTTGACGCCCGAAAATCCCGTACCGTTGTACTTGTAGGCGTACAGCGTGGATCCGACGGGGGCGAGAAATTCAATCTTACCGGTGCCATCGAAAGCGCCGATGACCAATGTCTGACTGCCGGCGACCGTGCTGGTCGAGGCGCCGGTCGCAATTTCCGCTCCATAACCGGTCAGAGTGGCGATCCGCGCGTACCAGAGGATATTCGAGCCCGACAGCTTGCCATAGAGCGCATCGGGTATGCCGTCGCCGTTCAGGTCCACAGGAAGGAAGCTATATTGGCCGGTCAGACCTGTGGACGTGGCCGTCGTGGACCAGTTGGCGCCACCGGTCTGATAGGTGATGGTCGTAGCTCGCAGGCAATCGGTGCCAGCGCTGCCGCCGCACTCCTGCACACTCTGCAGCAGCGGACGCTTGGTCGTGGCGGAGGCGGCGTAACCGAGCTGGTACTTGCGAACGCTCGTACCGCTGGCGAGCACATTGACGTTGTCCAGCTGCTGGGTGCGGGTGACGGCGCTGCCCGCTACGTAGGAGGTGATGGCACTCCCGCCGGTGCGGGTGACGTAGTTGAAATCCACCTCATAAGGTGCAGGGTTCGCGGTGCCGGGAGTAGCCGTGTACTGGATTTTCGCCAGGGTGAGTGAAGAGGCGCCCACCACATAGGTGAACGTCATGTTATTGCCCTGGCGATCCCGCACCTTGCTGAGGGCCCAGGCATAGGGGGTGGTCGCACCCGATGCGAAGATCTGGGAGGTCGCGGAGCTTCCATACTCGTAGTAGCGGCCGTCCTTGCCGTACACGGTGAAATACTGCGGGCCATTGCCCGTAGTGCCGGAGGCGATGGTCAAGGAGAAGTCCGCAATCTCGGTCGCATATTCGGAGCCGGTGGTGAGCTGCGTGCCGCTCGTGAGGTGTAGCCGATTGCCATCCAGACAGACCTCGTCACTGGTGGTGAGCGTCACCCCCGCCGGAGCGCCGTTCGAAGCTGCCCACGTTTTGCCACAGCGCACGATCGCGGAAGCGCCCGTCAGGGACCACCCCGGCCCCATTGGCCCATCTGGGCCCCCGCTGGTGTAGTGCAGCGCCAGGTGCGGCTCGATGTTGCGTGCCCCCGGAGGAGTCCACAGCGGGATGTTGTAGGAGGCGGCCCCCGTCGGGGTGATCGAGAACTGTCCCGCCGTGCGCCCGGCGGACGTCGGCGCGATCGCTGCCCCGAGTGGCATGATCAGGCCAGTCGATTGCGGTCCAACCGATCCAGAAGGTACAGATGAAGAGCCAGAGAGTGAAACGGAGGACGCGGTGAGTACCGGCAGGGTAACAGCCGTGGGGTGAATCCCCGAGGCAATAGCTGCCGCGATCGAATTCCTGCCCAGCCTCGATGCAGACTGGACCAGAAGTCCAGCCGCGCTGCCGCCGGCGAATCGACCTGCGATGAGCACGGCATCATTGCCGGAGATCGGCAGGCTGGAGGCCACGGAACCGCTCGACGGGGAAAATATGGGCCCGGGCGCATTGCCAAACAGGAGATTCGCGCTGCCGGTGGCTTCGAGCGGCTGCAGCAGGACATCCGCACGCCCATCGCCATTGAAGTCGCCGATGATGAGAGTGGCGGTGATGGGGGACCAGTCCACCCCAAAGGCCATGCGACTCCAGGCCTGCACGCCTGCGAGGGTGAAGGGTTGAGCGGCCGGCTGCGACAGCACGGCCCCGTTCATGTTGGGCGAATACAGAAAGTCGGTGCTCTCGTTCGCATCCCCTACATTGGTCGGCTGCCCCTGAAGCAGTAGGTCCGAGCGCCTATCGCCGTTGAAGTCTCCGGCGAAGACATTCGCATCCATGACCGACCAGTTCAATCCGAGATACCCCTCGTCCCAGAGCTGGGCGGGCGCCTCACTCGTGAACTGACCGTTGGCATCCGCGTAGACAATGGCGCTGGCGTCATCCCGGAAGACCGGCTGCAGGTAAAGATCGGCCCGCCCATCGCCATTGAAGTCGCCCACGACCAGGTGATGTGCACCGGCCGACCAGTCCATCCCCATCGCGCCCTGCGCAATGGTCTGGCTTATGGCAGAGACGCTTCCGGAGCTGTCGGTGAGGATGAGATAGCTGTCGCCGGGGACGTTGGACTGCAGGAAGATGTCCGTTTTGCCGTCCCCGTTGAAATCCCCCACGGCGACGGTGTACGCATCGGAGGACCAGGGAATACCCAGATAGTTGCTCGCCCAGGTCTGAGCGGCGATCGTCGGGGCCGTGCCATCCGAGAGCAGGATGCCGCTCGGCAGGCTCGCGTTGCGACCAATGTACAGAATGTCCGTGAAGCCATCGCCGTTGAAGTCGCCCGCATAGAAGGTGTAGTCCTCGTTACTCCACGAGTTGGGGACTTGGGCCACTGCGAGTCCCGAGCCTAAGGTGCAGAGCGCGGCAAGAAAAATCCGTTTCATAAGCTTCACCCCTGCTCTCAATGAGAAGTCACGCTGACCAGGGACCTGGCATCGAAATCAGGCTTCCCAGGAGTCGAGGACCAGGGGCGTACTGGAACCGTAGGCGCAGGGGAAGCCAGCGCCTGCGTGAGGATCGCCCCGTCCAGCGCCAGGATCTGCGCGACTCCGTTGCGCTGGATCTCAACGGTCAGTGCGGCGCCGTCCAGGAGGGTATGCAGGGAGGCAAGCGTCTGAGCCGCCCCACTGACGGGTACGCCGTTGATCCGCGTCACCAGGTCGCCGGGCTCGAGGCCCATCTTGAAGAATGGATCCTGGTGCCGACCGGCATACAGTGCATAGCCATGCAGCCGCCCACCGAAAAACACCGGACTGGGCCGCAGGTAGTCCGTGAACCGATGCTGGCTTGCAGCGCGGCCAGTCGCAGCCGCAGGAGTTACTCCGCCCACGGTAAGCAGCGCCTGGGCCGCCGAGCCGGCGGGGGCGCCCTCGGCTCCCAGAGACAGGCGCACCGATTGTCCGTTGCGTTGCAGGATGACGTAGTCCGGATGGATCTCGCTTAAGCGAGCCCCATTGGCGAGAATCGCCCCGGCTCGATACGTCTGCGGAGTGCGCGCGTTCACGCCAATCTGCGCAAGGCCCTCGCTGTAGTTGCGACCCGGCTCGGTGTGAACCAGGATCAGCCGCAAGGGCACCGGCGATACCGAGGAGTCGGTGCCCAAGGGGCGCTGCGGTGTCACCGTAATCGGCGCACCGACAGGGCCAATCGGCACAGGCGGTCGGACCGTCCTGTGCGGGGCGCGCCGGGTCCACTCTGTAAGCTGCTCGAACCAATCCGGCCCCGGATAGGTGAGTGCGATTGCGACGGGGATCGCTGCGATCACCAATACCGCTGCTCGTTCGAAGAATCTCTTTGCTCTTTTGATGTCCTGCACTGGCTGTGTTCCCTGTTGTTGTTTGAGCGAGCACCGGCAAATGCACGGCATCGCGCCTGAATACCCAGGATTCGCGGCGTAGAAACACTTTATGTGAAATCGGCTTCAACACGCGTCTTCTTCCGCGAACGCTTCATCCGTTTATCTGCGGCGAGCGGCAAAAACATCTCACGTCAAACGTGAGGCACCAAGCAAGGTGAAACCGCAGAGGTCGGCGCGAGCCGGCGGTAAAGACGAAAGTCTCAGCTATCCGGACGGTGCGCGATCAGGTGTCGAGATGGGATGTAGCAGGGCGCCCTGCGGTACGTCTGCCAGGGATCGGCAACGCATTACTGCTTCGGGCAAACCGTGGTCTGCGCCGTGCCGATCGGCACGCGTGTCGCTGAGCACTCCGCTCAGAACAGCGACCGCCGCCCTTCCGGAGCAGCGAGGCCCCGTTAGTCGCACGCTCTGATGCCATGATTTCCCGTTCCCCCGCCGGCAAGCGATATGTAACATATGTCCGCGCCAGCACGCAGAAACAGGTCAGTCCGGTCTGAGCCTCGAATCACAGAAAAGGTCCGTAGCTGACTTCCTAGCGGCTGACAGCGGCTCCGTGGTCGCTGAGTTCCGTGAGGTGGAGTCGGGCAAGGTCAATGACCGCCCACAGCTCCAAGCGGCGCTGAAGTGCTGTAAGCAGACTAGGGCAACGCTCCTTATGACCCAACTCGACAGACTCAGCCGTAATACGGCATTCCTTCTGAACCTCGGGGACTCCACCCCCGCGAGTGGGTCGAGTGCGTAGCGTCTCAGAATGAAAGCGAAGTCGTGCGAGTGGCCGCAATTCTGCCCTTCTATTGCAATCATCACCGTGCGCGCGACGCTGTGGATCGCATCGAGCTTCCGGCATATATGGTCGCGCTTCTCGTCGGCAATCTGGCGCGCGGCCTTCGGCTGGGGCGGGTTGTCGGTTGGGTCCGGCGTGGTGTCCTGGACGGCGCACGCCGGCGTGTGTGATCAGGTCGGGAGTCGGAGTCCGCATACAAAACAGACGCGAGCAGCTTGAATTGTACCTTTTCGCGCTTCCGTTTTGGAGGCACCCCAGTGAGGCACCTGCGTGCACATCGTCATCGCAGACTGATCGAGGAGATTGTTCGGGCGAGAGAGGCGGCTGGACTGTCCCAGAGGGAGTTTGCTGCCAAGATCAAGCGGTCTCCCAGCTACGTGAGTAAAGTCGACGCTGCGGAACGTCGGCTGGAGATGTGTGAGTTCGCTGAGTTGTGCGAAGCTTTGGGAGTTGATGCGCCGGACCTACCGAGGCGAGTCATTGAGCGTTGTAGAGAGACCAGAATGTATCCCGTTTACCACCCGCCGAGCGCAAATGATTGAGTATTCAAGTACCATGACATTGTCGATCGATTGTGCGCCCTACATAAAATCGAGGCGCGGCAATGGACCTGAGCGTCGGATTGCCGGCTCGCCAATCGTCCTTGGATAATAGTAGGCGTCGCGACGGACGTGAAAGGTGACCCATGTGCCGCAACATCAAGACATTGTTCAACTTCGAGCCGCCAGCCACGGAGGAAGAGATCAAGGCGTCAGCGCTGCAATTCGTCCGCAAGCTCAGTGGATTCACCTCTCCTTCCAAAGCCAACCGGCCCGCCTTTGATCGCGCGGTGGAAGATGTTGCGGCGGTCGCGCGTACGTTGATCGAATCGCTCGTGACGACTGCGGATCCGCGCGACCGGGAAATCGAGGCGGCGCGGGCGAAGGTTAGATCCGCTGCGCGATTCGCCTGAGGGGCGCAAGCTCCGGCAGGACATCCGAACAGCTCAGCGGCTGTTCGCCCTGATTTCCACCGCCATGCGATCGCATGCGGGTTGCCTCGGGGTTCGTTGCCGGCAGAATTAGGCGCTCGCGCACGAGCGTTGGTACAGTCCTAGTCCTACGTCCCGCCATGGCGCAGGCGGGTAGAATCCGGACTGCAACGCTCATGCCGAAGCTGCTCGAGTACTTACAGGCGAATCCGCTTGTCTCCTTTCTAGGCCTGCTGGTGGCGGCGCTGCTTGCGCATTTCGTGCTGCAATACATCGTCCGCGGGCTGAGTCTTCGGTCCGGGCTGGTCGATCTCGTGAGGCGGATCAGCTCGCTGGGATCGCAGAGCCCGGAAACCGTCAAATCCAGGCTCGACGAGATCTTCAGGGGTACGCGCCTGGCCAGGCCGTGGCGCGAGTTCGAGGAGTCCCTGCACGAGCAACGCTCGCGCGTCGATACGGAGCGAGGGGCGGTCGCCATCCGGGCGACTCAACCGGCGGAAGGCTTCTTCAATCTGGAGACGGTGGTCGATCCGTGGATCGGCTCCGAGTACTTCAAACATCTGCCCGGCATTCTCACGGGCTTCGGCATCATCGGCACGTTTTTCGGCCTGATCCAGGGCCTCGTGCATTTCGATCCGGGCCTGACGGACTCGGCCGATCTGAAGCGAGGGCTGGGAGAGCTGTTCGGACACGTCCGGGATGCGTTCATGTTCTCCGGAACCGCGATTGCCGCGGCCATCGTGGTGACCATCACGGAGAAGTGGCTTTACTCGTCCTGCGCAAAGTGGGTGTTCGAGCTGTCCACGGCGCTCGATGGCATGTTCAAGACCGGCGTCGGCGAGGAATATCTGGCGTCTCTCCTGAGAACCTCGCAGGACAGTGTCATCCAGATCCGGCAACTCAAGGAGGCGATGGTCGAGGACCTGAGGTTCCTGTTGACGAGCCTGACCGAGCGCCAGATACACGCGACTCAGCAGATGTCCGCGGATCTGGGCCGAAGCATCCGTCAAAGCCTGCAGGAACCGCTGGCCGATATTGCACGGACGGTCGCGGCCGCAAGCGGACGGGAGACCGAGGCCGTCAGAAACGTACTCGAGCAGTTGATGACTTCATTTCTCGCACAGATGCGCGAGACCATGGGTCGCCAGCTCAGCGATCTGAGCGGATTGATCCAGCAAACGGCCCAGGCGGTCCACAAGGTGGAGATTGCGATGCAGGGCCTGTTGGAGGATGTGCAGAAGAGCGGGAAGGATTCCGCGACGAGCATGCAGGCGGCGGTCCACAACATGATGCAACGCCTGGCCGAGTCGCAGCGCGCCCAGGGTGAGGCCGTAGCTTCCGCCACCAAGGGCGTCCTGCTGCAGTTGAACGAAGCGCTCGCGCGCATGGCTGCGGCGCAGGAAGAGGCCGTGCGCAGGACAAGGGAAGGCAACGACGCAACCGCGGCGCACATGCGCCGCCAGGTCGCAACCGTTGCGGACTCGCACGCAGCGGCTATCGAAGCGACGCGGGGAATCCTCGATCGGTTCGGAGGCGTGTCCGCAGAAATGCTCGACAAGCTTTCCGCGGGTACGGCGTCCGTCGTGGTCGCGGTCGGATCGCTCCAACAAGCGGCTGAGCAGGTGTCGCGAGTCGGCCTCGAGCTCGCGACTCTGGAAGGGCAGGCTCTGAAGTCCACGAACGACATGGTGCGGGCCAGCTCCCATCTGGCGGCCGCGGCGCACACCGTCAACAATTCAATTCAGCAGCTCGGCAGTGCCGCCGTTCGCTTCGAAGGCGTTGCCTCGAGCGCGAGTGTGGAAGCGAACGCACGCAGGCAGTTGCTGATCAGCCTGCAGGATGTGATCGATCAGTCGCAGGTTGCGAGCCGGGAATTCGTCAGGCTGGCCCATGAAGCCCGCAAAGGGCTCGGTACGACAGTCGAGCATTTTGGGGTGGATGTCACTACCGTTCTCGCCCGGCACGTCAAGGCGTATCAAAAGGAGCTGGGCGATTCGGTCAGCTCGCTGCGCGTTGCCCTTGATCAGCTTGCGGCGCGCGCCAGCCGGGATCGGAACTGATTCGTGCTGTCGCAGGTCATCAAGCCGGCACGACGCAAACAGGAGGCCGAGCGGCCTTTCTGGATCTCCTACGCCGATCTCATGACCGCGATGATGACCCTGTGCCTCGTGGCCATGGCGGTCACCATCCTCGCCATGAGTCAGGAACTGAGGCGGGAGCTCAGTGCCGAGGATACCCGTGCGCAACAGATTCTGAGCATCTGCAACGAAATCAAGGTGGGGATCCAGAGCCGGCCGAGCATCCATGTGAACTGCAAAGACAACCGGATCGACTTCGGCGCGGCCGGGCGCTTCGGATACCAGGATTATCGCCTGCGCGCGCAAGTGGAGAGCGACCTTGCCGCGCTGGTGCCCGTCATTCTGCAGGTATCGAACAGCAAGGACGGACGGAAATGGTTCAAGCAGGTCGTGATCGAAGGCTTTACCGACACGAAAGGGCCCTACCTGTACAACCTGTATTTGAGCCTGAAGCGATCGTACTGGATGATGTGCATGCTCGTGGACCCGCAACGCAACGTCCAACTCGGCTTGAGCGCGGAGCAGGTTCAACAGGTGCGCGAGCTGTTCCTGGCGGGCGGTGTCTCGTTCAACGATGCCAAGCAGTCCGATGATGCGAGCCGGCGCGTGGAGCTGCGGTTGCAGTTCTTCACGCGCAAGGAACAGGAGGAGCCCGAGGAGACGGCCCGTCCGCACATCGTCACGACACAGCAGGAGAGTTGCGAGTTAGGTTGACAGGCAATGCCCGGCTGCGGACCGGTCAATGTCCTCCGACTGTGGGCCGGCCGGCCCACAGTTGGGGGGCCTGATGTCTCAAACTAAAGCGATAGCAGCCGTTCGAAGAATGACCGGTAGCGACGCAGGGCGACGCGCAGGGTTTCCGTGGACGCGTCGTCTGTCTGACCTAGCTGCTCCTCGAGCTTGTCCCGCTCATCGGCAAAGGTTTCCGCCAGGCTCTGCATGACTTGCGCGACCAACTCGTCACCCTGCTGCACGGCTCGCCTGGGGTCATCGACGAAGCTGCTCTGAACCGCAGTCCAGCGCGAACGATAGTCCTGCGCCAGATCAGGGGAGAACAGCGGATCGAGCCGCTCCGAATCGGCTGCCGGCCGCGATTCACGGGCCTGGACCTCATTGGCCTCAACCTCATCGGCCTCGATGGGCGGCTGCGTCTCTTCATCCAGTTCCCGGGCAGCCGCTCGCGAGCCGGCGGCGGCGAGGTCCGAGGTTCTGAGGGGTCTTCGCACCGGGTCTGTGCCTGCGGGGGTATTCATGATTGCACCACGGTATTCGTTTCTGTTGCCTGTCTTGCGCTGCGAACTTCAAGCAGCTCATCAAACAAGGTCCGGTAGTAGACGACGGCCTTGCGAAGCTCCTCCGTACCGGCGTCCCCGCGCTGATCGCGCACCGCGATGGCCTGCGCCGAGCGGTAAGTCTCGACCAGGGCGGGATGATCGACCGAAATGTCTGCGGCGCGACGCTCGAAATCACCCATTGGATAGCCACGCTTGACCATAAGGTCGCGGACCAGCCGGTCCGCCTCCGTGACGACGCCCTTGGGGTTGTCTACGAAGCGGCTCTGCAGCACGCCCCAGGCTTGACTGAAGCGGGCAGCATCAGCGGGAGCCAGAGGCACGATCGTCAAGCGCTCGACACGCTTCTCGCGAGCCCTCAGCTCAGACTCCGCCTTCGTCCGATCGCCGTGTTCGTCCACGACGCGCTCGTACTCTGGGCCAAAGCGTTGATGTAGCCGCCGCGACTGTGCTCGCCTCTGTTCGCGCGCGATCAGATAGCCCGCGGCGATCAATGCAACCACCAGGATGACGGCGATGACCCATGTCTGCGGGTTGTTCGTATCCATAGCGGCGTACTCAGTGTGTCGGTTGGATACCGAACGCGGCGGTCATGCGATGGTTCCCGGTGAAGGGTCCGGTAAATCGCTATCGTGTGCATCCAAAGGCGGCACCGTTCGCATCTCTACCGGTGAATACGGACTTCGAAAGGTGGTCGGCCATGAATTTCCTCGCACCGGTCGGGATAACGTTCTGGGCTTTTGTGGCGATCAAGGTGACCTCGATCCCCGATTGCTTCAACTCTGCGCGCCCTTTCGAGTGTTTCCGCGTGTGCGTCCGTTGGCGATCGCAGGAGCCGCGGTGATGATCTGGATCACCATGGAAGCGTAAATGCCACGTCCAAGCTCACGCTTGCTCGAAGGCAGCTCTAAACGGAAGCTGAAGCACATGAGATCACCACTCCGATGCTTTTTCGTGGCCGGGTCTGCCATGGCGGTGTTGATAGCGTGCGCCTCCTCCAATCATGTTCTCGTTGGCAGCGCACGGCCGCCGATACCCATCACCGAAGTCAGGGTCTATTCGACCCCACCGCAAGCCTTCGAGGAAATCGCGGTGTTGAACGCCTCGAGCAAAAGCATGCTCGGACCCGGCAGTCAACGAGCTATGGACAAGGTAGTTGACCAGTTGAAAGATGAGGCGGCGAAGCTGGGTGCGAATGGAATCATCCTCGAGGAATTCTCGGATGCTCAAACAGCGTCACTGGGCACCGGGGTAGGGTCGAACTCGTATTCGCGCAGCTCGTCGGTGGGCGCCGGTGTCGGGGGATCCTTCGGCGTATACAAGAAAACAGGACAGGCCAGGGCGATTTACGTACCCTCCAACTGATTCGTTGAGCCCATGGTCCTGGATCAGAGCGGCTTTCGGCCTGTGCAAAAAACGTAGACTGCTCAGGCGCAGGATGATGCGTCTTTCTCAACAGCAAGGCTTTCGCGCCGTGAGCCGAAGGTCTAAAGTGCAGCAATCTCAAACCAGTGGGAGTCCGACATGACACCGTGGGAGATCAAGGGACGCGAGCTGGTCAACTGCACGTGCACGTATGGCTGCAACTGCCAATTCAATGGGCTGCCTGACAAGGGCCATTGTCATGCGGTGGGCGGCATCCAGATCGACGCAGGCCATCATGGCAAGATCAAACTGGACGGCCTGCGGATCGCCGTCATCTTCAAATGGCCTGGAGCCGTGCACGAGGGTAATGGCGAGGCAATAGCGTTCATCGACGAGAATGCCGACGAGGCGCAGCGCGAGGCGCTGTTGAGGATCATGACTGGGCAGGACACCGATCCATTCGCGACAATGTTCGCGGTTTATGCCTCGACGGTCACCAAAATGAACGCCCCGGTCTTCACGAAGATCGGGCTCGAGCTCGATATCGATGGCCGCAGAGGCCGAATTTTCGTCAAGGACTACATCGAGACACAGGGCGAACCCCTGCACAACAAGGTGACAGGCGCGGAGGCACGCGCACAAATCGTGTTGCCGAACGGCTTCGAATACACGGTGGCCGAGATCGGCAGTGCGTCGAGCAAGACAAGGGGTCCAGTCCAGGTCGAGATGAAAGATACCTACGGTCAGTTCGCCCGATTGCATCTCAACGGTCACGGTGTCGTGCGGTAGCCGACGCACGCTGTATGTCCGAGGCGCCAGCGTTTGAGCGCCTGCTCAGGCGAGACCGCATTATTACGCTCGCGGGGCTGGTAACCCTGTGTGCGCTGGCCTGGCTCTACATCGCGAAGGGTGCTGGTCTGGGCATGAGCGCGCGGCAAATGACCACCCTCGCATTCTTTCCCCATCAGCAAGCCGATCTGATGCGAGCAATGCCAGACATGCAGACGGGCACAGGCGCACGGGCGTGGACCGCCTGGGGCTTCGCCACCTGGGCACTGATGATCGGCATGTGGTGGGTGATGATGATCGCCATGATGACGCCCAGCGCGGCACCCGCAATCCTGCTCTACGCGAACGTGCATCGCGCCGCTCTCGCAAGGGGCCAGGTTCGGGACGAGCTCGCCCCGACCGGCGCCTTCGCCGCGGGCTATCTGTTCGTCTGGCTCGGTTTCGCCGTCGGCGCCACCGCGCTCCATTGGGCTCTGGAACGCGCTGGGCTCATCTCAACAATGATGATGGGATCGCGCAGCCGCTGGCTGTCGGGCGCCCTCCTCATCGCCGCTGGGCTGTACCAGCTTTCGCCGCCGAAGAACCTGTGTCTGACGCACTGCCGCGCGCCGGCCTCGTTCCTTTCGCGCCACTGGCGTCCGCACGCCCTGGGCGCGTTACAGCTCGGCGCCAGACATGGCGCGTACTGTGTCGGCTGCTGCTGGATGCTGATGACGTTGCTCTTTGTGGGTGGAGTCATGAATCTGATCTGGATCGCCGCACTCGCCATTGCGGTGCTGATCGAGAAGGTGCTGCCCCACGGACACTGGATCGGCCGCGGCACCGGCATCACTCTGATGGGATGGGGCGTCGCCACGCTCGTGGTCTGAGACCCGAGCGCGTTCCTGACCGAGCCGGACGTGGCGGCCGGCCGCTCAGCGGAATTGCTTCCGGGAGACAGAAGCGTTAGCGTGGTACGCGCATGATTCGCAGGCTCGCATTTGTCATCCTCGCAGCGATCGTGGGATCTGCCCAGGCGCAGAACTTCGAGTGCGGGAACAAGCTCATCTCCAGAGGCGACAGCATCGCCGCGGTTGCGGCGATCTGCGGCAATCCAACACGCGCCGACCATAGCTCGATCATTGTGTCATCCTCGGTCGCCTGGGTGGGCGGACACCTGGTGCAATCGAACACCGCGCAGACGGAGGTGCCCGTGGACGTCTGGCTGTATAACCTGGGACCCGACAAACTGATGCGGCGGATTCGGTTCGAGGACGGTAAGGTGGTCCAGATCGAAACGCTCGGCTACGGCTACATCGAGGGCGGCTAGGAGCCTGTCGGACTTAACCGTTTTGAGCCAATAGGATCGCCCGGGCCAAAATTTTGAGCATTTTGTGCACTGGTCATTGTTCGATTCCCGAAAGTCGCGCAGAGCGGCTCAACAGCTGCGGAGCGCGACGTGTGAGCTTGCGGCGAGACCCGCCGTTCATGATTTCACGTTGCGAAA
>JBOIAD010000031.1:0-137721 GCA_050738795.1 Steroidobacteraceae bacterium
GTGGAATTGGTAGACACACTAGCTTGAGGGGCTAGCGCCGCAAGGTGTGGGAGTTCGAATCTCCCCGTCGGCACCAAATGTCGTGGCTGGCTGGTACAATGGGGAGATCTGTTGAAGGGGGCAGGCCAGGCCTATAGCGGCCTGCCTTTTTAATTTGGCTGCGGGCAACCGGTTCGATTGCGGCAAAGGCGCCTGCTGCGCTTTCAAACGGTCGAACCAGGAACGGGCGATAGGACATGCTGTCGAATTATCTGCCGATTTTGATTTTTCTCGTCATCGCCACGGTGGTGGCGGTGGTGATGCTGGTGCTCGGCACTGGGCTCGGGCGCTACTTCTCACGCTTCCACGACGATAGCGCCAAGCGCTCCCCCTATGAGTGCGGCTTCGAGGCCTTCGAGGACAGCCGGATGAAGTTCGACGTGCGCTACTACCTGGTGGCCATCCTCTTCATCGTGTTCGATCTGGAGATCGCGTTCCTGTTTCCGTGGGCCGTGGCGCTCGAAAAAATAGGCGGCTTCGGGCTGGTTGCGATGGGCATTTTTCTCGCCATCCTCGTGGTGGGTTTCGTCTACGAATGGAAGAAAGGAGCGCTGGAGTGGGATTAGAGGCGGCGGCAGGCCCACAAGCCGCAGAGGGCTTCGCACAGCGAGGCTTCCTGACCACCCAGGTGGACAGTCTCGTCAATTGGGCGCGCACCGGCTCGTTGTGGCCGGTCACATTCGGTCTCGCCTGCTGTGCCGTCGAAATGATGCACGCGGGCGCCTCACGCTACGACCTCGACCGCTTCGGCGTCGTTTTCCGCCCGAGTCCCCGCCAATCGGATGTGATGATCGTCGCCGGTACGCTGGTGAACAAGATGGCCCCGGCACTGCGCAAGGTGTACGACCAGATGGCCGAGCCGCGTTGGGTCATCTCGATGGGGTCCTGCGCCAACGGTGGCGGCTACTACCACTATTCATACGCGGTCGTGCGCGGATGCGACCGTGTTGTACCCGTCGATGTCTATGTGCCCGGTTGTCCGCCGACCGCCGAAGCGCTGGTGTACGGCATCATTCAACTGCAGAAGAAGATCGCGCGGACCAGTACGATCGCGCGATAGGAGACACTTGCCCAGTGACCGAGCGGATGGAAGCATTGGCGCTTCACGTCGACGCGCACGTGAACGGCGGTGCGCGCCGAGTGGCATCGCTCGCCGACGAGCTGGCCTATGAGGTCGAACCGGCGGCGCTGTTGCCGGTATGCCGCGCGCTGCGTGATGCCCCGGAGCTCAAATTCGATATGTTGATCGATGTTGCGGGGGTGGATTACCTGCACTATGGCCGCGACGACTGGCAAACGGTGTCCGCGACGAGCACAGGGTTCAGCCGCGCCTGGGTCGCGCGAGCGCAGGCGCCGGATCCGAACATGCCAGGACGCTTCGCAGTCGCATATCAGTTGCTCTCCATCACGCACAACCGCCGCCTGCGCTTGCGTGTGAAGTGTTCCGACACGCTGGAGCCGGTAGTCGATTCCGTCATCGACGTGTGGGCGTCGGCCAACTGGTTCGAGCGCGAAGTGTTCGATCTGTTCGGCATTCTCTTTCGAGGGCATCCGGATCTGCGCCGCATCCTCACCGATTACGGTTTCATCGGACATCCCTTTCGCAAGGACTTCCCGCTCATCGGCAACGTCGAAGTGCTGTACGACCCCGAAAGGAAGCGCGTCGTGTACCAGCCCGTAAGCATAGTTCCGCGCGTGCTGGTGCCGAAGGTCATTCGGCATGACCACCGCTACGAGCCCGAGCTGCGCGATGTTGTACCCAAAGAGCTGCGAGAGCCGCGCTGATGTCTGAAATCAGGAACTACACTCTGAATTTCGGTCCGCAGCATCCTGCCGCTCATGGCGTGCTGCGTCTGGTGTTGGAGATGGATGGCGAGACCATCCAGAAAGCGGATCCGCACATCGGCCTGCTGCATCGGGGAACGGAGAAGCTTGCCGAGTCGAAGCCCTTCAATCAGTCCATCGGCTACATGGATCGGCTCGACTATGTGTCGATGATGTGCAACGAGCACGCCTACGTGCTCGCCATCGAGCGCCTGCTGGGTATTACGCCGCCCGAACGTGCGCAGTATATCCGCGTGTTGTTCGACGAGATCACCCGCATACTGAATCACCTCATGTGGCTTGGATCGCACAGCCTCGACATCGGTGCGATGACGGTGTTCCTGCTGTGCTTCAAGGAGCGCGAGGAGCTGATGGACGTGTACGAGGCCGTCTCGGGGACGCGTATGCATGCGACCTACTACAGGCCTGGCGGTGTCTACCGCGATCTGCCCGACACCATGCCGAAGTATCAGCCTTCGAAGTGGCGCGCCCAGAAGGAAGTGGACCGCCTCAACGAGGCTCGCTCGGGCTCGATGCTCGATTTCCTCCAGGCCTTCACGCAGCGCTTGCCGGCCGCCGTGGAAGATTACGAAGCGTTGCTCACGGACAACCGGATCTGGAAGCAGCGCACGGTCAACATCGGCGTCGTCTCCCCGGAGCGCGCACTGCAACTGGGTTTCACCGGCCCGATGCTGCGTGGGTCGGGCGTCGAGTGGGACCTGCGCAAGAAGCAACCCTACGAGGTTTACCACCGCATGGATTTTGACATCCCGGTCGGCGTGCATGGCGACTGTTATGACCGCTATCTCGTGCGCATCGAGGAGATGCGGCAATCGAATCGCATCATCCAGCAGTGCGTGGACTGGCTCCGCGGCCATCCTGGTCCGGTCATGATCGATGACCGCAAGGTGCGGCCGCCAAGCCGCGAGCACATGAAGGACGACATGGAGTCCCTCATTCACCACTTCAAGTTCTTCACGGAAGGCTACGACGTGCCCGAAGGCGAAACGTATGCCGCGATCGAGGCGCCCAAGGGCGAGTTCGGGGTCTATCTCATTTCGGATGGCGCGAACAAGCCGTACCGGCTCAAGTGCCGCGCGCCGGGCTTTGCGCATCTGGCCGCGCTCGAGGAGATGTGCACGGGACACATGCTCGCCGATGTCGTCGCCATCATCGGGACCCAGGATATCGTGTTCGGGGAAATTGACCGTTGAGTACTGAAGGCAAGCCGGCAGCGGCCGGCGCAGGCGACGCGATCAGCAGGGTGAAGCTGCTCTCCGAGCAGACACGCCAGGAAATCGATCACTGGGTGAAGAAGTTTCCGGCCGGCAGACAGCGCTCGGCATGCCTGTCGGCGCTGCGAGCCGCGCAGGAGCAGAACAACGGCTACCTCACGACGGAGCTGCTGGATGCCGTGGCCGAATACCTGAGCCTGCCGCCGGTCCAGGTGTACGAGGTTGCGAGCTTCTACTCGATGTTCGAGCTGCACCCCTGCGGGCGTCATCACGTGAGCATCTGCACGAACATCTCATGCATGCTGAACGGCGCCGAAGACCTGGTGGCGCATGCGGAGCGCAAACTCGGCATCAAGCTGAATCAGAGCACGCCGGACGGACGCATCTTCCTGAAACAGGAGGAGGAGTGTCTGGCGGCATGCACGGGTGCCCCCATGATGATGGTGGACCATGTCTTTTACGAGCACCTGACGCCCCAGAAGGTGGACAAGGTCCTGGACGAGCTGAAATGAGAACGAATTTCCGCGCATGACTTCGTACGCCGACAAGATGAATCTCGTGGTGTTCGAGCCGCTGCAGCTCGAGCGGCCCTGGACGCTGGAAACCTATCGCAAGATCGGCGGTTATGACGCGTGGGAGAAGCTGCTCAATGAGAAGCCGCCCCGCGAGCAGATCATCGATGCAGTCAAGGCCTCCGGCCTGCGCGGTCGCGGCGGCGCGGCATTCCCGACGGGCATGAAATGGAGCTTCATGCCGCGCAACTCGCCGCTGCAGAAATATCTGGTCTGCAACTCGGACGAGAGCGAGCCCGGGACGTGCCACGACCGTGACATCCTGCGCTTCAATCCACACGCCCTGATCGAGGGACTCGCGATCGGGGGCTATGCGACGAACAGCACCGTCGCCTACAACTACATTCGCGGCGAGTTCCTCGGCGAGCCGGTGCCGCGTTTCGAGGCGGCACTGCTGGAAGCCTACGCGGCCGGCCTGCTCGGCAGGAACATCAGGGGCAGCGGCATCGACTTCGACATCCACACGTTCGTCGGTGCGGGCGCCTACATCTGCGGCGAGGAGACGGCCATGCTCGACTCGCTGGAGGGCAAGCCCGGCAAGCCGCGCTTCAAGCCGCCTTTCCCGGCGAACTTCGGGCTGTACGGGGCGCCCACCACGATCAACAACACGCAGAGCTTCGCCTCGGTGCCGACGATCCTGCGCAAGGGTCCGGAGTGGTTCGCAAGCCTCGGGCCGAAGAATTCCGCGGGCACCGTGATCTTCTCGGTGTCGGGCCACGTCCAGAAGGCGGGCAACTTCGAGGTGCCGCTGGGAATCCCCTTCGCGGATCTTCTGCAGCTCGCCGGTGGCATGAAAGGTGGACGCAAGCTGAAAGCGGTGATCCCCGGAGGCGCCTCGGTGCCGGTCCTGCCTGGCGAGATCATCCTGAAGATCAACATGGACTATGACTCATTGAAGGCGGCCGGTTCCGCCATCGGCTCGGCAGGCGTGATGGTGATGGATGAAACGACCTGCATGGTCCGCGTCCTGGAGCGCATCTCGCGCTTCTTCATGTCGGAGTCCTGCGGACAGTGCACCCCGTGCCGTGAGGGTACCGGCTGGATGAACCGGTTGGTGAAGCGGGTCCTGGCAGGGGATGCGCGCCGGGAGGAGCTGGGGCTGCTGCTGGACGTGGCGAACCGGATCGAAGGCCATACGATCTGCGCGCTGGGCGATGCCTCTGCGTGGCCGGTGCAGAGCTTCTTGAAGCACTACAGGCACGAATTCGAATACATGATCGATCACGGCGGGCGCAGCATCGTGACCGACCAGCTCGGAGCGCGGGCGGCATGAGCGCCGAAGAGTTCGTCAATCTGGAAGTGGACGGCGTGCCGGTAAAGGCGCGCAAGGGCGAGATGATCATCCGCGTCACCGACGCGAACCACGCCTACGTTCCGCGTTTTTGCTACCACGACAAGCTGACGATCGCGGCGAACTGCCGCATGTGTCTGGTGGAGGTGGAGAAGGCGCCCAAGCCCATGCCGGCGTGCGCGACTCCCGTGGCCGAGGGCATGAAGGTGTTTACCAAGTCGCCCCGCGCGATTGGCGCCCAGCGGGCGACAATGGAATTCCTGCTGATCAATCATCCGCTCGACTGCCCCATCTGCGATCAGGGTGGCGAATGCGAGCTGCAGGACCTCGCCGTGGGGTTCGGCCGCGATCTGTCGAGGTTTCACGAACGCAAGCGGTCTGTTCCGGATGAGAATCTCGGCCCGTTGATCGCTACCGACATGACCCGCTGCATTCATTGCACGCGCTGCATCCGTTTCACCCAGGAGATCGCCGGCTATCAGGAGCTTGGGATGATCGGGCGCGGCGAACAGATGAAGGTTCGTGCTTACGTCGAGCAGACGGTGCATCACGAGCTGTCGGGAAATGTCATCGATCTGTGCCCTGTCGGGGCTCTCGTGTCGAAGCCATATCGCTTCAGCGCGCGCGCCTGGGAAATGACCTCGCATCCGCTCGTGTCTCCGCACGATGGCGTCGGTACCAACCTGTATGGACACGTCCTGCGCGGCAGGCTGATGCGGGTCATTCCGCGTGAGAACGAGGCCATCAACGAGACCTGGATCGCCGACCGCGACCGCTTCAGCTACGAGGGTGTGTACAGCCCCGAGCGCATCCAGAGGCCGATGATCCGGCTGCAAGCCGGCCAAAACGGCGGCAAGACCGGCAATTGGGTCGAGGCCGACTGGGAGAGCGCACTGGCCAAAGCGGCAGCAGGGCTGCGCGCCCATGCCGCCGATCTGGGTGTGCTGGCGAGCAGCACGAGCACGCTCGAGGAGTTGTATCTGCTCGGGCGCCTCGCGCGCGGCCTGGGTACCAGCAACATCGATCACCGGCTGCGGCAGCGGGATTTCCGTGATCAACAGGCCGATCCCGCATTCCCTTCCCTGGGAATGCGGATCGAGGCGATCGATTCGCTCACCGGGCTGCTCGTCGTGGGGTCGAACCTGCGTCGCGAGGTACCCATCCTGGCCCACCGGGTGCGCAAGGCGGCGTTGCGGGGGGCCACGGTCGCATTGCTGAATCCCGCGCCGTTCGAGTACCTGTTTCCGGTGACGGCCAACATCCTGTCACCACCTACGCAACAGGTTGGGGATCTCGCGGCAATCCTGGCGGTGGCGGCGGAAACCGCCGGCAAATCGATTCCCGAGCATCTGGCGGGTGCTGTGAGCCTCGCGAAAGCCGGTGACATGCACCGCGCCGCGGCGGCTGCACTTTTCTCGGGCGCGAAACGCGCGGTCTGGCTCGGCGCACTTGCGCTGCGGCACCCTGCGTATGCGGATTTGCGCACACTGGCGGCGGCTATCGCGCAGATGTCCGGTGCATCGTTGGGTGTGTTGGCAGAAGGCGGCAATGCCGCCGGGGCCTACCTGGCCGGGGCCGTTCCGCATCGCGACGCCGGCGGCAGGCCCACGGGCAGTGCGGGCCTGTCGGCGGTTGAGATGCTGCAGCGTCCGCTCAAAGGCTACATGCTGTTCGGCGGCGTCGAGCCGTGGATCGATTCCGTCGACACCGAGAGCTCGCGAGCGCTCGCGAACGCCGAGTTCGTCGTGGCGATCACACCTTTCGCAAATGATCAGTTGCGCGAGGTCGCTCACGTGCTGCTGCCCATCGGCAGCTTTGCCGAAACCTCGGGCACCTACGTGAATCTTGAGGGCATCTGGCAGAGCCAGCCCGGCGCCGCAGCGCCCGTAGGCGAGTCGCGCCCCGGCTGGAAGGTGCTGCGTGTACTGGGAAACCTGCTGGATCTGCACGGCTTCGGCTATCAGTCCTCCGACCACGTGCTGCAGGAGGTGCGCAATTTGTGTGCGGACGTTGCGGCTACCACCTACCGGGGCAGTCACCGAATCGCCCCAGGCGCCGATCGGGTCCCGGGCACCGATCGGATCGAAGTGCTGGATCTCAACATGTACCAGGTCGATGCGCTCGTACGTCGTGCGCCGTCGCTTCAGAAGACCCGCGAGGGCCGCACGCTGGCCGTGACTTACTAACAGCCGTGACCTACCAACAATAAGGACCCGACGGAGTGCTGCAGAGTCTTTTTGACGCGTGGGCCTCACTGCCGGACTACGGTCGCTCCACCGTGTGGATCGTTGTCATTACGGTGGTGCTCATCATCTCGGTGGCATTGCTGACGCTGTGGGAGCGCAAGGTCATCGGCTGGATGCAACTGCGTCGCGGGCCGAACCGGGTGCGCCTCTTCGGCCTGGTGCCCGGACTCGGGCAGCCGTTCGCCGATGTGGTAAAGCTGCTGTGCAAGGAAGTCATCATCCCCACGAATGCCAACAAGTTCCTGTTCCGGCTCGCACCGATGATCGCACTGGTTCCGGCCTTCGCTGCCTGGGCGGTGATTCCGCTGTCGCCGGAGGTCGTCGTCTCCAAAGCCAACGCAGGACTGCTGTATCTGCTGTCGCTCACGTCCATGGGCGTGTACGGGGTCATCATCGCCGGCTGGGCGGCCAACTCGAAATATGCGTTCCTTGGCGCCATGCGCTCGGCCGCGCAGATGGTGGCCTATGAGATCGCGATGGGCTTCGCGCTCGTCGGCGTGATCATCGCCTCGCAGAGTCTCAACCTCGGAGACATCGTGCAGCGCCAGCAGGGCGGGTTGCTCGCCTGGAACTGGTTCTGGCTGTTCCCGCTGCTCATCGTGTATTTCATCTCGGGCGTGGCTGAAACCAACCGCGCGCCCTTCGACGTGGCGGAAGGCGAATCGGAGATCGTGGCCGGTTTTCACGTTGAGTATTCCGGCATCGCGTTCGCGCTGTTCTTCCTCGCCGAATACGCGAACATGATCCTGATCTCGGCGCTCACGGCGGTGTTCTTCTTCGGCGGCTGGCTCTCGCCGATTGCAGACTGGCCGGTCGTCGGAAACTCGTTCTTCGCGCAGCCCAGCTTCTTCTGGCTGGGCCTGAAGATCTTCATCGTGCTGTTCTTTTTTCTCTGGTTCCGCGCCACTTTCCCGCGCTACCGCTACGACCAGATCATGCGGCTGGGCTGGAAGGCCTTGATTCCCGTCACGATCGTGTGGATCGGCGCGGAGATGGTCATGGCCTGGTACAAGGTTGGGCCGTGGGCGCACGGCGCGCTGGGGGCACAATCATGAGCAGGCGACCTTCTGCAATGGAACAAGGGCGGCGTTAGCCAATGGCCGTCAACCCGCTCAAGACTCTGCTGCTGACCGAATTGCTCAAGGGCATGGCGGTTACCGCGCGTACTTTCTTCACCCGCAAGTACACGCTGAACTATCCGGAGGAGAAGACCCCGCAGTCACCGCGTTTCCGCGGGTTACATGCGCTGCGGCGTTATGCCAACGGGCAGGAGCGCTGCATCGCCTGCAAGCTGTGCGAAGCGGTGTGTCCGGCGGTGTGCATCACGATCGACTCCGAGGTTGCCCCCGACGGAACCCGCAGGACGAGCCGCTACGACATCGATCTGTTCAAGTGCATCTACTGCGGCTTCTGCGAAGAGGCCTGCCCGGTGGATGCGATCGTGCTCACGCGGATCCATGAGTACCACATGGAACATCGGGGCGAGAACATCATGAGCAAGGACAAGCTGCTGGCCGTAGGTGAGCGCTACGAGGCCATGATCGCTGCGGACAAGGCAGCCGACGCGCCGTATCGGTGAGGATGCAGCCGATGCCAACAGAGGGATCGTTTTGCTAGTCGAAGCGCTGTTCTACGTTTTCGGAACCATCCTGGTTGCGGGGGCGCTGGGCGTGATTGTGTCACGCAATCCGGTCTATTCGGCGCTCGCACTCGTTCTGTGTTTCATCACGTCGGCCGCGATCTGGCTGCTGATCGAAGCGGAATTCCTGGCCGTGGTGCTCGTGCTCGTGTACGTCGGCGCGGTGATGGTTCTGTTCCTGTTCGTCGTGATGATGCTCGACATCAATCTGGAAGAGCTGCGCTCGGGATTTACCCGGTATGCGTGGCTCGGCTGGCTCACGGCGCTGGCGGTAATCGTCGAGATCGTCGGTGTGATCTGGGTTCGCGGCCTGGGGATTGATGTCACGAAGAGCCCGGCACCCACGGCGGCCGACTACAGCAATACGCTCGCGCTCGGGCGCGTCATGTATACGAAATACGCGTATCCCTTCGAGCTCGCCGCCGTGCTGCTGCTCGTTGCGATCGTTGCGGCGATTTCCCTGACCATGAGAAAGCGCCCCGGACTGAAGGTGCAGGACATCTCGAAGCAGGTGAGCGTGCGCAGCACGGATCGTGTACGCATCGTAAAGATGGAGTCGGAGAAGCCGAACGAAAATCACGCCTTGCGTGAGGGGGCCGAAAGCGCCGCAGGCGACTTGCGGCAATCGGAGAAGCCGAACGAAAGTCGCGCCTTTCGTGAGGGGGCCGAAAGCGCCGCAGGCGACTTTCGGCAATCGGAGAAGCGCCAATGATCACGCTTGCGCAGCTGCTCACGCTGTCGTCCATCCTGTTCGCGCTGTCCGTGGCCGGTATCTTCCTGAACCGCAAGAACGTGATCCTGCTGCTGATGTGCGTGGAACTGCTGCTGCTCGCGGCGAACTTCAACTTCATTGCCTTCTCGCGCTACCTCGGGGACATCAATGGGCAGGTGTTCGTGTTCTTCGTGCTGACGGTGGCGGCGGCGGAATCGGCGATCGGGCTCGCCATTCTCGTGGTGCTGTTCCGGGAGCGCCGCAGCATCAACGTCGAAGACCTGAATACGCTGCGAGGCTGAGTGCGCGAATGAATCCCACCGTTCTCGTCGCAATCGCGGTGCTCCCGCTCGCAGGCGCGATCATCGCCGGGTTGTTTGGCCGCGTCATCGGGCGTGCCGGCTCGCACACGGTGACGATTGCCGCGGTCGCCATCTCGTTCATCCTGTCCGTGCACGTGCTCAGGCAGATCTACTGGGATGGCGTGCCGGCATTCGACCAACCCATCTATAGCTGGCTCATCAGCGATGGCGTGCACATGGACGTCGGTTTCCTGATCGATCGCCTGAGCACACTGATGATGGTGGTGGTGACGTTTGTATCGCTATGCGTGCACGTCTACACCATCGGTTACATGGCCGACGATCCGGGCTACACGCGCTTCTTCAGCTATATCTCGCTGTTCACGTTCTCGATGCTCATGCTCGTGATGTCGAACAACTTCATGCAGCTGTTTTTCGGCTGGGAAGCGGTCGGGGTCGTGTCCTATCTGCTGATCGGATTCTGGTATACGCGGCCGAGCGCCATCTTCGCGAGCCTCAAGGCGTTCCTGGTCAACCGGGTAGGCGACTTCGGCTTCGTGCTCGCCATTGCCGGGATCGTTTATTACACGAACTCGGTCGGCTATGCAGAGGCGTTCGCGGCGGCTCCCAGGATGGCGCACGCGATGTTTCCGCTGACCTCCAATACGAGCGTCGCCGCCATCACGCTCATCTGCGTTTGCCTGTTCGTCGGCGCCATGGGCAAGTCGGCCCAGGTTCCGCTGCACGTGTGGTTGCCGGATTCCATGGAAGGCCCGACGCCGATCTCGGCACTGATCCACGCAGCCACCATGGTGACCGCCGGTATCTTCATGGTGGCGCGCATGTCGCCGCTGTTCGAGCAATCCGAGGGCGCGCTGTCATTCGTGCTGGTCATCGGCGCGACCACGGCGTTCTTCATGGGACTGCTCGGGATCGTGAACAACGACATCAAGCGGGTCATTGCGTATTCGACGCTGTCGCAGCTCGGATACATGACAACCGCGCTGGGAGCTTCTGCCTACAGCGCGGGGATGTTCCACCTGATGACGCATGCCTTCTTCAAGGCGCTGCTGTTCCTGGCCGCCGGCTCGGTCATCATCGCCATGCATCACGAGCAGGATATGCGCAAGATGGGCGGCTTGGGCAAGTACATGCCGATTACCGCCATCACGAGCTGGATCGGCGCTCTGGCACTCATCGGCACCCCGTTCTTCGCAGGCTACTATTCGAAGGATTCCATCATCGAGGCGGTCGGTGAGACGCATCGGTGGGGTGCGGCCTATGCGTATTATTGTTTGCTGGGCGGCGTGTTCGTGACGGCGCTGTACACCTTTCGCATGATTTTCCTGACCTTCCATGGTCCTGAGCGGTTCCGGCAGATGCAGCACGAGCACACGCTGTCATCGGATGACCACGCGCATGACCGCGGCGACAGTGCGCATGATCACGGCGACCATCCCCATCACGATGTCATTCCGCGCGAGAGTCCGGCGGTCGTGACGGTTCCGCTCATCGCATTGGCGATTCCTTCACTGCTGATTGGTATCTTCACCATGCGTCCGTTGCTCTTCGGGGGCTATTTCGGTGACTCTCTGCGCGTTCTGCAGAAAAACGACGTAGTGCACGCGCTGGGGCACGACTTCCACGGTCCCATTCAGTTCGCGCTCGAGGGGTTCGCGCGGCTTCCGTTCTGGCTCACCGCGGCGGGTGTGTTTACGGCATGGGCGTGCTTCCTGTGGCGGCCGCGGCTTGCTGCGACGGCGGCGCGCGTCCTGGCGCCCATCCGCACCCTGCTCATCAACAAGTACTACTTCGACTGGTTCAACGAGAAAGTCCTGGCCGCTCTGGCGCGCGGCGTGGGGTTCACTCTGTGGAAGGGGGGCGATCAGCTATTGATCGACGGAGCCATGGTCAACGGTTCGGCGGCCACGGTACGTTGGTTCGGCGGTGTCCTGCGGCTGGTACAGAGCGGATATCTCTACGCGTACGCGTTCTGGATGGTCATCGGCCTCGCAGTGTTGCTGGGCTGGTTTCTCGTGCGCCCGTAAGCTCATCGGCGCTCACTGAATGCACGGGTCTGTGTCGGTTCTGATCTGGCTGCCCATCGCCGCGGGCAGCGTGGTCCTGCTGCTGGGCGAGCGCCATATCGGTGCCGGCCGCTGGCTTGCGCTGGCCGCTGCAATCGCGACCCTGCTCGTCTCGTTGCCTCTGTTGAGCCAGTTCGATTCCGCTACGGCGGCATTCCAGTTCAGCGAGAACCTGCCGTGGATCACGCGCTTCCACGCGAACTACGCGCTGGGCCTCGACGGCATCTCACTGCCCCTCGTCGTCCTCACCGCGTTCATGACGATTACCGTCATCATCGCGGGCTGGAGCGTCATCGAGGCGCGGCCGGCGCAGTACTATGCTGCGTTCCTGATCATGGAAGGGCTGATGATCGGCGTGTTTAGCGCGACCGATGCCCTGCTGTTCTATTTCTTCTGGGAGGCCATGCTGATTCCGATGTTCCTGATCATCGGGATCTGGGGCGGCCCGCGGCGCGTGTACGCCACCATCAAGTTCTTTCTGTACACGTTTCTCGGCTCGGTTTTCATGCTCGTCGCGCTGATTTACCTGTATGTGAAGGCGGGTGACTACTCGATCGCCAGTTTCCAGGCGCTGCCCCTCACGCTCGTGGAGCAACGCTGGATTTTCATCGCGTTCTTGCTTGCATTTGCGGTCAAAATCCCGATGTGGCCCGTCCACACATGGTTGCCGGATGCGCACGTGGAAGCGCCCACCGGGGGCTCCGTCATCCTGGCGGCGGTCCTGCTGAAGATGGGTGGATACGGATTTCTGCGCTTCAGTCTGCCGATCACGCCGGATGCCAGCCGCGAGCTCGATCTGATCATCATTGCGCTGTCGCTGGTCGCGGTGGTGTACATCTGTTTCGTGGCCCTCGTGCAGAAGGACATGAAGAAGCTCATCGCGTATTCCTCGATCGTGCACATGGGCTTCGTGACCCTGGGCGCGTTCATCGTCTATCAGATCGTGAGGAATACGGGCGCCTTGCACGGGGCCGGCATGGGACTCGACGGCGCAATGGTGCAGATGATTTCGCACGGGCTCATCTCCGGGGCTCTGTTCCTGTGCGTCGGCGTGCTTTACGACCGGATGCACACGCGGCAGATCGCCGACTACGGCGGTGTGATCAACACGATGCCCATATTCGCGGCATTCATGGTGTTTTTTGCACTCGCCAATGCCGGTGTGCCGGGGACGTCGGGATTCGTCGGTGAGTTCCTGGTGATCCTGGCAAGCTACAAGGCGAGCTTCTGGTACTCACTGCTCGTTGCGACAACGCTCATACTGGGCGCCGCCTATTCGCTGTGGCTGGTCAAGCGGGTGGTTTTCGGGCCTGTCGCGAATTCGCGAGTGGCGGCACTGACGGACCTGAACGGGAGGGAGTTCATCGTTCTCGCCGCGCTTGCGGTTGCCGTACTGCTGATCGGCGTGTGGCCGGCGCCGCTGCTGAAGATCATGCAACCCACGATCCACCATCTGGTGGACCAGGCGATCGCCAGCAAGATCCCGCTATAGATTCACACCCAGGGAAAACGATCCGAACATGCCCGACACGATGACCTGGCAAAGCGTTGCACCGGCGGTGCCGGAGATCTACCTGACCGCGAGCATCTGTGTGATCCTGCTGCTGGATGCTTTTGCCGGACACCTGCGCCGTGGACTCACCTCCACGGCGACGCTCGTCATTCTGGCGGCCGGCGCCGCACTGACCGTCCGTTTCGGCCAGGTTTCGCAGCACACGATTCTCTTCGACGGCATGTACGTGGCCGATGAGCTTGGCTACGTGCTGAAGCTTACTGGCTTCCTGTTCGTGGCGGTTGGACTGCTTTACTCGCGCGACTATCTGGAAGAGCGCGGCATATTGCGGGGCGAATACTACGTACTCACACTGACCGCGCTGCTGGGCATCTTCGTGCTCGTCTCGGCGAACAGCCTGTTGACGGTATACCTCGGGGTCGAGCTGCTTGCGCTTTCAGTGTATGCCATGGTCGCATTCGACCGTGACTCCGGCGTCGCCGCCGAGTCGGCCATGAAGTATTTCGTACTGGGCGCGCTTGCCTCGGGGACGCTTCTGTATGGGATGTCGATGATTTACGGCATGACGGGCACGCTGGATCTGCAGCAGATCGCATCGCGATTGCACGATCCGCCCAACCTGGGTGTCATCATCGGCCTCGTGTTCATCGTCGTGGCCATCGCCTTCAAGCTCGGCGCGGTCCCGTTCCACATGTGGCTTCCGGATGTTTACGAGGGCGCGCCCACCAGCGTCACGCTGTTCATCAGCACGGCGCCGAAGATCGCCTACTTCGCGCTGACTCTGCGGCTGCTGGCCTACGGGCTGGGGGGGTCTGTGCTGGAGTGGTCGCAAATGCTGGGCGTGCTGGCGGTGCTGACGCTGATCGTGGGCAACGTGGTGGCGATCGTGCAGACCAACCTGAAGCGCATGCTGGCCTATTCAACCATCTCGAATGTCGGTTTCATCCTGCTGGGGTTCGTGGCGGGCACACCTGATGGCTACTCTGCGGCACTGTATTACACCCTGGTTTACATTCTGGTCGCACTCGGATCATTCGGTGTGATCCTGATCGCGAGCCGCAAGGGTTTCGAGGCTGATCGGCTCGACCACTACAAAGGTCTGTACAAGCGCGATCCGCTGCTCGCGCTCGTGATGATGATCCTGATGTTCTCCACTGCCGGCGTGCCCCCGTTTGTCGGGTTCTGGGCGAAACTGCGTATCTTCCAGGTCTTGTGGGAGACCAATCATCCGTGGCTCGTCCTGGTGTCGGCCGCCCTGTCCGTGGTGGGGGCATTCTATTACCTCCGCGTGATCAAACTGATGTACTTCGACGCCCCGCCGGCGGAATTCCCGGCGCCGCAACACTCCACGGGCGTGCGCGTGACGCTCGGCATCAATGCGGCGGCCGTGCTGCTGTTGGGGCTGCTTCCCGCGCCGCTGTTGAATCTGTGCGGGCGGCTGATCCATTGACGATCGCAGGCCACCACCAGGGATCACTCATGTACAGACAGATGCTCACCGTGCTGATTTTCGGCTGCAGCGTGTTGAATCCGCCCATGCTGCTCGCAAAGGACAAGCAGGCGTCCGAGGCGGCGAGCGACTCCGGCAAGGCGGACTCGAAGGACGCGGACAAAGCGCACCGGGACGATGACATCAAGCTGCCGCCGTTTCCCGCCGACAAGACCATTCACCAGAGCGCCAGTCTCGGGGGCCGCACCGTCAAGTATGACGCCACCGTCGGCTCTCTGCCGGTGCTGGACGAGAAGGGCAAGACCATCGCCAGCGTCATGTTCACCGCCTATACGGTTCCGGGCGCCAATCGGCCGGTGACCTTCGCATTGAACGGCGGCCCGGGCGCCTCGTCGGTCTATCTGAATCTCGGCGCCATCGGCCCCAAGCGTGTGCAATTCGGCGCCGAGGGCAACAGCCCGTCCGATCCGCCGGTCGCGCTCGACAATCCAGGCAGCTGGCTGGATTTCACGGATCTGGTGTTCATCGATCCGGTCGGCACAGGATACAGCTACGCCCAGGTGCCGCAGGAGGAAGCGAGGAAACGCTTCTACAACCCAAAGGCGGATGTGGAGTACCTGTCGCGCATCGTGTTCGACTGGCTTGTGAAGAATGAGCGCCTGACCGCGCGCAAGTATCTGGTCGGTGAAAGCTATGGCGGGTTCCGCGGTCCGCGCATCACGCATTATCTGCAGACCCGTCTGGGGGTCGCGATGAACGGCATGGTGCTGGTTTCGCCGTATCTGGATCCCGGCGCGTCGAAAAACGGGGATTTATCGCCGTTGCCCTGGATGCTGACATTGCCAAGCATCGCGGCCGCCAACCTCGAGCGCGAAGGCAAGCTCACCGATGCGGCGATGGCCGAGATCATCACCTACACGCGCACGCAGTACCTCGAAGACCTGCTGAAGGGGCGTTCGGACGCCGAGGCCATTGAGCGCATCGTGAAACGAGTGACCGAATTGTCGGGTCTCGACCCGACCTTCGTGCGCCACCTGGGGGGCCGCCTCGAGACGCAGGCCTACCTGCGGGAAGTCTATCGTGCCGAAGGAAAGCTCGGCAGCCGCTACGATTCCAACGTAAGGAGCTGGGATCCGTTTCCGTTCGCACCGACTCAACGTACCGACGATCCCATCCTCGACAGCATCATCGCCCCGACCACCAGCGCGATTGTCGACTTCATCACGCACACCGTTGGCTGGAAGTACAGCGGGCGCTATAACGCGCTGAGCTACGAGGTGAACAAGTTGTGGTCGGACGGTGGCGATGCCGGCAGGGAGGATGACGAGAGCGATATCGAGCGCGGCTCAGTGCAGGAGCTGCGCCAATCCGTGGCCATCGACCCGAAGTTGAATGTGTTGATCGCGCACGGCTGGGACGACCTGTCCTGTCCGTTCATGGCCTCGGTTCTCATCGTCGACCAGATGCCGATCATGGGCGATCCCAAACGGGTGCGCGTCAGGGAATATCCCGGCGGACACATGTTCTACAGCCGGCCCGCAAGCCAGACAGCATTGCATGGCGACGTGATGACGATGTACGCCGCACATTAGCCGCTACCCTTCGGCTTGCGGAACTTCAATAGCGAGAGTGGCGCCCCAGCACCCGCGCGGACAATGGGCAACCAACGGGTCGCCCTACGCGGAAAAGTGTGCTATAAAGCGCAACCTGGAGGTTGCTTATGAACACAGATCGCATCGAGAAGCAGGTCCGGTTGCGTGCGACACGCGAGCGCGTGTGGCGGGCGATCAGCGATTCCGGGCAATTTGGGAGTTGGTTCGGCGTCGCATTCGACGGCCCGTTCGCGGAGGGTGGCCGCCTCACCGGGAGAATCGTTCCGACCACGGTGGATGCGGAAGTCGCCAAGCTTCAGCAGCCGCATGCCGGCAAGGCTTTCGAGTTCTCGGTTGAGCGCATCGAGCCCATGAAACGGATCTCTTTCCGTTGGCATCCCTATGCCGTAGAGGCGGACGTGGACTATTCCAAGGAGCCCACGACACTCATCGTGTTCGAGTTGACGGACGCCGCGGGCGACATTCTGCTGACGATCGTCGAGTCGGGGTTCGATCAGATCCCCCTGGCACGCCGCGCCAAGGCTTTCGCCGCGAACGAGGGCGGCTGGGCCAAACAGACCCTGCTCATCCAGAAGTACCTGGCGATGCAGTCCGGCGCGTAGCGGATCAAACCGCGCGCGCCGGGGAGAAATCGTAAAATGACGGCCAGTTCCGCTCAGATTGCGCGCAGGCGCGCCGTGGCGGCCAGGCTTGCCGGGGCGGCCAGGCTTGCCGGGGCGGCGCCGGTCTTCGCTGCGCTGGGCGACGCAACGCGCTTGCAGATCGTCACGCGCCTTTGTGATGGCGGCCCGCTATCCATCGTGCGGCTGACCGAAGGCTCCAGGGTCTCGCGCCAGGCGGTGACCAAACACCTGCGCGCGCTCGAGGCAGCCGGGCTGGTGCGCAGCGGGCGCGAAGGCCGCCAGAGGATCTGGGAGCTCCAGACGAAGCGGCTCGCCGAAGCTCGCGGTTACCTGGACGCGATATCGCAACAATGGGATGAGGCGCTCGGGCGGCTCCGCGCCCTGGTGGAAAACACCACAGAATGAGCGCGCTGCGCGGCGGGATCAGGTACTGTTGCTGCCTGCAGAAGGATGGGAAATTTTCGGAGTGCCGCGATGAGAAACGCAACGCTGCCGTTCGCCTGTGCCGTGACGCTCTTTTGCGCCGCCGCTGTGCAGGCGGACACCACGCCCCGGTATCACCTGGCCCATACGGTGCCGCTCCCGGGCGATGAGGGATGGGATTACCTTACTTTCGACAAGGACGGGGGGCGAGTCTTCGTCGCTCACGGAACGAAGGTGCAGATCGTCGACAGCGAGAAGCTCACGCTGACGGGAGAAATCGGTGAGACCCCGGGCGTTCACGGCGTCGCTATCGCGGCGGATCTGGGCCGCGGGTATATCAGCGCGGGCCGGGAAAACACCCTGATCGTCTTCGATCTGAAATCGCTGGCCGTGATCGCACGGATCAAGACGACGGGTGAAAACCCGGACGCCGTGCTGTACGAGCCGACGACGCATCGTGTGTTCACCTTCAACGGGCGGGGCCGCAACGTCTCGGTGATCGATACCGGGAAGAACGAGGTGATCGGGACAATCCCGGTCGATGCGAAGCCGGAGTTCGCGCAGGCCGACGGCGCCGGCCATGTTTACGTCAATCTGGAGGACCGGAGCAGCATTGCGGTCATCGATCCCCAGAAGCTCGTGGTCACGGCGGTCTGGCCGCTCGGCGGATGCGAGGGACCGTCGGGCCTGGCCATCGATACCGCGAAGCGGCGGCTGTTCTCGGTGTGCGACAAAGTCATGGCCGTCGTCGATGCCAACTCCGGCCATCTGCTCGCAGAGGTGCCGATAGGTGCCGGGGTCGATGCCGCCGCCTACGATCCGGGAACGCAACTCGCATTCGCATCCGGCGGCGACGGCACTCTGACCGTGGTCAAGGAGCTCACGCCGGGTAAATTCGCGGCCGTCCAGACAGTGAAGACGAAGGCTGGCGCGCGCACCATGACGCTGGATGAGCGCTCGCACCGGATATATCTGGTGACCGCGAAGCTCGGCCCGCGCCCCGCGGCCACCGCGGAGCAGCCTCATCCGCGCCCGAGCATCGTGCCGCGCAGTTTCCAGATGTTGGTAGTCGATCCGTAGCCGGCTTACCTGCCGAGCGCTTGCGAATTGCCCTTGTCGCGAAACACCAGCGGCTTCTCGACGGGGGGCTGCGTCTGGCCGGCGCGAGCCACCATCTGCGTGACCAGATGATGATGAGGTGAGAGGTCGCATACCGGATCGGTGTTGGCCGGATCGCCGGTCAGCAGATACGCCTGGCAGCGGCAGCCGCCGAAGTCACGGGTCTTCTCCGGACAGCTGCGGCACGGCTCCCTCATCCAGGCGTCCCCGCGGAAGTGATTGAAGCCTGGCGAGTCACGCCAGATCCAGCTCACCGGGGCATCGCGGACATTGGGGAAAGTCAACCCGGGCAACATGCGCGCTGCGTGGCAGGGCAGCGCCGTTCCGTCCGGCGTGACGGTGAGGAACACGGAGGCCAGGCCGTTCATGCAGGGCTTGGGGCGGCGCTCGAAATAGTCGGGCACGACGAAAAAGATCTTCATCCGCTGGCCTGGGTGCTCGCGGAATCGCCGCGTGACCTCCTCGGCCCGCTCGACCTGCTCCCGGCTGGGCAGCAGGCGCTCGCGATTGTGCCAGGCCCAACCGTAGTATTGCGTGTTGGCGAGCTCCACATAGTCCGCCTGCATCGATTCAGCCATCTCGAGAATCTGCTCGACGTGATCGATGTTGAGCCGGTGCAGCACGACGTTGAGCACCATGGGGTACTCGTAGCGCTTGATGAGGGCGGCGACCCTGGATTTGAGCTCGAAGGTGCGCGTGCTGCTCAGGAAATCGTTGACCTCGCGGGTGCTGTCCTGGAAGGACAGCTGGATATGATCCAGGCCGGCCTGCTTGAGAGCCTGGATCCGCGGCTCGGTGAGACCGATGCCCGAGGTGATCAGGTTCGAGTAATACCCGAGTGCGTGCGCCTCGGCGACGATCGTCTCGAGATCGTCCCGCGAGAGCGGCTCACCACCGGACAGGCCGAGCTGAACCGCTCCGAGGGCGCGGCCTTCGCGCAATACGCGCAGCCACTCAGCGGTCGACAGCTCCTGTTCGGTGCGTGCGAAATCGGTTGGGTTGTAGCAGAACACGCAATGCAGCGGACAGCGATAGGTCAGCTCGCACAGCAGCCACAATGGCGGACCGGGATTGCCGACTTCGGCGCTCACGCTCGAATCTCCAGCCAGCGCTTCTCGAGCGCCATGGCCACGAAGGCGGCGACGTCGCCGGCCAGGCCGGTAGTGGCGAAGGCGGTCTCGAGGTCCGCAACGATTTCGGCGACCGTGCGCTCGCCGTTGCAGCGCAGGAGGATCTCTCCCGCACTGCCGTTGAGCTTCACCATGCCCTCGGGATACAGCAGCACGTGCGCATTCTGTGCCGGCTCCCACTGAAGACGGAATCCGCTGCCCAGCGCTGGTCTGGCCTCACTGCCGGGCGCACTCACGAGCTCGCTCCGTAGCGCTGCTGCATGGCATCGTTCATCTGCCAGAGCACGTCGAGCTTGAACTGCAGGATCTGCAATGCCCGCTCCTGTGCGGCGCGCGTTGCGAAATGCTCCAGTGTCAGAGCGAGGCCGAATTCGACGTCGCGACGGGCGAGGCTGACGCGACTCTGAAAGTAGTGCAGGCCCCCAGGATCGATCCACGGATAGTGCTCGGGCCAATTCGCCAGCCGCTGCTTGTGAATCTCCGGTGCGAACAGCTCGGTCAGCGAAGCGCACACAGCCTCCTGCCAGGGTGCACGGCGAGCAAAGTTGACGTACGCATCCACCGCGAAACGCACACCGGGCACGACATCCACCAGGCTCTCGACATGCTCCCTGGAAAGGCCCACCGCCTCGGCCAGTTTGAGCCAGGAGTCGATGCCGCCGGGGTCGTCCCCATAACCGTCGTGATCCAGGATGCGCTGCACCCAGGAGCGACGCACGGCGCGGTCCGCGCAGTTGGCGAGAATGGCCGCGTCCTTGACTGGGATGCTGATCTGGTAATAGAAGCGGTTGGCGACCCAGCCGCGGATCTGCTGCGGGGAGGCCACCCCCGAATTCAACATGACGTTGAATGGATGATGAATGTGATAGGCGCGGCCCTTCTCACGCAGCTGCTGCTCGAACTGCGGGCGGCTCCAGGCCAGCGCGCTCACGGGGCCAGCTCCATGCCGTCCCACGCGACTTCGATGCCGCGGCGGGCGAGCTCGGCGGCTTGCGCGGAGTCCTCATCGAGGATCGGGTTGGTGTTGTTCACGTGTATCAGGATCCTGCGGGTGCTGCGCGGCAGGCGCTCGAGCCATTCGAGCATCCCTCCCGGTCCGCTCTGGGGCAGGTGTCCGATCTCGCGCGCCCGTTTTCGCGAGGCTCCCAGGCGGACCATCTCATCGTCGGTCCAGAAAGTCCCGTCCACCATCACGCAGGCGGCGGACTGCATGTGTTGCCAGACGCTGTCGTCCATTGCTCCGAGTCCCGGCGCATAGACCACGGAGCGACCCGTGACCTCGTCCGTGATCACCAGCGCCAGATTGTCGCCCGCCACGGGCGACTCCCGATTCGGGGAGTAGGGGGCCGGTTTTCCGGGCACGGGCAGCGCGCGCCAGCGCACACCCGCGATGCCCGCGACCACGAATCCGTCCTCGTTCAAATCGATGCGACACCGTTCCACACCGCAGTAGTGAGCGAGCACGCTCAGGATCGGGTTTCCGCGGGTCAGGTCGGCGTAGGTGCTGTCCGTGCACCAGATCGGCCAGGGCCGCGAGGATTCCCGTAGCATGTACAAGCCGGTCGTGTGATCCACCTGGCCGTCAACCAGGACGATTCCGGCAATGGAGCAGTCCCGCAGGGCCCGCCCGGGCTGAAACGCGGGATTTGCCTGCAGCTGCGCAGTGATGTCGGGGGAGGCATTGACCAGGGCCCAGGCCTCACCCCTACCACCGGCGACGGCGATCGAGGACTGTGTCCTGGCGCGCGCTCGCACCGTACCTGCACGCCAGCCGGCGCAATTCGGGCAGTTGCAGTTCCACTGCGGGAAGCCGCCCCCGGCTGCAGCCCCCAGCACCCTGATCTTCACGCGCGTTCAGGAAGGTGGCGCAGCCCGCTTGCGCGGGCTGTCGCCCGGTCCATCGATCACCGATTGGCGATATACATCGTGATTTCCATGCCAAACCGCATGTCGGTCGCTTGCGGGGTTTCCCATTTCATGAAGAGTCTCCTTTCAATTGCTCGTCAGGGCCATGATCCGCGCCGCCGGCGGCGGCCAATAGGGGATCATCATGAAACGCGCCTCATGATTTTCATGAGCCGGGGCCAGCCCGGCCCGTGGCGCACGCGATGGCGGCTCGGCAATCGTGGAGGGCGGTACACTGCGCCCATCATGAAGCTGCGTACGCGTCTGAATCTCGTGGTCGCCGGCCTGACCGCGATGTTCGTGGTCGTCCTGATCGCCGCCGAGATCGAGGACACGCGCTCCTCGATCCGGGAGGAGATGGAGGCGGGCAACCGGGTCGGCTCGCAGCTCCTGGGACGGCTCGCATCGATTTATTCGCGCACCGGCGGCCCCCAAGTGGTCCTGCAATTCCTGCAGCAGCTGGGCCATGTACGGGCCAACGAAGTCATGCTGCGATCCGCGGACGGCACAGTGTTGTATCGTGCGCCGCCTGCAACTTATAAGGCAGGCCGCGAGGCACCGAAGTGGTTCGCGCACCTGCTGGCGCCGCAGGTTGCCCGCAGCACGTTTGTCCTTTCTAGTGGGGCGCAACTGGTGGTGGAGGCGAATCCGTCGCGCGCCATCCTCGATGCCTGGGATGTCCTGACCCGATTGTTCTTCATCGGCGCCCTGATGCTGGTGATCGTGAATGGACTGGCGTTCTGGCTGGTGGGCAGGGCGCTGGCCCCGTTTCCGATCATCGCCGCAGGACTGGCGCGGATCGAGAAGGGCGACCTGGAGTTCCGGCTGCCGCCACTCGCCGGCGCCGAGGCGCGCTCCATCGGCGCCGCATTCAATCGCATGGCACAGGCCGTGCAGGACAAGGTGCGCGTGGAGCGCAAGGCGCGCGAGACCGAGACTCAGCTCGAGGAGGGGCGCGAATTGGCGCGGCTCGTCGAGCAACGCGTCGAGGAGGAGCGGCGGCTCATTGCGCACGAGCTGCATGACGAGTTCGGTCAATCCGTGACCGCCATTCGCTCGCTCGCGATGGCCATCGCGACCCAGTCGGGCGATGCGCCGACGGTCGATGCCGCGCGGCTGATTTCCGAGGAAGCCGGCCGTCTGTACGATGCCATGCACGGGCTGATTCCGCGTCTCGTGCCTCTATCGCTCGATACGCTCGGGCTCGCGGACACGTTGGAAAACCTCATGCGCGATTGGCAGCGCCGCTATCCTGGTGTTGTCCTGTCGGCACAGCATGACCTGTCCGCGGACCTGGGTCCGAGCGTCACGCTTGCGATCTACCGTGTGGCTCAGGAGGGTCTCATCAACGCGCTGCGCCACGCCCAGGCAACACATGTGGATATCAATCTGCAATGCAACGCAGACCACATCGTCCTGAGCATTACCGATGATGGCGTCGGGCTGGCGCCGGACTGGTCGCGGCCGGGCCACTTTGGACTGCGGGGACTCGCCGATCGCGTCGATCACCTGGGAGGCCGTTTCACGGTGGGAAACCGGGAGCCGCACGGCGTGCGGCTGGTGGCGGAGATTCCCTTGGTGGCCGGCAGATGATCCGGATTCTGCTCGTGGACGATCACGCCGTGGTGCGCACCGGCTTCCGCCTTCTGCTGCAATCGCAGCCGGATATCAGCGTGGTGGCCGAGGCGCAGTCGGGCGAAGCGGCCTGTCAACTGTATGTCGAACTGACTCCCGACGTCGTCGTGATGGATCTGGGGATGCCGGGGATGGGCGGCCTGGAGGCTCTGCGGCGAATCCGTGCCCGGCACGCGGCCGCGCGCGTGCTGGCGCTTTCGGCGCACGATGACCCGATGCATGCGCGCCGGGCGCTGCGCGAAGGCGCACTCGGTTTCCTTTCGAAGCGCAGCGCGCCCGAGGCGCTCATCGATGCCATCGCCACGGTTGCCGCCGGGCGGCGTTATATCGATCCGGCCCTGGCGCAGAAGCTCGTGCTTGCCGAGATCGAGGGCGTGGCGCGGTCCCCGATCGAGCAATTGTCCGAACGAGAGTTCGAGGTGTTCGTGCGCCTGGCCGGCGGTGCGACCGTCCCGAAGATCGCTGAGGACCTGAAGCTGTCGGCGTCCACCATCGGCACGCATCTGTACAACATCAAGCAGAAGCTCGGCGTCGTCAACCAGTCGGAGTTGACGCTGCTCGCGATCCGGCACGGCCTCATAGAGGCGTAGCCGGATCCGCCGCGGCGGGCCAACCGGGAGAAGAACGACCGGCTAACCGCCGAACTGCTTTTTCAGATTCTCCAGTCCACCCTCGTAAACGCCCGTGACGAGCTTGATCGCCCCGGCGTCGCTTTCGGCCTCGGGAGGATTGTCGGAAGCATTCTTTCGCTTGAACGTGCCGCTCCAGGTCACGCGGCTCGTGCCGTTGGGCCCGGGCTTCACGGACAGCCTGGAAGCATAGTCCCGGATCGGCAGCGGCGATTCGACGATGCGGTAGCGGTACGAGTGGTGCCCGTCGTCGAACGCGAGCAGCTCTTCGGTAAACGTCGGTCCGTCCTTGACGGTGACGGAGCGCACCGCGCCCGGCTTGTTGTTGGTCCCCTTGACCAGGGTGTCGCTGGAAAATCCAGGATGCCATTTATCGAGCGAGTCGAAGTTCTTGACGGCGTCCCAGATCTTGTCCACCGGTGCCTTGACGTCCACCGACTTGACGACCTTGAGCGTTTTGGGTGGGTCCGCAAACGCCGGCCACGCCACGGTCAGTGCCAGCAGTGCGCCGGCCATCAGAGCCTTCTTCATGAGTATCATCCCCCCGCGGCGAGCCGCGATTGACGCGTGTTCGAATAACCCCTGAGCGCACAACTATAGCGTAGTCCCCGTAGGGATATCCGAATGGCTCAGTGAGGAGGCGCCCCATGTCCGTTCCCGTAGATCTTCTCTCCCGACTCGATACGCAATGCGAGATGGTTCTGATAGGGAGGCAGCGGGCAAGTGGCGAAGTCGTTGAAGGCGCAGGGCGGATTGTAGGCCTGGTTGAAATCCACACGGGTCGTCTGCTCCGGGGAGCCGTCGGCTGCGCGCGCCGGCAACGGCACGCGCAGAAATCTGCCGCCGCCGTAGGTTTCCTTGCCGCTCGTGCCGTCCGCAAACATCACGAAAAGTGTTTGATCGCCCGGGGCTTCCAGAAGCGTATCCAGGCGCCAGTCGCGCCCATCCTTGCCGAACACGATCGCCCCCGGAGATTCCATGTCCTGCTCGAGGCCGAGGATGTTGACGATCCGGATGTGACGGTGCGGCTCGTACGGCTCGAAGCGGGCATCGAACACCCACCCCCGTTCGATGGGGTAGTACTCGATGGGAGCGAAGTGACGGCGCCGCGCACTGTCCACGTCGCGCACGCGCACGCCCAGTTTCCCGGATCGGGCGATGATGAAGAATTGCAAAGATCCGCTGGCCAGGATCGTCGGGCCACTCTGCGTATCCGGTACCATGTCGGCGGCCGCAACGGCGCGGCCATCCTCGGTGACGCCGCTGGCGGGCCGTGCGACGAAGCGAACGCCGTGCGAATCCAGGAAGAAGGAGCCCGCGACCGGGGCGAGAGCCGGATGATCGAGCGCGATCCGGTTCGAGGGCGCGCGGCCGAAGGTATTCTCGCCCGGCTCCAGCCAGAACAGTCCCACGAGGGTCAGCCACCCCTGGTCGCTCGTCAGCTCGGCAACCCGTGCCGCACGCCACTGTTCCACGCTGCTGCGTTCGGCGCCGATGTCCGCGGCGGCTGCCAGGGTGCACCAGGCGGCGAGGGTTGCACCCACCAGGACGCTGAATCTCGTCATAATACGCACCTGCGGTAATATTGCCACGCGGGGGATGATTGCATGTACAGGCGCTATTTTGCAGGGGCGATCGCGGCATTGCTGTGCGCGGGCACATGTCATGCGCAGACCGATGAGTCTTCCAACGCGCTGGCTCACGATATCTTCAAGCAGCTGATCGAGATCAACACGACCGAGTCGGTCGGCCGCGTGACGACGGCATCCGAAGCGATGGCGGCGCGGTTGCGCGACGCAGGGTTTGCGTCCGCGGACATGCAAATACTCGGGCCAAATGACCGCAAGAAGAATCTCGTCGTCAGGTTGCGGGGGACCGGAAAGCACAAGCCCGTACTGTTGATTGGACATCTGGATGTCGTCGAAGCCCGCCGGGAGGACTGGAGCACGGACCCGTTCAAGTTCGTGGAGAAGGACGGTTACTTCTACGGACGCGGCACGCAGGACATGAAGAACGGCGACGCGATCATGATGGCGACCCTGATCCGGCTCAAGAAAGAGGGCTTCCGTCCCAGCCGCGACATCATTCTCGCTCTGACGGCGGACGAGGAAAGCGGCAGCTCCAACGGCGTCGATTGGCTGCTGAAGAACCATCGCGAGCTGGTGGATGCGCAGTTCGTGGTGAATCACGACGGCGATTCCATAACCTCGGATCACGGTAAACCGTTGTATTTCGAGATGGACGGCACCGAGAAGGTGTACGGCGACTATCTGCTCACCGTTACGAACCCCGGCGGGCACAGCTCTCTGCCGGTCCCCGACAACGCGATCTATGAGCTCGCCGCAGCACTCACCCGGCTGTCGAAGTATCAGTTCCCTTTCGAGCTGAACAGCATCACCCGCGGCTATTACGAAAGCAAATCAGCGATCGAGACGGGGCAGCGTGCGGCCGATATGCGGGCGATGCTGCAAACCCCACCGGACCCGCAGGCAATCGAGCGGCTGTCGACCGATCCAGTCGATAATTCGACGATGCATACCACCTGCGTCGCGACGCGTCTGCTGGGCGGACATGCGAACAATGCACTGCCGCAGCGGGCTCAGGCGACGGTGAATTGCCGCATCCTGCCTGGACATTCACCGGAAGAAGTCCGGCACGTTCTCATCGATGTGTTCGCCGATCCCAAGATGAAGGTGCAGTACATCGACGATCAGGGTCAGGTGCTTGACACGGCATCCAACCGGCGTGGATACCCGCCGCCGCCGCTCAGCCCCGAGATCATGAAACCTCTGCAGACCGTCGTGGGAAAGATGTGGCCGGGTCTCAAAGTCGTGCCAGCGATGTCTCCTGGGGCGTCGGACGGCATTTATACGAGCGCGGCCGGCCTGCCCACCTATAACATTTCGGGCGTGGCGCTCGACAAGGACAACAATCGCGCACACGGCCGGGATGAGAATGTGGGCATCGAGTCGTTCTATCGCGGCAATGAATTCTTCTATCGCTACATCAAGGCGCTCACCACGCGCTGAGCGCCATGTCGCCATCTGAAGCGGCCGCGACGCCACGCGCGCGGCCGCTTCAGATGTATCCGCGGGCCGGTATCCTCGCCAGCTTCGGCGCCGCGCTCGACGAGGGTGACGGCGCGGCGGGCGCTCACTGCATTCACGAGCTGTGGATGCGTGGCGAGTGGCCCGGCAACATCGAAAACGGGTTGGAGCGTCTCTGGCAACATGCCGCGAAGTCGATTCCAGACTGGCTGCCGATGCGCTATATCGACTGGCTGCCCGTTGCCTACGAGGTCGCCGGGGAATTTCGCGCGGCAGGCAAGGGGCGCACAAACGTCTATCTGGTGCTGCTGGACTACGCTGACAGCCGGGCGGAGCCCCACGGGGTGTATGTCGGGATGAGCCACTACACTCCCGCCGAGCGCTTCGATCAGCACAAGGCGGGAATTCGCGCCTCCGGCAGTGTGTTGAAGCGGGGACTCGAAGTGCTGACGGGCCCGACGATGCATCTGCAGTGCATTGGCCGCAGGGAGGCGCTGCGCATTGAATCAGGGTTGGCGCAGGCGCTGACTGCCGCGGGGCTGTTCGTGCAGGGGGGACACTGAGCCGGCACAGAACGTCACGCTCTGGCTTGTGTTCGATGGGTTGAGCGCCCACGATCCAATCCAGCGTGGCGCACGGCCCACGGCGCGGCGGTCGCTGGCGCATACTAGACCGCGACCCGGGCCAGAGTGAGGTGAGTCGAGCCATGAACGGAATGCCGACCCCTATCGAAGCACCGTCGGCAGCGCCGGAAGACGCCTCCCGCGAAGAGGACGGCGGCCAGCTGGTGGCCGAGCTGGGTAACCGCGTCGGATCCCTGGGTATCGAGCTTGCGGACGTCGCCGCAAATCTCGAGGAGGTGACCAACCGCATCACGAACCAGGCGCAGCAGTTCAAGGAGCTGCAGGATGCCGCCGAGACCATGGTGGACGGCAACCGGGAAATCGACCGCGCCGCGAAGGAGACACAGCGCGCCGCATCCACAGCGGGGACGGAAATCGCGGAGTCACGCACTCTGATCGGCGGTGCGGTCGAGCACATCGGCGACCTCACGGCGGCGGTCGGCCACATCGAGGAGCGGCTCGGCTCATTCAGTGCGCTGCTCAGACAGATCGGCGGCGTTGCCACGGCCATTGAAAGAATCGCGAAACAGACACGACTGTTGTCACTGAACGCCGGTATCGAGGCGGCGCGCGCCGGTGAGGCGGGGCGCGGCTTCGCGGTCGTGGCAGGCGAGGTGAAGAGCCTGGCCGAGGAAACCCGCACGGCGACGGACCGGATCGGCGACATCGTGCGTGCGCTCGGCGACCAGATCGACGGTCTCATCAGCGAAAGCGGCGAGGCGACACGGCATGCGGATCACGCCGGAACGGGCGCCGAGAAGGTGAAGGGTGTGATTATCCGCGCGCACGAGGCGTTCACCACCGTGGGCCGCGAAATCGATGCCATTGCGCAATCGGCGGCCGACAATCTGCAGGTGTGCGACACGACGCTCGGCCAGCTCGGCGAGCTGGCTGTCGGCGTGGACCTGTCTTCAGGGAACCTGCGGCTGGCGGATCAGCGCATCGAAGGCCTGCTCATGCTGGGCGAGTCGCTGATCGAGTTCATCGCCGAAAGCGGCGTCGAGACTACCGACACGCCGATCATCCGCATGGGCGTCGAGACGGCCAGACGGATCGGCGCCGAATTCGAGGCGGCGATCGACCGCGGCGAGATGACGGCGGCGCGCCTGTTCGATGAGCGCTACCGCGAGATTCCCGGCTCGAATCCCCAGCAGTTCCTGACCGACTACGTGCACTTCACGGACCGCCTGCTGCCGCCCATCCAGGATCCGCTGCAGAAATCGGATCCGCGGATCGTATTCTGCGTGGCCTGGGCGAAGAGTGGCTATCTGCCCACGCACAATCCAGAGTATTCCAGGCCGCAAGGCAGGGATCCGGCGTGGAATGCCGCGCATTGCCGCAACCGGCGCCTGTTCAAGGATCGCGCGGTACAGAAGGTCGCCGCCAACACGAAACCGTTTCTGCTGCAGACCTATCGGCGCGACATGGGCGCCGGCAATTTCGTTCTGATGAAGGATCTGTCGTCGCCCATCTTCGTCAATGGACGCCACTGGGGCGCGTTCCGCATCGGTTTCCGTCAGGCCTAATAGGATTACTTCAGGGCCAGCTCGACGCGGACTTTGTCTTGCTGCGCGGCGGGCTTCGGCGAGCCGCCGATGACGAACACTCGCGCAGGATCGATCTCGCCGCCTCCCAGCAGCGCGTCTTGAATCGCCTGCGCGCGGTGCTTCCCCAGTGCCTCGAGCTGCCCGTCGGAGACCGCTATCCTGGGCAGCAACGCGGCTTCGAGCTCAGCATTGGCCGGCGCGAAATCGGGCGGGGGTGCCTTTTTGCCGGCGGTTTCGATCGCCTGGGCCCCTGCGGGCAGCGGCTCCTTACCTTGATCGGAGCGGTACAGCGCCAGCAGCAGACGGAAGCGTTGTGCCGGATCGGTCAGTGCCGGATCGGCTGCCGTGGCCGCGGCATCCGGATCCGGTGCGTGTTTGCCGTGCCGGTGCGTGCCTGACTGCTCGCGGCTCACCGCGGCCAAACGCTCATCCAGGCGCGCAGCGGCAAGACCGGGCCGGTCGAGGTCGGGAGAGTAGGTGACCGGCACGTCCAGCTCCAGTTGCGTTTTTTCCTTCAGCGCCTTGCCCAAAGCCACGAGCTTCTCGTGCTCGGAGGGCTGCAGAGCAGCGCTGCCGGGGCTGAAGTCGATGAATTTCATCTGCTCGCCGCCGCCGCCGAACAGATGTCCGAGCGCCGCGAACGGTGCGGTGGCGATCTTCGTCAGCAGTCCCAGAACGGCTTTCCAGATCAGCGGTCCGAGCTTGAACTGCGGATCATCCAGGCTGCCCGTCACCGGCAGGTTCACATCGATCACCCCGTTGCGGTCTTTCAGCAGGGCGACGGCGAGTTTCAGCGGCAGCTTGACGGCGTCGGGACTCTCGACCCGGTCGCCGAGCTGCAACTGATCGATGACGAAGCGATGCTCGGCCGTCAGCCGGCGGTTCTCGATCTTGTAGCCGATGTCCACTGACAGCTTGCCTTTCTCGATCTTGTAGCCGGCGAAATGCCCTGAATAGGGCGTCACGCTGGTGAGCTCCACCCCTTTGAAGCTCATCTTGATGTCGCTGTAGCCCGTGGCGGCCAATGGATTCACCTCACCCCAGATATGGACCGGGGCATAGCGGTCCACCTTGCCCTGCAGCTCCACTTTCGCGCGCGCGCGGGGATTGGAGGCAAGGCCCTGGACGGAGCCGTTGAGGGATTGGATGCCAACTGCGAAATGCGGCTCGATCCAGAAATCGACGTAGTTGGCCGACCCGTCCTGAATTCGCACGGCGTCGATCGCGATCGCCATCTCACCGTCACCTGCTGAACCCAGTGCTGGTGTTGATTTCTCGCCGCGGCGCCTGGTGTGATTGCGCGCCCGGGGACGGGCAGGTGCAGCAGCCGCGGAGGTTGTCTCGGCCGGCGAAGTCTGCCCGGATATATCAGGCGCGGCGGATGCTCCCTTCAAGCGCAACACCTTGGAGACGTTCACGGTCCGATCCGACTCGACTATCACGCGCGCGTAGGGCGCGTGCGCGACGATTGAGTGAATGTGCAGGCTGGCGGGATTCGATTTGTAGTCGATCCCGGAAATCTGCAGCTTCGCGAACTTGATGAAGTCCCTCTTCAACGCATTGTCCACGGTACGCAGCTGCGCCACCTCCGCATCGCCGCCCACGGCGAGACGGCCGTCAACACCTCTCTCGATGTTCAATTTGGTCGACAACAATCCGCTGCGCAGCGTCATCGCGGTGCGCTGCGCGATGTAGGGCTGCAGCACCGTCAGATCCAACTTGCTGAGCTGCGTCTGCAGCTTCATGGCGGAGTCAGGCGCAAGATCCGCCTTGACGTCGAGCTGGCCGGAGCGATTGACCTGAGTGGACATCGTGACTTCGAGCGGAGCCGTGCGTGGGCTCGTGAAGCCGGTGACATGAGCGCTCAGCGCCTCCAGCAGCAACGAGACTTTCGGTGCGACCTGGCGGTCCTCCGCCGATATTTTGAGGGCTTCGAGCGAGATGTCGGGTACGGAAACTGACCAGGGGGACGAATCGGGCGACGATCCGGCGGTCTGCGCCGTTGCGGGCGCCGGCTGTGCAGAGCCCATGGGTCCTGCCAACTCGAGCAGATTCAGCGCGCCCGGCTTCTCGACCCATGCCCGGATCTCGCCTCCCGTGAGATGAACACTGCCGACGGCCAGCGTGCGCTTGCTGACATCGGCGCGGGTGTCGTGCACGTCGATCCGGGCAAGCTTGACGTAGTCTTCGGAGGCGCCCTTCGGTCTCACGCCGAGGTCGGTCACCGTAACGTCGTGAACGTTGACCGCAAGTCCGATCGGCGCAGTTGCTGCAGTGAAGTCATAGTCGCCGCTCAGCGATATGACGCCGGACGGCAGCTCGAAGTGCACACTGTCGCGCAGGTAATTCCACACGGTCGTTGCCTGCAGATTCGCAACCTCGAACTGGCCGCGCGAGGCCAGGGGATTGGAGCTCAAAGAGCCGCCCCAGCTGAATCGCTCGCCTGCCGCTGACGTGCCGCTCAGGGCATACGTGCTGCCCGTCTGCCCGGTCGTGCTGAAGTTGCGCAAATCGAATGTTATCGGCTTGACCTCGGCGCGAAACGCACTCGGGTGCGCGCGGTCCTCGAACAGGACGTTGCCGCCCTGTACGCTGAAGTGTTTGATGAACAAGCGCGCCGGCTGCGCATTCGGCTCAGGTCTGACACCCGGCGCGGGCGGCAGCGCAAGGGCACTGAGATTCAGGGTGCCATCGGCCTTGACGAGCAGGCGCGCAAACGGCTGCTCCAGCAGGATGGATTCGAAATCCGGCCCCCGGCGCCAGACGCTCGCAATGGTGAGGTCCACCAGCAGATGCCTGAAGGCGAGCATGGGCTGCCCGTCGGCATCGGGCAGCGCGAAATCCCGCAGGTCCAGGCGCAGTGTGAACGGATTGAAGCGAATCTCGCCGAGCGCAACCTGGCGGTGATAGTGCCGGTTCACGAAGTCCTGGGCTTCCGAGCGCAGCAAACGGGGCACGGCGAAGAATCCCAGAATGGCGTACAGCAGTACGAGGAGTACGGCGGGAAGCACGACCCACGAAAACAGGCGGCGAACGCGGGCCTGGATCATGCTCTGCACTCTATGCCAGCCCGAGGAAGTCCTCCAGAAGCTCGAGGGCCTGGGTGAACGCCTGCCGCTGCGCATCGCAGAGGCAGGCGAGCAGGGCGCGTTCGCGCTCCAGCGCCAGGGGCACGAGCTGCGAGTACATCCTGCGGCCCGTCCTGGTCAGCCGCAGCTCGATTTCCCGCCGATCTCCCGGGCGCGCTGCCCGCTCGATCAGGCTGCGTTTCACGAGCTGTGCGATCGCCCTGCTGACCCGTGTTTTGTGCATGCGGGTGCTGCCGGCGATGTACTGCGCGGTGCAGCCGCGAACGGGTCCGACGGTCGCCATGACACGCCACTCGGGGATTTCGAGCCCGAAGCGCTCCCGATAGATCCCGGACAAATGCTCGCTGACCGCGGCGGCCAGTCGATTCAGGCGAAATGGCACGAAGCTCGAAAGGTGCAGGGCAGGGAAGCTGCCGGCTCGGGCGGTCAAGTTTCTCTCCCGGGTGAAAGTTGCGCACGCAACTAATTGTGCCATCATATGCGCATGAACGGCTCACTCGATCCTTGCGTGGCAAAAATCGGGGCTGCCGCCCTGCAGTACCAGAGCGGCTTCGGCAACCACTTCGCGACGCAAGCTCTGCCGGGAGCTCTTCCGGACGGCCGCAACTCGCCGCAGCGCTGTGCCTACGGCCTGTACGCGGAACAGTTCTCGGGGACGGCTTTCACCGCGCCCCGTCACCTCAACAGGCGCAGCTGGCTATACAGAATCCGGCCAGCCGCGGTGCATGGTGAGTTCCGCCGTATCGAGGACGGCGCGCTGACGAACCAGTTCGATGACGTGGCGCCCTCTCCCAATCAGATGCGCTGGAGTCCGATGCCCATTCCGGCGGAGCCGACCGACTTCGTGGCTGGCCTGCGCACGGCCGGGGGTAACGGGTCGCCGCAACTGCAGAGCGGCTGCGCGATTCACTGGTATGTGGCGAACCAGTCGATGCGCGATCGATTCTTCTACGATGCCGACGGCGAGCTGCTCATCGTGCCGCAGCTCGGTCGCCTGCGCCTGGCAACCGAGCTGGGCGTCCTGGAGATCGAGCCGCAGCAGATCGCCGTCATTCCGCGCGGACTGCGCTTCTGCGTCGAGCTGCCCGACGGCGCGGCGCGCGGTTATGTGTGCGAGAATTTCGGCGCGCCGTTCAGGCTGCCCGATCTCGGGCCGATAGGCTCGAATGGACTGGCGAACCCGCGCGATTTCCAGACGCCGGTGGCCTGGTACGAGGACCGGGCGGGCGAGTTCGAGCTGCTCGCGAAGTTCCAGGGCCATTGCTGGTCTGCGCGGATCGGCCATTCCCCGCTCGACGTCGTGGCCTGGCATGGCAACAACGCGCCCTGCCAGTACGACCTGCGGCGTTTCAACACGATCGGCTCGGTCAGCTTCGACCATCCGGATCCCTCCATCTTCCTCGTCCTGCAGTCGAGCAGCGATACGCCCGGCGTGGACTGCGTGGATTTCGTCATCTTCCCGCCGCGCTGGCTGGTCATGGAGGACACGTTCCGTCCGCCGTGGTTCCACCGCAATGTCGCCAGCGAGTTCATGGGGCTGATTACGGGCGTGTATGACGCCAAGGCGGAAGGCTTCGAGCCCGGCGGCGCATCGCTTCACAATTGCATGAGCGCGCATGGTCCGGACGCTGCGACATTCGACACCGCGAGCTCCGCGGACACGGCGCGCCCGCACCGCATGAGCGAAACGATGGCGTTCATGTTCGAAACGCGCGCGGTGATTCGCCCGACGCGCGTGGCCCTGGAATCGCCGCAGTTGCAACGTGACTACGCGCAGTGCTGGCAAAGCCTGCGCAGCCATTTCAATCCTGAGGCCGGATGAGCGCCGCCCTGCCACCGCTCAACGCGACGCATGACCCCGCACTGAAGAGCTGGGTGGCAGCGGCCAATCGCGCCGGAGCCGACTTTCCGCTGCAAAACCTGCCGTTCGCGGCCTTCCGCCGCGCCGGCACCGGGGAGGCGTTGCGTGTCGGCGTCGCGATCGGCGATCAGATCCTGGATCTTGCCGCGGTACACGCCATGCGGCTGCTGGCGGAAACCCCGGCGCAGGCGCTTGCCACGTGCATCGAGCCTGGTCTGAACAGTCTCATGGCCCTGGGAGGCGATGCCTGGTCGGCGCTGCGCCAGGCATTGTCGCGGCTGCTGCGTGACGATGCGTGGGAGGCAGGTACGCTGCGTGGCGCCCTCGTTCCGCAAGTGAACGCCGAATATGGTCTTCCGGCAAGGATAGGGGACTACACGGACTTCTATGCCTCAGTCCATCATGCAACCGCCGTCGGAAGACTGTTTCGCCCGGATAACCCGCTGCTGCCCAACTACAAGTGGGTGCCGATTGCCTACCACGGCCGGGCATCGTCGATTCGCGTATCCGGGCAGGAGTTTCAGCGTCCGTGCGGGCAGATACTTTCCGCGGACACCGGGCAGCCCGAGTTGATGCCAACACGGCGTCTTGATTACGAGTTGGAAGTCGGCATCTTCATCGGCAACGGCAGCACCCTCGGCAGTCCAGTGGCGATCGGGCAGGCGGAGCAGCATGTGTTCGGTCTGTGTCTGCTCAACGACTGGTCCGCTCGCGACGTACAGGCGTGGGAATACCAGCCGTTGGGCCCCTTTCTGGCGAAGAACTTTGCGACCACGGTTTCACCGTGGATCGTAACCCTCGAAGCGTTGGCGCCTTACCGTGTGCCCTGGTCGCGTGCCCCCGCAGATCCCGAGCCCCTGCCGTATCTCAACGGACCGCAATTGCGCCGATCCGGTGCGATCGACCTGCAGCTCGAGGCGTACATCGAGACTGCCCGGATGCGCGCCGGCGCAAGCGCGCCGCAGCGGCTCTCCCATTCGAACTTCCGGGATTCCTACTGGAGCATTGCGCAGATGCTTGCGCACCACACCGTCAATGGCTGCAATCTCGAGCCGGGTGACCTGCTGGGTAGCGGCACCCAATCCGGTCCAGCGCCCGATGAAGCGGGCTCTCTGCTCGAGCTGACCGCTGGCGGCAAGCGACCGATCGAGCTTGCTTCCGGGGAAACGCGCACGTTTCTTGCCGACGGCGATCGCGTCACGTTCCGCGGCTGGTGTGCACGGCCCGGTTGCGCCCGGGTAGGGTTCGGCGAAGTTGCCGGTACCGTGCTGCCCGCCGGCTCTGGGCTCATGGCCTGCGCCGAGCGAGGCGGACAGTGAGGGCGCGGACAGGTCAAAATGCGAAGTAGGGCCCTTCGCCGCCCGCTGTGTTGCGTGTTTCGATCGCGGTGAAGACCGTGCGGCCGAAATAGAAAGGCAAGCCCCAGTCGAAGGAGTCCGTGCCGTCGAAGGCGTTCGCGGCGTCGCTGACGCTGGGGCTTCCCAGGTTGCTCGCCGCGGCAATGATCGCATTCGTGCCGAAGAGAGTATTGGCATCTGCGATATCGAAGCTCACGGGTACGCTCGCCCCATTCGCTCCCTGTATGGTTGCGCTGAGGCTGACAGTCGCGCCCGGACAGAAGAAGCCTGGCGCGATGGTCTGCTGCGGGCAAACGTGCAGGCTGGCGTCCGGAAAGTAGTAGGCGTTCGAGCCGCTATCGATGAAACTCTCGGTCAGCGCACTGCCCTTGTACTGGGTCGTGAGACTTCCATCGGCGGAGCTGACCGTGACGACCGTGGCGCTGCCCAGGCCGTTGTTGCCTTGGGTCCCGATGCCGAATATCAGCGATCCACTCACCGAAGCGGCGCCGGATTCACCCACCGCCGGGAGCTGTACGATGACGCCATTGTTATCCGTTGCGAAGAATGCGACGGGATTGGAGACCTGCTGCTCGATGGCCATCGCGGCGTTGCTGCAGGTGCCGCTGAGCAGACACGTGTAGTAGATCGGATTGGGGACCGTCGAGCACCCCGAGCCGCAATCGGATATGAACGGTCCGACGCCCAGAATGCCGTTGGCGCCGAATGTCTGCACGGTGTTTTCGGCGGAACCGACGCTGGAGCAGTCGCTGGGAACGGTCGGAAAGGCGGGGTCTCCGATCACTTGAATCGCGGCGCCGGAGGCGGACTCACCGGCGATCTGGATGTCGGCTTTCCTGATGGATCCCCAGCTGTATCCGTCCACGAACTGCGTGCATTCCAGAACGGCATTGCCGCGGTTATCCACCTGCTGTGGAAGAGTCACGCTCAGAACGGAAGCGAGAATCCGCAATCCGGACGAGCCGGTGTCGACCTGGACATGATCGATCGTCTGGCAGTTGGTCGTGCTGCCCGGCGCGCAGACCGTGACGCTGGTGAAGAGAGTATTGACGTCTGCATTCGTGAGGTCCACGGGTCCCGTGTCAACGGTGACCGGCTGCACGTTGTCGCCTGTCGGAGTGGGCGGTGCCGGCGCAATGTTCGAGCCGCCTCCGCATGCAGCCAGGACGAGGGCGCCGATCAGAGCCGTGGAAATGATTCTGCGCACGCTTTGCGCCTCCCTTACTTGACGTCCGCCAGTGAGAAGCTCGGCGGCAGAAGCGCCGGAACGTACGCGTACCCGGAAAACGCCCGCATGTGTCCATTCGAATGGACGATCAGATCGGGCTGCCGGATGCTCAGGTGCCGGTGCCCCGCATGCGGGGCGCCGGCCGCGGCCTGGTATTGCGCGAAGTAGGCGCCGAGAGTCTGGCGCAGATCCGGCAGCAAAGGTCCACGCCAGCTCACGGCAAACACGCGGCCGGCCGGGGAAACGTATTCCCGCACAATGGTGTTGGTCGGAGTGCGGATCTCGTGAACCGAGTAACCGGCCGCAGCGGTGACCCGCAGCTGGCCCTTGATGTGCTGGCGGTCGGCCTGCACGGAGGAGACATCGCCACCCAGCGCGGCCTGCGCGGGCATGCACCCTGCCTGACCGAGAATCACGGCGGCCACCATCCAGGCCGAAACAGGCATCGCCCTGCGGCTCGCGCGTTTCACTGCGGTTGCATCCTTTGAGTTTCCATGGGATCGCGGGCGTCGCCCGGTCGAGCCTGGGCCCGGCGGTGCGCACGCCGGGCCCCGGAGGGATGGTATCTGCAAAAGCCCGCAGGTCAACCCGAACCTGTACGTGCCCTCAGGTTCCGGCGGCCAGCGGCACGTGGTGCACGCTCAATTGCTGCCGGCCGTATCCGCTACGCCCGCCGCGTGCTGCTGCTGCCAGGCGGCGCGCCGCTGCGCGGCCTTCGTCTTCATGTCGGCGAGAACCTCGGGCAGTTTCGCTTTCTGCTCGGCGGTGAGTACGTTGTAGATCTGGCCCTGCAGCTCGATCTGGCTCTGCAGGCGGCTCGCAGCGCGGGCCTTTGCGGTCTGCAGCGCCGTCGCATAGTTGGGATCGCCAGGGTTGGCCAGCACGGTCATGTCGACGGCCGGCGCGGCGCCGCTGCGTTGATGTTGGGATCTTGCAGCGCTGAGGATTCCCTTGATCGTCTGCTGCTGCTCGGCTGTCAGGTCGAGCTGGCGGGTGGCGCGCAACATCGTTCCAACGAGCATCGAGCCGTGCCGGTGATGCCAATGTCTGCCGGCCGGAGTCGATGCCGCGGCGGTCGTCGCCTGTGTCGCCTGTGTCGCCGCCGCCGCCGCCGCACCGGCACTCACGGCCGCCGCGATCAGCAGCAATCCCAATGTCCTGTTCGACTTCATGGCTTCATTCCTCAACAGTTGTGGAGCAATTGTTACCCATCGTTGCAGCGATTCGCAGGCCGCTCACAGCACATTCATGTGACGTGAGACCGCCTCGAAATCACGTTTGTTCCGCGGTCTACGCATGAGCTACACAGCGTTCAAGGCCGCGGATGGTTGACCGCCGGGAATGTAACAATCTGTGCGCCGCGGTGCGCACCGAGTGGCTGCCGCCAGAGTCGGGATATGGAAGATGAACGCCGTTGCGACACGGGTGTCATGCCAGCGGCGCAGCGGCACTATTCGGCCGGAGCGAAGATTCTCCAGGCCTGGGTGGGATGCTTCAGTGCCCACCACAGCGCTCCGAAGCCGCCCGGGACGTCGGGTGCATTCGTGGCTCCCTTGACCTGAACGGTCTCGGAGTCCTCGCTCTGCGCTTGCTGTTCCCGCGTCGGGAGTGGCTCTTTCAACTCGTCCGGCGACACGACAGTGCGTATATCCGGCGGCGTGAGGTTCATTGCGCGTTTCGACGGTTTAGTACTCCCATCCGTGGACTTGCTCTTCGAAACCGTCGTGCTGCCGCGGGACGTGCTCCGGGCACGCGCAGCACCGGTGTCCCCGGGCCCAGCACTGCCTCCCAGGCAATGCATCGTCAGCTTGAAACAAACGACCGGGGCGTTGGTAGCGTCTCCTGCGGCGTTCTGCGGTGCCTTGTCGTGACTTTGTGCGTCGGCGGGGGGATTGGCTGCGGCTCTCGTTGCGGGCCTGTCTGCAGGGTTCTGAGCGTGCGCTGTGGGTAGCGCGGCTCCCAGGAGCGCGAGCGTCAACAGACTGCGAACTTGTAGCGTTTTGCGGCTCACGTGGATCTGCCGTGGGAGCCCCAGCCTTGCGGCCTGAAGGCTACTACGCCTCGTACCGGTTTAACAGCAATCGGCATGCCCGCGCCCATCGCTGTATGCCCGCGTTCCAGGGCCCGCCGTACTCGATATGACGGTGCCGACCCACCGGCGCAGCCGTGCGCGTCTCGGCAGGTTCACGCCCACGAGTTGTGTGAGCCATTGCACAGCGGGAACATCGACCGCGTGGGGCAGCCGTTGTTCCGGCTGTGAGCCTCGAGCCCCGATGTCAAGACCGGCGTCGCGTTTCCCACGAAAGCCGTGCACGATTTCCGTGCAAATATATCGGCCGCCCGTACCCGTGATGCAGGGCACATCTTCCGGGTCTGTCCATCGGCCGCGCGCGACTGGGGTAGTACTATCCACGCGCTGTGCCACTCCCGAACCCTTCCCGATGCGGGCCGTAACCCAGACTCTGCCCCGACTCGCGATCGTTGCGATGCTGCTCGCGGCGGTTCCCGCGTGCTTCGCGGCCGAGCGCTGGGCGGGCCTGGCCGATTCGGTCTTTCAGCATCTGGCGCACGACAATGAGCTGCCCAATTCCGCCCTGCCAACCTCGGTGGCCCAGGACGGCGACGGATTCCTGTGGATTGGCTCACAGAACGGCCTGGCCCGCTGGGACGGCTACCATTTTCGTGTTTTCCGGGCGAACCCCGGCCAGCCGGGTGCGCTCCCCGACAACTTCATCCAAACACTGCATAGCGACGTTCGCGGCGGATTGTGGATAGGAACCAGCTCTGGCGGCCTCGTCCGTTACGATCGCGAACACGACCGATTCGTCGTTTACCCCGTCGGACCGAAGGGACTGAGCCACGTAAGTGTCCGCGCTATTGCCGATGACGGTACCGGCGGCGTGTGGGTCGCGACCGAGGGCGGGCTCGATCACGTCGTTCCCGGTTCGGATGCAATCGGCCATCTGCGTCACGTCGAGGGCGATCCTCGAAGCCTTCCCGACAACAGGATTCGGGGCCTGCTGCACGATCGGCACGGAACCCTTTGGGTCGGCACGGCGAGCGGCCTCGTCCGCCTGGACAGCCTTGCGGCCGGGTTCGTGCCCGTTCCATTGCCCGCTCCCGAGGGCCAGCTGCCCTCGCCCTGGACGTTCCTGGAGGACAGCGAGGGCCGGATGTGGATCGGCACGGTGCACCACGGCGCTTATGTCATTGAATCGCGCGGTGGCGCGGCGCAACCCGTCCACGAGAGCGACCCGGTGCGCTCGACACTGCAGAACGAGGGGGTCGGAGCCATTATCGAGCCTGTTCCCGGCCACATATGGCTCGGAACCGTCGGTCACGGGATCGTCACGGTCGATGTAGCGACCTTACATACCGGACGCATCCGTCATGATCCGACGCTGCCTGCAAGCCTTGCCGATGACACCATTCAGGCGCTGTACAAGGATCGCGCCGGCCTCATCTGGATCTGCAGCAACCGCAGCGTGAGCCGCTACGATGCCGGGCAATCGGCCGTGATCACCGTGTTTGGTGCCTCGAGCAGGACGGACAGCATTACCGATACCAACGTCGATTCGGTCCTGCCGATGCGGGACGGCCGGGTCTGGCTGGGTTTGGACAGCAACGGCGTGGATATCATCGATCCCGCGGGCGAGCGCATCGCGGGTTTACGCCCGGATCCGGCGCATCCGCTGACAGCGCTTCCGAAGGACTACATCAACGCCCTGACAGCCTCGCCCGGGGGAGATGTCTTTGTAGGCACGGAACAGGGTTTGTATCGCGCTGATGGGGGCGGGCGGGGCGCCGTTCGTCTGTCGGTCCCGCAGCGCGATCCTACTGCGCCGGTATGGGCGCTGCTCCTCGACAACGATGTCCTGTGGATCGGAGGCTTCGACGGCCTGTGGGCGCTCAGCCTCAGCGCCGCGAATTCGCCCCCGCTCAGTCATGGCGAGGCCGCGAGCGGACTCACAGACCAGCGCATCACCTCGCTCGAGCGCGACGGGGCTGGATTCCTCTGGGTCGGAACCAAGAATGGCCTCAACCGCGTAAACCTGGCGACCCACGCCATCGAGCGCATCCTGCCGGACCCTGCGAACCCGACGGCCCTCAGTGCGAGTTACGTCACGTCCCTTCTTACCGATTCGCGGGGCAGGCTCTGGGTGGGCACCTTTGGCGGCGGCGTCAGCGTTCTCGAATCGCGCGATGCGGCCGGCCGGCCTCGTTTTCGGCGGCTGGGCGTCGCGCAGGGTCTTGCGAACGAGAACGCCAACAAGCTGCTCGAGGATCTGCAGCGAAACATCTGGGTGAGCACGGATGACGGCCTGGCACTCATCGATGAGCGGACGTTCGCCATTCGCACGCTGCGCGGTGCTGAAGGCTTGCCCATCTCCAGCTACTGGGTCGGTGCCGGCGCGGTGACGCCGCAGGGAGAGTTGCTGTTCGGCGGAGTCGGCGGACTCAGCGTGGTGCGGCCGGAGCGATTGCTGCCCTGGACCTATCAGCCTCCCGTCGTCATCACCGACATCCGCATTGGCGGCAAGCCGGTCGTGGCAGGCCGGGCGGGCCTCGACGATGCGGCCGCTGCACTTACTATCGCGCCCACCGCCAACAGCATCGCGGTCGAGTTCTCCGCCCTCGACTATTCGGCTCCCGAGCGCAATCGGTACGCGTATCGCCTGGATGGGTTCGATCCGGGATGGGTGGACTCCGAACCGGCCCGGCGCCTGGCAACGTATACGAATCTGCCGCCGGGCGAATACCGGCTGCACCTGCGTGGCTCGAACCGCGACGGCGTGTGGAGCGAGCGCACGCTGAACGTGCCGATCCGCGTGCTGCCGGCGTGGTACCAGACGATCGCGTTCAGGGTCATAGCGGCACTCCTGGGCCTGGGGATCGTCGCCGCTCTGGTTCAGGCCCGGACGATGTACCTGCGGCGCAACCAGCGTGATCTGGAACGGCAGGTCATCGAGCGAACCGCCGAGCTGCGCGAGAGCCAGCGGCAGCTCGAGCAGATTGCCTACTACGACACCCTCACGGCTCTGCCCAACCGGCGCATGTTCACGGAAGAGTTTCGGGAATTGATCGTCCTCGCGCGGCTGCAGAGCGAGCGGTTCGCCCTGCTGCTGATCGATCTCGACCGTTTCAAACAGATCAACGACTCACGCGGCCACGACGCCGGAGATGCACTGCTGATCGAAGCAGCCATCCGGCTACAGGCCGCGGTGCGCAAATCCGACTGCGTGGCACGGCTCGGTGGCGACGAGTTCGGGGTATTGGTTGGGCACAACCCGGCGGCGACCGACATCGAGAACATCTGCCACCGGATCATCGAGAGTTTCGTCATGCCGGTGCCTGTCAACGGCGCGAGCGTCAAGAGCAGCGCGAGCATCGGCGTGGCGGTGTTTCCGGACCATGGCTCGACGCTCGACAATCTGTACAAGTCGGCGGATCTGGCTCTGTACGAAGCGAAGCGCGCGGGGGGCAATCTGTGGCGCTGGTATCGCGTGCAGACCGGTGTGGTCACCGGCGAGCAGCTCGCGCTCCGGATACTTTGAACGCGGCGGAATGCGCGCGACCCGTCAAAAATGCCCGGTGTGATTGAACAGTCCGAGCAGGCCGATGAGAATCAGATAGATCGCGACGATGTAGTTCAGCAGGCGCGGCATGACGAGGATCAGGATGCCCGCGATCAAGGCGATCACCGGGCCGACGGACAGGGTCATGGTCATGGAAGTGGCCTTTTTCGGGTTTCTGGGACGGCGGTGCCGGGGCTCACGAGCGCATCATAATGTACGCTCCAGGGCCCGTTCCGGTTCCTCGCAATCGGGCCGAGGCAATCAGCCCGGGGCCGCCAGCTCGCGCTCGCAGAAGCGCCGGATGCGTGCACAGGCCGCATCGATCGCCGGCTCGCCGGTTGCAAAGCAGACGCGCACGAAGCCGGCGGTTTCCCGTCCGAACGCGGCTCCATCCATGACCGATACCCGTTGCGACGCGTATAGCGCGCGCATGAAGTCGTAGCCGCACAGGCCGGTCTCGCGGACATCCAGCAGCATGAACATGCCTGCTTGGGGCACGACGGCGCGAATGCGCGCTATTCCCGCAATCCCCGCCACGAATCGGTCGCGCCGCAGGCTGCAGAAGTCGCGGATCCGGCGCTCGGCAACCGGCGCTATGGACAGCGCGGTGATCGCCGCCTCCTGAATGAAACCCGGCATGCCGAACAGCATGCACATGACGAGCGATTCCGCATGAGCCGTGAACTCGCGCGGTCCCACGAGCCAGCCCGCACGCCAGCCGGTCATCGCGTGCGACTTCGAAAGACTGCCGAGGGTGATCACGCGATCGGGCAGCCGTGCCGCCAGTCCCGGCACCCGTCCTTCGGGGGCAAGTCCCGCGTAGACCTCGTCCGAGACCAACCACAAGTCGTGGCGTTGCGCGATCTCGGCTATGACGTCGAGCTCCGCTTCGCTGAGCACCACTCCGCTCGGATTGTTGGGCGTCGCCCAGACGATCGCGCGCGTACGCGCAGTGATGAGCGCTGCGAGCGCAGACAGGTCCGGGCGGAATCCAGCGGTGGCCGGCGCGCGCACCATCCTCGCACCGGAGACCTCCAGTGTGGCCGGATAGGTTGGATACATCGGGTCGAACGTCAAGACCTCATCGCCGGGGCCTGCGAGGCACATCGAAGCCGTGAACAGGGCATTCTGCGCGCCGGACAGATAAACAACATTCTCCGCCTTCGTGCGCTGACCGGTGCGTTGGGCGTGCGTGGCGGCGATTGCCTCGCGCAATGCAACCCGTCCCGCGGCAGGCGAGTAGTGCGTGTCACCGGCCCGAAGTCGTTCAATCGCCCGTTCGACGACGGGTTCTGGCGTGTCCAGGTCCGGATCGCCGACGCTCAGGATGATGACATCCTCGCCGCGTTCGCGAGCTGCTGAAGCTTCATAGTGTGTGAGCCAGGCGTTGGCTCCCTCACCGCTGATTCGTTGCACGAGAGGCGAAAAATTCATGAGCGGAGCGTTATAGCGGAAGCTCTATTGCTCCTGGGGCGATGAAGCGCGTGTGAGGATCTGCAGCTCACGCATCCGGTAGTCGATGATCAGCACATCGAAGGATCCGAGCACATCCATGCCCACCAACAGCGTGGGCTCGCGGGTCAGGTTGAGGTGCTCGAACAGGAACATGTCCGCGAAGGTCACGCGGGCATGCTGGATCTTGAGGCTCCCGAAGGTGATGGGCGGCGCCCCGACGGTGTCGCCTCGTTGCAGATCCAGCGTTACGCCGATGATGTCTTCGCTCCTGGCATCGGCCGGCGGGTGCCTCATCAAGGCATCGCGCAACGCCATGTTGCCGACGGTCTGCTGACCTCCCGTGTCGATGATGGCCTGCGTCCGGACCGTGCCGACGCGCACCTGGGTCGCCAGCAATCCTCCGCGTATCATCCTGAGATGTATGGTGGTGAAGCCCGCCGGCGCGCGCTCCGAATGTGAGCGCGAGATGACGAGACGGTCGTGCCGGAAGTCCGCAAGGATACGCTTGTCCGGCAGACCTTCCCGGCCCAGGACGCCGTCCGCGCCGCCGAACACGTCCGCAACGATCGGCAGCGTGGCCGGATCGATGAGCAAATCCCCCACTTCCATGCGCTCGACGTGAATCGCGGGAACCACTGCCGAGCCGGTGACCCCGCGAACCATGATCGGCGCCAGACCTTGAGCGGTGATGCCCAACCGGTCAACCACGCGCTCGATGATGGCCGAATGGCTCGCGCCGGTGTCCAGCACCAGCCGAAATGGGCCTTTGCCGTTGATCAACACGGGCGCCCAGATCCGGCCGATCCTGTCGCGCAGCGTCGGCGCCACGAACTTGGGCTCGGGAGCCGCGATGACGACATCCGGAGGAGCCTCCTCAGGAACGGGAGCAGGGGTCTCGGGCAACGTTGCCGCGAATGCCGCAGAGACCCCGCCGAGCAGGCAGAGCGCTGCAACCGCGAGCTGACTTTGACAAGGCATGATGCTGCCTGTGCCTCAGCGGCCGTTGATGCCGTGCAGGTACGTGGCCAGGAGGCTGACCTGCTCGACCGGCAGGGGTGCTCCGTAGGCGGCGCGCATCTTGCCGATTTCCGCCGTCCATTGCTCCAGAGTCAGAGGCGGCTGTGTCAGCACCATCTCGCTCGAATGACAGATCAGGCACTGCGAGTTTGCAATTTCGGCCCCCTCTCCCGGCGGGAGCAACCTGCTGCTGACGGGCAGATCGATCCTGACTTCGGCCCATTTCGGGCCAGGTGCGGCTGCTGCTGGCTGCTGCGGACTCTGGGCGTGGGCCACCGCGTGCCATTGCGCGGCACTCGTCAGTGCCACGACGAGCACCAGGGGAAGCGCACAATTGCGGACCCATCTGCAGCAGGTACGGCGCGAAGTATTGTTCATGGTCGGCGTGCCGGCCTTCACAGCCCTTGAACCGAGACCGATTCGATGACGTTGCGCATGAACCCCGAGCCATTCCAGTTCGGATGGTCCGGCTGGATCATCCCTTGCGTGTTGACCGCCCTGACCATCAGCTTTCGCGGACCTGGCGCTGCCAGGCGCAGCGCAGCTTCCCACTGCCGGAAGCTGTACTTGCCATGGTTCGAACCGAGCCGCGCCGGCTGCCAGTGCTGTCCACCATCGGAGGAGAACATGACTTTGGCGACGCCGGCCGCGCCTCCGAAGGCAATGCCCCGCACAATTGTCGTCCGGCCAACCTTCAATTCGGCCCCGTCGCGCACGCTCGTGAAGAATGAGCGCGGCACCATCCGATTGATGGGAACCATTTTGACGTCCTTTTGCCCGGGCGACATGTCGGCGGCGGGCGTATTGGGAATCAGGTAGGCCTTGGCCATCCAGAAGTTCTGGTCGCGGGTTCCGAGCACCTCGATGTCGTCGAGCATCTTGACCCAGTAGGTCGCAAACCAGCCGGGGACCACCAGTCGCAGCGGGAACCCGTTCAGGAGCGGCAACGGCTCCCCGTTCATCGCATATGCGATCATGACTTCGCCGTCGCGTGCGTGCTCCACGTCGAGAGATTTGAGAAAGTCGGGCGTCTGGGGCAGCAGGCCGTTGTCCAGCCCATTGAAGCGCACTTGAACGGCGTCGGCTTTGACGCCGGCGCGATCGAGCACATCCCTCAGCCGGACGCCCGTCCAGAGCGCATTGCCCATTGCGCCGTTTGCCCATTGGGCTCCGGGCACGCGCGGAGCATAGAAGCCGCGCGAGTTGCCGGCACACTGGCTTACCGCGGCGATTTCGAACGGCCTGAAGTCATGCACCAGCTCATCGAGGGTCAATTCGATCGGATGCCGGACCTGGCCGCGGACTTTGACGCGTACTCTCGCCGGGTCGATTTGCGTGGGAATGCTGGCCAAGTGCCAGCGGACGTAGAAGCGGTCATTCGGCGTGAACACGCCCCGGTCGAATACGTCGAAAGGTGTTTCCAGCAGGGGCGGCTGCGTCCGCTGCACGAGCATGACGCCTTTCTGCGGGTACCCGGCAACCTCTTCGCGCCGGCCGTTGACGAAAGGGAGCTCGGCGGTCGTGTCCGCCCAGGCATCCCAGGCCGATGCGCCCAGCAGGCCCGTCAAGCCGAGACCGCCGGCGCGCTCCAGAAATCGCCGGCGTGACAGCCCGGGTGTGTATCTGGTGGATCGCTGCATCAGTCGGCTCTCAACTCGGCTCCGGTGCACGAGTGTACTGGCATCGGGGAGCGCAGCCCAAATCCGCCGGCCGCTGTCAACCCACGCCGTCGCACGCCCTCAACCAGCAGAGGCTGCCAATACCTGTTGCCGCGCACCGAAGCACAGAGTGGCCCAGCTCGGCGCCGCTCGCTTCGAGCGCGGTCGAAGCATGGAATGAGCTCGGACCGGGCAGACGGACCGGGTCCCGCGTATATTTGCACGCGCATGATCAGCACCCAGCGCAAGCTTGCACAGTGACTTGGCGGGTATGGCTCGCTTTCGCGGCGCTGGCCGTGATCTGGGGGATTCCCTATTTCTTGATCAAGCTGGCGCTGGTGGAGATTGCGCCGGCGGGCGTCGCGTGGAGCCGGATCGCCCTCGGCGCAATGATACTGCTGCCGGTGGCCTGGAAGCGCGGCGCCCTGCGGTCCGTCGCGCTGCACAAGGGCGCCATCTGTGCCTTCGCGTTCGCCGAGCTCGTCGGGCCATTTTTCCTGATCGCCCTCGGGGAGCGCTGGATCAGCTCCTCGCTGGCGGGCATTCTGATTGCGACGCTGCCTCTGATCGTCATTCTCCTGTCGCCGATGTTTGGCTTGCGCGAGCCCCTCGGTTCGCACCGCCTGTTCGGCCTCGTCGTGGGATTCGTCGGCGTCGTAGTCCTGCTTGGAGTCGGCACGGTCCAGGGATTGAATGGCTGGGCGGGCGTCGGGTGCGTGCTCGTCGCGACGGTGGGTTATGCCGTGGCCGCGATGATCGTTCAACGGCATCTTGCCGGAGCCGATGAGCTCGGCGCGGTCGCAGTCAGCCTCGGCGTGGCCTCCGTCGTACTTCTGCCGGCCGCGGTGCTCACGTCACCCCGGCACATGCCTTCGACACTCGCGTTGACCTCCGTGGTGATCCTGGGGGTCGTCTGCACCGCCCTGGCTCTGCTGATCTATTTCTATCTCATCACCCGGGCCGGCGCGGCTCGCGCAGCGGTCATCACCTACATCAATCCGGCCGTGGCCACGCTGCTTGGCGTCGCGGTTCTGCATGAGCCGTTTGGAGTGGGGCCCGCCATCGGACTCGCGCTGATCCTGCTCGGCTCATGGCTCTCCACGGCCCGCTCGCAAGTCGCCGTGGCGGCGGGCCAGTAGCCTCGCGGGCGAATCCCGCGCCACGGCGTGCGGTGCTTCAGTCACGCCACGGCGAGTCCGAATTCAGCGGCGCTTTCCACAAGCGCCTGCCAGAAACTGGCGGCGAAACTGCGGGCTACCGCCATTTCGAATACCGCAGAGCCGCCCGGAGCGTCTTCGAGGCGCCAGAGGCGCACCGGCATGTGGGATGTCAGCGTCGAGGCCGCTGCCGCGACATGGAATACGCGCGGATGAAGATCGATCGGCAGCAGCTTGGCAAGCGTGTTCCTGATCTTTGGCCCTGTGAGGCGCAGCAACGCGTAGCCCCCGCTCTGGTCCGATATCGCGGCGCAGTCTGCGACGGCCTGGTGCAGCGCCGCCGCGAAACCGGCGTCGCCGCCGCTCACCGCGAGCCATGAGCCGACACCCAGTCCTACAAAGGCCACTTCCCCAACTCCTGCATGGCGCGGGCCTCGCGGAAGCTCGATGCCGAAGCCGCGGCGCACGGATTGCTCGAGATCCGCAATGCGTCCCGTTCTGGCGATGACACTGGCGATGGCCAGACCGCGCCGCTCCGCCGCAATCACGCCACGTCCCGGCGCGGATGCGAACGGACTGCTGGTGAAAGGAGAAAACGAATCGCTGTTGAGTTGTATCATGTGAAGTGCGCAGGGCTCAACCCCGCAGGCGCACGCCCTGCGGATCGAAGAAAATGGGCGACACCACCTCGACCTCCACATCCGCGGTGCGGACCGGATCGTGCGTGCGGATGCGCTCGCCCAGACGCTCCCGGCCGCCGGTGAGCAGCCCAAGTCCAATCCAGTGCCCGAGCATTGGCGAGAAAGCCGCGGAGGTCACATATCCCTGATCGTTCTCAAGCGTGGCGCCCACGCCCAGCGGCAGAAAATGCGCGCCCCCCCGCAAGCGCGCTGCCTGATCGACCGGCTGCACGCCGACCAGCACCGCGCGGCGGGGATCCGTCAGGCCCGGCCTGGCGGCCAGCACGCGCCCGATGAAATCCTTTTTGCTCGACAACAGCCGACCAAGACCGAGATCGTCCGCCGTTGTCGTCCCATTGAGCTCGTTGCCCGCGACGTGCCCCTTCTCGATACGCATGACGCCAAGCGCCTCGGTGCCGTAGGGTACGATCCCGAACGCTTCTCCCGCCGTCATGATGGCCCGAATGGCGGCATCACCAAAATGCGCCGGAACGGCCAGCTCGTAAGCGTGCTCACCCGAGAAGGAGATGCGAAATAACCGCGCCGGCACGCCAGCCCAGGAGAATTCGCGGCACGCAAGATAGGGGAACGCCGCATTGGAAATGTCGACCGCGTCTCCCAAGAGCCGTTGCAGCACGCGGCGGGAATCGGGTCCGGCGATGGCGTATTGCGACCACTGCTCCGTGACCGATGACAACTGGACGTCGAGCTGCGGCCAAAGGACCTGGTGTGCGTGCTCCAGGTGTTGCATCACCTTTCCGGCGTTGGCGGTGGTGGTCGACATCAGGTAGTGATGCGCGCAGAGCCGCGCGGTCGTGCCGTCATCCATCACGAAGCCGTCTTCGCGCAACATCAATCCATAGCGCACTCTGCCAACAGGCAGAGTGGAGAACAGATTTACGTAGAGACGGTCGAGAAACAGCGCCGCGTCCGGACCTTGAATATCGATCTTGCCCAGCGTAGACACATCGCACACACCGGCGTGCGCTCGTACGCAGCGCACTTCGCGTGAAACCGTGTCGAGCCAATGAAGTTCCCCAGCGGCGGCGAACCATTGGGCGCGCAGCCACTCGCCGGCCTCGACAAAGGTCGCGCCGCGCTCCCGTGCCCACGCGTGGCCGGCGGTGAGGCGGGTCGGTTTGAAATGCCTGCCACGATGGGCTCCGCCGAAAGCGCCAATAGCAACGGGAGTGTAGGGGGGGCGAGCGGTTGTCGTACCCAGATCCGGGACGGCGCGCTGCGTGAGCGCTGCCATGATCGCGTGCCCGTTGAGGCTCGAGGTCTTCCCCTGGTCTGTCGCCATGCCGAGTGTCGTATACCGCTTGAGGTGCTCGGCCGACCTGAAGCCCTCGCGCGCCGCGAGCGACAGATCGTCATGCGTCACATCGTGTTGAAAATCGACGAAGGCCTTCGCCTTGGATCCGGCGACATACCACAGGGGCCTCACGCCCGTGGCCTCATCGTCGGCACGCCACTTTTCGGGTGCGGTAGCGTGCAACCCCAGTTCCTCGGCGGCCTGTGTACCCGCCGTGGTGCCTTCGCGCAGCGCATCCGCAAGCGAGAATGTGCCGCGGGCCGCCCCCGCCACCGCCATCCCGGCCGGCAGATCTCCCGGCACATAAGCCGAAATCGCGTCCGACCATACGGGGCGCCCGCCCAGATGAGTGGCTAAGCCGACACTCGGGTTCCAGCCGCCTGACACCGCGAGCGCGTCCACGAACACGTGCTCGCATTTCGAGTCGCGGCCGCGAACCGTGATGCGGCGCAGGCCGCCAGAGCCGCGAGCTTCTACAACCTGGGCACCAAGATGCGCGCGTGCGCCGATCGACTGCGCTGACGTGAGAAGGTGTGCGGGGACTTCGTTGCGGGCGTCCACTATGGCTTCGATCCCAACACCGGCGTGTGCGAGATCGAGAGCCGTCTTCCAGCCGTCATCGCTGGTGGTGAAGAGCGCAGTCCGGCGGCCGGGCGTGACGCCGAAGCGATTTACGTACGTGCGCACGGCAGAGGCCATCATCACACCGGGCCGATCGTTACCGCCGAAAACAACAGGCCGTTCGACCGCGCCCGCTGCCAGCACGGCACGCTTGGCGATGATCTTCCAGAGACGCTGGCGCGGCTGATGGGGCGGCGGCACTGGAATATGGTCCGAGACGCGCTCCAGCGCACCAAACGTACGGCCGCCGCCCGCGTCCCGGGAGGGAGTGCTGCCGTCGTACGCGCCGAAGACTGTCGTGCGGCGCAGGAGGAGCACGTCGGGAAATGTGGCAAGCTCGGCTTCTATCCGGCGTGCCCAGGCCGGGCCGCCGTTGCCGTCGATCTCGCGCCGATCGCCGTTCAAACGGCCGCCGAACAGAAAATCCTCATCGCAAAGCACGACGCGGGCACCGCTGCGCGCGGCGGCCAGCGCGGCTGCGAGACCTGCCGGTCCCGCCCCGATGACCAACAGATCGCAGAACGCATGTACTTTGTCGTACGTGTCAGGGTCGGGCTCCAGGCTGGCGCGCCCGAGGCCGGCGGCGCGCCGGATGGCCGGCTCGTAGAGTGCTTCCCACCAGGACTTGGGCCACATGAAGGTCTTGTAATAGAAACCGGCGACGAACAGCGGTGCGAACACAGAGTTGAGCGCGCCTGCATCGAAGGCAAGCGAGGGCCAGCGATTCTGGCTGCGTGCCTCGAGCCCATCGAACAGCTCCGCGACGGTCGCCCGGGTATTGGCCTCCCGCCGCGCGCCGAGGCGCAGCTCCACCAGGGCATTCGGCTCCTCGCAGCCGGCCGTGAGAGTGCCGCGCGGACGGTGATATTTGAACGATCGGCCCACCACCTTCACATTCGCGGCCAGCAGGGCGGAGGCCAGCGTATCGCCCGCAAACCCCGTGTAGCGCCTGCCGTCGAAGCGGAAGGACAGCGGGCGGGCGCGTTCGATCAGGCCCCGGCCGACCAGCCTGTTGGGTTGAGGCGCCGGGCTCAAGTCCGCTCCGCCTGCGCATGTGCGAACCTGACGGCCAGAATCTCGTGGGTCAGGGTGTTGCGCGTGACGCGAAGCCAGCCGCGACAACCGTAGGTGTGAAACCACAGCTCGTCGTGCGGTCCCGCAGGATTGTCGCGCAGATAGACGGCTTCGAAGAACCGGGCTGCAGCATCCGGCGCGCCCGGGTCGGGACGTCCGGCAGCCGCATCACCCAGATAGGAGAACTCCCCGGTCTCGCGCTCGCCGCAGTAAGGACATTGAATACGCATCGCGCCGGCCTGTACTGTTCCTCAGGGCTCGTCCGTGGCAGCTCAATGCAGGTTGGGCTGCGCGCCCTGGCCCTTCTCATCCAGCAGATGCCCGCTCGCAAAGCGATCCAGCCGATAGGCGCGGGCCACGGGATGTGGTTCGTCCCGTGCGAGCAGATGTGCGAAACACCAGCCTGATGCGGGCGTGGCCTTGAACCCGCCGTAGCACCAGCCGCCGTTCAGATACAGGCCCTCGATCGGCGTGCGATCGATGATGGGCGAGCCATCCATGGTCATGTCCATCACGCCGCCCCACGAGCGGAGCATGCGCACCCGGCCGATCGCAGGCATCAATGCCATGCCGCTCTCGCAGACATCCTCCACGGCGGGCAGATTGCCTCGTTGGGCGTATGAATTGTAACCATCGATATCGCCACCGAACACGAGGCCCCCTTTGTCGGACTGGCTGATGTAGAAGTGGCCGGCTCCGAAGGTCACGACACCGCGAATGAACGGCTTGATCGCTTCGGAGACGAAAGCCTGCAGCACGTGGCTCTCGATGGGCAGCCGCAAGCCGGCCATGCGCGCCACACGCGACGTATTGCCGGCGACTGCCATGCCGACCTTGGCGGCGCGTATTGTTCCGCGTGTCGTATGGACCCCAACGATGCGGGATCCTTCCCGGACGAAGCCGGTAACTTCGCAATTCTGGATGATGTCCACACCCCGGTCGCTGGCCGCGCGCGCGTAGCCCCATACAACTGCGTCATGACGTGCCGTGCCCCCGCGCCTTTGCAGGAGGCCGCCCCGGATAGGGAAACGTGCATTGCCGAAATCGAGGAACGGAAGCATGCGGCGCACACCCCTTGCATCGAGCAGCTCGGCGTCGACACCGTGCATGCGCATGGCATTGCCCCGTCGCGCATACGAGTCCCGCTGCGAGTCAGAATGATATAGATTCAACACGCCGCGCTGGCTGACCATGGTGTTGTAGTTGAGATCCTGCTCCAGTCCCTCCCACAGCCGCAGCGACCACTCGTAGAATGGATTGTTGCCGGCGAGCAGATAATTCGAGCGGATGATGGTGGTGTTGCGCCCGGCGTTGCCGGAACCGATCCAGCTCTTCTCGAGGACGGCGACATTGCGGATGCCGTGGATTCTGGCGAGGTAGTGCGCCGTTGCGAGCCCATGGCCACCGCCGCCGATGATCACGATGTCGTAGCCCGGCTTCGGGGTGGCCTCACGCCACGTCGGAGTCCAGCCTCGGTGACCGCCGAGTGCCTGTTGTATGAGTGTGAAGATCGAAAAGCGCATCGCACGCGAGCCCGCCGCAGGCGAAGGGCCCGCGTCCGGTTCAGATGGTAGACATCCTCGCGGCCGGCAATTGATGTTTTACGACGAAGGCTATACATTTCACGACACAGCTCAGGATCCCACGAATATCGCAGCGCATGGCCGAACAGCACGCCTCGCGGGCGCCGCAGCGCCTGGCCCAACCGCACAACCCGCGGGCGCCGCCCCGATCGATCGGATTTCTGCTTATCCCGGGCTTTTCACTCATGTCGTATGCCTGCTGCGTCGAGCCGCTGCGGGCGGCAAACGAGCTCGCCGGGAAGCCCCTGTATCGCTGGTGGCACATCTGCGTGGGGGACAGGCCGGTGGCCGCATCCAGCGGCACCGCCGTGCTGCCCAACTTTACCCTGCGTGCGGATGCCGGCGAGCTGGACCTGCTGCTGGTGTGCGCGGCGGGCAATCCCGCGACGTTCAATGACAAGCGGGTCTTCGCGTGGCTGCGCGGGCTCGCCCGCCGGGGCGTGGCCATCGGCGGAATTTCCGGGGGCCCGTTCATCATGGCCAAGGCGGGCCTGCTCGCCGGCCGGCGCTGCACGGTTCACTGGGAGCACCTGCCGGCGCTGCAGGAGGCATTTCCGGATATCGAGCTCACGCGCACGCTGTTCGAGCTGGATGCAGACCGCGTCACCTGCTCCGGAGGCGTCGCGGGTCTCGACATGATGATCGCGCTGATTGCGCGCGATCACGGCTATGAGCTGGGCGCGGCAGTCAGCGACTGGTTCCTCCACACGGCGGTGCGTGAAGGCGAGGGCCCGCAGCGCATGGACCTGCGCTTTCGCCTCGGGATTGGCGATGAGAAGCTGTTGGCGGTGCTCAGGGCAATGGAAGCGAACCTGGAAGCACCCCTGCCGCGGCAGCGGCTCGCCGATCTTGCGCAGATATCGCTGCGCCAGCTCGAACGCCTGTTCCGCAAGAGCCTCGGGCGCGGCCTGCACGAGCATTACCTCGCCCTGCGCCTGCGGCGCTCACGTCAATTGCTGCGCGAGACCTCGATGTCGGTACTCGAGATCGGCGTGGCGAGTGGATTCGCCTCCGCGAGTCATTTCGCGCGCGCGTTTCGCCGGGCGTTCGGCTTTGCGCCGCGCGCGGCTCAGCAACGCCTCAAGCCGGCAGGCTGAATCTGAAGGTCGCACCCTTCCCCACGGCGGCTTGCGCCGAGATGGTCCCGCCATGTCGCTCGATGATGCGCTGAACGATCGAGAGACCGAGGCCCGTGCCCTCGAATTCCGAGTCGCCGTGCAGCCGCTGAAAGATCGAGAACAGCCGTTGTGCGTGAGTCATGTCAAAGCCGGCGCCGTTGTCGCGGATGCGGTACGCGTGCTCGCCGGGGCGCTCTTCGGAAGTGATCTCGATCACGGGGTTGGGCGTGTAGCGGGTGAATTTGAATGCGTTCGCCAGCAGGTTGACGAACACCTGCCGCAGCAGTGACGGGTCGGCCGACGCTTGCGCAAGGGGGCCAACGCGGACATCCACGGTCCGGTGCGGCTCGCCATTGCGCAGCGAGCGGACGATTTCCGACACCAGGCTTTCGACGTTCACGGACTGCTTGCCGAGTGGGCTCTGAGCCAGGCGCGAGAATTGCAGCAGATCCTCCGTCAGCCGCAGCAGTCGCTGTCCGCCCTCGTGGATGTCGCCCAGATAGGCCTTCTGCGTGGCGTTCAGCGCTCCGGCCTTCCCGCTGATCAGCAGCTCGCTGAAACCGATCACTCCATTGAGGGGCTGGCGCAGGTCGTGCGAGACGGTGTGAGTGAAGGCTTCGAGCTCCTTGTTTGCCCGCAGCAGCTCCAGATTGGCAGCCTCGAGCTGGGCGGTACGCTGCGCAACCTGCTGCTGGAGCACGGTGTTTTGCAGCCGCAACCGTCGCACCGCGCTGGCGCGTGACAGTACCGGCATGACGACGTTGAGTCTGAAAGGCTTGAGGATGTAGTCGAGAGCGCCCCCTTTCATGGCCTCGACCGCCGTATCGATGGTCCCGTGGCCCGTCATGATGATGCTCACCAGATCCCTGTCGATCTCCTGCGCCGCGAGCAGCAGCGCGATACCGTCCATTGCCGGCATCATCAGGTCGGTGATGAGGACGTCGAACCTGGCCGCAGCGTCGCAATTGGCGACACGCAGCGCGGCCAGGGCATCCGGACCGGAGGCGGCGCCCGTGGCCGAATAGCCTTCGGCTGTCAGAATCTGGCACAGAGCCGTGACCAGGATACTCTCGTCATCCACGACGAGAACCCGGGCGAGCGGGGCGTCGCTCACGGCACGCTCAACCATTTCAGTCCCTCCGCGATATTCCGTTGACCCTCATTACCTTCTGCCGCGAAGGCCGAAAATATCGCTTTCCATCTCGAGAGCCTTACGTGCGCGCGTGCAACAGCCGAAGCGCATCGCGCAAATGGCGTCCGAGGGCTCGCAAAGGCCGCCCGGCGGGCACCGGCCGCATCAGAACGGCATTTCCACCTGGTGTCCATCGCCGATCACGGTCTCGAAATCGAGCCCAAGCGTGGCCAGGACCGGCTCGGCGACCGGCCTCAATTGCCTGGCGACGTAATGTTCGCGATCGAGCGGGTGACGGATGTTGTCGATCGGTTCGGCCCCCGCCGTCGTCATCACGTAGCTGACCGATTTGCCAGGCGGCTGTGCCGACTTGCGAGCCGCTGCAACGTGAGGCGGCGTGGTGGCCGTGTACGCGCCGGCGCCCTTGCGCAGGTTCTTGCGGTACACCAGCAAGGCGTCCAGTGCGCCGCTGCGCAGTCGCTTCACGATGTCGCCCAGATACAGCTCGACGGGCTGGTCGGTAAACAGACGCTGATAGAGCTCACGCTGCACCTGGCGTGCAAGCGCGGTCCAATCGCGCCGCACGACTTCCATGCCCACGAATTCCACACGTGGCGTGTCTGTGCCTTGGACGAGACCTGCGTATCGTTTGCTGGCACCACGCTCGCTATGACGGGCCTGCGGCAGCAGCAGACGCAGATAGACCTTCTCGAACTTCAGATCCAGCCGGCTTTGCACGTCCCAGCGGTCGCGAATATAGCGGCCGAGCCGTTCATTGAGCGCAGCGGCCAGTTGCGGGCCTTGCTGGCAGAGGTTTGCGGCATCCGTGCTGCCCGAGCCGACGAAAAGGCTGTCCGTGTCGCCGTAGAGCACCCGGAACCCCGCTTCTTCGAACCACCGTTTCGACCATAGCAGGATCTGCTTGCCCGCCCCGGTGATCGAGTTCGCGAGCGCGGGGTTGTAGAAGCGGCACGCCCGTGTGCCCAGCACGCCATAGAAGGAGTTCATGAGGATCTTGATGGCGTTCGAGGCCACCTCGTCGCCGGCCCGCTTCGCGGCCTCGCGTCGTGGAAACAGGTCGTCCAGGAGCCCCGGCAGGATGGCGGGTGCGCGCCGGAACGCGCCACCGGGCGTGTCGATCAGCTCATGCGCAGGGGACGGCTCCGGGACATATGACAGCGGATCGATGTTGAAGGTGCGAATGACGTTCGGATACAGGCTCCTGAAGTCGAAGACCCACACGTTGCGATGCAGCCCGGTGACGGGTTCGAGCACATGACCGCCGTGCTGTGCCGCGTGAACACGCGAATCGTCCGAGCGTACCGTAGGCGCCACGATCGCACGCTTTTCGAGCTCGGTCAGGTAAAGGAAATCGAACGATGCAATGCTCGCTGCCACGCGATCCGGCGTCATGCCGGTCAGTTGGCTGCGTGCAAAGGCCAGCTTGATCAGCGCGAGCTTTTCGACGATGGAGTATGCGAGCCGGGCGTCCGTGCGCGCATACAGTGCGAACGCGGGAAGGTCGTGCCGATAGTTGTGAACGATTTCGCCGATCCGCTCGCGTGCGTCGCCCTTCACTGCCTTGCCCTCTCCAAGGACCTCGCGAGCCACGGCATCGAGCGAGTAATCTTCCATGCGCACGAACGCGCCGCGCAGCAGATCGATCCCATCGAGCACCACCCGCCCCGGTATCGTGGCCTGCCCGCTCCCGAAGTAGCCTTCCGCGCGCCGGATGCGCAGTGCGCCGGGCCCACGGCCCAGATTCAAAGGATGCCCGACGCGCGCGGCGATCCGCTGCAGGACGGTGAAATCGAAGTCGATGGTATTCCAGCCTGTCAACACGTCGGGATCGAGCTCGCGAATACGATCGCAGAAGCCGCTCAGGGCGGACCGCTCGTCGAGGCAGCGAATCGCCTTGGCCGGCATCTGCCGATCACTGCCGTCGACGATCAGGACCTCATCGATGCCGGCTGCGTACAGGGAGATCGCCAGCAGCCGCTGCGCCTTCGGATCGGTCTCGATGTCGAACGACAGCACTCGCGGAGCAACGCTGACCTGCGCCGGCCGCAGGACCGGATTGTCGAATGTCAGGGTCACGCCGGTGCCGGGCTGCGCGCCACCTTCGATCTCGCATCCCCCCTTGATGCCGCGCTCGATCAGGTAGCGGACGGGGAAGCGTACATCCGCTTCGAACGTGTCGATGCCGCCCGCCTGGAGCCGGTCGCGCACGGCCGGAACGTCGGAAGGGATCTCGACGGTGATGCGGGAGACGGCAACGCCATCGAACGAAAGCCTGCCGGTCGGTTCGGGGTCGCGAGCGCCGAGCTCCCGGGCGCGCACGCCATCGCGCGTCCGGATGTAGAAGTGGGGTTGTTGCCGGTCATCGCGCACCAGGAACGTGCCGCCGGCCTCGAGCCGGCCATAAAGATGCACCACGGGAATCCGGCGGTGGTCCGCCCCGGGCAGAACGCGATAGCTCGCCTGCAGGATGAAGCCGCGACATCTCTCCCCGGGCTGCTGCGCACCGCTCACGTGACATCCGGACTTGCGGCAGCGGGCCGCGAGCCTCGCCGCCTGGTGAATCGTTGCCGCTCCTGTGTCGGCGCAAACCCGAACACCCGCTTGTAGGCATGGCAGAAATGCGACGCCGAACCGAAGCCGCACTCGATTGCCACAGCCCGTATCGAGCTGAGGGTGTGGCGCAGAAGGGCTCGCGCCTTCGCGAGCCGCAATCCCAGATAGAACGCCTTGGGCGAAGCTTCCAGATGCTCTCGGAACAGACGCTCCACCTGCCGCGCGGACACTCCGACCCGAAGCGCAATTTCGATCACATCGAGGGGATCCTCCAGTGCGCCTTCCATGAGGCCGATGATCTCGACGAGCTTTGGATTGTCGACGCGGTAGCGCGCATGCATCTGGATGCGTTGCTCGTCCTGCTGCTGTCGAATGTGAGGATGGATGAATTGCTCGGCGACGGCGAGCGCGAGCTCCGCTCCGGACACCTCGGTCACGAAATGCAGCATCATGTCCAGAGCCGCGGTTCCACCCGAACACGTGAACGCGTTGCGGTCAACGACGTACAGGTCCTGGCTCAACCTGAGCGCCGGATGGCGGGAGCGGAACAACTCGGCGTATTCCCAGTGCACCGTGCAGCGATTGCCGCTCAACAGTCCGGCATCGGCCAGGATGAACGAGCCGGTACTGATCGCGCCCATCAGGCATCCATGCCGGGCGAGGCGCCGCAGACAGTGGTGAGCTTTGTGACGGCGTCCAAGCTGGACCGGCTCCAGTCCGGCACAGACCACCATCATGTCGATCCCGCTCACCTCATCGAGCGGCCCATGGACCGAAATGGGGATGCCATTGCTGGCGGTGACGGCCTGGCCGTCGACCGAGATCAGCCGCCACTCGAACAATTGACGCTCGCCCAGGCGATTGGCGGAGCGGAGCGGCTCGATCGCGGCGGAGAAGGCCATCATCGAGAACTGCGGCACGAGCAGGAACGCCATCCGGACGGGCTCGCCGGCACGTTTCACTACCAATCAGTCTCCTTCGCGCAAGCGGCCCTCGAACGATGGCACATGCCGGTTCCGACGGACACGAGGGTGTCCATGCGGTTCCCGCTCCATCGACGCGGGTCGGAGTCGATCACCCGGACGTCGGATTTGCGCACGAGTCGGCGAGGCGATGGGAAGACTATGCGGCGGGGGGCCGGATTCGTCAAAATGCTTCCTGCGGAAGGGGTCCATGGACAGCCAAGCTAACACGACCACGAATACGAGCCGCCGCCGGCAGGGGGGGCGCGGCCGGCGGGTGGGAGGCAGCCAGGTCCCGCAACTGCCCTGGCAGGAAGTCGTCAATCCCTATTTGCCGATGGAGGTATTGTCGGCGGATCAGCTCGAGGCCATCCACTTCACCTCGATCCGCATACTGGAGGAGCTCGGCATCGAGGTGATGTCCGCACGGGCTCGCGCGCTGCTCGCAGCAGCCGGCGCCGACGTCGATCAGGAAACAGGCGCCGTGCGGATCGACCGCGGCCTTGTCGAGAAGGCGCTGATGACAGCGCCCGCTTCGTTCGTCCTGACGCCGCGCAACCCGGCCAAACGGGTGATCCTCGGTGGCCACCACATCAATTTCGGCCTGGTCGCGGGCCCGCCGAGCGTCCATGATTGCGAGCGTGGCCGCCGGCCGGGCAATTATGCGGACTACTGCGATTTCATCCGGCTCGCGCAGTACTTCAACGCGATTCATCTGATCGGCAACCAGGTGTGCGCACCCGTGGAGCTGCCGGCGACGACTCGCCACCTGGACACCTATCGGGCGAATCTGCTTTACAGCGACCAGGTCTTTCACTGTACAGCGATCGGCGCCGGGCGAGCGCTCGATGGCATTCGCATGATGGCAATCGCCAAAGGCATGTCGCTCGCGCAGATCGCCGAGAACCCGGGCGTCATCACGATCATCTCGGTGAACAGCCCGCGCCGCTTCGATGAAGCGATGACCGAGGGGTTGATCGCGATGGCCGAGCACGGGCAGGCGGTGGTCATCACTCCCTTCACGCTGATGGGGGCCATGGCGCCCGTGTCCCTGGCGGCGGCACTCGCCCAACAGAATGCCGAAGCGCTCTTCGGTGTCGTGCTGTCCCAACTGGTGCGCCCAGGCACACCGGTCATGTACGGTGCGTTCACTTCGAATGTCGACATGCGCTCGGGCGCGCCAGCCTTCGGCACACCTGAAAATGCCAAAGCCAACATCGCGAGTGGACAACTGGCGCGCCGCTATCGGCTCCCGTACCGGACGTCGAATGCCAGCGCCTCGAACGCCGCAGACGCTCAAGGCGCCTACGAGACCCAGATGTCCCTTTGGGGGGCGATCCTCGGGCACGGCAATCTGGTGTATCACGCCGCAGGCTGGCAGGAGGGCGGGCTGACCGCGTCCCTGGAAAAACTGGTGCTCGATGTCGAAATGCTGCAGCTGATGATGGAGTTTCTGAAGCCCGTCGTCGTCAACGAGCAGGAGTTGGGGTTCGAGGCGATCCGGGGCGTGCGCACGGGAGGTCACTTCTTCGGTGAGCCGCACACGATGGAGCGCTACGAGCACGCCTTCTATCAGCCGCTGGTTTCCAACTGGCAGAACTACGAGAACTGGCAGCTTGCTGGCGCCAAGGACGCGACGCAGCGGGCTACCGGCATCTGGAAGCGGGCACTGCAGGAGTACGCGGAGCCCGCGATGGATCCCGCGATCCGTGAGTCTCTCGATGCCTATGTCGAGCAGCGCCGTGGCCAGATCGGTGGCGGCGAGCCTTGAGGTCATCTGGGACGGGATGCAAGCGGCTGGGCCGCCTGGGCGTAGAACGCGGTCGGCTCGACTGGCGGCAGCAGCGCAGCGAGGTGGGGAGGCTCGGCGTGGCGAACCCAGGCGAAGGCCACTATGTGCTCGAAGATCCGTTGTACGTAGCTGCGTGTCTCGCCGTACGGAATATTCTCGATCCAGATGTCCGCGTCCATCGCCCTGCCGGGGAGCCAGCGTGCCACGGGTACCGGGCCGGCGTTGTAGGCTGCAAGGCTCGGGCCCAATTGTCCGCCGTAGCGATCGAGCAGTTCACGCAAATACGCGGCTCCGAGGGCCACGTCCGGGTCGGCATCGAACGGGCCGTCCTGTTGCTTCGGCGCCTGCACATGCCAGCGCCTTGCGACGGCGGCTGCGGTCGCGGGCTGCATCTGCATGAGCCCGCGCGCGCCCGCGCGTGACACGGCATCACTGCGAAAAAGACTCTCCTGACGCATGACCGCGAGGATCCAGTCCGAGGGCAGCTGGGTAAGCTTGCTGGCGCGTGCTATTGCAGCGGTGTACGGACGTGGATAGCGCAGTCGAACATCGTCCAGCTCGCCAACCTGCGCCAGTGTTGCGATGGCTTGTGCGTACCATCCCCAGCGCGTGGCCAGGTGCGCTGCCTGCACCTTGACCGCGGGTTTCGCTTTGCCCAGGGCCACCGCCCATTCGACGAGGGCATCGTCCGTCATTTCGCAGTCAAACAGCTCGTGCGCGCGGATCAATCCGGGCTCGCCCGCGAGCGCCGCCTGCAGCGCTTCGTCATCCGCCGACGGGCGCGCGTTCAGCGCGTAACTGCGATGCAGACGATCGGCGGCCAGGTAACCGTAAAAATCGCGCAATCCGGCGATCTGCGCATACAGCGGTGCGGCCGCCTCGCTGCCGGCCGTCGCCGCGAGTGCGCGCGCACGCCAGTACTGCCAGCGCGGTTGCGCGGCAAGATTCGCAGGCATTTGAGTGATCCAGCCGAGTGCTGTGGTGTATTCGCCAGCCCACAGCGCCGCTCGAACACGCCACTCCTGTACGTCACCGTCAACGGCGTCGATCGGCAATTCCCGGAAGGCTTCGACGGCTGCCGGATCACGGCCGTAAGCGGCGCCGAGCGCGGTAATCCGCTGAAGACTGGCTCGAAGCAGCGGCGTCACGTCCGGCCGCGCGAGCAGCGGCGGCAGCAAGCTCAAGGCACTCGTCGCATCGGTACGCGCCAGCCGCGCGAGCCCGGCTTCCAGCGCCTCTGGCTCGACGGGCGCGGAGACATCCGTTGCCAACATCGTCAGCGCCGATTTCGGCGATTCCAGCAACTGTGCCCACTGCCACAGAGGCGCGGCTCGCTCCGGAGGGACATCGGCCGCGGCGTCGCGCGCCAACCGGGGATTATCGGCGGCCAGCGCGGCGCGGGCGCGACTCTCCGCCAGCGCTGGAGTCAACAATCCCTGGAGCCGCAGCCATGCAAATACACTGTCGCATTCGGCCGGCTGCTTCTGCGGTAGGCTCCATAGCGCCAGAGCCTCGGTTGTGAGCGTCCGCGTGTCACCGGTCGCCAGTTGTCCGGCCAGGCGATCACAGATCAGTGCCGGGCTCGTGACATCCACGGCGCGCGGGAGAAACCAATCCCAGCGATGACGATTGGCGAGGCTCGCCAGCCATTGGCTTCGCACATTGCGCGCGACGGGCTGCCCGGCGTGCGCCTGCATAAAGGCGTCAACCGAGCTGTCCAGCTCATCATCGGGCTTCAGGTCAAGATCGCGCTGGAGCCTGGCGGCGACGAGATAGTCGTAGATGACGTACTGTTTGAGCGCGGGCGAGTCAGGGGCCTGCGGCATGTTCAGGCGGACACCTTGGATAGCGGTCATGAACTCTTTGCGCACGTCGGTCTGATCCGCAGCAGCCGTCGGCGCAACCTCGGCTGCCATGACGTAAGACGCCACGAACAACGATAGAAGCGTGGCAAGACTGTATCGCGGTCGGCTCGACATGTAAGTATTCCAGCCGGTGTTCAGGCTATCGCGACGGACTGATACCAGACACTCGCGACGCCTTCGAGTTTTCGCTGCGCCATCAGCGCGGCCGCGAAGGAGGGCGGGCCACGTGGTTTCAGATGAATTGTATGACGGAAGCTAATGAAATGTAAGCGCTTTTGCGCCTACCGCTTCTGGGAGCCGCCACTCGCTCAACGCTGATTGCCGGGCACCAGCCTGCGATAGATCGAGCGGTCCTCGCGCGAAAAGCAGCAGAACACGACTTCCCGCACGCTGACAGAGTCAAAATTGCGCACCGTGGAGACTGCGATCGGCGCTGCGAGCTCGCGCGGGAATGCGTAGACGCCCGTGCTTATCGACGGAAATGCAATCGACCGAAGCTTGTGCCCGGCCGCAAGCTGCAGCGATCGCCGGTAGCACAAGGCCAGCAATTCGGCTTCGCCGCGTGAGCCTCCATGCCAGACGGGTCCTACGGCGTGAATGACATAACGCGCAGGCAAGTTGAAACCGGGGGTGATCTTTGCATCCCCGGTCTCACAACCGCCCAGATGCCTGCACGCGTCGAGCAGCTCAGGGCCGGCCGCTCGATGGATGGCGCCGTCCACGCCTCCGCCACCCAGCAGCGACGAGTTCGCCGCATTGACGATTGCGTCGACTTCGAGAGTCGTGATGTCGCCAAGGGCGACTTGCAGGTTGACGGCGGAAGAAGGCATCACCGGCGGCGCCGGATCAGAACGGAAACGAGCGTTAGCTCAAGTCCACGCGCCGGCTTCAAACCGGCGCATGGATGAGCTGACTCAGCGATCTTTCCTCGAGTCTCGCTCGGCATCCCGGGTCGTTTCCCGCAGCTTCTCCTTGACATCCCCAAGCTTGGCTTGGCCGGCGCCGACGGTTTTATTGACCATACCCTTCCCTTCCTGGGTGCGGTTGCCGACGGCTCTGCCGGCCACTTCCTGCACTTTCCCCGCACCTTCCTTCACGCGTCCCTCGACCTGATCCTTGTTCATACCCATGGTTCGTCTCCCGAATAGCCGGTGCAACACCGGGATGGATCGACATTCACCCGTCACAATGCTCCACGGACACGGGGGAAAAGCATGTAGGACGGCCGGTTGAGATTGAGTAGGAGCAGGGTCCATCTTGCGAAAGCTGCGCGGGGGTTCGCACAGCGCGACGGCGGTGGCGTCAATTCCTGGAGGAGTCAGGCACCAGAAGTCCAAAGCGCGCGCGCAACTCGCCAACCCCGCTGCGCGTCACTTTCAAGGCTCGACTGTCCAGATCCTGGATGACCCATTTGCGCTTCAATGCGATTTTCAAAAGTGTGGCACCCAGAGCGCCGGCGATGTGCGGCCTGCGTTCGCTCCAATCGATGCACGCGTAGGCGAATCTGCGACGCAGCGTTCGCGTCGATTCGACGTCGATGCCTAGGCTCGCCAACGCCCGTGTTCCCTCGGCGGTGACCTCATACGCGGTGTCATCGGGCGAGCGGACCGAGAGCCACGCGAGCTCCATCAAGCGGTCATGCAGCGACACGGCGATCTCACCCGCCATGTGATCGTAGCAAGTGCGGGCGGCGCGCAGCCGGTTAGGAGTGCTCGGGACGAAGGTACTCCCGCGTTCTCCCGCGACAACCATCAGCGCCTCCAGCGCAGCGGCCACCCTGGGGCTTTCCAAACTGTAATAGCGGTGCTTGCCCTGAGCCACGGCCGTGACGAGCCGCTCCCTCCTGAGCCGCGCCAGGTGGACGCTGGCGGTCGATGCGGATACCTCGGCTACGATCGCGAGCTCCGTGCTGGTACGGGCGTGGCCGTCCAGGAGGCAATAAAGCATCCGGGCGCGCGCCGGCTCTCCAATGCAGGCCGCCAACCTGGATACCGCGGCATCGCCATGCTGCTCAACACTCACACTTTGATGGTAGACGAATTGTCGTCGCGGGACCATGGGCACAATGCCGCCTATGAAAATCACAGAACCGGCAGCGGCGCAGCCGACGCGCCGCGAGGCGATCATGGCGATGGCGGCGATGAGCGTGGCATCCGCCCTTGGCTCGGCGGCACGAGCCGGGCAGAGCACGAGGACAGAACCCATGACGATATGTTGTGTCATCCGTTACCAGATCGATCCGTTCCAGCGGGACGAATTCAGGAAGTACGCCGAAAACTGGGGGCGCATCATTCCCCGCGGCGGCGGCCACCTCGTGGGGTATTTCCTGCCTCACGAGGGCACGAACGATGTGGCGTGGGGGTTGATCGCCTTCGACAGCCTCGCCGCCTACGAACGCTACAAGGCCCGTTTGAAGGCCGATCCGCAGGCCCGCGCGAACTTCGCCCTGGCGCAGAGCAAGCGCCTCATCCTGCGGGAAGAGCGCAATTTCGTAGAAATCGTCCCGGGGACGTTTGGAATTCCCGCGGTTCGCGAGTGACGCGCAGCCGGCCCGGACCGCAGTCCCGCGAGCCTACCGCCGCGGTTGAATGCCGATTGCGACATGTACGTAGTCGCCGTGCAGTTCACCGGACACATGCGTGGCACCGGATCGCGCCATCTACGTAACCGATCCGGCGGCCGCGCGGCGCACAGTCAAAACTGTGACGCAACCGCTTGTTTGTTCGCGCCGCGCCGCAAGTGTCTGCGTGTCCAGACATTTTGCACTTTGACCCGATAAGCGCTTTACTACACACACTACGCAAGGGCAAACCCGCCGCAAGGCGGGGACGCAAAGCCTCCGGTCTCGAGAGCCTCCCATGGGCTCGAGATAGCGGGGTTGCCGGCAACCGCACGATCAACGGGAGTTGCCGTCATTGCGATTGCGATCGGCGACTTCCCGTCGCGCGCTCGCGTCGCGCTTCGCTGCCCTGGCGACCGTCAACGCGTCTGGCCGGGGTGGGAATTCATGAAATCTTTCGCTTCCGTCGCACGCACGCACGTGTGCAATGCCGTGTTGTGTGCGCTTGCCGCAGTCAGCCTCGCCGCTTGCGGCGGAGATGATTTACTCAACAGCGCGGGCGCCGGCACTGCCGGTCTGGCCGGTGACTCGGGGGCGCAAGCGAGCGTCCCGGCGCCGGTCATCGAAGGAACTCCGGTCGTGGCGGTCGACGCGGGCACCCCTTACTCGTTCACCCCGACCGCCTCGGATAGCAGCGGAAGCCTGATCACGTTCAAGATTGCCAACAGGCCGGCGTGGGCCGCCTTCGATACCACGACAGGCAGGCTGAGTGGCACACCCGCCGACACCGACGTGGGCGACACCCCCGGCGTCGAGATCAGTGCGTGGAATGGCAGCGCCTCGAGCGCCATCGGTCCATTCAACCTCAAGGTGCGACCGCGTCCACCCAGGCCGGTACACCCTGTGCCGAAGAATTCGCCTCCGGTGATCTCCGGCTCGCCCACTACGACCGTTACCGCGGGACAGGCGTACACGTTCGCACCGACGGCGACTGACGCGGACGGCGATACGCTCACTTTCATGATTGCGAACAAGCCTTCCTGGGCCAACTTCAGCAAGGACGACGGCAACTTGACGGGCACGCCGCCACTCAGCAGTGTTGGTACCTTCGTGCACATCGTGATCGGCGTGAGCGACGGACAGGTCATGACGGCGCTGGCGCCTTTTTCAATCCAGGTGATGCCGCCGCCCGAGCACGCGCCGAGCATTTCCGGAAATCCGGCCACGAGCGCCATTGCGGGACAGCCCTATGGTTTCATACCGACCGCCACGGATCCGGACGGCGGCACACTCACGTTCAATATCGTGAACAAGCCCGAGTGGGCCAGCTTCAACAGCCGCACGGGCCAGTTGTCCGGCACCCCCCAGGCGGCGAACGTCGGGAGCTTCGCCGGCATCCTGATCAGCGTGAGCGATGGACAGGCGACGATGGCGTTGCCCGCGTTTTCCATCGAGGTTGCGGCGATGCCGAATCATCCGCCGACGATCTCTGGAAATCCAGCCAAGAGCGTGGTGGCTGGCAATGCGTATTCGTTCCAGCCGGCAGCGAGCGATGCTGACGCCGACACACTTACGTTCTCCGTGCAGAATCGGCCGGTCTGGGCGACGTTCGACGGCTCCCACGGCCGCCTGGCCGGCACACCCACCGATGCACAGGTGGGCAAATACAGCAACATCGTGATTACGGTCACTGATGGAAAGGCTTCCGTCTCGATGCCCGCGTTCAGCATCACGGTGTCCGCCGCGCCGAGCACCGCCCCAACGATCTCCGGTCAGCCGGTCGCATCGATAAACGTCGGGTCGGCGTACAGCTTCAGGCCTACGGCAGCGGGTGGGAGCGGCGCTACGTTGACGTTCAGTATCCAGAACAAACCCAGTTGGGCGAACTTCGAGACGGCGTCGGGTGCTCTGACCGGAACTCCTTCGGCCGGCGATGCGGGGACTTACGCGAACATCGTCATCTCGGTGAGCGATGGCAAGGACAGCGCGTCGCTGCCGGCGTTCACGCTGACCGTCAACCAGGTATCAAACGGTACAGCGACGCTCGACTGGACACCGCCGACCGAGAATACCGACGGGTCGGTGCTGACCAATCTGGCGGGATACCGCGTGCACTACGGCACTAGTGCGAACAATCTCACTAATGTCGTGGACCTTGCCAACCCTGGCCTTTCCGTCTACACGGTCAGTAACCTTTCATCCGGCACATGGTACTTCGGCATAACAGCCTACACAGCATCAGGCGTTGAAAGCAGCCTCTCGGCCGTGGTGAGCGCGACCTTCAAATAGTACACGCGACTCTGCAACGATCGCGGCGCCGGAAGCACAGCTCAAGTCCGTTCCCGGTCTGCTGCTTGCGCAGTCGACCTGCGGACGTATCTTAATTTTTGTGAATCGCCTCGAGCGGTCCGCAGATGCGAAGCGGGGCGGCAACGCTGTGCGGCATTGTGTATAGTTTCCGCCTGCCTGCGTCCAATAAGAACGTTCTACCATTCGAGGTGTCCGCATGCCCCGCAACACGTTCGTGAGCGCCGCACTGCGGCTCATTGCATGCCTGTCTGTGTGCACCTGCGCCTGGGGCGCCTCACCCTTGTTGCTGCGTAATCCCAGCCTGAGCGCGGACCGCATTGCATTTCTCTACGCGGACGATATCTGGACCGTCGCACGAGAAGGCGGCGAGGCCAGGAGGCTGACTTCGATCGGACATGTGGCGGAAGGGCCGTATTTCTCACCGGATCATCAGCGCATCGCCTACTCGGCCAAGGATCACGGGTTGACGGACGTGTACGTAATAAATGCGGACGGTGGTGTTCCCAGGCGCCTGACCTGGGAGCCAACCGGCAACCACGTCGCCGGTTGGACGCCGGATAGCAAGGAGGTGCTGTTCACCTCGCAGCATTCCAGCTACGCCGACTTCCCGCGCCTGTACCGTGTGCAAGCGGACGGCACCGGATCTCCGGAGGTCTTGCCGCTGCCGAGCGCCAACGAGGGGAGTTTCTCCGGTGACGGGACGACGCTGGCTTATGTCCCCGTCAGGCAATGGCAACGCGCCTGGAAGCGTTACCGAGGCGGCCAGACTACGGCGGTCTGGCTCGTCAATCTCAAGACGCTCGATCTGGAGAAAATCCCTCGAGAGAACTCGAACGACTCGCATCCGGTCTGGAGCGGTACGACCGTGTACTTCCTCTCGGACCGCAATGGTCCGGTCTCGCTGTTCAGCTACGACGCAGGCTCGAAGCAGGTGCAGCAAGTCATCGACAATCATGGATTCGATCTGAAAACCGTCGGCGCAGGTCCCGGAGCGCTGGTCTACGAGCAATTCGGCTCACTGCACCTTTACGACCTGGCAACGCATCAGGAACACGTCGTGCCCGTCACGATCCGCGGCGACCTGCCGCATCTCGCGCCGCGCCTCGCAAAGGTTCCAGCGAAGGCAGTGGAAAACCTCGGCGTGTCGCCCACAGGCGAGCGAATTGTAGTCGAAGCGCGAGGCGATATCTTCACGGTGCCGGCCGAGAAAGGCAACACTCGGAATCTGACGGGCACGCCGGGCACCGCAGAGCGCGATGCCGCGTGGTCGCCGGACGGAAAGTCCATCGCATACTTCAGCGACGCCTCGGGTGAGTATCAACTTTACGTGCGCGACCAGAATGGCTTGCGGGCACCAAAAGTCATCGATCTGGGGCCCGACCCGTCGTTCTACTATGGACCCCGCTGGTCCCCCGATTCCAGGCACATCGCCTTTACGGACAAGCATCTTCGGATCTGGTACGTCGATGTGGCGGGCGGCAAGCCAGTCAAGATCGATACCGGCCTGCGGGGCAGCTTTGGCGGCCGGACGGAACTGTCGTGGTCGCCCGATTCCCAGTGGATTGCCTATACCCGTGATCTGGAGAGCCAGTTACAAGCGATTTTCTTCTACTCGCTCGCGACGCATTCCTCCAGGCGGATCACCGATGGCATGAGCAATGCCGCCCATCCGGTTTTCGACCCGAGCGGCAAGTACCTCTACTTCACCGCCTCCACGAACAATGGACCGTCTGACGCCGGTATCGACCTTTCGTCGCTCGATCGCGCGACTGACAGCGGTGTCTACGTAGTGGTCCTGTCACGGACCGGCGCGTCGCCGGTGCCGCCCGAAAGCGACGACGAGAACAAGAAGAAAGACGAGAGCGCGGCAAGCGATGACGCGGGGAAGGGCGGCAAAGAGCAAGCCGACAAGGAGCAGACGCCCGACGCTGCGGACGAGAAGAAGGGCAAAGGCAGGAAGAAGCCGGACGAGAAGCCCAAGCCCACCGTGGTCGATCTCGACGGCATTGGAAATCGCATTCTGTCCCTGCCGATCCCGGCTCGAAACTATGTCGATCTGTCGGTTGGCAAGACCGGCGTGCTGTTTCTCGCCGAAGGGCCCGCGGTCGGACGCCCCTCCGAGGAGGGCGGAACACCGATCCGTTCTCTGTGGCGCTTCACGACCAAGGAGCGCAAGACCGAGGCGGTGCTCGGTGGGCTGTCCGCCTACAAGGTGTCCTTCGATGGCGAGAAGCTTGTCTATACGCGCCATGAGAGCTGGTTTCTCGCGCCCATCTCCGAGCTCAAGCCCGGTGCGGCGGACGCCTCCCCCGGCAAACCGGTCGACAACGGCGGCCTGTGGGCCGGGCTCGATCCGCGGGCGCAGTGGCGCCAGATGTTTCGTGAGAGCTGGCGGATCGAGCGGGATTTCCTGTATGACCCGCACTTTCACGGGCTCGACCTCGCCCGGATTCAGGCGAAATATCTTCCCTACCTGGACGGCCTGGGCTCGCGCGAGGAGTTCACGTACCTGTCCGAGGAGATGCTGGGCGAAATTCAACTGGGTCACGTGTTCGTGGGAGGGCCGCCGGAAGCGCAGGACACGCCGAAGCCCGGTCTGCTCGGCGCCGATTACACGGTGGACCACAATCGCTACCGGTTTGCGAGGATCTTCAACGGCCAGAACTGGACGCCGTCGCTCACCGCGCCCCTGACGCTTCCCGGCATCGACATCGTCGCGGGCGATTATCTGCTGGCCGTCAATGGCCGCGAGCTCTACGCCAGCGACAATCTCGACAGCTTCTTCGATGGCACCGCGGGCAAGCAGACGGTCGTGCGGGTCGGCAAGAAGGCAGACGGCAGCGACGGGCGTGATGTCACGGTAGTGCCGGTGGATTCCGAGCAGGGTCTGCGCAACCTGGACTGGATCGAATCGAACCGCCGTAAAGTCGATGCGCTATCGGGTGGCAAGGTCGCCTACATCTGGATGCCCAACACCGGCGGTGCCGGCTACTCCAATTTCAATCGCTACTTCTATGCGCAGCTCGACAAACAGGCTGTCGTGCTGGACGAGCGCTACAACGAAGGGGGATTCATCGCCGACTACATCGTGAGCGTGCTGGGTCAACGACAGCTCAGCGGTGCGATCGAGAGGGACGGCGAGCCGGTGCACGATCCGGAGGGCGCGATCTTCGGGCCGAAAGCGATGATCATCAACCAGTCCGCCGGCTCAGGCGGAGACGCCATGCCGTGGTACTTCCGCAAGGCAAAGCTGGGCACGCTGGTCGGCACACGCACCTGGGGAGGCCTGGTCGGCATTGGCGGCTACCCGACACTGATCGATGGAGGCCATGTCACCGCACCACGCTACGCAGTATATGGCCTTGACGGTGCATGGGAAGTGGAAGGTCACGGAATCCCGCCCGATGTCGAAGTCGAGGAGTTGCCGAAGGACGTGGCGGCTGGACACGACGCTCAGCTCGAACGCGCGGTGCAGATTGTCCTGGAGCAGCTCAAGGAGCATCCGGTGCCCGTGCCGCCGATTCCGCCGTATCCCAACTATCACCAGAAGGATGACCTCGGCCCGCACTGAGCGACGCGGGACCAGAGAACTCCTCTACGAGTTCGCGCGCTCCGCTGCCAACTGGCGGCTTCTGCGCCAGGCTGCCGGCGGTGAGCCGAACTCGCGCCGGAATGCCCGGCTGAAGGCCGTATCCGTCTGGTAGCCGACCGCCTCGGCGATGCTCTTCAGCGAGGCGTTGCTGCGGCACAAGAGATTGGACGCAAGCAGCATGCGCCATTGGGGTGCTTATGCAGCGAATTCAACGCAGCGCCGACAATGCGGTCGCGCACTCCAGCCAACCAGAGGCCAACTGGCGCGGACGGCGGGACAACACGGCATCCAGGCGCGCGCCAGCGGCAGCCGGCAGCCCGGGTTGAGAGCTCATGCGATGCGCGTCGCCTTCGGGGAAAACAACGACATCGCCCGCAATCAAACGCAGGCGGCTCTTTGCCAAGCTCGACGTAGCACTCGCCTTCGGTAATCAAGTGGAAAATCACCACACGCTCCGCGCCGGGCTCCAGCAGGGGCGCTGCCGAGTCAGCGCTGGGCGATTGGTAGCACCATGGCGCAGTGAACCGGGCGTTGATGAAAATGGCACCCACCAGTTGCACGACGCGGAGTGTCTCCGACAACGCATCCATTACGCGGCCTCGACCGCCCCGGCACTGGCCTGCGCGTTGAGTCCTATCCTCAGGGCCGACTATTATCGCCGCCGTTGTCATCGCTCACCGGGGCGGTATCATGCAAGGCAAAGTCGTCGTCATCACAGGTGCCACCTCAGGGCTCGGCCAGGTCGCGGCCGAGCGGCTGGCCGGCATGGGTGCTCGTATCGTGCTGATTGCCCGCAACAAGACGCGCGCCGCGGAGCAGTTGCGACGCCTCGCGGCCTTGGCAACAGGGCAGCGCCATACGGCCCACTATGCCGACCTGTCGAGCATCCGCGAAACGCGGCGCGCCGCCACGGAAATCTCCGGGGCCGAGCCGCGGATCGATGTGCTCATCAACAATGCCGGCGCCCTGTACGGCGGCAACCGGCAAGTCACCGTGGATGGGCTGGAGCTCACCTTCGCCACGAACCACATGGCGTACTTCGTGCTGACTGATGGCTTGCTCGATCGTCTGCAAGCGTCAGCACCATCGCGCATAATCAATACGGCTTCGGACAGGGCAATGGTGGCGACGCTGAACTTCGACGACTTGCAGTCAACTCGCGGTTACAACGGCTATGCGGCCTACTGCAGGTCCAAACTCTGCAATGTCTACTTCACACGCGTGCTGGCAAAGCGCATGCAGGGTACGAACGTAACGGTCAACGCCTGGAACCCGGGATTCACCCGGACTGCCTTCTTTCAGGGGAAGCCCCTGATCGTACGCCTTGTCAACCGGATCATTGGCGGAAATCCAAGGGTGCGGGCGCAGACGCTGGTGTATCTCGCCTCCTCGCCGGAGCTGATGAGCACGACCGGAACTTTCTGGGCGTTCGGCAAGCCGGGAAGGATATCGGCGACGGCGCAGGACGACGCTCAGGCCGAGCGCCTGTGGCAACTCACCGAGAAGGTTGCGGCAGCAACCTAGCCTGGGCCCCGGGGGAACCGACGACAGGCGGACTGTCGGTAAGGCATTGCGGACGTGCAGGCAGGACGACTCTGGCACCATGGTGCGACGCTGCGGCCTACGGTGCGGGTCGGCGCGATTCGCCCACCAGAAGGGGATGCCATGCTCAAACGTTCAATTGTGTTCCTGTACGGCGTGGCCTGTTACGGCGTCTTTCTGGGGACTATCCTGTACGCGGTCGGGTTCGTTGCCAACCTGTTCGTGCCGCGCTCGATCGATTCGCCACCCGCGGGTGACTTCACGAGCAGTCTCGTCATCGATCTCGCGCTGCTGCTCGTCTTCGCTTCGCAGCACAGCATCATGGCCCGCAAGGGCTTCAAGAGCGTCCTGAAGCGGTTCATCCCGGCGGCGGCGGAGCGCAGCACCTACGTATTGGCATCGAGCCTTGCGTTGATTGCATTGTTCGCGTTCTGGTCGACGCCGACCATGACCGCAACACACCTGTTGTTCGCGATCGCCACCACCGGCTACATCCTCGTCGGCATCCAACTGGAAGAACGGGATCTTCTCGAGACTCTCGGTGGTGCATATCGCGAGTACCGCAAGCAGGTGCCCATGCTCATTCCGTTCACGCGCGGGCGGAGGAGTCGCAGCGTTTCGACGCGCGCCTAGATGCGACGCAAGCGCCCGGCTACACCGAGCGCCGCGCCGAAGAACTGAGCCGCAGGGCTTGATAGCGCCTGATGCACGCGGGACACAGTCTGAGCAGGGCGTTGACAATCAGGTATCGCACCCGGGCGCGAAGCAGGCACGCCATGACCTGAAGCCGCAGTGCGGCGGGTAGTCCGGACCGAATGAAGAGGGCATTGAACTGGATCTGGGTGGGCTTCTGGTCGGTTGCCAACTCGGTGAAGCCGAGCCGCTGCAGAAGCGACTTCACTTGCGGATAGAGCTTCTGATCCGCGCCGATGCACGGTGCGGTCTCTACTTCGACGTGGAGGATATAAATGCGGCCGGCCACACCGCCGATACCCTCGATGACCTCATATGCCTTGCCTTCCGTGTCAATCCACAGTGCCAATCGCACTTGCGGTGGGCATTTGTCGGCAAGGAACGTGTCCAGCCTCGTGGTCTTGACGCGCACGACGGCCGCTGGTGCCCACTCATCGGCTCGTCTGTAGAGTGAGCTCATACCGCGCCGGGCATCGCGTTGCGAATGGTCCGCCGCGACGAGGAAAAAGTCGGCTGCGCCGTCATAGTTGGTCGCCGCCAGCGGTATGACCTGGATGTTGCGCTCCTGAAAGACGCGATTGGCCGTCATCAGCCGGTAGTTGTCGGGATTCGGCTCGAACGCATAGACACTGGACAGTGGGGCCGCGTCGCGGAAGATCAGAGCATCGGCTCCGTTCATCGACCCGACGTCGCAAACGGCACCGATCTGGATCCTGGACAGAAGCCTCGCGAACAGGCGGTGTGTGTTGACGATCACGTTCGATCGACCTCGGCTCGTGACGGGCGCTCGAGTCCGCTCCGCGCGGCTACGAGGGCCTGTCGTCGGCTGTTTTTTTGCCGCAGCAGGACGGGTCTGTCTGCATCGGTGGACAAGGAGCGGATCCGTAGGAGCAGAACACGCAGCAATCGCCTGCCTTGGGCCGCAGGATCACACCGCACCCTGCGCAGTCGTAAAAGTAGATGCACGCATCGGTCGGCATCGTCTCGAGCGAGGCATGCTGGCAGTTCGGGCAGGTCAGCACGGAGGTGAGGATCATTGAGATAGCCGGGCAAGGCCCGCGTGGAATGCGTTCCTGGCAGGAAGCGTAACACCACGGCGTCGGCTTGTTGCTGACATCCTCGGCCGAGCCCTCACGAAGAGCGCCGCCTTGGTGATTTCCAGCTCGGGCCGGGCGACGCGGCTTGAGGCCTGCGCCGCAAGATCCGCGCCACCGTGATCGACACGTTCTAAGTCTGTCCTAAGTCTCCTTCTCCAGACTAGGCATTACGGTCCGGGCAGCATCGATGGGCGGCTCGCAAACGCTGCTCGCCTGCGGCACGAGGCTTGCGAGGCGGGGCCTGGCGGATGGGTGAGGCTTCATGAGTTCCCTGCGTACTGGTCTGACTGTGTGGTTGTGGGTAGCCGTCGGGGCAGTCGGCGCGTTGTGCGTGGCGGTCGGAAACTGGCAGGCGCACAAGGAGACGCAGGCACAGCTTGACTACCAGATGCAGCAAGTGGCACATATCCTCGCCGGCCAGAGTTTCCTGACCGCCCTGCAGCCGGGTGAGCGGGCTAATCCTGACATATTACCCTCCATCCACATCAGTCATGACAAGGACGACGATCTCATCGTCACGGTGCGGAATGCGCGTGGCGAGCTCCTGTACGCGTCCAGTTCCAACCGGCAGCTCGCCGGCGGCCTGCTGCCCGCGCTGGATTCGCTGGGATTCCGGACCCTCAAGCTGGGCGGCGGCACCTACCGGGTGTTCGCGGCCCAGACCAGGGAGCTTCGCATCGAGGTCGCTCAGTCAATGGATATCATTCGCGAAGCCGAGGGCGGCATCGCACTTGCAACGCTGCTGCCGATCGCGCTGTTGCTGCCCGTGCTGGCGCTCGTGATCGGTTTTGCGATCAAGCGGCAGCTTCGGCCGCTCAACGCGGCAGCCGCAACCATCGCGCTGCGTCCGCCGCTGTCCCTGGATCTGTTGCCGGACGAAGGCATGCCGGCCGAAGTGAGGCCGCTGGTTGACGAAATCAACCGCCTGCTGCGCCGACTGCGGACTGCCGTGGAGCGCGAGCAGCGATTCGTTGCTGATGCGGCGCACGCCTTGCGAACTCCCCTGACCGCACTGCAGTTGCAGGCCGAAATACTCGATGGTGGCGCGGATGCCGATGAGAAGGCAGCGCGCCTGGCCCAGCTGCGGGCCGGAATCCGGCGTGTGATACGGCTTTCCGAACAACTTCTCTCACTCGCACGCAGCGAATCGGAGAGCGGCGCGATCAATGTGACCACGGAGCTGGATCCGACCCTGGTGGAGGTGGCAGCCTTCTACGGCGCCGCCGCACAGGCGCGTGAGATCGATCTGCAGGTCGAGGCGATCTCGGGAGCCACAGTGTACGGAAACGCACGGCGCCTCACCCTGATCTTCGGAAACCTGCTCGACAACGCCCTGCGTTACACGCCGGTGGGCGGCCATATCCGGATCCGTTCCGCCGCCGTGAATGATCACGCACGAATTCAGGTTTGGGATGAAGGTCCCGGACTGCCGCCGCAGGAACTTGAGCGCGTCTTTGAGCGCTTTTACCGTGGGCCGGGCGAGCAGGGAATTGGCAGCGGGCTCGGGCTCGCGACAGTGCAGACTCTCGTGCAGCAGTTGGGCGGAAGCGCGATACTGGAAAATCGCGTCGATCATCATGGTCTGGTCGCTACCATCACATTGCCGCTGGCTGCGCAGCCGGAGCCACCCGCAGGTGGTTCGCTGCCCGTTGCTGAAAAGTTTGAACGGGGCCCGCGAGCAGCGGTGCGCTCATGAGGCATCGCGTTAGAGCCTGCACAGCGGCGCCGTCGCCGTGGGCCACCGCGGTGGCCCTTTTAATGATCACCGTCGCGGGGGGATGCACTTTCTATCATCCCCAACCGCTGACCTCTCCTGACGTCGACGCAATTCTGGAATCCCCGGATCGCATGGAGTTGAGCCGCAAGGCGGCCCAACTCCATCATCCGCTGCTACCGCCGGTAAAACTCGACTTCAGCGCACCCCTGACGGGCCCGGAAATCCAGGCGATCGCCGTCATCGCAAATCCCGGCCTGCGCGCGCTTCGTACTCAACAAGGAGTGGCGGATGCCCAGGTGTTCGCGAGCGGGTTGCTGCCCGATCCGCAGATCAGCGCGGGCTTCGACAAACTGCTGTCACCGCTGGACCAGGGATATTCAAATGCGTATGCCGGCTCAGTATCGCTTGATTTACTGGCCGCCCTGGCCGTGCGGCCCACTGAGCGTCAAGTCGCGAAGGCCGCTGCGGAGCAAACCCGAGATGACATTGCCTGGCAGGAGTGGACGACAGCCGGCCAGGCGCGCCTGCTTGCTGTGCGGCTCGTCTATCAGACGAGGGCAGAGGAACTAGCCAAACGGGCGGTTGACCAGGCTGAGCAGGCTTTGACGCGGGCGCTCACCGTCGCGCGTACTGGCGACGTCTCGGCTGGTGATATAGAGGTGCGCCGGATCGCGGCCGCTGATGCACGCGACCGCGCCCTTACTGCCGGTCGTGCTGCAGACACTACACGCCTCGAGCTCAACCAAACGCTGGGCTTGAGGCCAGACGAAATGCTATCGCTCGCGGACGCGCCGCCGCTGGGTGTCTGGAGGCACGTCTCCGCCGACGAACTCTTCGTGGATGCCCGGGCGCGCCGCCTCGACTTGACCGCCCTCGCGGACTCCTACGCGGGCCAGGAAGCATCGCTGCATCGTGCGATCCTCGGCCAGTATCCGAAGCTCGGAATTACGCTCAATCGGGCGAGCGACACCAGCAATGTTCATACGCTCGGTCCGGCGGTCAATCTCGATTTGCCGCTGTGGAACCGGAACCGCGGCGCGATCGCCAGCGCGAAGGCCGACAGAACCCGCCTGCGGGCGGAGTTCGCGGCGCGGCTGCATCAGACACGGGCCGATATCGCAGCGCTGGTCGCGTCCCTCGACCGGGATGAGCAGGCTCGCGCGGCGCTCGCGCAGCAGATCCCTGCGATCGAGCGGGTCGCCCGGGCGCTGGAGGATGCGGCGAAGCTTCGGGACGTCACTCAACCGACGGCAGAGGCAGCGCGTTCCACGGCTCTCGACAAACAGATCGCCCTGCTGGCACTCGAGCAGTCCTGTGCCGAAGAGCGCATTGCGCTCGCGCTGGCCGCCGGCTCGCCCGTATCCGACTTTCTGGGAGGCCCATGAATCCTGTTCGCGTTTTCGCAATGGTGCTTTGGGGAGTCGGCGCGCTGTCGGGCTGCAAGAATGCGGCCGATGAGGGGCAGCCTGCGCCGACGGCGACAGTCCAGGTGCAACCGGCTGCGCGGCACTCGATCGAAGAGGCTTTGATCGCTTATGGGACGGTAGAGTTCGTGCCAGGTCAGACTCGCGCGCTCACGGTGCAAGTGGAGTCGCAGGTTGCAGAGCGGTTCGTGCTGCCGGGCACGTCCGTCAAGGAAGGACAGCCACTCGCACGGCTGAAACCGAGTGCGACTTCGCGTCTGGATGTTGACAAGGCTTCGCGCGATGCATCGGTGGCGGAGGCCGACGCGCAGCGCGTCGGTCGGCTGCACGCGCAGGGCCTTGCAACCGATTCAGAGTTACGCGCGGCGAAGGCGGCATCCGCGAGCGCGGTTGCGTTACGTGACAGCCTGAACTCCCGGATTGGCGCTGCGGGAATCACTTTGCGGGCTCCGATCGCCGGCACCGTTGACGCATTCACCGCTCAGCCGGGAGATGTGATTGCGCCGGGTACGCTGCTGATGCGGATAGCCGACCCCAAAGCCGTGTACGTCCGAGTGGGCTTGGAGCCCGAGGACGCGCTACGCGTCACTAGTGGACAAGCGGTGACCCTTTCGGCATTGATGACTCGCAGCCACAGCACCGGTGGCCGCATTACCGAGGTTGACGCGCGCGTGGACCCGCAGACCCGGCTTGCTGCAGCGGTTGCGCAACCCGAATCGGTCTCCAATCTCGTTCCGGGCAGTGCGGTGCGTGCGCGGATCGTAATCGACACTCATGAAAATGCGATCACGGTGCCGCGCGCGGCGGTCCTGTACACGGATCAGCAGCCCTCCGTATTCATTGCGGATGCGGGGAAGGCTCACCGGCGGCCGGTCACGACGGGGCTGGTCGATGACAAACAGATCGAGATCGTCAAAGGCCTGAAGGCGGGCGAACCGGTCATTGTCGGCGGAAACTATGAGCTGGACGACGGCATGGCGATCAGGGTTGCCGGGCCGGCCGGCGAGAAGGGTGCTGACGCATCGTGAGCGCCTGGCTCGCCGCGCATCGCCGGTCCGTCCTGTTCCTGATTGCCATCGCGGCACTCGGCGGGGCAGTGGCCGCCTGGCAGCTCCCGGTCGCACTGTTTCCCAACATCGATTTTCCGCGGATCGCGGTCAACATCGATGCGGGTGATCGGCCCTCCGACCGAATGGTCATCGAGGTCACGCGGCCGCTCGAACAGGCTCTGCGGGAGGTGCCGGACATCGGCAGCATTCGGTCAAGGAGCTCTCGCGGCGTCGCGGACATCTCGCTGAACTTCGCCTGGGGCACCGACATGGTGGCCGCGCAGCTGCAGGTCGAGTCCGCGTTGAATCGAGCGCTGCCGGACCTGCCGCCCGGGATCCGGTTTCAGGTGCGCCGCATGGATCCGACCGTTTTCCCCATCTTCGGACTCACCCTGACTTCCGATACTCGCGATCTCACCCAGATCCGTGATCTGGCGTATTACACGATGCGTCCGTTCCTTTCAGCGATCCCCGGTGTTGCGCAAGTGGAGGTGCTTGGCGGGCGCGTGGCCGAGTATCAGGTGCTCGTGGATCCCGAGCGGCTGCAGGCTGCCGGCTTATCCGTCGACGACGTCAGCCGTGAGCTCACCGCCAACAATGTCGTGGCGGCGGTGGGGCGCCTGGAAGACCGCTATCGATTGTACCTGACGATGGCGGACAGCCGGCTGCGATCCACGGACGACGTCGCAAACACAATGCTCAAGGCGGGTCCGACGGGCGCGATCAGGCTGGGCGATGTGGCTCACGTGCAGTTGAGTACGGCACCCCAGTGGACGCGCGTGACCGCGAATGGCCACGACGCTGTTCTCATCAATATCCGCCAGTCTCGTGGGGCCAATTCGGTGAACCTGGTGAAAATGGTGCGCGAGCAGTTGGCCGCTCACGCGCAGGAGGTGCCGCGAGAGATCAAGGTCGGCACGTTCTACGATCAGTCGGAGCTCGTATCTGCGGCCGCGGGCAGTGTCCGTGACGCGATCCTCATCGGCGCGATTCTCGCCGGGATCGTACTGCTCGTATTTCTGCGAGATCTGCGTTTGACGATGGTCGTGGCAATAGCGCTTCCCGTTACGCTGTCGATTACGACGCTTTTGCTTGCCGTGTTCGGCATGAGCTTCAACATCATGACGCTGGGCGGCATGGCCGCAGCCGTGGGTCTCGTCGTGGACGATGCGGTTGTCATCGTCGAGCATCTCGTCCGACGGCTTCACGAGCGCGCCGGCGCGAGCCAGGAGGCGCCTGGCGCCGAACGCCAGCCGGGTGGCGGCACGAACGCCGGTGGCACTTCGCTACTGGCAGCAGCCCAGGAAATGCTCAAACCACTGCTCGGCTCTTCGCTCGCGACCGTCGTCATATTTGTGCCCCTGGCGTTCCTGTCCGGGGTGACCGGTGGCTTCTTCAAGGCGCTGGCATTGACGATGGCCTGCTCGCTGGTGGTGTCTTTCTTCATTGCACTCGTAGGAGTTCCGCTGCTGACCGACCGCTTCATCAAGCGTCGTGGCGATGCGGGGCATTCCCCGGAACAGACCTGGTTTCGACGCCTGACCGAGCGCTACGCGCGCATAGGAGAGTCCGCCCTGCGCCATCCCGGCGGAATGCTGATCGGGGCGCTGGTGCTGCTCGCGCTGGGAGGAATCGCGCTGTGGCGGCTGCCATCCGGATTCATGCCGCACATGGATGAGGGTGGATTCATCCTCGACTATCGCGCGCCGCCCGGCACCTCATTATCGGAAACCGACCGCCTGTTGCGCAAGCTCGAAGGTTTGATCCGGGACCTGCCCGAGGTGGACAGCTACTCGCGCCGCACGGGCTTGCAGCTCGGTGGTGGCCTGACCGAGGCGAACGAAGGCGACTTCTTCATCAAGCTCAAGTCCGGCCCGCGGCGCGACATCGAAGAGATCATGGCCGATCTGCGCACGGATGCTGAAAAGCAGATACCGGGGCTTACGATCGAGACCGTGCAGCTCATGGAGGATCTGATCGGCGATCTTACCGCGGTACCGCAACCCATCGAGGTGAAGCTGTTCGGTCCCGACCTCGCACAGCTTCAGGCGCTGGCGCCGCGGGTCGCGAAGCAACTGGGCACGATCTCCGGTGTAGTGGAGATTCAGGACGGACTGCGGATTGCGGGCGATGCGATCGAGGTTCGCATCGACCGGGCTCGTGCGGCCGTGGAGGGGTTGGACCCCGATGAGGTTTCGAAACAGGCGGGGACCCTGCTGGCAGGAACCCTGGCGGGACAGATCCAAGCGGGTGAGAAGCTTCTTGGCGTGCGCGTCTGGACGCCACAGGATCTGCGTACGCGTATCGAGTCCGTAGGCGAGCTGCGCGTGCGCTCCCCTGATGGCCACCAGCTGCCTCTGAAGCGCATCGCAGACATCGAGATCGCGGCAGGTCAGCCGCAGTTGCAACGCGAGGATCTCGAGCAGATGGTCGCAGTCACGGCTCGCCTGGAGGGCCGCGACCTGGGCAGCGCGATCAAGGATGTGAAACGCGCGGTCGCCGCGATGAATCTGCCGCCGTCGCTGCGCGTCGAGTATGGTGGTATCTACGCGGAACAACAGCGCTCATTCCGCGGGCTTGCCGCGGTGTTCGCAGCGGCGGTGCTGCTCGTAACCTCGCTGCTTCTGTACCTGTACGAGCGATGGGCGATCGTGCTCGCCATTCTGGCTACGGTCGCATTGTCCGTCGCGGCGGTGTTCATCGGCTTATGGGTGACCAACACCGAGCTGAACATATCGGCCATGATGGGCCTGACGATGATCGTGGGAATCGTCGCGGAGATCGCGGTGTTCTACTTTTCCGAGCTCGAGCAGGAAGGGGACGCGGCGGCCCTGCTGCTCGCCGGCCGGCGGCGCCTGCGGCCCATTCTGATGACGGCGCTGATTGCGATACTGGCCCTGATGCCGCTCGCTCTGGGCATCGGCACCGGATCGGCAATGCAGACGCCGCTCGCGATAGCCATCATTTCCGGGCTGATTGCGGCGCTGCCGCTGGTGCTCGTGGTGATGCCGGTGTTTTATCTGCTCGGCGCTCGGCGGCGCGGCTGATTCAACCACCCGGATGCCCGGCGCAAGGGTTGCGTCGCCTCAGACGAGCAGGCGCGCGATTTTTCGGTCCCAGGCTCGCGAGAAAACGACTTTGCCCCCCTCCCAGGCCTCGAAGGTCTCCGAGCACAGAAAGTGCGTCGGGGTTGACTTGCACAGGCTCCAGGCACGCAATTTTACGTTCCAGTCGCCTCGTTCGTAGGTGTTGATCGCCTCTGCTTCCATCTGAGCGCTATTGGGATCGTCCTCGCGAATCGATCGGCGCAGCCGATAGGCCTCCTTGTAGAGTGTGGGGTTGCCGTCGATCGGCTCGCCCTTCGGCTCGAGGGATCCCTCGGTCAGAGAGTAGGTTCGGCTGCCCGGATCACCGGATATCTGCACGTTCTCGAATGGGTCCAGATAGGGCGCCGCGCACGTGCCTGCCACGGCGTAGCGGTCGTGAAAGACCCCGAACGGCGGGGTCTGGCTGTCTCCGCCGGGTCGCACCGGTAACTCGATCGTCGAGACTCCTGCGGTCACGTGCAGGGTCACCGGCTCGGGCGAGGGCCATACCACCGGCCACCAGGTCTCGCTTAGCGCCACACGGATGCGGCTGCCGCGCGAGAATCGGTAACAGGCAAAGTGCCCCTTGATCCGCACGTCATAGTCACGCGCCGGAACGAGTGCAGCCGGTGCCTCGTCGCTATCGCGATGGGTGAGATTGAGCAGTCCGAAACTGACGAAATTCGAGCGCCCGTCCGGCGTGACTTCGGTCAGCCGCACGCACAGTTTCGCGATCGGCTTGTTGGCGCGCAGCCGCACGTTGAAGATCGGCTCGCCCATGATGTCGATCGGCTCCTCCAGCAGTGCGGAATCGAAACGCAGACAGCGAGCGTCGTCGGCCGCCTGGTCGCGCCACCACGTCTGAGGATCGCCTGACGCACCCGACCAGCGGTTGGCGAAGCCGATCGTGAGGTCGGTGTGGTGTGCGAGCAGGGTCCGTCTTCCGGCTTGCTCTGCGAGACCGTCCGAGTTGAGATGCCACACGCGTGCCTGGATATTCCGGCTGGGCCAGCTCGGCTCGGACACCCAGGCTCCGATCGTGTCGCGTGGATAGCTCACACCCGGGGGCAGGTCTTCGCGGAACGCCCAGATCTGCGGCTTCTCCATGATGCCGTTGGCTTCGCCCAGCAGCCAGTGGCGCCACCAGCGCACCTCGACGGGGAGCCAATCGACGCCGGGGCCCGGAGTTCCATTGGCGGCCGCGGTGGGTACGCCCCGATGCCCCGCCGGCTGCGGATAGCCCGGCCATTTGTGCGCCCAAGGCCCGATAAGAGCTTTTTGCGCGACCTGCGGCGCACGCTCCATCATCCGTGTCGCGGATGGCAGATAGGAATCGAGCATGCCTGCGACGTTGTAGATCGCGCAGCGAATCGCGCTGTAATCCTGAATCGACCCGTCGCGCCATTTCGCATCGAGGGTCTGGTGCTCGTTCCACAGCAGGGTCAGTGGCCCACTAACCTCCAGCCGCTGCTGCCACATTGCGCGCCAGCGACTCGCACCCACGATGAGCGGATCGGGCGGCGCGCGCATGATCACCTGCCATTCCATGGCCCAGACGAACTGATCATTGATGAGGCAACCGCCCCGATAGTGAATATCATCGAGATAGCGTTGCTCGGTTCCGCACGTGGAGACGATTGCCTTCAGTGCCAAGGGTGCCTTGGCTGCGGCCTGCAGCGCGGTGAAGGAGCCGTACGAAATACCACGCATTCCAACGTTACCGTTGCACCAGGGCTGGTGCGCAATCCAGTCGATTACGGCCAGTGCGTCCGCCTGCTCAATGGGCAGGTACTCATCGATCATGGTCCCGTCGGAGTCGCCAGTACCGCGGATATCGACCCGGACCAGCGCTATGCCTGACTTTGCAAGGAATGGCCCGGCAACGTTGTCGCGGTAGCGATAGCTGTCGCGCTTGCGGTATGGGAGATACTCGAGTACCGCCCCCGCGGGCGCTGCTCGCGGCGCGGCTGGCAGAAACAGCCGTGCCGCGAGGCGCGAGCCATCGGGCATGGGGATCCAGACATTCTCCAGGATCCTCACTTGAGGATCGTCGACCGCAACGATCGGGGAGAGCTGCTGTGTAGCCCGTACCGCTAACGCCCACGATGGAACGGCCCAACCGATCAGTCCAAGCACGCGCCGCCGCGTCGTCATGATTTACGCCTGAGTGTTTCGTTGTTCGCCGCATGCTGCGACATTCTGCAGCGCGCACTGGCGGACGACACTATACGGCTCCACGCCGGATGCCCAGTCGTGCGACGCGCATGGACGATCGGTTGGCGATTCCGTTCGTCGCCGCCAGATGTCTGACAAACCTATACCGGCTTGAAGTTCTCTTATTGGGACTATAAGATTCAAAATAGAAAATTGCATTGTTCGCAGGGGCTCCTGATGCGAATTCTTTCGAGCTGTCTCACGCTGGCCCTTGCCATGTCCGCCGTCGCGGCGGTCCGGGAAGCAGCCCCGCCGGCAGCCTCACCGGCCGCGGCGACTCAACAAGCGCCCGCAGCCCAACAATTGCCGGCGGGTGCCTCTTCCGGCGCTACCGCCGTCTCTGCCGCGGCAGCCAATCTCAATGACCTCCCGGCTCTCGAGGCATTCTTCGATGGTGCGCTGAACGCCGACATGCCGGAGCATCACGTGACCGGCGCGGTGATCTCGATCGTGAAGGACGGACAACTCCTGTTCGCCAAAGGTTACGGCAGGAGCGATCTCGCCCGAAACACGCCGATCGATCCGGCTACCAGCCTCTTTCGCATCGGTTCGACCACCAAGACGTTCACCTGGACGGCCGTCATGCAACTGGTGGAGCAGGGGAAGCTGGATCTGGACAAGGATGTGAACGCGTACATCAAGGGATTCCGGATTCCGGACACCTATCCTCAGCCGATAACCCTGCGCCACATCATGACGCACACGGCAGGCTTCGAAGAGGGATTTCTCGGCTATCTCATCCAGAGCGACCCCAAGAAGCAGGTGCCGATCTCTCAGGCCTTGCGCGAGCACATGCCTGCGCGGGTGCGGCCCGCGGGTGAGATGTCTTCGTATTCAAACTATGGGGCGGCGCTCGCGGGATTGATCGTCGAGCAGGTCAGCGGCACGCCCTTCAATGAGTACATCGAAAAGAACATCTTCGAGCCGCTCGACATGCAGTTCGCGACGGTTCAGGAGCCAGTCCCCGCGCGGCTCGCGCCTTACGTGACGACGGGCTACAAATTCCGCAATGGTGGCGAAGTGGCGCAGCCGTACGAGATCGTCGGCGGCTTTCGCCCGGCAGGTTCCGGTGCGGTCTCGGCGCTGGACATGACGCACTTCATGCTGGCGCATCTTCAGGACGGCCGGTACGCAGAGCGCCGGATACTCAATCCGCAGACCGCGCAACTGATGCACGCCACGGCCTTCGCGCCAGAGCCGCGCTTTCCCGGCATGGCGCTCGGATTCTATCATCAGGACATCAACGGCTTGGACGCCTTCGGCCATGGTGGCGATACCAACTACTATCACACGGATATGCTGCTGCTGCCGAAGCAGAACTTCGGGCTCTTCCTGTCCTGCATCACCGAGGACCGACGCATCATCGAGAAGGTCGAGGATGCGTTTTTCGATCGCTATTTCCCGCGTGGCTCTCCGCGCGCGCAGCGGCTCGCTCATGCCGCGGCGCTGCCGCTCGCCACTCGGTACGCGGGCCATTATCAGTGGACCCGCCGTAATCACTCGGACATCGACAAGATTTTCAATCTATTCACGAGTCTTTCGGTGGCTCCGCTTGAAAACGGCAACCTGCTGCTCGGCGGACTGGATCCGGATGGCCTGCAGTTCGAGCCCATTGCGCCGGATCTGTATCGAGAGGTGCTGCACGGCGAATGGAAGATATCGTTCCGGAGCAATGCCGCCGGACATGTGACGTATATGTTCTTCAACATCCTGCCGTTCATGCCAGCGGAACGCCAACCCTGGTACGAGCAGAGCTCGGTCTGGTTTACGCTCCTCGGCGCTGCCGCGCTGGTGTTTCTGAGCGCGCTTGCCGCCACTTACTACCGCTGGCGCGAAATCCGGGTCATGCCGATCGCCGAAAAGCGCGCGCTGTGGTTCGGCGCCGCAGTGGCCGGCTGGGCCTTGGGGACGGTTGCGGTCATCGCGGGTGTATTCGCGGCCACCGGATTGGATGCCCTGGCTCAGCACATTCCTGCCGCGCTCAGTGCGGCGCTCATCATGCCGCTCGTGTTTGTTGCGCTCAGTGTCTGGCTCATTGTCGTCACGGGCAGGGTATGGCGCTCACGATTCTGGAGCACCGGCCGGCGCATTGGTTACACACTCGTCCTGCTCGCCGCCCTCGTACTGTGCGTGTTCTTCTGGCAGTGGAATCTGCTTGGGTGGCACTACGGATGAGGCGTGCTAGCATGAGCGCCAGGGAGTCGATGCTCGAAGAGCGTGCCGAAGATGATCCGTAAAAGCAGCACGTTGGGGAGCCTGATCCGCCTGTTGCGACAGCAGAAGGGTTGGACTCTGCGCCAGATGAGCGAGAAGGTGGGAATTCCCCTTTCGACGCTGGCGAAAGTCGAAGCAGACAAGCTCTCGCTCACTTATGACAAGCTGCAGCAATTCACCTCGCGACTCGGGTTGACGTTGGCTGAATTCCTGGCCCACGAAACCCCACCCAACGCACCACCGGTGGTGACGGCCCGCAGGAGCCTCACGAGAGCGGGCAACTCCATCCAGGTCGCGACGCCCAACTATGACTACGAGTATCTGTGCGCAGATCTGCGCGAGAAGCGCATGGTGCCGATCATTGCCCGCATCCGCTCCCACGACATCGCCGAGTTCGGCGAGCCGCTGCGGCATCAGGGCGAGGAATTCGTCTTCGTTCTCGAGGGAAGCATCGAGGTGCACCTGCAGTTTTATGTCTCGGTCACGCTTACGAAGGGCCAGGGCGTCTACCTCGACAGCACTATGGGGCACGCCTACGTCGCGAAGGACTGCGAAAGCGCGCTCGTGCTTGCAGTCTGTTCCAGCGAAGATCCCAACCTTGCGAACGAGCTGATCAGCTTGGCGGAAAATGGAGCGGAGCCAACGATCTAAAGCCGGGGATCGGCCGCGGCACATGCAAGCTGCTTCACGGAATCTCCTCCTGGAGTGTCCGGCGGCGCCAGAGTCGAGCGGTGCCAAGCGTCATCAACGGCAATACGTAGACTGCAAGAATGACGCAGGCGAGCGCGCGATAACCGGTAGCAATCAAGGCGACCAGACCGAAACGCTCGGCGAGCAGCATGCAGCCGACGAGCAATGCGAGCGCGATGGACAGCCGCGCGGAGTCGCTAAGCGCCGCTCTGCGCCGGGCTTGCCAGGCATGATTGATCCGCTCGTTGATCGCATGTACCGCCCCCGTACCACTCTCGAGCAGGGCCGCGAAGATCATCAACTGGAAAAGCAGGTGGAAGAGCGGCAGGTTGAGGCGTTGCAGAAGGAAGTCCGACGGCAAGGTTGCCGTCGTCACTTGCGGATAGTAGGCAAGCATGCAAGTGAAGAACAGCAGCGCCGGAATCATGGCAAGCGGACCGGCGATCAGACCCGCAATCACGGCATCACGATCGCTCGTCAGATGCCGCAACACAGGAAGAATCACGATGGCTCCGATGACGTTGTAACTGGCGTAGGTCAGGCCGCCGAGTGCCCATCCATCCATCGATGCCGGTGCCGAGAATCCTTGCGCAATCCGGCCGCCGAAACGAGTCAAGGCCAGTAACACGAACAACACGTAGACTCCATACAGCAGAAACGTGACGTACTTGAACAAGCGCTCGACGGATGTATTGCCGAAAGCCGCGAACAGTGCGATTCCCGTCAATAACGCCAGTGTGCCGAAGATCCTGTGGACCCCCAACGTCGCCTCGGCAATGGCGCCCGCGGCTGCGCCGAAGACTGCAAGGATCAGAATCACGAACAGAAGGTAGGCCGCTTCAAACACGACCCAACCCGGGCCCAGCAGGGCGCGAACGAAGGTCAGATAGTCGCGCGCCCCGCTGGCGCGGGCGAAGAGGAAAGTGACGATGCAGACGGCGCTCCAGATCGCCATGGCCAGCAACATGCCGGCGAGTCCGCCCCAGGGGCCGCTGGGCAGGAAGAACTCGGCCAGCTCACGCCCGGTGGCATAGCCGCCGCCGATGACCACCGCCTTGAATGCAAAGCCGGGCAGCAGGAAGCGTTGAAACCGCGAAGAGACGCCCGCGCCTGTCATGAGCCTGACACGGGAGTCAAGGCGATGGCGGCGTCAAAGGCGCGCACGGGGCTCAGACAGGCGTCGAGAATCTGGTCGAACTCCGTGCCGCCACGTATCGGGTCGGCCACCGCGAGGCCAAGCCGCGCGCGCTCCCGGGCGCACAACTCATGCGCGGCAGCCGGGTCCAGGCGCGCTGTGTTCAAACAGACCCCGGCACAGCGGATCGCCGGATTCGTATGCCGGCCAAGCCGGATGGTCAGCTCGATCGTCTCCTCGATGGTTGGCAACAGATAGCCGGGATGTCCCAATACGCGTTCGCGCCCAGGCTCGTGACAGACCACGAAAATGTCGGGCTGGCTGCCATGCAGTAGTCCCAGGGACACGGCTGCATAGGCCGGATGGAACAGTGATCCCTGCCCCTCGATCACGTCCCAGTGTTGCGCGGGCGCGTCCGGGCTCAGGATCTCGGCTGCCCCGGCCTCGAAATCGGCCACCACTGCGTCCATTGGAATCCCACTGCCGGCGATGAGAATGCCTGTCTGGCCCGTCGCCCGGAAATCGACGTGCAGGCCGCGCCTGGCAAAGGCGCGCGCGATAGCCAGCGCACTGTACTTTTTTCCCAGCGCGCAATCGGTGCCCACGGTGAGCAAACGCTTGCCTGAGCGCTTCCTGCCCGAGGCAACCGGGATGTGGCGTGGCGGCACGCGTACATCGATCAATCGGCGCCCAAAGCGTTGCGCCGCGGCTTTCAATCGCGGCACGTCCCCGAGCCTGACGTGCATCCCGCTGACGATGTCCAGACCTGATTCCAGCGCCTCGATCAGCAACGGTATCCAACTGTCTGCAATCACGCCGCCCAAATTCGCAACACCGATAACGAGACCGCGCGCTCCCCTGGCGCGAGCCTCTTTCGGCGTCAGCCGCGCAAGGCCCGTCGTGACCGAGGCATCATCGCATGACCATTCGCCAATGCACCGCTCCGGAGCCCAGTCGCGCAGACCAAACGCAGTCTTTGCGTACCCCGGCTCCCTGATGTCGCCCAGAAACAGTAGATAGGGCTGGGGCAATTGCGCCGGTAGCAAGCTGCGCGAGGCGGAATTCATCATCATGCCTTGAACACCCATGAGTCCGTGTTGAGTCCGGCGCCGGGCGCGTCAGGACGAGAAAGCTCACGACAGGCAGCCGTTCTGCTGCAGGTCCAGCATTTCGGGTTGACACGGATTCTCCTATCAGGTCATTATTCTTTTATCAGGATATTAGCCGCCTGACAAGGGACCTGGGGAAGTCCCTGCGGGATGCTCTCCAAGAACCGCAGGCGCCGCACGCGAAGCAACCGTACCCCTTACCGGGCCATCATTGGATAGCAACATGATCGAATCCCCTTCGGCCCCCAGCCGATTGCTCTGCGCTGCCCTGTTCAGCGCCTCTCTGCTGCAGGCCTTACCCGCCGCGACCCATCCGGCCGCGTTCACGATCGAGCAGGTCATGCAGGCTCCCTTCCCCTCGGAACTGCTCGCCTCGAGCACGGCCAAGGCTGTCGCCTGGGTTTTCGATGTCCGGGGATGCCGCAATGTGTGGGTCGCCGATGCCGCGCATGGGATGAAGGCGCGCGCGATCACCGGTTTCTCCGGGGACGACGGCTTCAATATCGGGGAGCTCGCCTGGTCGCCGGATGCTAAAGCGATCGCCTTTACCCGGGGCGGCTCGCTGGAGGACGAGCGGCCAGCCAATGTCAACAGTGCTCCGGAAGGTCCGACCCCTCGGGAAGTGTGGGTGGTTTCCACGGGCGGCGGCGATGCTCACAAAGTGGGTATCGGACACTCCGCCAGTTTCTCACCGGATGGCGGCCGGCTCGTCTTCATGGACAAGCAGCGAATCTGGACCGTGGGGACCACCGGGCAGTCCGCAGCGCAACCTCTGATCGTCGATCTGGGTCAGATTGCCTCGGTGACATTCTCGCCCGATGCGCGGCGGCTCGCATTCGTCAGCGCGCGTGAGCGCCACGCTGTGCTGGGCGTCTATGACTTCGCCAGTCAGCGCATCGCGTGGATGAGCCCCAGTCTGGATCAAGACACATCGCCAGCGTTTTCCGCGACGGGCTCTCAGATCGCGTTCATCCGCATCCCTTCGCAGAAAAATCCGGAATTCGTCTCCCAGCGCACCGGCCAGCCGTGGTCCATCTGGGTAGCGGATGCGGCGACGGGCGAGGGGCGGCGCATCTGGACGGCTGATGGCGGTACAGGAAGTGTCTTCCAGCCGATGCAGTCGGAACATAACCTGTTCTGGAGCCGGCAGGGTGGACTGGTGTTTCCCTGGGAAAAGACCGGCTGGCTACAGCTCTATACCGTGCCCGCGCAGGGCGGAACGGCTCGCGCGATCACCTCGGGTCCATTCGAAGTGGCGCATCTAATCCTCAGTCCCGATCGCGGGCGACTGGCGTATTCCTCGAACCAGGACGACACCGATCGGCTCCACATCTGGACGGTCGATGCCGACCGCGGACAGCCGCTGCGCCTGGGCACTGATCAGGCGATCGAAGACATGCCTCAGGCGAGCGCGGACGGGGCGATCTTCGCGTTGCGCAGCGACGCGAACAGGCCTTTGCAGCCCGTCATGCTCAGCGGTGGCCGATGGCAACCGCTCGCGCCGCAGCTCATTCCCAACTCGTTCCCCACCTCAGCGCTGGTCACACCCGAGGCCGTGAGCTTCACAGCCAAGGATGGCCAGGCCGCGCACGCGCAGATCTTTCTGCCGCGGGAACGCGGTGCCCCCGCGTTGCATCCGGCGATCCTGTTCTTCCATGGCGGACCTCGGCGCCAGATGCTCCTGGGATTCCATCCCATGAGCGCCTACAACTGGATGTACGCGCTCAACCAGTACTTCGTTTCCGAGGGCTACATCGTTCTCTCGGTCAACTATCGCGGCGGGATCGGCTACGGCCACGACTATCGCGAGGCGAAGGATTTTGGCCCCGCGGGGGGCAGCGAGCTGAACGATCTGCTGGGCGCGATTTCCTACCTGCAAACACGCAAGGATGTCGATCCGCACCGGCTGGGTATCTGGGGAGGCAGCTACGGGGGACTGATGACAGCGCTGGGTTTGGCGCGCGCATCCAACGCTCTGGCGGCAGGGGTGGACTACGCGGGCTTGTACAATTGGGCTACGTTTCTCGCCTCCGTCGGCGTTCCCATCGAGAGTCCGGAGGCGGTGCACCGAGCCGTTCAGTCTTCGCCTGTCGCAACCATTGATGAGTGGAAGTCGCCCGTACTGATCGTGCAGGCCGACGATGACCGCGACGTTCCCTCCCAACAGGCGTCCGAGCTCATCGAAGCTCTACGCGCGCATCACATCGACCACGATGAGATGCTGCTGCCCGATGAGATTCACGATCTTGCGCGCTACGCATCGTGGATGGCGTTCTTCCGGGCCACCGATGCCTATTTTGAGCGCCACCTGCAGAAACGCGCGCCGGTGGCGACTTCCCCACCCAGGGAGTGAGGCGGTAATGTGGGGTTGATCCCCACGTCGAGACATCCGTCACGGAGCGCCGAGCGCACATCGAGTCTGCGATGGGGTATCTCGCCGAAGCAACAGTGCGCTCCACGGCAACCGGACGGCCGACGCCTCGTCGCGCGCCGCAGGCTTGACAGGCGAAACCAGGTGGTTACATTATAGGTAACCGTATGGTTACCACGAAGAAGCTGCAGAGCCAGGCGATCTTCAGGGCGATCGCCGATCCGACGCGGCGGCAGATCCTGAACCTGTTGCGCGAGCGCCCGCATGCAGTGGGTGAGATCGCCAGCAATTTCCGCACCAGCCGCCCCGCAATCTCGAAGCACCTCAGATTACTCAAATCAGCGGGCCTGGTCGTCGCGCACCAGCGTGGCACGGCTCGCATTTGCAGGCTGAATGCCCGGCCGCTGCATACGGTGAACGACTGGCTGCGCGACTACCAGGTCTTCTGGAGCGGGACGCTGCGCGAGCTCAAGAACCATGTAGAGGAGGATCGATGAGTCACACGAGCGCAGACGATACGATCGTCCAGGAAATCACGATCCAGGCGGATGCCGAGCGCGTCTTCGCCGCGCTGACCAGTCCGGAGCAGCGTGTGAAGTGGTGGGGAGCCGAGGACCGCTTCAAGACGACGCACATGGAATCTGACCTGCGCCCCGGCGGCAAATGGCTCATGCGCGGCGTCGGTGTGGGTGGCAGGCCCTTTACCGTGCAGGGCGTCTATCGGGAGATCGAACGGCCGCGCTTGCTCGCATTTACATGGCTTCCGAGCTGGCAGGAACCCGGGTTGGAAAGTCTCGTCCGCCTCGAGCTGCAAGCGAGGGCGGGCGTCACAACGGTCCGCTTGACGCACTCTGGCTTGACCACCGAGAGCTCGCGTGCGCAGCACCGGGGCTGGCCGGATATCCTGGCCTGGCTGCAAGCGTATCTCGAGCGAGGTTCCTGAGGTGTTAGTCAATGCAGAGAGTACTTGACGCGCGCGTAAACGAATCTGCCGCGTGGATCGCCATAGCTGACGTGCCAGTGGCTCAGCACTGTGAGCCGACTGCCTCCTTCTCCTGCCGAAGGAGTCTCTGGTCGGCAACCGCGGGCGGAGCCAGGCAATCGGACAGATCCAGACGCTTCTTAACGGGTACGCAGAAGATATCGATGGGCTCGGAGCGACCGCGCAAGGTGATCGGCGGCAGTTGCACTGCCGGAAGCTCAAGGTTGTGAGTCTCGAGTGCATGCTTGAGCGTGCTTGCCAACACAATCTCGCCCGCACGGGCACGCTGGCATAGCCGCGACGCGCTAGTGACGGCATCGCCGATCAGCGTGTAGTTCATGAACAGGGGTGAGCCCACGGTCGCTGCGACCACGGTCCCCTCATGCAGGCCAACACTAAGGCCTGCTAGCAGGCGGGCGCGCTCGCGCCAGACCCTTGCGAGCTCTGCAAAGCGAGCCAGCATCTCCTGTGCCGTGCGGATAGCCCGCACCGGACTGTCGGACTGCTCGTGTGATACGCCAAAGCCAGCCAGCAAGGAGTCTCCGGCCATGTGCACGACTGTGCCTTCGTGCCGATAGATGATCTGCGTGAGGAGTGAGAAGTACTCATTCAGCAAGGGAACCAGATCCTGAGAACTCAATCGTTCCAGGATGCGGCCGTAGCCGCGCAGGCCCGCGACCAGGATGACAGCGCGGGCACAGATTTCCGGGCCGACGTGCGCTGCGCCCGTCCCGCGCATCCGATCCGCCGGCTGGGGCAAGAGGCAGCGGCGCACCATCCGCCGGACCTTCTCGTGCTGCGAGTCATCCGTTTCGAGCACTGCCGCTGCAGCCTCCCGCCGTGCCAGACTGAGTTGTGCAAGCCCCTGAAGACGATTCAACAGCACCTCGGCGGGAGTCTGCGGCGTGAGAAAGTCATCCGCGCCCGCAGCGAGAGCTTCGCTGCAAGCACGCGCGCTGCAGCTCACCACGAACAGTGGCCACAGCCTCGCTACGGGATGTTCTTTCAGGGCACGACAGGCCTTCGGTGCACAGAAGCTGGTGCAGTCCGCATCCACGAACAGCACGTCGGGAGCCCAATCCTGCAGATGGGAGGCCACCTCTTCCGTGAAGGCGAATTGCCGCATTTGAAACTTGGGTCCCGTTCTCGATACGCGCGCCAGCAGGGGCAGCACGGCGGAGCACCCCCCGGCGGCGAGAATCCGAACCTGTGAGCTGCTCATCGACACTGTGCTCTCCTCGAGAGCATGGGCTTCCTTGAGCTGCGGCACGCTTGCTTTCAAGCATCGCCAGCAGTAGGGCGTACGTGCGCTCTGCGCGGCTTGATCGTCCGGTCAAGGCCCGGTCGCAAGCGCGCGCGAACCTGAGGGAACTACTGTAATCCATACGCGCCGGCCTCACATTGTGAACAAGTGGATGGCAGGCATGCCGACCCACATTCACCGTTTGGCTTCAGATGAAGCTCGAGGCGAGCGTTGGCTTGACGCGCACACGACATCCGCAGCCAGCGACGCATCGGCTCGCAGTGGGGCGAATCATCCTGCCCGGCGGCCGGCCATATGTCCGCCTGCAGGACACACCGATCGGCTCCTTACATATGCCGAGTATGTCGAGTATGTCGAGCTCGGCGGGGTCGTCAGATTCCGGGTTAAGCGCGCTCGTTTGACGTAACGCGAATATCTGCGGTTATGTTGGTCATGAAGCCAGGTTTCGCTGTAGTGTGTTAGGCAGGAGGCTACGACATATGGCACGAGAATTAATAACAGACGAGCAGGCGATATGGTCGGCCCAGGCGCGCGTCAGCGATTCGACGGCCATGGAAGCCCTGCTGATGCCCTTACCCGTCGCTGTCGCCGCGCAAGCTCGAGAACTTGCGGAATTGCCGGGCCAGAACGGCATGGAGTACGACGAGAGGCGCAGATGCGCCTATTGGCTGACTCACCAATCGGACGGCATCTTCATATGCGTAACGTTCGGCTATGTTCCGGACGTCGACGCGGCCGTACAATTGTGGACAGTATTGAGTGACAAAGACCGCGCGCCGTCAGTAGAGCGGTTGCTTAGTGCGTATGAGCAAGCTACCGGTATCGATATTGACGCCATAGCGCTGCACTGAAGAGTCGTTGGGGTGTCCTTCAGTTGACCCGGCCCTCATAACGGTCTGTGCCGATGGGCGCGCTCAGCCTCGATGGCAGGTTGGGCCGCCCCGCGGCAGTGGGGCGCACCGCGATGGGTTCGCGAAAACCGGCCCGTCGCGCTGACCAGCGAACCGAGCGTCGACGGCGGACTCTCAGGGTTTCAGCGGCGATCGCACCGAGGGCGCACGCCATGCAGAAGCAGGCGCAAAATGCGGGGTGTGTGGATTCCACGATGGCAGCGATCGCCGAGCCGCATGCGATCACGAGCACGCCAACAATCTTAAGCGCTGCAAACATGCCTGACTCCCATAACACGGCAGGCGCTTACCGTAATTGACATAGTGCTCACAGGCCGTGACGCATTTCACGGGCCCTGAAGCACGCGACATAATGTCGCTCGATCCCGACAGGCCAGCGCCATGATGATCTTGCGGCAGTCCCTCAAAACTGCTGGCCGCCGAACGCGACGGGGGAGCTGCCGTTATCTCGGGGGCGAAGGAGAGTGTTCCTCATGCTCTGGAGGTGTCGGATGCCCTTGTGGGCGTGAGCGCTCCCGATGCGGCGCAGGTGCTGCGTGCTGTGCGGGATGTGTATGCTCATCATGGGCCGCAGGTGACGCGTGCTCGGTTGCGTTTGCGTGCTCCTCAGTGCTGCGCGGAGTTGCTGGGGACAAGTGTTCCTCAGAACGTGGCTCAGGCGGTCTGGCATCCCCGTCCTCTCTGACTCCATGATGCCGGTCTGACTCCTGATGGCGGGGCTCGGCGCTGCCCAGGCGCAGAGGCCGTTCAGGCCGGGATTCCTCGCGAGGCCTGTCTGCGCGCACTGGGCGCGGTGGCGGGCCGGCATGTGGCAGCGGCCCCGGGGGTCGCGCATGGCGGGGCGGACCGCGGCGTATCCAATCAGCGCGCTGAGCGTACCAGGGACGCTCGTGATAGTACCTGCCCCAGTAGTCATCGATCGAAAACTCCACTACGGGAATGCCGAGACCGGGGGCATATGAATAGAGCGGAACGTAGCCGCCCTCGTACTCGTATGTGATCGCCGGCGCATAGAGCCATCCGCGATTGTCCTCAAAAGAGACATCGCACCAGCTCCAATCATCGAGGCAGCCCATCACCTGGACAGGTGTATCGGCCTCGAGTTGCGCAACTAGAGGATAAGTTCCGTCAGGCCCCGCATGCAGACCGACGGGACGAGTGGTGGTCGCGTTCTGCGCAGCAACAGCAGCAGAGAACACGAGCAAGAACGCCCCCAACCAAGGGCGCAGATGGACCGCAGCTTTCATGGTACACCTCCGCAGCTCCAGCTGTAACGCATGGGAGGTCCAGGTGTTCCGATGAACCTTGGTTGCGTAGCGACTCCGGCACGGCTTGCCGATGAGCCAACTCACGAACCGCTAAGGTACAACGCGCTGACCTGTCAGTGTTGCTGCCAACGGCCCTCTCAATTGTCGTTCCCCGGCATCGTAGAAGGTTGCGCTCGCGGTGCCGCTGAAGGCGTTGCCGGTTACCTTGATCAAAAAGGAAATCTCACCCCGGCTGACGAACTGGCGTGTCGTTCGATCAGCCGTGACCTCGACGAACTTGCCCTTGATCCGCGCGCCATCCGGCACCCACACGCCCATGCCATTGCTGTCGCTGCTGTTGGAATCTCCCGCGTCGGGATTAGCTTGCTGCATGGTCCCGTCTGAATTGAAAATGAACATATGGTACTGAAACGGTGCCTCGGGAGTCTTCACGAACCACGCTCCAACGATTGGCGTCGAGTTGTTTTTGCTACCGGAATCCTGGTGGCAGGCCGGTGAACCGAGGCATAGGGCGACCATCCCGAGAGCTGTCAGAGACCTGCGCATATCAGAAGGATAGCCTAGCGGGGCCCGAGGGCTCAAAGCCCGAGGCAGGAGAGGTCACGTGTCGTCCCGATCGAGCGCGCAGCCTGACACCAGGCGTTTCGTGATGCGCACCACGTGCTGCGCCTGGAAACGGCACATGTCGAGTTCAAGAGGCGTCGGCATCCGCAGTTCATTGCCTGAGCCCGTCACGCAGCTCGCCCCATAGGGCGTACCTCCGGTGATCTCGCGCATGGTGGCGAGATCCTTGAACGTGTATGGCAGTCCCACGATGATCATTCCGTGGTGCAGCAGCGTACTGTGAAAGGAAGTGATCGTGGTCTCCTGGCCACCGTGCTGACTTGCGGTGCTGCAGAAGACACTTCCGACCTTGCCCACCAGCGCGCCGCGTGCCCACAACCCCCCGGTCTGGTCGAGGAAGTTGCGCATCTGCGCAGCCATATTGCCGAAGCGCGTTGGCGTACCAAACAGGATCGCATCGTATTGGTCGAGCTCCTCCGGAGCGGCCAGGGGCGCGGCCTGGTCGAGCTTGAATCCCGCAGCCCGGGCGACTTCCAACGGACACAGCTCGGCGACTCTTTTTACTGTGACGTGCGCATCCGGTACCCGGGCAGCGCCTTCGGCCTGTGCATAGGCCATCGCTTCGATGTGACCGTAGCTGCTGTAGTAAAGAACGAGGATCTTCGCCATGGCGGCTCCTTCAGTAAGACATGTCCGAGCTCGCGTGACGAACGAGAAACGCCCGGCACAGCTCGTTGTAGCGATCCGGATTGTCCAGATTCGGCAAGTGGCCCGCGCCCAAGACGACGGCGCGCTCGGCTGAGAGCAGGCGCGTCGCAAGCATGTCCGCCGCCTGCACGCGAGTGGGGAGGTCGAGTTCACCGCTCAATATGAGGGTTGGTGCGATCACTGATTCGAGGCGAATCGGCGCGGCCACGCGAGCCGCATTTGCCGCCGGGCACGCCAGATCCCTGCCTGGATAGCGCTCGATCATGGCGGCCAAGAGTGCGCGGGCCCGTTGACCGCGATGATGGAGCTGCATCAGCGGATGGCATGCCCATTCCTGACGGAACGCGTCGATGCCCTGGGTCCGCACGAGTTCCTCATAGCGGCCGACGGGCACGTCATCGTCGGCTCCGGAGCGCTCCAAGGCCGGCGGACCGTCGAGGACGATCGCCCGGACCTGCGCGCGCGCAGCAGTCGCAAATCCGAGAGCGGCACGCGCGCCCTGCGACATCCCGATGAGCGCCACGCCATGCAATCCCAAGTGACGGCAAAGCCCGGCAAGATCCGTGGCATCGCGCTCCGGATCGGGAATCCCGCTCGAGAGTCCGTAGCCGCGCCGATCGATACGCACGAGCCGGAACGTCTCCCGCAGTGCTTCGACCTGGGGATCCCACATCTCCAGATCCAGCGTCCACCCGTGCACCAGCAGGACCGGCGGCCCTTGCCCCTCATCGCGATAGCGCAGGCGGGCGCCGTCCAGCATGACATAGCGGTCCGTCGGATGTGGGTTCGAACCCGCGGACGAGGCGCTCGTGCTCGGGGTCATGTCACTCCGTAGCTATTCGAATAGCGAAAATGTTTTCGCTTTCAGGCTACGGCTTGTGCAAGGCTTGCGTCAAGCGGCGTTCCGGACGGCACCGGTTCCAGGAGCTAGATCTGCGCGCTCAAGGAGAGCCAGGGAACCGTCGCGAGGTCGGTGGAGATCTGGCGGCTCACCTGCTGCAGCATGGCAAGGCGCTCGCGCACGAGCTTCTTCTTCGTCGTGCGCCGCGAGTGACCCGATGAGTTAAGGGCTGCAACCACGCGTCCCTGGTGGTCGAAAACCGGAACCGCGAGCGCAATTACGCCATAGGCGAGCTCGTCGTCGACCGCCGAGTACCCACAGCGCCGGCAATCCTCGATCAGCGCGCGCAGCTTTGCAGGATCGGTGACCGTGCGTTCCGTCAGCGCTTCAAATTTAGCGCGCTCGAAGTAGAGCAGCAGCCTCTCTGCGCTGACGCCTGCCAGAAGTACGCGTCCCGTGGAGGTCGCATGGGCGGGGAATCGGCTGCCGACGTGCGCTTCCAGACGCAGCAGCGTGCGCACCGACGTGCGCGCGACATATACGATTTCAACGCCGTCAAGCACACACAGGGCTGCGGAGTCTGAAGTATTGCGCGCGAGCTCCTCGAGGTGATTCTTGGTGATCTGCTCGATGTTCATCGACTCAAGATAGGCCGCTCCGAGCTCCAGGACCTTTGGCCGCAGGAGGAAGTTACGCCCGCTGCGCATGACGTAGCCCAGTTCCTCCAATGTGAGGAGGCAGCGGCGCGCAGTCGCGGCGGGAATGCGCGCGCTGCGCGCAATGTCACTCAGACTGAGCGCCGCATGATCGCGCGAGAACGCACGGATGACAGCCAGTCCCTTCGCGAGTCCCCCCATCGCCTCGCGACGCAGCGGCGTTGTAGTGGGGCTTGCCATGGCTGGATTGTATTTCGGTATCCGAAAGCTCGGAAGGGGTAGGCACTGGCCCTTGACGCCTCGACAAGCGCAGGTTCACTATCGTTTCGGATAGCGACTATATATTCGCATATCGAAAACGGGAAGAGGCACGATACTTGAAGAGCGGCCGGCAGGACCAGCACAGCGCGGCGATTTCCGCTGCGAACGCGCAAACCATTCTGGTCGATGCACGACTGGGCATCGAAGTGACAAGTGGTCACTCACCCGCCTGGTCGAAGAATTTGCCCAGTACCACGTATAATACCGAGTTCTCACCGGGCGGCTTGCTGTGGAAGGCGCTGCCACGCCGGTATGGACTCGATTTCGGTACAAGTTCCAGCAGGAGGTAGCGCACATGACCAAACTGCCTGCCCGTTTGCATCACACTGCCTACGTGACCAAGGATCAGGAGAAAACGCGGCAGTTCTACGAGGACGTCGTCGGCCTGCCGCTCATGGCCACGTGGTGTGAGTCCGATGAGCTCTTCGGAAAGATGCGCACCTATGTGCATACCTTCTATGGCATAGCCGACGGCGGGGCGCTCGCGTTCTTCCAGTTCGCCGATCCGAAGGATCAGGAGGAATTCGGTCCGCAGATGCCCCAGTCGCCATTTCATCACATCGCCCTGTCCGTGGACGCCGAGACTCAGGCGGCTATCGAGGCGCGCATCGAGCAGGCGGGCATCAAGCCGCCTGCCACTTACGTGCTAGAGCACGGCTATTGCCGCTCGGTGTACGTGACCGATCCCAACGGCCTGATTCTGGAGTTCACCCGCGATCATCCAGAGGTCGCCCAGATCACGCGCGATCGACGTGCCGATGCGCATCAGGAACTCAAGCGCTGGCTGGCGGGGGATTACACCTCGAACAACACCTATCGCCAGATGTAACGGATAAGAGGCCGGCTATGCACGGCAGTACCGACCGCATCCTCACAACCCACGTCGGTAGTCTTCCCCGCAGCCAGGAGGTGACTGACGTACTGTTCGCGCGCGAGCGTGAGGAGTCACGCGACGTCGTCGCGGATGACGCGGTCATAAGAAGAGCCGTGGCCGATGTCGTGTGTCGTCAGGTCGAAGTCGGCATCGACGTCGTAAGCGACGGCGAGATGAGCAAGATCAGCTATGCCACGTACGTTGCGCGACGCTTCGCCGGTTTCGGTGGCGATACCCCGCGCGAGCCTGGGCAGGATCTCGTAGAGTTTCCGGGACTGTTACGCAAGCTCGCCGAACGCGGCGCGACGGCGAAATACCGTCGGCCGCGTTGCGTCGCCGCTGTGAAGCCAAAGGATGCCGGGCCGCTCGCGGCGGATATCCGCAACCTGAGCGCCGCGGCCGCTGAAGCGCATCCCACGAGTGCCTTCATGAATGCCGCTTCTCCGGGCGTGATCGCCCTGTTTCAGCCCAATGACTACTACCGCACGCAGGATGAGTATCTAGAGGCACTCGCCGTCGCGCTTCAGACTGAATATGAGGCCATCGTGCGCGCAGGCATCATTCTGCAGATCGATGCTCCGGATCTTGCGATGGGGCGTCACACCATGTACCGCGATCGCTCCCTCGAGGAATTCGAAGGGCTCGCCGCGCGCCACATCGAAGTCCTGAATTACGCGCTTAGAAACGTGCCTGCGGAGCGGGTCCGGATGCACGTGTGCTGGGGAAACTACGAGGGACCCCACCACCACGATGTTCCGATGGAGCGCCTATTGCCGATCGTGCTCAAGGCGAAGCCGCAGGGACTGCTCTTTGAAGCTGCGAATCCACGGCACGCGCACGAATGGGCGGTGTTCAAGAACGTGAGGATCCCGGAGGACAAGGTCATGATCCCGGGCATTGTTGCCACGACGACCAACTACATCGAGCATCCGGAACTGGTGGCCGAGCGCATCGGGCGTTTCGCCGAAATCGTCGGGCGCGAACGAGTCATGGCCGGCACGGACTGCGGGTTCGGCACTTTTGCAGGCTTTGGTCCGGTCGAGCCGGACATCGCGTATCTGAAGCTCAAGGCGCTGGTCGACGGTGCACAGGTCGCCTCACGGCGGCTGTGGCGCTGAAGTGACATCGTGACCGTGTCACCCCTGCGGCGCGTGTGACCTCGGCCTCGCGCACGGCCGCCAGGGGATCGCCGTCGCTGCCTTCTCAATGTTAGTAATTTTGTATACGATTCCGGCAACGCGCTTGCCCGCAAGCGCCGCAATCGAGCAAAATCGAGCGGCGAGCCGGGCAGGCGCAGCAGCGCGGTGCGGGTCAAGGGTTCGGGTTTTAAGGGCAGCGCAGAAACAAGATGGAAGATTCCAGCATCGATGTTGCGGAAGCCGTCCGCATCATTCGCGAAGGTATCCATATCGGTCGGTTTGTTCCGGGTCAGAGACTGGTCGAAGCTGATCTGATGCAGGAGTTCGGTGTCAGCCGTGGCCGAATCCGCGAGGCGTTCAGGAGACTGGAAGCGGACCGCCTGGTAGAAATCGAGAAAAACAAGGGTGCTTCGGTTCGGCGGATCTCGCGCAAGGAGGTGTTGGATACTCTGGAAGTGTTGCACGCGATCAGCAGATTGATCACCGAAAGGGTGGTCGCGGTTGCCGCGGATCCCACTGCACGGACGCGCATCCGGGCATCCCTCAAGGCGGCCGGCCGATTCCGCCGCCAACTTACTCAGATCGATCAATCCCGCCAGTACATGAACGAGAACGCCCGGTTCTGGGACGTTCTGACCGACCTTTGCGACAATTCGGTGCTTTCCGACACCCGTATCCGCCTGGAGACGACGCTGTTTCGCCTGGCACTGGAGGGCTCACGAATCACGGCACGCAAGGATCAGTGGATCACACGCCACGAAGACATCCTTCAGGCGATACTTAAACGAGACAAGCAGCAAGCGCTCAAGCTCGTCGGCGAGTCCGTCGATGAGGTTCGCGACGCCATGCTCATGCTTCCGGACATCGCATTCCTGATATCCGACGAGACAACGCGTCCCGCGGCAGGTCGCAGGGCGCGGCGCGCGTAGGTAGATGTACCGGCTATGGGTGTATTGTGCGCGACGTAGCAACGCTCCCAGCGTTTCATCAATCCAGGTCGGTGGGGGCAGCTACTTGAGGCGCCACGTGAATTGAGCGCCAATCGCCCGCGGCGGGACCGTGATCTTTCGCTGGAGGTCGACACCATAGCCGAAGATGTCGAGAACCGGCCTCCGGTCGGTCAGATTGTTGACGAATACTCTGAGGTTGCAATTCTGGTAGTCGAAGTTGACGCTCACGTTCATGAGGAAATAATCGCCAATCGGCTGATCGTCCGCGAACGATGAGTTGAACTTGGTCATTGACCTTCCGGTGTATGAGAAGTTGGTGCGCAGCGTGGTCGCGACGGGACCGAATACTCTCCAGGGCAGGGTATAGTCGGCCGTGGCGCTGGCCGCCCATTTCGGAACCTTGGGGATCCGATCGCCGACGACGGCGACCGGGCCCCCCTCGAAGGCCTGGTTTTCCGTGATGCGGGCATTGAGCCCGGTCACGCCGAGCATGAGATGCCATCGATTCGCAGGCCGTGCGGCGAGCTCGAGCTCGGCTCCGTCTACTCGCGACTTGGCGGCGTTCTCGATGAAGCTGATGACGCCGGAGCGATCCTGGCCAGGGACCTGCATGTTCTGCCAGTTCATCCTAAACAACGCTCCATCGAGTGTCAGGCGGCGATCAAGCCAGGTGGTCTTGGCCCCGATCTCATAGCTGTACACCGTGTCGGGATTGAATTTATCGGGGATGACGACGCCAAGTTCCTTTGCTGTGACTGAGTCGTTGGGGCCGCCTTGGCGGAAGCCGCTCGCGGCACGGAAGTAGACCAGCGCATCGGGCCTTGCCTGGTACCCGAGGCTTACGTCGCCCGTGGGCTTTGACTCCTTGACTCGCGTATTGAGGCCCGCGACTGGCACCGTCTCCACGGGTCCGCCGGAGTAAGGGGGGACAGTGAAGGGGATGCTGCCCTGGAACCCTTGTCCGGTGTAGTCGACGCTGTGCTCGCGCGAATCGAAGTAGCGGCCCCCGACACCCAGCGTCAGTTTGTCGGTGAACTCGTAGTCGGCATGGGCAAACAGGGCATATGCGTTGACGAAATACCGCTTCTCGTCCGCGAATACGATCGACTGCGCCGCGGGCGAGCCGATGTTCTGGATGCACTGGGACCAGATTTGACACAGGCTCTGGCCGGTGACCGGATTCGCGGCCACGACCAGCGAATTGGTGTCCGAGTACTCGTTCTGAAAATAACCGCCGGCCACGAACTTGAACGGTCCATGGAGCTTCGAGCTGAAGCGCACTTCCGAGGACTCGACATCGCGGACCTGCTGCTGCTGATAGTCGAACGGGTTGTCGATGAACAGCTTGCCGGTCTGGAAAAAAGCCGGAAAGTCCACCAGGCCGTACCTGGACGAGGTGCCGCTCGTATCCAGGGTAAAGTAATAGGGGTTGATGCTGTATTTTGAGGTCGTGGCCACGATGGTCCCCAGCGGCAGCTCATAGGTCAAGGTCATGCCGTAGAGCGTTATCCTACTGTTGCTTCGGCTGGCTGAGGGGGTCGTCAGGCTATCTGTGCCATTGACGCTGGCGAGTCCCGGAACAGTGAGACCGATCAGAAAGGGCGCCCCAACTGCAATCTTTATCGGCAATGAGGTTCCGGATGGGACGTCTGAGAACCCCTGTGGACCGAAGTCCGTGAACTTCTGGTACATCCCGTAGGCATCCAGGGTGAGATCTTCGGTGGGCTCGAAGCGCGCCATGAGACGGCCCCCAGCCTTCGCGATCTCGTTCGCGTTCGGAATTTTCGTCACCGCGTTCAGTCCGGTGTACTCGTCGATGTAGCCGCCTTCCCTGTCGTACCAAGCCACGGCGCGGACCGCCAGCGTGTCCTTGATGAGGGGCGCGTTCAACATGACGTCGCCCCGGTAGCCGCCCTGCGCGCCATCCAAGCTCTCGGCGCGCACCGAGATCCTTGCATCGAAGTCCCGAGTGCTCGGCTTGTTCGAGATGAAACGCACAGTGCCGCTCATGGAACTCGCGCCGAACAACGTACCCTGAGGACCCTTCAGCACTTCGACCCGGTCGATGTCGTAGGAACCGACATCCGGGGTGCCGCCGCCGCCATTCGCGAAATTGACACCCGTGATCACTGTTTCATCGAAGTAGACTCCGACGGTCCCCGCTCCCGGGGACTGGATGCCGCGGATGATCGGTTGGAGGTCGCCAGGGGAGGCGATTCCCATCTGCAAGGAGGGGATCAGCCTGGGCAATTCGTCGAGCGAGTGGATGCCGCTTTCCTCGAGCGTATTGCCCGTGAGCGCGCTGATGCCAGCGGGAATCGACCGCGGCGAAACCGCGCCGGTCTTGGTCGCCGTTACGACGATCTCGTCCAGTTGCTCGTCCGCCGCTGCCGCTGTTCCGAGTCCGGGCAGCAGCCCGAGCGCTAGTCCCACGCCCCAAGACGACATGCGCATTGCAAGCTCCTCAAGCCTGTTGAACAACCCGAATCCGAGCCTCGCGGTCTGCCCCCGCCGCTGCCCCGGGGAACCTGTCGGCCGGACCACCGCGCGCACGGCTGCAGCCCTCTTCGCGCAGTCCGAATGCTGGTAGTCATCCGTCTGATTGTCAATCATATTACGCGTAATATTATTTACACAATACAAATACACAAACCTGTTTACCTGGCGGCGAGTGGCCCGAACAGCGCCGTTGGGCCTCCCCGCGGGTTGATTCGAGCTCTTGCGGGCGATCTCCGAGACTGCGGAATGGTCGGCCATCGGTTCGTTATAATGGCCTATTATTGATAATATTATTGACAATCCGAAAGAAGCAGACAACAATAAACCGCAGAGTCGCCGCAGACAGTCGTTGCAGACTGGCGACCCGGGGAATTGCGCAATGCGGGTTCATGGTACCGAGAACGACCGAGAAACGGGTTTTTCTGCCGACGACTTCGGCTTCGCAGCATCAGCCGCGGAAATCCTGCCGGGACCTGCTCAACGGCCTGAGGAGCCGCGATGGAGCAGGTGGCGCCCCCATTGTCCACAGTGTGGCGCTCCACTCTTCGGGCCGGTCCTCGACGCGGCGGGACCGGTGGCTTGCGGCAAGTGTGCGAACTGCACGGCGCTCCTCCCGACCACCCATCGTATTGTCGTGATCGGCATCGGACTATGGCGCGGCGCGATACTGTTTGTCCGGAGGGCCGTCGCGCCTCGCAGAGGACTCTGGTCATTGCCCGGTGGATATACGGAGGCAGGGGAGCTCATGCCCGATGCGCTGGCGCGTGAGTTTGTTGAAGAGGCGAACGTCGAGATAGGGACTCCTCGGCTGATTGCGCTGTACGAAATGCCACAGTTGAATCAACTCTTCGCGGTGCACGTCGCGGATCTGCGATCCGGTGTGGTTGCGCCGGGCTCGGAAGCTTCCGCAGCGCGACTCTTTTCCCTTAACGCGTTGCCGACGGGCGAGTTGGCGTTCCCGACCGATGCGTGCGTGCTGCGCGATTTGGCGGAATGGAAGACAGCAGGCGGCGTCAAGTGCGGACACTTCTACTGGCACGGGGATGGGCAAATTCGACTTCGCACGGTCAATCGGACCAGGCCGGCGGTCGGTTAGAAGCACCTCCACCCCGATCTCGCGTGCGCACGCAGCGTCCGGTAATAGTTGGAATCGGCGGCACTAAGCGGCCCGGCTCCTCGTCGGAAATGACCCTGCGATTTACACTTAACGTTGCAGAAGGCCTGGGCGCCCAGATCGAGGGGTTCTACGGGAAGGACCTGCTGCTGCCGCTATTTGATCCCGAGGAACCGCTCTCCGATTATGGTGCCGAGCGGTTGGTATGCAGTTTGCGCCGGGCGGACGGAATCATTGTTGCGTCCCCGGGCTACCACGGCTCTGTCTCGGGGCCGATCAAGAACGCCATAGACTATGTGGAGCTTATGAAGGACGACGAGCGTCCTTATTTCGCGGGCCGGGCCGTGGGCTGCATCGCCTGCGCAGCGGGCTGGCAAGCAACCGGTACGACACTGGTGACTCTGCGCGCGATCGTTCACGCGTTGCGTGGTTGGCCGACACCGCTCGGCGTAATGGTCAACACGGTCGCGGCCCCCTTTAGTCCCGATGGACGTTGTAGGGATCCGGCACTGTCTTTGCAACTCTGCTTGCTTGCGCGGCAGGTCTACGACTTCGCCTGTCGTGGCGCTTGCGCCTAGCGCACGGTTGAACCGCTCCGTCTGACGAGCGTCGTGGACCCACGAGATCTGCCCAGGCAAGGGCAACACCGCAGGGCGACCGAAATGCTTCAGCTGGTCGTCGGCGCTCGAAAGATCCGGGATATGCTCTGTCCGTAGAGACGTGTGAACGATATTATTGACAATCAGGCAACCACGAGGCATGGTTCGAACCTGAAAGGACGTCGCCGGTTGGTCCTGGGGCGAGGTGTGAGATGCCCGGTATGGTATCGATTGATGAACTGACGCAGGGCGTCGAGCGCGTGGTCAATGTCGGTGGCTGCGACGTCCATCTATTGGAGGGCGGTGGCGGTGATGCGCTGCTCGTGCTGCATCCGGCCGGAGGCGGCGGCTCGTGGCTGCCCTATCATGCCGCGCTTGCCAAGCGCTTTCGCGTGATCGCGCCAGATCACCCGGGCTTCAGTCGCACCCCGGAGACGGAAGGGGTCGATGGCGTTGACGATATTGCGTTCCTGTACTGCGGCCTGCTTGACGGGCTGGGGCTCGAGCGTGTGGCGGTGTTGGGCAGCTCCTTTGGTGGTTGGATCGCTGCGGAGCTGGCGTTGCTGGAGCGGGGACGGGTTGAGCACCTGGTGCTCGTCAACCCGATTGGCCTTCGCGTACCTGGCGCGCCGATAGCGGATCTGTTTGCCATGGGTCCCGCGCAGAAGGCGGCGGCCCTGTTCCATGATGCCGGAGCTGCGCGCTCGATTTTTTCAGGCGAGCCCAGCATCGACGCGATCATGCAGATCTATCACAACGACAGGGCGTTCGCCCGCTATGCCTGGGAACCATTCTGCTGCAATCCCAAGCTGTCCGGGCGCTTACCGCGGATTGCAGCGCGAACACTGGTTCTGCTGGGAGCGGAGGACCGCGTGGTGCCGCGCGCCCACGGCGAACTGTACGCAAGCCGCATTCCAGACGCCTGCCTCGAAATAGTCCCTGCGGCGGGGCACGCACTGCTGATCGAGCGCGTCGCGGCCGGAGTTTCGGCGATCGAGCGGTTTCTGCTGGCGTGAGAGAGGGGCGCGAGAATGCGATTCAATCTGTTTCACCTTATGCCTTATCAGCATTTGCCGGAGGATTTCGACGAACGGTATTCGTCAGCCTCGCTCACACTACCCAACGGCATCTATGATCCGCAGAAGGGGCAGCAGTTGTTCAACAGTTACCTCGACGAATTGGAGTATGCAGAGGCGCTGGGGTTCGACTCGATCTGCGTAAACGAACACCACCAGTCCGCCTACGGCCTCATGCCCTCCCCGAACATTGTCGTGGCGGCGCTTGCACGCAGAACCAGCCGCATGGAGCTCTGTGTGCTGGGTAACGCGATCGCGCTGCGCGACCATCCTCTGCGCGTAGCGGAGGAAATCGCGATGCTCGATAACATCACCGGCGGCCGGGTCATTTCCGGCATGGTGCGCGGGATCGGCTTCGAATATTTCGCGCAGGCCATCAATCCCACGAAGTCCAGCGCGCGGTTTCGGGAGGCGCACGACCTCATCGTCAAGGCGTGGACAACGCGGGAGCCGTTTCACTGGCTGAGTGACAACTACGAGTTTCGCTATGTGAACGCATGGCCGCGTCCCGTCCGGCAGCCACACCCCCCGATCTGGGTGCCGGGCACCGGTAGCCGCGAGACGGCGAAGTGGGTGGCCGAACACCGCTACAACTATCTGTCGGTCTATGCGCCTTCACGCGTGGTTAAGGCGTGGTTTGACACCTTCCGCGCGGCGGCGACGGGCTGCGGCTACATCCCGGCGCCCGAGCAGATCGGATTGTTGCTGCCGATTTACGTGGGGGAAACCGACGCTACAGCACTCGAGGAAGCACGTCCGCACCTCGAATGGCTGTTCCACAAGGGCCTCAAGATCCCGCGCGAGCTCTACTTTCCACCGGGCTATTTGAGTGAGGGTTCCTTGCGCGGGATGCTGTCTTCCGGCGCCAAGGCCTTCAACGAGCTCAGCTACGAAGAGCTGCTGGAACACGGCTACGCGATCGTCGGGAGCGCGGCGACGGTCCGCGAGAAGCTCCGCGCCCTGCAGACCTATCTCGGCTTCGGTAACCTGTGTGCGCTGCTCCAGTTCGGCGACATGCCGCACCAGCGGGCGCTCAGGAATATGGAGCTGTTCGCCAGTGAAGTCATGTCCGCTTTCAATCGCATTGACAGGACCGGACTCCTTCAGAGAGGCAGCGAGCAAAAAGAGGTGCGGGCGTGACGCAGTCTGTCATGGGCGAAGGCGCCATCGCTGGGGTCGACCGTCCTCGCATTGCTGCATCGGTGGTGCGTGCCGATCGGGTCTACTGTCGACCGGCGGTCAATGACGTTGGCGTGGGCATCAGGTGGCGGAGCGATGATTGACGTCGCGGGGCTGAGTGACCTGGCTGAAGGCGCGCTGCACCTCGTCAGAGCCGGAGAAGCACGGATCGTGCTATGCCGGATCGGCGATACGGTGCATGCGGTTGGCGCGCGGTGCACGCACGCGCGAGCATTCCTTGCGCCTGGGCAGCTCGATCGGGATGGCCTTATCGAGTGTCCGATGCACGGCGCCAGGTTCTCGCCGGTAGACGGCACAGTGCGGTGCGCGCCGGCGACGGTGCCGCTGCCCGTGCACACCGTGCGGATCGAGGGTGGCCGCGTGTTGGTTGACCCCGCTGCACGGCTGTCCGCCGCGGTGAAGTCTGTTGCGGCTTCGCCTTGGGCGAAATGGACAGGGGAGGGGAGCGCCGATGGCAAGCATAGCGATAGATAAGCCAGGGGCTGCGCTGGCAGACGGCACTCCGATCGCCAGCTTGGTGAACGGCCGTACCGGCCGGGTGTCCCGCCGCATCCACAATGATGCCGAGATTTTCGAACTCGAGCAGGAGCGGATTTTCCGACGAGCGTGGTGCTATCTCGCGCACGAAAGCGAAATCGCGGATCCCGGCGACTTTGTCACCCGCCTGCTCGCGGGCGAATCGGTGGTCATTGTGCGCGGGGACGACGGCGCGATCCGCGGCTTTCTCAACGCCTGCCGGCACCGGGGCAACCGGGTTTGCCGGACGGATCGGGGCAATGCGTCCGTCCTGCGCTGCTCCTATCACGGCTGGGCATACGCCAAGAGCGGCGAGCTGGTTTCGGCCTTCGCCGAGGACTTCTATTCGAAAGAGAACCTCGACAAGGAGGCGTCCGGCCTCGTGCCTCTGGGACAGATCTCCAGCTACAAGGGCCTCATCTTCGGCACCTGGGCGACAGATGTTCCTCCGCTCGAGAAGTTCCTCGGCGACATGCGCTTCTACCTCGATCTGTTGGTTGGGCGAACCGACGCGGGCACGGAGTTGATAGGAATGCCTCAAATCTGGGAAGGGCGCTCGAACTGGAAGCTGCTGGCGGAGAACAGTTGCGACAACCAGCACCTCCACACCGCGCACGGCTCGATCGTCGCGTTGGGTCTTCTGCCGCCCGACCCGATGGCTCTAGCGCGGGGTAAACTCATCGCCACTGGCGGAGGTCACATCCTGCATGCGGTGCCCGGTCCACCCGATCCCTTCTTCGAGTATCTCGGGCTGCCCGAAGAGCTGCGACCACACCTGAAGCGCAACCTCAGCGAAGCCCAGCTTGCGGTGGCGCGCAACACTACCTACACGGTGGGAAACATATTCCCGAACCTGAGTTTCATCCAGGTGATGATCCAGGGCGATCCGGAAACACCGCCGACGCCGTTCCTGAATATTCGCGTGTTTCAACCGCTGGGACCAGACCGGACTCGCGTCGTCTCCTGTCTCCTGATCGATCGCGAGGCGTCGCCCGAGTATCGGAAGGCGAGTCTCGCCACGTATGTTCGTACATTCGGGCCATCCGGAATCTTCGAGCAGGATGATATGGAGAATCTGGAACAATGCACACGCGTCAGCGCAGGCCGGATCGCGCAGCGGCATCCGCTGCACCAGTCCATGTCGCTGCACGTGGAGCCGATGAAGGACTTTCCGGGACCGGGGAAGGTCTGGCCGGTGAGCTTCGGCGAGACGGCGCAACTCGCCTTTTACGACGAGTGGCAGCGCTGCCTCTCAACTCCCACACCGTGGGAGACCGCGCGATGAGCGGCCTTGGGCCCCTCGCGGTTGCGTCGCAGGAATACGGGCGAGTAGCCGCCTGGCTGTTCGAGGAGGCGCGGGTGCTGGACCAGGGCCGCTTCCAGGACTGGCTGGCTCTGATGAGCGGCGACCTGGTTTATCGGATGCCGGTTCGAGAGGCGATCCTGCCTCGCGACGGTGGGGGCATAGATCCTGAAATCGGGTTTTTCGTCGAGAACTTCTCCTCGCTGAAAACGCGCGTGGCTCGGCTCGGTACCGATCAGGCGTGGGCGGAGCAGCCGGCCTCACGCACGCGCCATCTGATCTCGAACATCCAGGTCGAGCAGGTCGTTGAAGGTTTCGCAGTGACGAGCGCTTTCCTCGTGGCGCGCATCCGGTCTGACAATCCGTATGACCTGTTTACGGGAGAGCGCCAGGATCTGCTGCGCGAAGAATCAGCCTGCCTCCGGCTTGTCCGTCGCACCATATTGTTGGACCAGACGATTATCAAGTCCAGCAATCTCAGCATGTTCTTCTAGGGTCGTCGATGACCGAGGTCGAGATTGTCCGCATACCGGTCGCGCCCAGCAACATGGAGCGTCTCGTGGCCGCCTTCGTTGAGGGACGCGCCGGCTATCTCGCGCCCCCGGCCTGCCTCGCAATCGAACTCCTTGCGCCTGACGACGGAACGACGCTAGTCGCAATGCTGCGCTGGGCATCACCCGCTGCCCATGCTGCCGCATTCGCTACACCCGAAGCGCAATCCTTCCTCGCGCACGTCGGGGAACTTGCGTCCGCGCCCCCTTCCGTCGAACGAACGCGGGCAATCTACGTTGAGTCTCTTGGTTGACCTCGATCTTCGGCGCGATCGAGGCACCGCGTTAGCAGTTCCGCCGCGGCCGCGGCGTTGGCCCCCACCAGCATGTTGTCGTGGCGACCTTGCAGGCTGTACTGGCGCAACGCGGAGGCGTGTCGGCTCCAGAGGAGCGCCGACGATGGGAGGCCAAGGTCGCGGCTGCCGGGCTCAAAGAGTGTCAATTCGCCAGCGTATGTGCCGGGCCGGTAGGCGACCGATGCGGACAGCGCGCTCGCCGCAACCGCCCGCAGAGCCGCCCGGGCACCCCCGGCGAATTCTCTGGCTCCGGAGTGAGCGCGCCCCTGGAACACGGCGGCAGGCACGCCCGGCCTATAGGCTCCGGCGCTCGCACGGGCGGCCCAAGCACGGAACCAGCGGTCCTTCAGAGCGAGGACGCCTTGAGCCAGGCGCCGCCAAAGGTAGGCGGCCCACGCCCACAACCGTAAGAAGTGATTACCCGGGAGCGTGTCAAACAAGCCGACGAAGGCGACCTCGTCTCCATTCCCGCTCAGCCGCCGTGCCAACTCGAATGCCACGAGACCACCGAAGGAATAGCCACACAAGAAATACGGACCTTCGGGCTGCCGCGTTTTCACCGCCGTGAAATATTCGTCAGTCATGGCCTCGACGGTGGTATGCGGCGGGCCGCAACCATCCAGGCCGCGGGCCTGAATACCGATTACCGGCCCGGACCAGGTCACTTTGCGGCAGAGACTGAACAGCTCCATCACGCACCCACCCACGCCGTGGACAAAAAACAGCGCGGGCGAGCCGTGCCCCGGCTTCAGAACGACGAGGGGGGAATAGGCAGCGGGTCCATTGCGCCTCAGTGTCGCGCAAAACGCGGCGAAGGTTGGAGCCTGATTGATCAGATTCATCGGGAGCTCTCGGCCGAAGGCCTTCTCAAGCTCCAACGTCATGGTGATCGCGCGCAGGGAATCGCCGCCAAGATCGAAGAAATCATCCGCGGCCGCGGTTAGCCCAAGACCGAGGACGTCGCGCCAGATGTGAGCCACGACGATTTCAACGGGGTCCTTTTCAATCAGAATCCCGAGTGGCCCGAGGCGCGAATCGGCCTCTTCGAGGCTCCTTGCGAGGTCGATGGCGCGCAAGGCGCGGCCATCGAGTTTTGAATTGGGCAGGCGGGGAATGACCGGCGTCGCGTAGAAGCGCCAGGGCCGCATGTGCGGCGGGACGGTTCGGCGCATCATGAGCTCCAGCTCTTCCAGGAACTCATCCGAAGCGCTGTCGCGTGGCTGGATATACGCAACCAGTCTGGCGGCGCCACGGTCGCCATCTGTCCTCGCGACTACACCCACGTCGCGGACCGACACGTGACGGCGAATCGCGGCTTCCACGCCGTCGAGTTCCACACGCTCGCCGCGAATTTTCACCTGTCGGTCCTTGCGTCCGATCCGATCGTAGAGGCCGTCTGGTCGCCGGCGCACCAGGTCTCCGGTATTGAGTATCCGCATGCTCGGATCGCCGGCGTCGGTCTGGATGTCTCCCGCCTCGCAGCGTCCTCGCGACCAAACTCCCAGAGCGACATACGGGCTGCGAACGAGCAGTTCGCCGACCTCGCCGTCCAGTGTTGGCGCTCCGTTTTCGTCGACGACTGCCAAGGCGTTACCGGGCAATGGGTAGCCGATAGGAATTCTTTCTTCCTCGGGCGCAATTGCACCGACGAACCATTGCATCATTGGCGCCTCGGTGGCGGCGTAGACCAATTGAATCGACGTCCCGGGCGACATCCAGGCGCGCAGCAGGGCGATGTCGCTCCACAGCGTCGTATCTCCGCCAACCCTCACCAGACGCAAGTTATCGCCGGCGCCGCTTTGGCTGCCTTCCACCACGGATCTCAGCAGCGCGGGGAAGGCGAACAGGATCGATATCTCGTGGTCGCGAATGACGCGCAGAATCTCGCGCGCACCCACCTTCTGCGTATCGAGCAGGCAGACGCAGGCCCCGGCGAGCAGGGCGGTAAGCAGGTCACGCATGCCCACGATCGTGCACGGGGATGTCAGGGTCAGGAACCGATCATCGCTATTGATATGGGCCGCATTGATCGACTGGCGCACACGCTGCAGCAGGTTTCGCTGCGAATTGACCACGCACTTGGGATGGCCGGTGCTACCTGAGGTTAAGAGAACGCAGGCGGCCTCGTCGGGAGCCAGGCAGGCCGGCCGCCAACTCCGCGACGCGTGGTGGGCATGGTCGTTCAGATCAAGGGTGCGAGGGGCCCCGGGAACCTGTCCGGCGGCGCCATAGCGCGAGGTCGCGCCCAAGAGCAAAGAAGGACGGGAGTCATCCAAGACCTGCTGGATCCATTCAGGAGGGTAGTCGGGATCAATGGCAACAAAGGGCCGTCCCGCCGCAAGGCAGGCCAACATGGCAATGGGAAACGAGGTCGAAACCGGCGCCAGGATACCGACCAGATCGCCGGGCGCGCTTGCTCCGGCGATCCGCTCCGCCCAACCGGCCAAGGTGCGCCAGATCTCGGCATACGTGATGGAAGTCGCTGACTCAACGAGCGCGATCCGCTGCGGATAACGGCGAACCACCGCTTCCAGGAGCTCGATGATGGGTCGAGTCTTGGCCTCATCCGGGAAGGCGTCAAACGGCCGGTCGGCGGGACCATTCCAATCCAAGGGAAAGTCGCTGTGATCGCTCCAGGAGAGTGCTGCCACCGGCCTAAAGGTCCGCGCCTCGCTCATGCCTCCACCCCAGGGTTGTCTTCGTGGGCAGCCGAAATCTCCGAGCGGAGTAATATTAGAGCGTCTTGCCGATCATATCGGGCAAGTGAGCGTAAATTGACCTCCCTTTGCCGCAGCTTTGGGGGCGCTCCTTGGACGGAGGTCGTGGCTCGAGACGCGCATGCCGGCCGATCAATTCAGCTACGAGCGTGCGCGGCTCTGGCGAATCGCCGCGCTCGTTGAATCCCATGGCGCCCGCCGGCAGCACGCTCACGGGAAAAATGACGGCTCCCCAGCAGCTTACGTCCGACGCGGCTGGGCCGACCCGTCTCAACCCGCCTTGCGAAACCGATATATGAACTGATCCGTCTTGTGCCGAATGGCAGGGTCGAACACGAGTTTCGTGTGATCGTCGGCCGGGTTCCTGAGCGAATTGTCTTCCACATCGAACTTGAAACCAGCCTGTTCGAAGACGCGCTTCACGGCGTCGGGATCGATCCGGTGGAGTTTCTGCACCGTGTCTGCAGGATCGCTGCCGGCCTGCGCGACGTGGTCCTCCACGACCACGACGCCGCCCGGCTTCAGCGCGTCGAACAGGGCGCCGACCATCTCAGGGGCATTGCCCATCGGCGCCTTGTAGCTCCGCGGCGTGTAGTAGACATCGTGGTAGGACATGACAAACAGCGCCGCATCCAGTGAATTGGCGGGAAGCTTCAGGTCGGAAATCTCCGCGACTTTCAGTACCGTGTTCGGAACGCGTTTGTTTGCGAAGCGCTGTACGAGCTTTTGCCCAATGAATCCGGCATAACCGCCATTGTTATAGACGATGACCTTGCCTTTCGGACCGACAATGCGAGCCAGCAATTCGCTGTAATAGCCGTCGGCCGCGAGGTAATCGATGACATGCATGCCGGGCCGCGCGCCGAGAACGGTGAGGATGATATCGGGTTTGCGCCATGCGTCCTGCTCACGATCGGCTTGCGGACGCTCGGAACTCGCGATGGAGGCGGCAATCGCCTCCTTATCCGCTTTGACGGGGCGTCCCGCAGCGGCGGCTGCGGAATCCAAACTGAGTGTGCAAATGACAAGGGACAACGCAAGAGACGATGCCAAGAAACGCATATTTCCCCCCAGAGCTCCCGACCGACGACTGCTGGAGGACTATAGAAATGATGCTCCGCAGAATCAATTCTGTGTGCTCAGGTAGGAGTTCCCCGAGTGAATTTAGACTGTGATTGTGGTCCGCTCATCCGTGCGCGCCACCGGCAATCCTCCAGCCACGCTGAAGAGCTTTACCAGCGGGGCCTTTGGGCGAAGCTGGACAAGTGATGCGTGATGCGTTAGCATCTGATGCATGAGGACTACGCTGGATATAGCCGATGATGTGTTGCAGGCCGCGAAAGAGCGGGCTCAGCGCGAACGGAAGACTATTGGCGAGATGATTTCGGAGCTGGCTCGGCGCGCTCTGACGACTCCGCAAGAGCCGCTCTCGGTAAAGGAACCTAAGGCAGTTTATGGGCTTAGGCCGTTCGCGCGGCGCGGCGGTATCGTCACGAACGAGTTGATCGACAACCTTCGTGAAGAAGATGCGTACTAGCGGCGTCCACTGGACTGGGTTCGCGCCCGCCATCAGGCCGCAAGGTCGCTCGCACCCGACGGACTTTGAATAGTGCGCGCGCTGTTGGACGTCAACGTTCTGATCGCGTTGCTCGATTCCGACCACTCATCGCACGGGCCCGCGATGAGTTGGTTCGCGAAGCATGCGCGAGAAGGTTGGGCGTCATGTCCAATCACGCAAAACGGGTGTGTCCGTATCATGTCCAATCCGGGTTATCCAAACCCATTGCCAGTCCAGGCAGTCATGGAGCATCTCGCTGATGCTTGCCAGCAAGACATCCACGAATTCTGGCCGGATGAAGTCAGTCTGTTGGATCCGGACGTTGTCGATTCGACGCGAATCCATGGGCCGCGACAACTTACCGATGTATACCTCCTTGCTCTCTCCGTCCGGCATAAAGGCAGATTCGTCACGTTCGATACGACCGTTCCGCTCGCCGCGGTCAGGAATGCGACGACGCAGAACGTACTAGTTCTGTAGCCCATCATCTGCAACCAAAAAGCCCGCGGAAGAGGGTGCACGGACATGATATGCGCAGGCGCTCATGCGGCAGGGTGCTGAAGTCGCCTTCTCTGGTTTGGCGTCCGCGGAGCTGCTGGGACACTGACGGCTCCGCGGCTCGATGCGAGCTCGCCGAAGGCTTTGGGCGCATCCTTGTCCGCGTCACTCGCTTTGCAATCTGCGGAGCGACTCTGTTTTGCGGTCAAGCGAACCCGCGCACCGCGCGGCCTTCGGTACACTCCTGACCAGGGAGCTCGGGATGGCCCGCGCGAGCGCGGCAACGATCCTGTTCCTCCACTTAGGCCGGGGGATCTATGAAACTACGCTATAAAATCCTGGGCGTTCTCGCAATCCTCTTGGCAGTGGGCGTGCTGTCGCTGGCCCTCGCAATGAGCCATACGTCTCCTTGCGGCCCAGCGCCGTCACCTCCTGCCGGCGCCACACTGATGAAAGGCATTGTCTATCGTTGCTACGGTTCACCCGACGTTCTGAGGTATGAAGACATTGCCAAGCCCACCGCTGCGGACAATGAAGTCCTGGTCAAGGTACACGGCGCGTCCGTCAATCCGCTTGACTGGCACCACATGGAGGGCACCCCGTACCTCGTCCGCATGGACGCCGGCTTCGGGAAACCACGAAACCCGCGGCTGGGCGTCGACTTTGCGGGAACTGTCGAGGCGGTCGGCAGGAACGTCACACGGTTCAAGCCCGGTGACGAAGTGTTCGGCGGAAAATTTGGAGCGTTTGCCGAGTATGTAACCGTCCGCGAGGATCGAGCACTCGCGCTGAAACCGAGCAATCTGACGTTCGAGCAGGCGGCTTCCGTACCGATCGCGGCAATTACCGCGCTGCAGGCTCTGCGCGACAAGGGGCAGATTCGTCCCGGACAGAAGGTCCTCATTAATGGCGCCTCGGGGGGTGTGGGCACGTTCGCCGTACAGATCGCCAAGTCATTCGGCGCAGATGTGACCGGCGTGTGCAGCACACGGAATGTCGATCTGGTCCGGTCAATCGGCGCTGATCACGTCATTGACTACACCCGGGAGGATTTCACCAAGGGCACACAACACTACGACCTGATTCTGGACAACGTCGGAACCCACTCGTTGCTGGAATACAAGCGCGTCCTAAATCCCAAGGGCATCTTCGTCATGATCGGCTCGACGGCCTCAGGTAATTGGTTCGCGTGGCTGGCGACCCCGGCCATGGGCCTGATGCTGTCGCCGTTCGTGAGCCAGAAGTTCGGCATGATTCTGGCGGAACTCAACAAAGACGATCTGGCCGCCTTGGGCGCTCTCATGCAGTCCGAGAAGGTGACACCGGTCATCGACAGGCGTTACAAGCTGAGCGAGACCGCCGAGGCGCTGCGGTATCTGGAAAAAGGGCACGCGCGAGGGAAAGTCGTACTGACTGTGGAATAGACCATCAAGACCTCGCAGCGCGCTGCGCCTGCCATACGGCGGTGTGCAACTTTGCACGCCAGGAATTTGCGGCAGCGCTATGCCCTTGCGTTCCATACCGACGAGCCACATCCGCATGTTCACGTTGTCGTGAAGGCGATGACCGAGGACTGGGTGCACCTCACTATCCGCAAGGGGATGCTGCGTCAATGGCGCAAGGCGCTTCGCCCGTCATCTGCGTGCACAGGACGTCGCAGCGAAAGCGACGTCGCGGTTAGAGCGCCCCAAAACGATCGACTCACAAGTCAGTGCCAGAACGGTTCCGATCACGGCGGGCGGCAGGCGCCGCACAGCTTCACGAGAGTTGCGGCGGTACAGAGGCGGATTGCGGGCCAGGACTCGAACCTGCCACGTAGAGGGTTTGGTGTCCCTTGGATTTTCAATCAGCCGCGTATAGTCGTCCGGCGCACCTATGCCGATTGTTCACCCATGAGCTCGAGGTACTTCGCAAATTGAATATCCTTTTGTATGTCGTCGCTGCGATGCTGATCCTCACGGGCCTGGTCGGTGCGGTCGTACCCGCGTTGCCCGGCATCCCGTTGATTTTTGCCGGCATCTGGCTCATGGCCGGCGTGGATGAATACCGGCACCTTGGCCTGTGGTGGCTGGTTGGCATCGCAGTCGTCGGCGCAGTCGGGCTGACGGTCGATCTGGTGGCCGCAGCATTAGGTACGAAGCGAGTGGGGGCTAGCCGACAGGCAGTCGGGGGCGCTCTGCTTGGGACCATAATCGGTCTTTTCTTTGGACTACCGGGGTTACTGCTCGGCCCCTTTTTCGGCGCAGTGCTCGGTGAGCTCGCCGCTGGCAGCGGCGTTCTGCGTTCAACGCATGTGGGTGCGAGTGCCTCGATCGGGTTGATCTTCGGTGCCGTCGTGAAGCTGATTGCATCCTTAACGATGGTGGCGCTATTCGGTGCTGCCTGGTGGTGGAATCGCCCCTGAATCGCACACTTGGCTTGAAATGAATACGCCTATCCCGGTGACGCAGTCGATCCAGGTGAAGCCTCGGCGCGCGCGCTCGCAAGATAGGTTTGATGCCCGGTTAACGATCCGGTGTTGGCTATTTGGGCCTTTGACCCTTCCCGCCACGAGTCTCAATGTCCGCCAGGATCCTGACGGCCAGCTCGATCGATCCCTGAATTCGAGTTGTATCGCCGACATAACCAAGCAGCGCCTCCTCGGCGCGTTGTCGCAACCTGGCGGAACTGATCAGCTTGTGTCGCGCGAGAGCCCCAATGTCTTCGCGGTCCTGACTCGAGAATCGTCCGAGTTTGCTCACCGCCAGATCGAGTGCAGAAAAGAGGCGCACCTCAAGGATACCGGGATCGATGCCCTCGATTGTCAGAGGAACGGAATCATCTTGTGCATCTTCGTGCAGCAGGCCGAACATGTCGTTGTATTGCCGGTCAAAATACAACAAGCGCGCGGCACCGTCGGCATCTCGATAGGCAACTTCAAGGTTCTCCGGCAGGGCTATTCGATGAGAGAAGGTTGCGTCGATATCCCGCGAGACGCGTTCTCCGGTATACATGTGAAGTGCGGCGCCACCTGCAACATACATGCGAACGGGGAGAGCTCGCCTTGGTAATCCCGCGAGTGAGCCTCCAATACGATTGGCGAGTTCGCGGAATGCGTCGATGTATTCAGGTCGCGCGTTCGGATCAGGCCGCATGTGTCTGGCGGGCGGCAGCGACGAGAGGCAGGAATCGGGTGGGTCTCAGGGGACTGCGCTCCAGCCAGCGGTTGAACACAGCGACCTCGCTGGCTCCCGGATGTAAACGCTCGGCCAGATCCAACAGGCGGCGACGATCGCCATTCACCACGCTGGCCAGCATGACGGCGAGGCCCGCCATAAAAAAACGGGGTCCCATCCCAGCCCATCGCCCGGGATCGACATCGCCGGATACGCTCAAGTCAACGAGACGATCTTCGTACTCTCGATCGAGACTCGCGGGAAAATGACCATCCGCTGTGGAATCGGGCAGGTGCACTTCCAATACGCCCAAACGGGCGCCCACGGCCTCAGCCAGCAATCGTAACGTTTCGAAATCGCAGCTGCGCCGATGGCGAAGGCGCGAAAGAGTTTCCTTGCGCACGCCCGCGCGGGTCGCCCAATTGGTATCCGACACGCCCAGCGCCCGCGCTTGCCTCGTAAGGGCGGCTATCGTTTGCGCCAATGATTCCGTTGACGTGTTCATCAACGACATAATCTCCATTATTGACTTAAAAGTCAATCGCATTCAAGTGCGCTCGAGGATATCGTGTGCGCAGAGCATCTTCATCGAATGCCCATTGAAAATGAGGCAGCAGGGGCCCGCTTGTGGCGTTGGGTGCTGCGGTTACCAACGGTGCAAAACGTGGTAGCGGGGTCGAGCTTCGGGCTGCACCCAGGGCTGGGCGCTGGCGCAGCAGATCTGCGATGTGGGCTTCACCCGGCGCAATCGCCCAAAGCCCGAATCTCGCCCAGCGGTCGGTCTCTTCCGGGCTCAGTCGCGCGCCGCGTGGAACGGTATGATGCTTCCAGCATTCCCAGGCAAACTATGAAGCTGAGCAAGCGATCGTCTCTGTCTTTTCTTCCGGCGCTGGTGCTTGCGGCCTGTGGCAGCGGCGGCGGGTCGGATTCTGGCACGAGTACTGGCCCACCGCGCGGTACGTTGCTGCAAAGCCCACCGCAGCTTCTGTCCACGGTGACAGCGCCGGCTCTGCTGCTCGAGCTCGACGCCGCGACCAATCAACAGTTACTGTCTTTAAGCGGTACTCCGATCTGCGACACCCTCATCTATCACATCGAGTACCAGACAGTCGGGGGCGCGAACGAAGCCACCACCGCATCCGCCGCGCTGATGGTGCCTACCGGTTTTGGTGCGAACTGCACTGGTGCACGTCCGATCGTTCTGTATGCGCATGGAACGACGACAGATCGCGCGTTCAATATGGCGAATATGCAGAATTCCGAGACGCTGGTCCTGGCAGCGCTCTTCGCATCGCAGGGCTACATCGTCGTCGCGCCAAACTACGCCGGCTACGACACGTCGACGCTCCCCTACCATCCTTACCTGATTGCCGATCAGGAATCGAAGGATATGATCGACGCATTGACGGCGGCGCGCACCGCACTGCCGCTCGCTTCTGCAACCTTGACCAAGGATAGCGGGCAGTTGTTCATTACCGGCTACTCGCAGGGCGGTTACGTGGCGATGGCAACCCATCGCGCCATGCAGGCCGCCGGAATGAAAGTCAACGCATCTGCGCCGATGTCAGGTCCTTATGCCCTGGCCGCTTTTGCCGATGCAGTCTTTTACGGTGAGGTCAACGGTGGTGCGACCGTGACGTCGACCCTTCTGCTCACTGGCTATGAGGCTGCATATGGGAATATCTACGCCAGCGCCGCTGAGGTATTCGAGCCCCAGTACGCGAGTGGTATCGGGTCCTTGTTGCCGAGTACGATGCCAAGAAGTCAGCTATATGCGGAGGGAAAACTTCCCCAATACGCGCTGTTCAGCTTGACACCCCCCGCTCCGGAATTCGCCGACATTACCCCGCCCACGACGCCGACGAACCAGGCGGCGGTTTTCGCACTCGGCTTTGGAGACGGCAATTTGATTCAGAACAGTTACCGGCTCAGCTACCTTCAGGACGCGCAGGCACATGCGGATGGAGGCTTTCCCACAACGACCACTGGCATGGCGGCCGTGGCTCCCGAGCTACCTTTACGGCAGGCGTTGCAACGGAATGATTTGCGTGACTGGGTTCCTGATGCTCCCGTCCAGCTCTGCGGCGGCGATCTCGACCCGGTTGTCTTTTGGCTCAATACACAGCTGATGCAGGGTTATTGGGCCTCCAACGCGCCGGCATCTGCATCGATCAGCGTGCTCGATCTCGAGTCCACGGTGTCGAGTGGTGACCCCTATGCCAATCTGAAGCAAGGCTTTGAGTTGGCAAAGGAGATTGTTGCTGCGACGGCCGTCTCGCAAGGCGCCACGGACGGCGGTGCACGCGCTGTCGCCGAAGCCTACCACACGACGTTAGTGGCACCGTTCTGTATCGCCGCGGCCAGATCGTTCTTCGCGGATCACTGAACTCGGCCCAACACCCGGCACCCGCGAGGGTGCTTCGCTCACGGGCCGATATCGCTACAAAGGGACGCACCCCGCCAAGCGATGGTAAATTCTGCGTATCGAAGGAATCGCCATGTAGGGTCTCGAGACGGGTTGAAACTGTTCTAACCTGGCCGCCGATACGAGGAGCACGTTGTTCCTGCATTCCCCGCGCGGGTCCGCGTGAGGTCCGCATCCGCTCGCCATTCATGGCTATACGGACAGCCAGTTCGACCGCTGCAAGCGCTTGCTGGGTCGTGGTCTCACAGACTACAGTGCAGAGAGGGCGCTGATTGTGACGTAGTATCCCTCCGGATCCCGCAGAGAGAACTCCCGCGTTCCAGTGCTCGGGTTAACGTGAGGCTCCTCGTCGAGTCGGGAGACAAGAGCGCGGGCCCTCTGGAGTGCCATATCGAAATCATCAACACGAAAAAACAACAGTAGCCCGTTTCCAGGTGGCGCCTTGTCCGGGCTCGTCAAGGACGGATGCTCGTGCTCGCCCCACTGGTGGAGACACAGCAAGACGGTTCCATCCGAATCACGGATCTGACCAAAATAGTCATGGGCCGGAGCCGTTTCCGGCTGCCCAAAGAGCGACTGGTACCATTTGAAGCTGACGCGAACGTCTCTGACGCCGATGATTGTCCACGTGCGTTTCATTAGTATTTCTGCGAAGCCCTAACGTCGATAACGCTCGGTGACCATTTTTTTGAATTCATGCGAGGTGTGGCCGGTCGGTCCATGATCAAGATGTCATGCGCAGGGGAATATTGGAGATGGCGACTAATCCAGTCAAACGGCAATCCTCGACGTCAAGAAGTTCGGTCATCCGCTGGCTGCTCGATTCCGACCCTTCGATACGCTGGCAGGTGATTCGCGACCTGACCGATTCCCCCGCGGACGAGGTTGGGGCCGAGCGTGCAAGGGTCGCGATCGAGGGCGCGGGCGCGCGGCTGCTCGCCCTCCAGGCGGCCGACGGGCGGTGGGGCGGCGCGGCGTGGAACCGCGGGTGGAACTCCACGATGCACGTCCTGATGCTGCTGCGGGACATGGGCCTCGATCCCGCGAGCGACCAGGCGCGCAGTGCGGTGGGCCTTATCCGTGACCAGGTGACTTGGCGGGGATGCGGTCCGCGGATATGTGACGGCCAAGCCTTCTTTGAAGGCGAGGTCGAGCCCTGCATCAACGGGCAGGTCGCGGCGGTCGGAGCCTACTTCGGCGAGAACGTCCGGGGCATCGTCGACCGGCTGCTCGCGGAGCAGTTGTCCGACGGAGGGTGGAACTGCGAGGCCGCCAACGGCTCGACGCGGTCGTCTTTCAACACCACCATCTGCGTGCTCGAAGCACTGCTCGAATACGAACGGGCCGTCGGGGGCAGCCCAGAGCAGACCGAGGCCCGTCTCCGTGGGCAGGAGTACCTCCTCGAGCGCCGTCTCTTCCGCCGGAGGTCGACCGGCGAGGTGATCGAGCAAGATCGCAAGGGCGGCGCAGTGTGGACGCGCTTCGCCTTCCCGACGTGGTGGCATTACGACGTGCTGCGTGGACTCGAGTACCTGCGCCGCGCCGGCGTGGCGCCCGACGAGCGGGTAGCTGAGGCGATCGATCTGGTCGCGTCGAAGCGCGCCGACGACGGCAGGTGGCCGCTCGAGACCCAGTACCCCGGCACGATGCCGGTTCAGACGGACGAGGCCGAGGGTCGTCCGAGCCGGTGGAACACCCTCCGCGCCTTACGAGTGATGGACTGGTATTCAGCACGAGGCTAACGCGGATGCTACTGCAAGGAGACTGGTAACCACCCAGAGCGGTCCGTTCAGCGACACAAGCAGTACTAGGGCGACCTAACAACTGACTGCGTAACGCGCCGCAAGTTGCAACGAAGTGGCGCAGAACGAAGACGTGGCGGTTGCTCGTGGGCGTCTGCTGATCTGACTTGCAATGCCTGCTGCGGAGAATCGCGACGGTGGGGTTAGGGTCAGCCTCGCATAGGAGCAGCGGACATTGGTGTCCCCTCAAAAGCCCCCCTCTGGAATAGCAACCTGCAGCAGAAAAACCGCTTGCGCCGCGCACCGAAATGCAATATGATACGCATCATATGAAACGCGCCACCCCTAGATCCAAGGAGGCTACGCACGATCGCATCGTCGCCGCCGCCGCGCGTGCCATCCGGCGCAGCGGCTACAACGGCGCCGGCGTCGCTGACACCATGAAGGCCGCCGGTCTGACGCACGGCGGCTTCTACGCCCATTTCCCGTCGCGCGAGGCGATGCTCGCCGAGGCCGCCGACCGTGCCGGCAGTGAAAGCGTGGCGATGATGGAGCGCATCGTCGCCAGCTCGCCGCCACAGCAGGCGCTCCCGGCTATGATACGGGCCTACCTCTCGAAGGAGCACCTCGAAGGGATTGAGACCGGCTGTGCAACCGCCGCGCTTGGCTCGGAGATGCCACGCCAGGCGCCCGAGGTAAGGCGCGCCGCCACGCGCCGCATCAAGGAGATGATCGACCTGATCGCCCGCCAGTCGCCCGACTGGGGGCAGACGGGCGCACACGAGCACGCCCTCTTCACCGTCGCGACGATGGTTGGCGCGCTGGTGCTGGCGCGTGCCGTCGACGAGCCCAGACTTTCCGATGGGCTGCGCGAGGCAGCGCTGAAGCATCTCGCTCCGACTTAGGACTGACCCTGCTTGGAACGCGCGTCTACGTGCTTGATCTGAATATGACATACATCATATATATCGCATGACTTCCCCCTCTGGAGGCACTCCCATGAAAATCAAAGGATCCATCGCCCTCGTAACAGGCGCTTCATCAGGTATCGGCGAAGCCACTGCGCAGGGGCTCGCAATGGCGGGCTCCAAGGTCTACGGCACCAGCCGACACAGTGTCCGGTCGGGCCAGCGGTCTTTCGCAATGCTGCCGCTCGACGTGACCAGCGATGAATCGGTCGAAGCCGCCGTGAGGGAACTCATTCGGCTGGAAGGCCGCATCGATCTGCTCGTGAACAACGCCGGCTTCGGCGTTGCGCCCGCCGGAGCGGAAGAGAGTTCGATCGAGCAGGCCAAGGCGATCTTTGAAACCAATTTCTTCGGGCTTATCCGCATGACCCGTGCCGTCGTGCCTCACATGCGCCGCCAGGGAAACGGTCGCATCATCAACATCGGCTCGGTGCTTGGGTTCCTTCCGATGCCTTACGGGGCGCTCTATGCGGCAACCAAGCATGCGGTTGAGGGCTATTCGGAGTCGCTCGATCACGAGTTGCGCACAAGAGGCATCCGGGTCTCGGTAATCGAGCCCGCCTACACGAAGACACAGTTCGACACGAATTTTCTGGCCCCTGATTCGAAGCTCGATGAGTATCGCGAAGTTCGCGCGCTCCTGGACAAGGTGCTCAAGGAGGTGATGGCAACTGCTGATGAACCGACCGTCGTTGCCGATGTCGTGCTGCAAGCGGCCATGGCTGTCAGACCCAAACTCCGTTACACGGCCGGCGGGCTCGCAAATCGCCTGCGATTGCTTCGCAGATTTGCGCCGGCTCGGTTGATGGACGCTGGCATTCGAAAGGACCTACGGCTCGACGCCCCAATGGCGTCGCTGCCACGCAGCCCGGTCTTGGAAAAGTAGCAACCTCGGAGAACACGCTGACATTCAATGGAAGCGCGCTCTCGGTCAGGGCATAGCGCCCGTGCCATTCCCCACACTGCTTGAGCGACGATGGCAACGGCGACCAGCATAAGGCCGTGTAGCAGTGTGACGCCGACGGAGCCAGTGAGCGCAGTGGCTCCATACCCGAACAGTACCAGAGCGATCGCCGAGGGCAGCGTGAAGGCGGCCCAGGCGGCGAGGGCACCACGGTAGCCCGCGCGCATCAGTCCAATTGAGAAACCCACTTGACTGCTGGCGGGCCCTGGGAGGAACTGACACAGACCCACGAGATCTGCGTACGTCGACTCGTCGAGCCAGCGGCGACGAACGACAAACTCCTCGCGCAAATACCACAAGATGAGCGATCGGGCCTCCGAAGCAGGTAACGCCGAGCTTCAAGAACGCCAGTAGAACCTCGATGGCCGAGCCTGGAGGCCGGGCCGCAAGAAAGGACCGACGATCGCTAGGCACGAACGTACTCCTCTGGGCGCCGCCTATTGGCGCCCCCTGCCGTGACGCGCGACTCGGGCGTCAATGGACCAGGTGCCTGCACCCTCGATCAAAAGATAGATACAGGCCAGCAGCATGATGATGTCGGCGCGGGCCTCATGCTCAGCGCTCCAGAACCCGTATCGCGGCAGCGTCTGAACGTGGAACATCCAGACGTCCTGTCCGAGCAGGATCGGAAGCTTGGTCGAGAGCAGCGCCACGATCATAATCACGATCAGCGGAATGGCAGCCAAACGCGTCAGAAGCCCGGCAATGATGAGTGCTCCGCAGACGATCTCAACCATCCCGACGAAGGGGCCCATCACGTCCGGATAAGGTATGCCGATATGTGCGAAGCGGCCAGCACCCAACACGGCTGGGAAGAGCAGTTTCTGAATCCCTTCTGGCAGGAATACGACGAGCCCGACCGCGAGCCGAATGAGGACGCTCCCGGCGGGGGCGCACGTCTGAAGTAGGCTGCGCATGAGTTCCTCCTTCTTTATTGACTGTCGCGATCGCGGCACCCGCTCTCCCGAGGCTCGGTTGCTTGAGCAACTTTCAGCGGCCTGCAGAAGTTGCCACAAGCGGAGGCCGCTGGCGCTGTCGCCGGTGCGGCACCGAGCGGGTCAAGTTTCGCACCGCGCGCAGCATAGCGTGCGTGCACTGTGTCGTTGCAACAGAGCGAGAGACGTGCACGTTTGGCCCGGCTCATTAAGTCGGGCAGCAGGGCGATGAGCGCCAAGCCCGCGAACCACGGTCGGTAGGGCTCGAGCGCCGTGAGGCTTGCAAGCCAAGCGCCACTGATACCGAGCGACACGAGTACGAGCGGCACCACACAGCACAAGGATGCGCCGATAGCAGCCGCGGCGCCGGTCAGCAGGGCCCAACGCGGCGTGTCGTTGAGGGCGAGGCGTCCACCGGTGCATCATAGCCCCCGTACCTGGGTACGGAGTCAAGCCGTGATGGAAGCCCTTACGATCGGTGCGTTGGCTAAGGCTGCAGCCGTGCATGTCGAAACGGTTCGCTACTACCACAGACGAGGTCTGTTGCGAGAGCCCGCGCGTCCCCCTCAACGGAATTCGCCGCTATGCCGCCGCCGACGTTTCGCGATTGCGCTTCATCAAGCACGCACAGCAGAGCGGCTTCACATTGGATGAGCTCCAGGCGCTGCTTGGGCTAAGCGGTCGCCCGGCCTGCAAGGCAAGCCGCACATTGGCAGCGAAGAAGCTGGTTGCGATCGAGGAGAAAATGCGGATGCTAACTCGGCACCGCAAGAAGCCCATCGGGGCGCAAGCTCGTGTCTCTTTGTGGCTCCTTGGGTATATTGACATTTGTGCAGGTCATCGAGCCGCCTCTATCTCACTACGGCGCGCTCTCCGGGAGCAGCCGGCCTCGCGGATCATGGCGATGAGCGCTAGGCCTCTCTCTCGCGAGACGAGTCGATACGGTGCTCGGCAAGACGGTGCTTCACTGCTGGTGACAAGGTGCCGCGGGAGATTGTCGACTCGAAATGGGTTAGATCGTCATCAGGTGGTCCCGCCATTACGCCGATCGCTAGTCACTGCTCAGCGCCGGTTCATACCTAACCGGCAATTGACCCAGGAAGGTCGACCGCATGTCCTTTGGTTCTGATCCGTGCGTGTCCGTCGGACAAGGACTGCGGGCCGCACACCTGCTCGTGCTTGCGTCCGTCTTCGCGCTCAGCTTTCCATGCGCGAGCCACAGTGCCGAGGTCCCAGCCTCGCAGGACGAGGACACCGGGCTGCAACAGGTCGTCGTGACCTCGACCCGCACGCCGACCTTGATTCGCGATGAGCCGCTGCGGGTGGAGGCCGTACCGGCCGAAGAGATTGAAGAGAACCTCACGGTCCAGCCCGGAAACCTGTCCTCCCTACTGACTGAGATTCCGGGTATTCGTGTGCAATCGTCGGCTCCCGGTCTTGGCGGCGCAGGTCTGCAGCTGCGTGGGATGCCACCGCGGGACACGCTTGTGCTGACAGACGGACTGCCACTGCTCGGCGCCGAGCCCGATGCCTTCGGACTGTTGCAGACTCCACCGCTGGATCTCGAGCGGGTCGAAGTCATCAAGGGCGCAGCCTCAGCGCTGTACGGCGGGTCCGCGCTGGGGGGGTTCTGAACCTCGTCTCGCGCACCCCGGATTCGGAGCCGGGGGTGCTTGCTAACGTGACCTCTCGCGGCGGCCGCGACCTGATCGGCTTTTTCACGGACAAGGGTGCCTCCCACTGGAGCGGCACGCTCACGGCTGGCGTGCATGATCAGTCCCGCGAGGACGTCGACAACGATGGTTGGGCGGACCTGGCGGGATACCGGCGCTATACCCTGCGGCCACGTCTTTGGTGGGATGGGGGTGAGGGGCGTTCGCTGTTTCTTACGGCCGGCCTTGTGGACGAGGATCGAGAGGGAGGAACGCTGCCGGGCCGAGCTCTGCCAGATGGCAACGCGTTTTCCGAAGAGCTTCGCACCCGCCGGGTGGACGTCGGCGCAGTCAGTCATGTGGCACTCGATGATGGCGAGGCGCTTAGCGGACGCCTCTCGCTCACCTCGACGCATTTGGATCGAACGTTCGGCTCGCAGCGCGTTCCCTCGACGCAGACGACCGTGTTCGGCGAGGAGGCGTGGAGTGGCGACGGCTATGACCACCATTGGGTGCTGGGTGTCGGGTTCGAGCATGATCAGCTGGCGGCCGCGGCCGTGTCAGGTGTGAGCTACGCGTACAACGTACCGGCAGCGTTCGCACAGGATGAGTACGCGCTCGCGCCCTGGGTGACCCTCGCCGGGAGCGTGCGCCTCGACGCTCACAATGACTACGGCACTTTCTTAAGCCCGCGCCTGTCTGCGTTGTTCCGCCAGCCCAGCAGCGACTGGAGTCTGCGGGCCTCGGTCGGCGGCGGGTTCGCCGCGCCGACGCCGTTCGTCGATGAGGTCGAAGCGGTGGGGCTTGGCGCGCTCTCGCCGCTGCGCGGTTTACATGCCGAGCGCGCCGTCACGGCATCGCTGGACGCAAAATGGGCGGACCACGGCTGGGACGTGAACGGCAGTGTGTTTACTTCCGCGATTCGCGATTCGCTCGAAGTCCTGCCGGCGTCGGCGGAGAAGCTCCAGTTGATCAACGCGCCGGGTCTGCGCCGAGCACCCGGCGCGGAAGTGCTTATCGGCTACGTCACAGGACCGCTGCACGCCATCGCCTCGTGGAGCTACATCGATGCGACGCAGATCAGTCCTTCGGGCGTGCGCCAGGACGTCCCCCTCGTGCCACGTCAATCCGCGGAGCTCGCGGGGATTCTCGAGAGCGAGAAACGCGGGCGCATCGGACTTGAGCTGGGCTATACCGATAAGCAGGCTCTCATGGACGATCCTTATCTCAGCGTGAGTCGAGCTTATTTCGAACTCAACGCGCTTGCCGAACTACGCATAGGCGAGGTTGCGGTATTCGTCAACGCAATCAATCTCGCCGACGTGCGCCAGACGCACTACGAACCGCTCATTCGTCCGAGCCCTGGTCCGGGCGGCAACCCGATAACGGATGTATGGGCACCACTCGACGGCCGCACGTTCAATATCGGCATTCGAGCGGAACTGTAGTCGGCCGAGCGGAGGCTGGGCTCGACGAAGAATTGCGCGGGCGAATTGGACCTGCCCTCGGTATGCGGATCTGCCACTCTTCAATGCAACGTGTGTGTCTGCGGAAGCTGCCGGTTTGGCGCCTCAGGGTGCCTGATCTACCCCAAAGGGTTGCCTCAAAGTGCCCCGCAGTGATCCCGGTGGCTGCGCTGAAAAGCCTACATTTACAGGTATTTTAACCTGCGACCTTCGGGTTATGAGGCACATGGCGGGGTAATGGGGATCTTTAAAGTCAGTCACTTGCAGCGCTGCCGACGGTGCACAACGAGAAAGCGGACTCGCGATGCGAGCACGGTCAGCATCGAGGTTACCATTTATACTCAAATGGTATAGTATTTATACCTTTTCAATACAATTAAGGCGTGATATACCCATGAAATGGGCTTCGAATACGAACCGGCCAAGAGCGCAGAAAACAAGCGCAAGCATGGGATTGATTTCGAGGAGGCACAGGCCCTTTGGGGCGACGACGGGCTGATTGAGATCCCCGCCAGGGTCGTCGATGAGCCACGTTGGCTGGTCATCGGCCGGATTGACGGCAAGCATTGGTCTGCTGTCATTACGCGTCGAGCAGAGAACATCAGGCTGATTTCAGTCAGACGCTCTCGGGATGAGGAGGTAGCAATTTATGAAAGCGAAGAGATTTGATCAGAAATTCGATGCAGGCGAGAAAGTCATCGATCAACTTGACCTGACGAAGGCGCGCCGAGTGGGCACTGCGCCTAAGCGTGTCAACGTGGATTTCCCGAGTTGGATGGTGCAGTCGATCGACAGAGAAGCCAATCGACTGGGCGTGACCCGTCAGTCGTTGATCAAGATGTGGCTGGCTGACAGATTGGGCCAGGGCAAGGTCGCCGCATCCCGTTGAGTGGATGTCGAAATTCCCGCATTGTGCCCCTTCTGCGACGTTCGCGACTGGCTGCAACCGGCAGGCCGAATACCTCGGCCCCGATGGGACTCGCGCACCCAATCGACTTAATTCTGATGCAGCGACTGGGTGCTGTTGGGCGGCCTGCGGCAGTGTGTGTGGCTTGCTCGAATCCGTACGCGATAGGCGAGTCGCAGACTGGCCCATTCCCACGGTCGGTCACTGATGGATCCGCTGATCTGGCCGGTCGCAGTTCCGACTAAGACAGTCACCGGCATTCTGGTTGGCGCCGCCTTGATCGAGGACTGCTCCGAGCCGAGTCGCCGGTCCTGCCTTTCTTCAGGGACCGCCAGCACCCCACCTGTTAGCGCTACGATCCCGGCATTGTTGACCAATATGTCGATGCCACCAAGCGCACGCTCTACTTCAGCCACTGCGGTACCCAATGCGGCCCGATCAGTCACATCGAGGGGCAGCACTAGCGCGGGCTTGCCGACGGTCTTCAGCTCTGCGAGTACCAGTTGATTGTGTTCCGCATTGCGCGCGAGCACGGCCACCGATGCGCCGGCGCGCGCCAACCCTAACGCCATGGCGCGGCCGATTCCTCGATTGCCACCGGTCACCACGGCGACACGGCCAGTCAGGTCAAAAAGCGAACTATTGCCAGCCATTGTGCCTCCTGGGAATTAGCGATTCGAGTTAACGGGTAGAGCAACGCTCGCGATCAGCGGCGGCGCGCAGTCGGCGCGCCACTTGCTGCCCATGCAAACGGCGTGACGACAAGCGATGACCGCTGCATCGCATAGTTAGGCCCCATCGAGCTGACAAAGTGTATCTCTTGAGATCCCAGATACTCTACACGTTCGTTGTCAATCTCCCAGTCGTCTCGAATAACTAAAGTCCCGCCGCTGCCCGCCGCACCTCGTCACTGGTAAATGCCCAGAAGAGGAACGGCTGTGACCTGAGGAACCTGGCGAGGTCGGGCAACGTCAGGCCAAGTTTCGACAAGCGCTCCTCATCGATAAAGATCTGGAGATTCTCCGGTTCGAAGGCGGTCACGAGCTGCTTTCCTTCGGGATCGAACTTATTGTTCAAGAGATCTATGATCGATGGCGCAAAGTGCCTGCGGTCAGCTGATGACGGTTCGGACGGCATGCCGTGATCTGCAGTCACGGCTAGCAGATAGTCGTGGCCGACCTTTTTCTCCAGCGCGCCGAGAATCCGCGCCAGGTGACGATCCATCTCGCCGAGGGTGACGCGCAGCTCCTGGGAATCCGGTCCGTACTTATGTCCCACAAAATCGGCACCCTTGTAGTTGAGCAGGATGAGATCTGCAATGCCGTCTTCGCCGACCGGCTCGTGTTCGATCATGGCGGCCATCGCGTCGGCTTCGAACGCGGGAAAGAGCGCTGAGTAACGCACGGCGGCAGGAGTGTCGATCTTGTGTTGCATCCACTCAGCATCGCCTGCCCATAGTGCGCTCGCGTTTACCTCTTTGAGGTACGCGGGCAGACGGTAGCAGTGGGGATTCGTGCTCCAGTTGCCCGTCCGCTGGTCGTAGCTGGCAAGCACGACCGGAACTCCGTTCAATTGACACGCTCCATGCCCCGCAAGTGGGGTGGCGGCGCGGTCGATGCTGCCCTGTGCAATTATGATCGCGCGACCCGATGTCGAAAATTGCCAGACATCGGCCAACGTCAAGGCCATCAAGTCCCCGGGCTCGGCTCCGGCGAACATCTCGTGACGCACGCGGCCGATGTGATCGTACACGTTGACACCGGTTACCCCATGTATGGCGGGATCGGTTCCGGTGGCAATGGTCGAGTGCCCCACCGCGGTATTCGACGGAAGAATATTGAGCTGCGCCTGAGTGAACCAGGCCCCCCGCTGCCGCAGTGTCGTGAGCGTTGGCATGAGCGTGGCGTATCGATCGAAGTAGTCGCGACGCATGCCATCAAGAACGATCAGCACGATCACCCGCGGTCGAGCCATACCCGTCTTCAGGACCGGCAATACGCGGCCAGTCGACGTTGGCGGCATATGCACGCCAAGCGCAGCCGCGAGTGTTGGTGCCACGTCCTGCTGCACGGCCGGCATGGAATACGTTCCGACCCTGACCGCGGGGCCTATAAACATCAGCGGGATCGCGACGTCATACGCCCAGGGCGAGCCGTGCATGTAAGGGACATCCTGGTCGGGCCGCGTAATGAAATCGCCCTCACGCGGCACGATTAGAAGCTGACCGGTGCGTCCAGGAAAATAGGACCGGGCGAACATGTCGAGGAAGCGCTGTTGTGTTGCCTGGACGTTGTTCGGCGTCCCATCGCGCGCGGGGGACGCCCCGGCTGAAGGTGCGTGTCCAGCGTGCTGGCCGGAGGTAGTACAAGCAATTGCGAGGAAAGCCGCGCTACGAGCAATCCACTTCGCAGAGACGACAAGCATCTTTCGAGTCGGCACGCAGTCCGTTCCAATGTTGGGCCGCTTCATTGGTCTATAAAGCGACACTTTGGGCGGATAACACATTTTGAGACTCGTGACCAATTGAATGCACTACACCACTGGGGTTTTCGTACGTCAATAGTGCCGCCTCTGTCAGGGGACAGCCCCCGCCGGATTCTACGTCGCACGCGCCCGAGCACGCATTACGAGCCAGATAATTCCTACCCCGTCCGCGCCGGTTGAGCCGTCAGGGAAGATCCATCGACGATCAACCGTCGATCGCCCTAATGCGCATTGACTCTTATCGTGTATCGATCTACGATAAGTCCCGTGGCGATACTTAATGTCAAGTGCCGCGATACTGAATCGCTGCATCAGAGACGGCGGGTCGCCCGATTTGCAAACATTGAATCCGTCGCGCGTCGCAAGCTGGCTCAGCTCGACGCCGCTGCATCGCTCGATTTCTTGAGGGTTCCTCCCGGGAATCGCTTGGAGCAGCTCAAAGGTGACCGCGCTCGGCAACATAGCATCCGCGTCAACGATCAGTGGCGCATTTGCTTTACGTGGACGAGCCGGGGCCCGACGGATGTGGAGATCGTCGATTATCACTAAGGATGCTCGTCATGAGTAAGAAGCTGAAGCCCATCCATCCTGGAGAGATTCTGCGCGAGGAATACCTGATTCCGCTCGGCCTCTCGAGTCATGCCCTGGCGCGCGCCCTGAACGTCACCGCCGCGCGCATCAATGAGATCGTCCGCGAACGACGCGGCATCAGCGCTGACACGGCGCTGCGGCTTGCCCGGTATTTCAAGACCGACGTGCAGAGCTGGCTAAACCTTCAGGCGAATTATGACCTGCAGTGCGCCGAGGATGCGGCCGGTCCGTCGCTCGCTCGGATAAAGCCTTACGAGAATTCAAAGACCGGTGCACTGGCCGGCTAACCCAGGGGTCTGAATGCACGGAGTAGTCCTTTCGTCGCCCAGATCCAAGTAAAGCTGGAAGACGATAGGAGCATCAGAGAACATCAGGCTGATATCAGTCAGACGCTCTCGGGATGAGGAGGTAGCAATTTATGAAAGCGAAGAGATTTGATCAGAAATTCGATGCAGGCGAGAAAGTCATCGATCAACTCGACCTAACGAAGGTGCCGGGTGAGCACTGCGCCTAAGCGTGTCAACGTGGATTTCCCGAGTTGGATGGTGCAGTCGATCGACAGAGAAGCCAATCGACTGGGCCCGAGCCGTCAGTCGTTGATCAAGATGTAGCCGGCTGACAGATTGGGCCAGGGCAAGTCGCCACATGCCGTTGAGTGGATTTCGGAATTTCCGCAATGTGCCCCGAACTGCCTGCCACGACCGTCCGCTTCGGGGCAGTCTAGTCAGCTCTTCTGCTTCAGCAATGCCTCGCGCGCTTCCTTGAGCTCGGGTCTCCCAAGCTTGTCGGCGTTAGCACAAACCTTCAACAGTTCGCCAAAATGCCTTTGACTCGTATTCGGGCTTCCAATGATCTGCGCAGCGTGTGCCGCACCGTATAGTGAGCGGAAACGCTGCGGCTCCTTCTTCAGCGTCGCTTCAAATTGCTCCAATGCCTTAGTAGGCTCATTCATCTCTAACAGCATCTCCCCGAGCAACTCCCGCGCCGGGGATAGTGGCCCAGGTGTCACCGCACTTTTCTCCGTCCCATCTTCCAATGCCGCTGCCGATTGCATCTGCGGCAGTGCTTCCTCTTTCTTACCCGCCGCCAGCGAAGACCATGCCGCGACTGCAAGCGCCTGGATCTCCACCTGCCGCGCCCAGTAAGGCTCGTTGGCGCTCAAGAGACGCTTCTGAATCCGCATCAGCGCTGTCGCCGCCTCGTTCGCTGCCGCAACGTGTCCCAGTCGCGCCGCGCCCAGTCCTCGGGCGAACCACGTCATTGCATCTGTGTAAGGAAACGGAGTCTCCCGCAGCACAAGCCGCTCCGCCTGCTGCCAGTCCTGGCGTTCCAATGCGTATCGTGCCGGGATCGCCGCGAGCGCAAAATATCCAGCCGAGGGGGGGCCGGCCCCGATTAGCAGCGCCTTCGGATCGAAGCGTGATGCGATTTCCGGCAGGGAATTCACAATCCGTGCTGCCGCCTCGTCCTGCCCGGTTTGCAGGTAGGCGTAAGTCTCGTAGTCGCTGGCATGCAACTCTTCTGCCGTCTGACCCTGGCGCCGCGCTGCCGCTGCGGCTGCCACGTTGCTGTCAATGGACTCTTGCCAGTATCCCAATCGGGTAAACGTGTGCGATGGCATGTGCAGCGCGTGAGGCGCATCGGGGGCAATTTCCGCGTAACGGCGCGCCGCGATGAGCGCCCGCCCCGCCAGCGCCGGCACGTCGTACGCATGGATAATATAGTGTGCCAAACCGGGATGCGTCGGCTCCTGCTCAAACAATTTTTCGAGAATTGTTCCCGCCTTGAGCCGGTCTGTGTAGGTCTTGTCCCCGGGATCTTCTGCGACTGCGAGCGCCAACGCGTAGAAGATCTGCGCTTCGTGGTCTTCAGGATATTTTGACGCGATGTCCCCCATGGCGTCGCGATAGGCGCGCAGGCGCGCTTGCTGCGGCGTGCTTTCAAAGTCGTTATACAGCTTGCCGACGGCCGCGAGGTAAGCCCGTTCTCGATCCGTCTTTGCGCCCTGGCTCTTGCCGCGTTCGGCGTTCTCGCGCCCTAGCCTTAACTGGCCCGTATCTTTAAGTCCTGGCACGAAAGGATTGCTCCAATCGCTTAGCGCAATTCCCCAGTACGCGATTGCGCAAGTCGGGTCTTCACGCAGGACCGCGTTAAATCCTTCGATTGCACGGCTGAACTGGAAAGAATGCAGCAGGGCTACCGCGCGATTAGATTCCCTCTGCGCGACTTCGTCGCACGATGTGGCAAAATAAACCTCTCCCAACTTCTCACCATTCGCATGCTCATGCTCCTGCGTCATTCCATACGCCGCAGGGAACACTAACAGGACAGCGACTGTGAGTCTTATCGCGTACATTTGGAGCCCCCAGCCCAGAGTACCTCAGGCGGATATAGCAACTGCAAGCATAACGAGTCGGATGACCCAACTGCGAATGATCGCTAACTGGCGACGAGTTTTATGCAAGCACTGACCGGATGTGGCTGATAGGGTTATTCGAATATCGGGGGCGGTGGCCGGAGCGGCATTTTCGCCGGACTACCCGATATCCAAGCGAAAACGCCCGGAGACGACTGAACAGCGCGAGACGGAAGTATTGACTCGTCGACGAAAAATTACAGAACAATATCCGCGTGACCTACGCCCCACGGGGCCCGAACCCGAAGGTCGTCACCGCAAAAACTGACGGGCTCGACGTCGATCGAGTGCGTACGTTCGAATGTCTTGCAGTGCCGAATCGAGCACCGTCCTCCGTGTATGCGTACGTTCTTGCTGCGTGCAAGAATCTGTTTTTGCTCGGCGAAGTCGGTCTTTCAGCGGCGACTACTGCGCGCCCGCGCGTACCGCGGCGGTGCAGAGATCCTGACTGCGACGAGTAGGCAGGAGAGTTGAGGAGTTTGGAATTCCGACGAATTTTGTGCCGTTGCACGGCACAGTTACGGCACAGCTCGTCAATTGTGACTGGGTTCGGGAACCTATAAGTTATTGTTTTTATTGGTAGCGGGGGCGCGCTACGCACTTATTCAATATTCCCGCCTTTCGCTTCAAACCGCGTCCGGGGGCCAGTTCTGGCCTCGACCTGCTGCGGTATCGGCCACGAACTGACGCCTGACAGAGCGCGGCACCCGTTGGCGGTGCAGGCAATGTGGGGCTGAGCGGGCGGCCACCTGGAGGCGCCGCAAGTGGGTGGCATGAATGTGTCGACTCCACTAACCCATCGCCCATTCGGGACGGCCAGCACAGACGCATCGCGTATTCCAGCCCCCACCACGCCAACGCACTTTTCGCTCCGAAACGCCCGGCGCACAAGGTCTTGGCGCCGACCCGCTGTGGCAATGGCCACGAACTCACGCTGGACAACCTGGTGCCAGCGATGCGGCATCCGGTTGCGTTGCCGACAGTGAAGGGCGGAGCGCACTGCCGCATGGCGCCGTCGATATCCCACGGCGGCGTGACCCAGGCTCCAAACCGCGTGTGTTCCCGGCAACGGCAAGACACGTTTGGCAGCCCGGTGCGAATCCCGGTCGCCTGGCTGAAGTGCCACCCAAAATTGGCTAGCCGCTGTGTCTCAGAAGGGGGCGGAAGCTGCCCGACGGCGTGACCTAATTGCCGGCGTGGTGCCCCACACATCCAGCAACCGCGCGTCCGCCCCGGCTTGCGGGTCGGCTCAATCCATCGTAACCCTTTGAAAGGACACGACTGACTTGTAAGGAACCACGAACCAGCCTAGTGCTATAAACGCACGAATGTCAGGAGCCAAGAATGAAGGGTCGAAGATTCCACGCCCTGTTGCGCAGCGCTGGTATCCAGCACCCATGCGACTTGGACCTCCTGTTGTTTTTTCAGCGCCATCCGCACTCGCTGCTAACGAGCGAGCGGCTCGCGGCGTATGTCGGCTACGATCTCGATCAAGTCGCTCGCTCGCTCGATTTGCTGACCGACGCCGGTCTGTTGACGCGATTGGTCTCTCTGAGGAGCGCGGCCGAGATCGCAGCCCGAACGCTCACCCTTCCTGACGCTCAGAGCGTCGAGGATCTCGCCGCGCTGCTGACCTCGGCGGGGGAGCGCTGAGGTCGAGACAGTTACCGCTCCCGGACTGCGTAGGTCAGGTGGGTCACCCGCTGCGTCGGCTCCGCGCGGACCGGCTCCAGGGCCACGCGGCCCGCATCCACACCCTCGAACAGGCGGATTCCGGAGCCGAACAGCACGGGTGAGAGCGCGATCGAGAACTCGTCGATCAGGCCGGCGTTCACGTACTCCAGGATCGTCTCGGCGCCGCCCGCGATGCGGACGTCTCGGTCGCCGGCGGCTTCGCGGGCCTGGTCGAGCGCGGTCTCGATGCCGTCGTTGACGAAGCGGAAGGTGGTCCCACCCGGCCGCTCCCAGGGGTCACGCTTCTCGTGCGTCACGACGAACACCGGGGTGTGGAACGGCGCATCCTCCGGCCACGCCTGCTCGCCGGCGTCGAACATGCGCTTGCCCATGACGCTCGCGCCGGTGCGCGCGTGCGTCGCCCGAGCGATGTCGTTGTCGAGTCCTTCCTCGCCCCCCTCGCCGAGCTTGAGGTTCTCCCGGAAGAACCGCTGCGGGAACGCCCACGCCTGCAGCTCCGACCACTTCGTCATCCAGCGCTGGACCCTCGGGTCGTTCTGACCTTCGGGCGAGAAGACGTCCTCGACGGGCACGGCCTCCGGCGCCATGAACCCGTCGAGCGACATCGACACGCTGAAGAACACCTTCCCGGCCATCAGTCCTCAACTCCCTTCCGAACGATCTCGGCGACGTAGGCAGCCAGCTTGCTCAGGGTCTGCTGGCCGCCTTCGATCGCGTGGTACTTCTCGACCGCCGCGTCGCGCAGTTCCTTGGTGGGGAACACCGTGCGCATCTCGATCCGGGTCGCCGCACCG
>JBOIAD010000032.1:0-35154 GCA_050738795.1 Steroidobacteraceae bacterium
TTGAGTCCAACGATGCTGGCAAGAAAGTCGAGCTGCTTGATGCCCTGCCCTTCGATGCGTTTGCTGAGCTTTGCCGTTTGGGAGGTCGCATCATCAAGAGACGGCTGCCAGTATCTCCAGCCCATAGGCTTCAATAGCTGCGCGAGATCACGCGCCACCTGTGCGGTACCAACGAAGTCAGCGTCGCTCGTCACGTTGACCGAAAGCACTCCAATGGGTTTGACCCGATAGTGCTGTGCCCAGAAGGCCAGAGCCTGTCCGCCGACGAGTAATGCCCGTCCATCGCAGCTGCGTAGAATCTGATCGATCTCCTGCTCGTTGAGAGCGATCTCGGGCAGTGGCTTAGTCATCGATCAGCGATCTCTCCGGCCACTCGATATGTGAGCCGCGCAGACGCTTGGGCCGCAGCAACAGCATGGCTTCCGGCGGCACCTCCCCGCGCGCAGCAAGCTCATGGTCGCGAGCCTGCGACTTACGCTTCATTGCCCATAGCTGCTTCCCTGAGACCACGCGTACACCAGGATCGCGCACCGCGAAAGGCAAACCGCGGCGACGCACGACCTGCCGCAGAAAGAGCCGAATGGCATCACTGAGCTCAAGGTCGTTGGCCTTTAGCACCGCCGCGGCCTGTGCCTTCAGCTCTACATCAATTCGAGCACGCACAACTGCATCTTTCATGGTACCCCATTGTAGCTACAGAGAGGCTGCTGTTTCAAGCACGCTCGGGTGTGCAACGAATACCCCCGGGATAGACGAGCCGAAGGGCGGCGTTACCGGAATTCTCGAACCCCATTGGTCATAATTCTCGGATTTCCGTGCGGTGCGTGCCCGGGCACACCGCGGATCTGTCGATACGCATTTCTTAGATCAACCGGTGACCGGCATCGAACCGCGCTCTTGCCTATCCCACCATCCTCTCGATTGCTGCAACCTTCTGCACTTCCTGATCGGAGCCTCTGTCGTTATTTATCCGATCCCAAGTGCAGCCAAAATCCAAAAACCTCCAATGTCCCCTGCTTGAAATCTATTTCCACACATCTGCGAAACCCCATCCGCTCGTACATCGCCCAGGCTGTCGCCATCGCCTTGGTCGTATGCAAAATGACCGTGGACTTACCCAGTTCGCGTGCCCGGCCTGTACAGAAAGCTGTAAGCGACCTGCCAATGCCCCTCCCCCGACATTCAGGTTTCACGGCAAGTAACCGGATGCCGGCCGCATCCGCTATCGAATTCGCGGCTCCGGCCGATCCGTACTGTTTCATATCAGCGATGAAATCGACAGAGCCGAGTAGCTCCCCTGAATTGCTGACGGCGACGAAAATGCTGATCGCCGGGGTTGTGTGCCCGCCTCCCAACGTCTCGCAACAACTCATAGTAGTCGGGCTGCTCGGCGGGGGTTGGCATTCCGAGGAGGCTCGCATACGCATCAACGGTCAACTGACCCAGCAATGAGAACTCGGCAAGGTGCGCTTGGCGAATGCTGTATTCACCATGGCCAGGCGAGGGCATGGGGATTCTTTCCTGCAATTGTGAATCGAGACCCAGCCGGCCAGGCTGGGCGGATCTCTCTGTTGGTGGTCCGCCTCCCAGTGCGCTGGTTGGTGAGACTCGGGACGACACACGGGACGGTACCATTTGGCGCCACCCCGTGCAGCAGCGCCGGTCTACGCCGCCTTGCCCGCAGCTAACGCCTGGACGTCCGAGGCTCGCAGCGCCTTACCGCCGATCGCCCAGTCTCCGCTCTCGAATTCATTGATACGCACCCACGTTACGGGGCGCATATTCTCACCTTCGACCGCGATCATCGCTTCCGTGACCTTGACTAGGAGGTCCCTCTTTTGGATCGGCGTAAAGACGTCTTTGATCACATCAATGGTAACGAGTGGCATGTTGTATCTCCTGCACGTTGGGTTGTTCTCGGCCAAGGGCCATTTCTCGGGCCCGACGAGCACAGATTCGCACAGGTACTTCGCCCAACCTTGCAGGTTTCCTGGAGAAATCGTGGAGATGCCTTGGAGATCCCACGGGCGTGAGCTAATCTGTAGGGATGATTTACCAGTTCGGCCCCTTCGAGCTGGACCTGGCCAGAGTCGAGCTGCGGGACGGCGGTAAAGCACGCTCTCTTGAGCCGCAAGTCTTTGCACTGCTCGCGTTGCTCGTCGAGAACCGCGAGCGTCTCGTCTCGAAGCAGGAAATTATCGACAAGGTGTGGGACGGACGCATCGTCTCAGACGCTGCCGTGGCCAGCCGAGCGAAGTCGGTGCGGCAGGCTCTGGGTGACGACGGCAAGTCACAGCGATTCATCCGTACGATCCACGGCCAAGGCTACCGGTTCGTGGCGAATGCAAGAGCTTCACGGGGCACGGCGGTAGTCTGGCCGGGGGACGCCACGGAAACTGCGATTATCGGCGCCACCGGCGCTGCAATTCAGCCCTTGGACAGGGCCTCCAGACCCTCCCTTGCGGTGCTCCCGTTTCGACTGATCGGCGACGGCGGACGATACGCGGCGCTTGCCGTTGCGCTGCCCGATGAACTGATTACCGAGCTCTCCCGCCTGCGTTGGTTATTTATTACGGCCCGCGCGTCGTCGTTCCGTTTGCGGGCCTCAGATACTGAATTCTGCGAGATCGGTGCGCTGCTGCGCGTGCGGTACTGTCTGTGGGGAACGGTCGAGGTATCAGATCGACACGTTGTCGTCGCGGTTGAGCTCGTAGACACTCTGGACGGAGGCATCGTATGGGCGAATCGGTTTTCGGGGCGAATCGACGATGTGCATTCCATGCGCGAGGACATCCGTTGCCGGGTCCTTATGGCGCTCGAAATTGAGATACCGATCCATGAGGCCACCCTCGCACGCCGCGGCGCGGCCGAAAATCTCGATGCATGGTCTGCCTACCACCTTGGCCTGCAGCATTTGTATCGTTTCAACCGTGTCGATAACGCCGCGGCCGCCTCCTTGTTTCAGCGGGCGGTTGCGCTGGATCCATGCTTCGCGCGCGCTTACGCGGGCCTGTCGTTCATACACTTCCAAACTGCCTTCATGCGGTATTCGGATGATATTTCCGCAGAGATTGGCCAAGCGCGTCGCTTCGCCGAGCGGGGGGTCGAACTGGATCCGCTGGATCCATTCGTCAACTTCACGATGGGACGCACATACTGGCTGGAGGGTGATTTAGACAGCAGCCTGGGCTGGCTCGAGCGATCGACAACGATCAGTCCACATTACGCTCAGGGCATCTATGCACGGGCGTTGACTGAAGCCCTGGCGACACGAGCCCAGGAGGCCCGCCTGCACGTTGACCTGGCAATGCGCTTGAGCCCGCTGGATCCGCTCCACTATGCAATGCTGGCAACCCGGGCTTTCACCCACATGACCGTAGGTGAGGATGTGGAAGCGGCCGACTGGGCCAATCGAGCCGCACAGTCTCCTGGATCTCACGTGCTGATTGCGATGATTGCAGCCGCAGCGCACGCGCTCAAGGGCGACGCTAGCCGCGCCGCCTTTTGGGCCGGGAACGTGCGCGAGCGGAACGGTTCGCTCACTGTTGGGGATTTTTGCCGCGCGTTTCCAATGAAGTCAGATGCGATGCGTGCGCGGGTTCAACAGACACTCGTGAAGTTAGGGTTTTGAACCCGCCGGACACCAGAGCCGAATAAGTCCGGCTGCGGCGCCTCCAGTGCCAGGAGACGCGCCTTGGCGTCCAGCCCGCCTCCGAACCCGGTGAGCTTGCCCGTCGATCCAATGACACGGTGGCAAGGGGCGACAATCGAGATCGGGTTTCTGCCGTTCGCGGCCCCGACCGCGCGCACTGCTGACGGATGTCCAATCTGGGTCGCGATCTGTGCATAGGATCGCGTTTCGCCATACGGGATGGTCAGCAATGCTGCCCAGACCCGGCGCTGGAACTCGGTACCTCTGAAGTCCAGTTTCAGGCAGAACGTTGTGCGCCGACCGGCGAAATACTCGGCGAGCTGTCGCTCGGTCTCGAGCAAAATCGGGTGACTGTTCTGTTCCACAGCGTTGCTCAGGGGAACGCGCCGGGGATTGTTCTTTTCCCAAAGGATAGCTGCCAGGCCCTCATCGCTGGCTACGAGCTTAAGCCAGCCGACCGGCGACTCGGCCATCTTGTAGAAGTATTTCGTCGGCTCCGGCTTCTTCACGCTCTGCATCTGATGACTCCTGAGGAACCGGCCCACAGAAATAATATCCCGACGAGCAACGGTTACGCGCGCCACACCATCTGTCATCGCGAAACTAGTATGAAGCCCCGCGAGAGTATTACAAGAAGACGCTGCAATGCGCAGCATGATCTAGGGCGCTGCGGGCTTCGGTCGTGGTCGCGAGTTGTACGGAGCGCACGGCCGCGGTATTGGTTGCAATCATTCGGGATACATCGCGAAGTATGGCTGCGCTTCAGCGAGCGCGCGCGCATACGAAGGCCGCATCATCAAACGACCCAGATACGCCTTCAGGTGCGGAAACTCGTCCGCGAGCGGCAGGACTCGATTCGCATAGAAGAGCGCGGGTGCGGCAGCGCAATCGGCCATCGAGAAGGATTCCCCGACAGCCCAGCGCTTCGTAGTCATGTCACTGTCGGCCATACGAAGCGCGGTACGCATGCGCTCCCTGGCCTGCTCGACGCCGAACGGGTCGTGACGATCGGCGGGCCGCAACCGGTCGGTGACGACCTTCTGCATCGGCTCGTGGATGTTCAGATCATAGAAGCGATCGGTCGCCCGGACCTGCGCCGCAAGCTCCGGTTCATCTGGGATGAGCCTTACCGTGCCGGGATAGTGTTGCTGCAGGTACTCGATGATGACAGTCGATTCAGGAATGATTTTGGGTGAGGCCGCATCGCGAAGCACCGGAAACCTGGCGATGGGCCAGAGCGTCCTGAATTCACCACGCGCTATCGGGTCACTCAGATCGACGATGTGCGGCGTGAACGGGATCGCGTTCTCGTACAACGCGATCAGCGCCTTGTGGCAGAAGGACGAGAGCGGGTGCATGTAGAGAGTGAGCGGCATGGCGTTGACTCCTAACGTGTCCGACTGACCGATTTTCCGCGGCTGCGCTCGTCGCGCGGATTCCGTTATGGCGGCGCTGAGGGCCGCCGCTTGCGCTTCTTCGGCGGTGTCGCCTCGGTATCCAGGGTGAAGCGGTGCATCCGGCTTACGAGTTCCGGCGGAATCGCAGTTGCCCTGGCGCTGGCAGCCGAAATGAAGACCAGCACCTGCTTGACACGCATGCGCAACTCACCCTGATGGGACGCTTCGATCCTGAGCTCGCAGGAGGTCCGCCCGATCTTCACGGTCCACAGGTTGAATGTCAGGCGCTCCCCGTAACGGGTCGGCCTGGTGAAGTCGACCGTGAAGTGCACCGACGGTGTCAGGATCTGCTTGTGATGAAACAGGCCCGGTGCGCTCGCCGCGAGCCCGTCCTCGAACCAGTCCTCGACGAAATCGCTGATCATCTCGAAATAGCGCGGGTAGAACACCCAGCCGGCGGCATCGCAGTGTCCGAAGCGCACGAGGACCTCACGCTGAAACGCCGACATGGACATTCTCCACGATTGTTTGCTACGTCGCTGCGCCGATGAGACGCACCTCTCGCTGCGGGAAGGGTATGACGATCCCTCGATCGCGCAGCGTCTGGAGGATCGCCTGATTGATCTCGCCCGCGGCGGTCACATAGTCCGGAACGCTGACCCATGGCCGAACACCGATGCTCACGGACGAGTCCCCCAACAGGATGGCCTGAACCACCGGCGCGGGTTCCTTCAGCACTCGCGGATTGGCCTGCAGGACCTCGCCGATCGCCGCCAGCGCACTCTCCATCTCGGTGTCGTAAGCGACACCGACCTTGATCTGCAGCTGGCGGATCGTCCCGAAGTTGTGCAGGATCTCGCCGACGATCTTGCGGTTGGGAATGACTACCCGCGAGCGGTCGGAATGAGTCAGCGTCGTGCTGAACAACGTGATCGTGTGAACCTGGCCTTCTTCCGCGGCGATGGAGATGTACTCCCCGACCCGAAAAGGCTTCGCAAAGATGATGGACAGGCCGGCCACCAGGTTGCTGAGGACGCCCTGCGTCGCCAGCGCCAGACCCGCACCCGCCACTCCCAGGCCGGCGATCAGCGGCAGCAGCTGCACACCGAGGTTCTGCAGCGCCATGATCATGAAGAGCGCGAACGTCAGCACCCATCCGATGCGCGCCAGCAGAGCGCGCACGGGCGGCTCCAGCTCGATTCGGCTGAGGGCATGCGTAAGCCAACGCGCCACCCAGCGGCTGACGACGAATCCCACCACCAGGATGAGGATCGCGACGAGAACTTTGGGGCCAAACCGGATGGCGAGATCCAGCATCGTGCTCTTGATCTGATCGATCGAAGCGACCTGCGAGCTCATCGTCCCCGCTCCCCTTGCAGACCGGCACGCCATGCGTTTCGGAATGGATCGTATCCCGTTTGACCAGTCCTGCACAGGGAACGCGAATTGCGACTCGCATGCGGCGCAGCGGTGACGTGGAGGCGAACAATCGTGCGAGTGACAGTTTGCCAATGGCCCAACACACGGGACGGGATAGCGCGAGCGTGGGACGCTCTGATCGCGCACGTGCGAGCACAATCCAGCGAGCTCGTGCTGCTTCCGGAGATGCCCTTTTTTCCCTGGCTCGCCGCTTCGCGCGAATTCGATGCAGCGCGCTGGGCCGCCGCGGTGAAGGCGCACCAGGACTGGGAAGCGCGTATGCCTGAGGCCGGGGGTCTTGCCGTGCTAGGCACTCGCCCCTACACGTTCGGAAACGAACGCATCAGCGCGGGCTTTGTCTGGGAGGCCACCACGGGTTGCCGTGCCGCTCACGCCAATTCGTGTATCCGCAATGAGCAGGGTGCGTGGGAACAGGCGTGGTACGCCGCCGCTACCCCGGAATTCACACCCGTGCAGGTTGGCCCTGCTGAATTGGGCTTTCTGATCGGCACCGAGCTGTGGGATGAGCGGGAAGCGGTGCGCTACGGTGAAGCGGGAGTGCAATTTCTGATCACGCCACGGACCTCCACTGTGGCGACCCAGGAGGAATGGCTGGCGGCCGGCTCGGACGCCGCAGTGCGCGCTGGAGCCTTCGGACTTTCATCCAACCGCGTTGATGACAGCGGGACGTATGCGGGGCGAGGCTGGATCGTCGCGCCCGACGGGGAACTGCTTGCCTGCACGACTCCAGAGGAGCCCTTTGCAACCCTCGAGGTCGAAACTCGCTGAGCCGCATGGGCGCGACACTGATGCGACCCCACCATCGCGCAGATGAACGTTCAATCAAATTTATGTAAATCATTCACTTAAGGTCACTACCCAGTAATAACTTCAAGTACTGGGCGGGCCCTGATGCTCACGGCCGGAGGCGGTGCCCGGCCCGACGCGCTGATGCCCGCGGCCGCGGGGCGGCTCGGCGGCTCGGCGGCGCGACGCGCGCTGGTGCTCACGGCCGCGGGGCGGCTCCGCGGCCTTTGGGCAGCACTTCAGACCCGGGCGCTTCCGCCTCATCATCTACCATCTCCGCCGGAAACCCTTCCCCCAAAACCTGGATCCCACACGCCTCTTCAAGCCGCTTGATGATGTTGGGGGACAGCTCGCGCGGACCGTAGCGTCGCTCGCCGTCTTTGAAGATGTCCAGTACCAGCGGCGAGAGCTCGACGGGTACGCGCAGACTGCGGGCAAGAGCATCGAACAGTCCGACATCCTTGATGACCAGATCCATCGTGAAGCTGATGTCCCGGCTGCCGTTCAGGATGACCTGGGATTCGGTCTCGTGAACGAAGGAATTCCCCGAGGAGATCCGGATCGCCTCGTAAGCGGTGTTCATGTCCATGCCGGCGACTTTCGCTACGGTCAGCGCTTCGGCGAGGGCAGCGAGATGGACGGTGCACAGATAGTTGGTGATCACCTTGAGGACCGACGCCGAGCCCAGCGGCCCCGTGTGCAGGATGCGGCGGCCCAGGATCGAGAGGATCGGCAGCACGCGCTCGAACGCCTCCCGGGAGCCGCCCGCGAAGATGGAGATGTTGCCCGTCTGCGCGCGATGGCAGCCGCCCGAGACCGGGCAATCCATGGCCAGTGCGCCGCGGGCGGCCGCGAGCGCGCCCAGCCGCTCGATTTCAGCCGCCGCGGTCGTACTCATCTCCAGCCAGATCTTGCCGGGGCTCAGGCCCGCGAGGATGCCGTCCGGCCGCTCCAGGACCTCTGCGGAGGCTGCGGGCGAAGGCAGGCAAGTGATCACGACCTCGACCTTTTCGGCCATCTCGCGCAGCGAGGCGGCTCTCGAGGCCCCTCGACGTACGAAGCTCTCCTCCAGCGCGGGATTGAGGTCGCGCACAAGGACATGCATTCCGTGGCGCACGAGGCTTCCGGCAAGCTTGCCGCCCACGTTGCCGAGGCCGATGAAGCCGATTTTGGTATTGTGCATGGAAGGGGGTATCACCATGACGGGGGCGGTTGCTTGACAGCGCATCGATGCCGATGGGCGTGACCGTGAAGGCGGTGGCCCTGGAGAGGATATCAGCGCCCCCGGCCTCCGCGCTCGTACGGTGGTACGTGCTGGTGATGATGTGCCTGGTCTACACCCTGAGTATTGCCGACCGTTACGTCGTTTCCACGGTCCTCGAGCCCATCCGGCTGGAGCTGCATCTCTCGGATTCGGGCATCGCATTCCTCACCGGTGTCTCGCTGGCCCTGTTCTACGTGGCGTTCGGTTTCCCGCTCTCCTGGCTGACCGACCGCAGGAGCCGCCGTAACATCATCGCCGTGTCGCTCATCGTCTGGTCGGTGATGACGACGCTGTGCGGAGTGGCCCGAAACTACTGGCAGCTGCTGGGCGCGCGCATCGGCGTGGGCGTTGGTGAGGCCGGTGGCACTCCGGCTGCGAATTCCATCATTTCCGATTATTTTCCGGCCATTCGGCGCCCCATGGCGCTGACCATCTTCTCTCTCGGGGCACCCATCGGCGCCTGGGTCGGCTATAACATCGCCGGTGCCATCGCCGATCGCTACGGCTGGCGCCAGGTTTTCCTGGTGCTCGGTGTCCCGGGCGTCCTCACGGGCATCGCAGTGTTCCTGACGGTACGGGAACCGAAACGTGGCTGCCTGGACGCGCGCAAGGACGAGGCGGCACCCTCGTTTCTCACCACCATGCGCTTCCTGTGGCAGCAGCGGTCCGCCGTTCACGTCATGATCGCAAGCGCGCTGTGCGCCCTGTGGGGCTGGGGCCTGACCTATTGGACGCCCGCATTTCTCATGCGCACCTACAACATCAGCGTCGGTGAGGCCGGTGCGATTACCGGGAACGTGCACCTGATCGGCGGCACCGCCGCGACACTCTTCACCGGCTGGCTGATGGGCCGCCCCTCCATGGCGGATCCGCGCCGCATCGTCTGGCTGTTGGGAGCAGGCATCGGCATTGCGACCATCGCCTCCGGGTTCATCTACTGGACCCACTCGCTGGCGCTCGCCAAGGCGCTGTTCTGGATCTTCATTCCCGCGATCTACTTCTACATCGGCCCGTGCTTCGGCCTGATCAACAACCTGGCCCAGTGCCGCATGCGGGCGATGTTCTGTGCCATGACCCTGTTCGTCGCCAATGTCGGCAATCTCGTCATTGCCCCGCAGGCGGTCGGCATGCTGAGCGACTGGTTCGCCCCGAACCACATTGCCAACGCGCAGTCGCTGCGGCTGGCGCTGCTGTGCCTGGTACCGACCGGCCTGTGGGCCACCGTGCACTACTTTCTGGCGGCGCGCGATCTCAGCAAGGATCAGGCGCGGGCGATCGGCGATGCAGGATAACCGGGCTTCGCCCGCGGCCACCACGACCTCGGAGAACGAATGAAATACGCCCTCACGCGCATGCTGATGCTCGGTCTGCTGCTCGCGGGCCCTGCCGGCGCCGACGATGCCAAGAGACTGCGCCTCATCACCTGGGCCGATTACGTGCCGGCGGACGTCGTGGCGCAATTCAAGAAAGAGACCGGCATTCAGGTCGAGCTGACGCTGTCGAACAACGAGGAGATGATCTCCAAGCTGCGCGCGACCGGCGGCGCCGGCTACGACCTCGCGCAGCCCTCGCAGGACCGGATCACCGGCGTGCAGAGCGAGTTCGGCCTGTACAAGCCGATCGACCTCACGAAGGTCAAGCTGGAGCAGTTCCGGCCGGAGATTCTCGACATCACGCGCCGGATCACCACGTTGAACGGCAAGCTGTATGGGCTGCCCTATCTGTGGGGGGCCGACGGACTGGTGGTCAACACCAAGCGCACCCGGATCGCCGATTATCCGGACCTGTGCCGGCCCGATCTGAAGGGCAAGACCTCGATGCGGCTGCGACGTCCGACGCTGATGGCGTTCGCGTTCGCAGCGGGCAAGGATCCATTTGCGCTGTATGGCGATCCCAAGGCCTACGCGGCGGTCATGGAGAGCGTCGGCAAGACCCTTGCCGCTTGCAAGGCCAACGTGCGCTTCTTCTTCGACAACAAGGACCAGTTGTTGAACGGAATGCGCTCCGGGGAGCTCGTGGCGGCGATGATGTGGGACACTGGCGGCTGGACACTCAACCGCCAGAATCCCGATATCCAGTTCATCGTGCCCAGATCCGGCGCGCTGGGCTGGCTCGACACGTTCGCTCTGCCGGCCCGGGGCCGCAACGATGCGGGTGCTTATGCGTGGATCAACTTCACGATGCGTCCGCAAATCGCCGCGCGAATCACCCGCAACGTGGGCAATTGGACCGCCGCACGCGGTACGGAACAGCTGGTCGACCAGAAGATGCGGGCCCAGTACAACGCAAGCTTTCCGGAGGGCGCTTTCAAGGGCATCCGATGGTATCCGGCCATTCCCCCGGGCCTCGAGGAGCTGGAGGGGCGGATACTGGATCGCATCAAGGCCGCCAATTGAGCGCCGCAGCCGCATCGGCCACACCCGACCTCGCCGCCGCCGGCGTGGTCAAGGAGTTTGCCGGCCACCGGGCCGTGGACAACCTGACTTTCACGGTCGAGCGGGGCAGCTTCTTCTCCATACTCGGTCCCTCCGGATGCGGCAAGACGACGCTCCTGAGGATGATTGCCGGCTTCACGGTGCCCGATGGCGGAGACATCCTGATCGGCGGGCGCAGCATGCAGGACGTGGCGCCGAACCGCCGGCCCGTGAACATGATCTTCCAACAGCTCGCGCTGTTCCCGATGATGACGGTGGGAGAGAACGTTGCGTTCGGACTGGCCCGTCGCGGCATGGACAAGGCGGAGCGCCGCCGCCGCTCGGACGCCATGCTCGAGCGAGTCGGGCTGACGGGCGCCGCGGACAAACGTGTCGATCAGCTCTCCGGCGGGCAGCGGCAACGTGTCGCAATCGCTCGCAGCCTGGTGCTGGAGCCCACGCTTCTGCTGCTCGATGAGCCGCTCGGGGCGCTCGACCTGAAGCTGCGCGAGCACATGAAGATCGAGCTGAAGCAGCTGCAGGCCGCCTTCGGCACGACGTTCGTCTACATCACGCATGACCAGTCCGAAGCGCTCGTGCTCTCCGATCGCGTGGCGGTCATGAATCATGGCCGGTTCGAGCAGGTTGGCGCTCCCCAGGAGCTTTACTACGAGCCCGCGACTGCGTTCGTGGCCGGATTCGTCGGCGCCAACAACCGCATTTTCGGGCGCCTGGAGGCGAACAATGCGGAGGTTGCCGAAATCGTCACCGCGGACGGCTGGCGGGTACATGCCCGCAAGAGCGGCGCCATCGCGACCGGCGACCATGTCGAGGCATTCGTGCGCCCGGAAGTTGCAACTCTCGAGCGCGACGCAGGCCTGTTGCCGCAGGAGCATGCTCGCTACGCCGGCGTGGTCCAAAGCCTGCTCTTCGACGGCGCCAATTCTGCCGTGCTGCTCACGGAGGATATCAGCCGATTCGACTTTCGAGTTGCGCTTCCGCAGACCGGACGCCTCGCGGATCTGAAAGTCGGCGAGCGCGTATTCTTCAGCTTCGACCCGCAGCGGGCGATCTGCTTCGCCGCGGCCCCGCATGGTTGAGATGCTCACAGGCCTCGGGCCCGGCATGTGGCGGCGGCGCCTCGTGCTGACGTTGCTCCTCGCGCCGGCGCTGTTGTGGCTGCTGGCGCTGATCATCCTGCCGCATGTCGACCTGGCGCTCCTGTCATTCCGGGAACGCGTCGCACCGCGCGTCTATCAGGCGAGCCTTGCGCAGTATCGAACGTTTTTCACCGAGCCCCTGTACTGGCACGTGTTCGTTCGCACCGCCATGCTATCCGTGGTGTCCACCGCGCTGACGCTCGTGATCGCCTTTCCGATCGCGTGGGTCATTACCAAAGTGGCGCGCGAGCGGGCGAGCTCGCTCCTGTTCGTCGTCTGCCTCATCCCGTTCTGGGTCAGCGAGACCGTGCGGGCCCTCGGGTGGCTGATTCTGCTGCGCGAATCCGGAGTGCTGCCCGCACTGCTGGTCAGGCTCGGCCTCACCGCAGTTCCGGTGGAGCTCCTGTACCACGACGCAACCATATTGACCGGCCTCGTGTACACCTCCCTGCTGTTCATGGTCGTGCCGCTCGTGAGCAGCCTCGAGAGCCTGGACAACTCGCTGATCGAGGCAGCATACGATCTCGGCGCCGGCGGCTTTGCGATCCTGTGGCGCATCGTCATTCCGCATGCCGCACCCGGCGTTACGGCCGGCTGCATCGTCGTGTTCATGCTGACACTCGGCAACTACCTGACACCGAACCTGCTGGGCGGGAAGAACTCGCAATGGTTCACGGAGCTGATCTACACGCAATTCATCGTGCGTTTCAATTGGGAACAGGGCGCCGCCTTCGGCTTCCTGCTGCTGGCGCTCTCGACAGCCATCGTTGCCGTGGGGCTGCGCTTGAGCGGCCAGCGCTTCGTGGATGTCATGCGGCGCGCATGACCAGACGGGCCACCAGGACATGATCGCATCACTCCCCCGCCCTGCCTGGCTGCGAACCGCGACGTCCCTGTACGTTGCCGCGTTCCTGATATTCCTGTTCACGCCGCTCGTCATCATCGCCGTGTTCGCCTTCAACAACGCTCCCTATCCGGCGCCTCCCTGGCGCGGCTTCACGCTCGACTGGTTCATCGGCAGCGAGTCATCGGGCCGGGTGGGACTGTTTCACGATACGCAACTGCTGGGCAGCATCTGGACGAGTGTCGTCGTGGCGATCTGGGTGACGGTCCTGTCGGTGACCGTGGGCACCGCCAATGCCTTTCTCATGGAGCGTTACCGCTTCCCCGGCAAGCAGGTGCTCGCGGTGCTCATGCTGACCCCGCTGGTCATCCCCGGCGTCATTCTCGGCATCTCCATCCTGTCCCTGTCGAGCCGCATTGCCGAATTCGCCGATGACGCCTTCGGGCTCGACCTGGATTTTCTGCGGCCGGGATTGCCGCTGGTCGTGCTCGGGCAGTTCTCCTACATCGCAACCATCGCCACTCTCATGATCGGCGCCCGTCTGCAGCGTTTCGATCGGACGCTCGAAGAAGCGGCGCTGAATCTCGGCGCCTCGCATGCCGCGGTGCTGCGCACGATCACATTTCCCTATCTGCGGCCCGCACTGATCGGCTCGGCCGCCATCGCCTTCCTCATGTCGTTCGAGAATTTCAATACGACCCTGATGCTGGTCGGCGCCGATCCACCGCTCACCATCATGATGTACGGGCGCATGCGGGAGGGCGCGAGCCCCGTGCTGAATGCCGTGAGCCTGTTCCTGATGCTGGCCTCGGCAGCGCTGGTGTTGACTCTCATGCGCGGCAGCTCCCGCGGCGCGCGGACGCAACGCAAGCCCGCATGAAACTCGCGGATATCAAGACTTTCGTCGTCGGCAATCCGCCGCCGCACAATGGCGGCCGCTATTTTGTCTTCGTCAAGCTGATCACGGACGGGCGTGTCGAGGGCGTCGGCGAGGCCTATTGCGTACCCTTCGATCCGCATCTGGTCGCGAAAATGCTCGAAGACGTGTTCGAGCGGTACTTGCGCAACGAAGATCCGCACGACATCGAGAAGCTCTGGCGGCGAGTCTATTCAGCCGGTTTCACCCAGCATCCGGACCTGACATTGATGGGAGTATTGAGCGCGCTCGAGATGGCCTGCTGGGACATCGTGGGCAAGGAAGCCGGTCAACCCGTTTACAAGCTGCTGGGCGGCCGCGTCCACGAGCGGCTGCGATCCTATACTTACATCTACGCACGGCCTGGCGATCGCACGGACGTCTATCTCGATCCGGATCTGGCCGCCGAGCGCGCCGCCGAGTACCTGCAGCAGGGATTCACAGCCCTGAAGTTCGATCCGGCCGGGCCCTATAGCGCCTTCGACGGACGGCAACTGGCGCTCGCGGATCTCGATCGCTGCGAGCGCTTCGCCAGGCAGTTGCGCGAGGCGGTGGGCGCCAGGGCCGATCTGCTTTTCGGGACGCATGGACAGATGACGGCAGCGGGTGCGATCCGCCTCGCGAGGCGGCTGGAGCCCTACGATCCACTGTGGTTCGAGGAGCCCGTTCCCCCAGACGCTCCGGAGGAGATGGCCAAGGTGGCGCGCGCCACGACGATACCGATCGCCGCGGGGGAGCGGCTCTGCACCAAGTACGACTTCGGACGTCTTTTGCGCGCGGGCGCGGCTGCGATCCTGCAGATGAATCTCGGCCGGGTCGGTGGGTTGCTCGAGGCGAAGAAGATCGCCGGCATGGCGGAGGTGTACCACGTGCAGATTGCGCCGCATCTGTACTGCGGCCCGGTGGTGGGTGCCGCCAACATCCAGCTTGCGACCTGCAGCCCCAACTTCCTCATCCTGGAAGGCATCGAGCGCTGGGACGGTTTCCATGCCGACATTCTGCAAGCGCCCATCCGCTGGGAGGATGGCTTCGTGATTCCTCCCACTCAACCCGGCCTGGGCGTGGAGCTGGATGAGGATTTCATCAAGGACCATCCGTACACGGGTTCCCTGCTGCACCTCGACATGACGGGCCAGCCGGTCCTTTGAGCGCGACGCACCGCAGGCGGCGGGACCGGAGGGTCAAACCGGCAGCGTCACGTTGCCTCTGCCAGGATGATTGCCGCGGCCTTCTCGGCCACCATCATGGTCGGGGCGTTGATGTTTCCGGAGGTGACATTGGGGAATATCGAAGCATCCGCGATCCGCAAACCGCCGATCCCGTGTACCCTCAGGCGGCTCGATACCACCGAGGTCGCCGCACTGGATCCCATCGCGCACGAGCCGCAAGGATGGTAAATGGAGCCGGCTTCATCCCGGAAATACTGCAACATGTCTGCTTCGCTGCTCACGCGAGCGCCGGGCTTCGTCTCCTCGAGCGTAATCGCCCGAAGCGCCGGCGCCTGCATCAGCTTGCGTACCAGCACACTCCCCTGGATGACCTCGTCGATGTCCTTTTGCGTGGACAGAAAGTTGGGACGGATCAGCGGCGCATCGGCCGCGCGGTTCGAGGCGATCTCTATCGTGCCGCGGCTGCTGGGGCGGCAAGGCGAAAACGCGAGCAGAAATCCTGAATACGGCTCGGGGCGCAGCGCCGTGCCGCGGCCCTTGGGGATCTCATAGGAGAGCGGATTGAAATACAGCTGGATGTTCGGGTAGCGCTGCGTGCCGGTGCCCTTCACGAAGCCGCCGGCCTGGTTGACACTCAGCGACAAAGGACCCCGGCGCGCCAGCAAAAACTGCAAGGCCGCACGTGTCTTGCCTATCCAGGTGCTGAAATCGTCGTTCAGGGTGCGGCGGTTCGCCTTGTAGAAGTAGCTGACACAGACGTGATCCTGGAGGTTGCGGCCGACGGCCGGGGCATCGTGGAGCACAGGAATGCCGTGCCTATTGAGCAGCGCACGGCCGCCGACGCCAGAGAGCTGCAGCAGCTTGGGTGTATCGACCGCTCCTGCCGACAATATGACTTCGCGCGCCGCGAAGCATTCCCTGGGCTGCCCATCCTGCCGGAAGGCGACGCCGGTCGCGCGTTTGCCCGCATCGATCAGAATCCGCTCGACGCGACAGCCTGGCTGGAAAGTCAACTGTGACCTGTGCAGCGCGGGCTTCAGGTAAGCGCGGCTGCTGCCATCGCGCAGTCCGTTGCGGGTATTGATGTCATAAATCCCCGCTCCTTCGATCGAGGCGCCGTTGAAATCATCATTACGTGGATAGCCCAGGCCTTCGCAGGCCTCCAGGAACGCTGCGCAGATGGGATGCGCCCGGTCCTTCATCTGTGTGATGTGGATGCTTCCGCCGGCGTTATGGTACTCAGTGTCGCCGAGCGGGTGCGCTTCCAGCATTTTGTAGTATGGCAGGACATCTGCGAAGGACCAGCCTGCATTACCGTTCGCAACCCAATCATCGAAGTCGCTCTTCTGGCCGCGAACGTAAATGAGCGCGTTGATCGAGCCGCTGCCGCCCTGCACCTTGCCGCGCGGGCAATACAGCGTGCGATTGCCGAGCTCCTTCTCGGGTTGCAGGTAGTACATCCAGTTGCAGTCCGGGTCGTAGTATGTGTACACATACCCGATTGGAACCTTGAAACGCAGTGAGTCGTCCCGGCCACCTGCTTCCAGCAGGAGAACGGAGTATTTTCCCGCTTCCGTCAGGCGATTGGCGAGGATGCAGCCGGCTGACCCGGCCCCGACGATGATGTAGTCGTAGGTCATGCGAAGTCGATCGCGATCGGCAGGGCGCTGGAGGTCATGGCGTGCCTGCGGACAGCCTCAACCGCGTGCCCGAGTTCAGGCTCAACATGATGCATTGAGTGAAACCCGCCAGATTGCGCTGCTGCGAGCGTCTCAGGCCAGCCGCGGGAACCGCGCCACGTCTTCGAGATCGCCGAGCTGCTGATCATTGCGGATGTAAAGGCAGCTCGCATCGCGGAGCGGCTGGAAATCCCACGGCTGGTAGCGGCCCGTGCGCAGTGCCGCGTACACGAAGTGCCGGCGCTGCTGGCTCGCCAGCACCGCCTGATGCAACTCCGGGAGAGCCCAACGGCGCGCGACCTCGGCGCGAAACTCCTCGGCGATCGAGGCACGGCTGGCGTGGCTTGCCAGATTCTCGAGCTCGTCGGGGTCCGCGATCAGGTCATAGAGCTGGTCGGGATCCGCGGATGAATGCACGAATTTATAGCGGCCGCGGCGGATCATGACGATGGGCGCGATCGCCCCCTCCGCGAGGTATTCGCCGATCGCCTCACCACCGGTATCTTCGCGCCCTGCGGCTTGCTCGAGCGTGGCCAGCAGGTTGCGGCCATCGATCGGCGCGGCATAGGTCGGTTCCGTGCCGTTGTGAGCGAGCGTCACCAACGTGGGCAGCATGTCGAGGAGCGATGCCGTGCAGCCGACCCGATGCGGCATGAAACGTCCCGGCGCATGCACGATCAGCGGGATCCGGCAGGCGGCCTCGTAGAAGCTCATTTTGTACCACAGCCCACGCTCTCCGAGCATGTCGCCATGGTCGGCGAGAATCACGATGACCGTGTTGCGCTCCAGCGCTGCCTGTCGAAGCGTGGCGACGAGCGAGCCGATCTGGTCGTCGACGTACGAGACGGCGCCATAATAGGCCCGGCGGGCAGCGCGCACCTGGGCCTCGGTGGGGCGCGCCAGGTTCAGGCCGATGACGTGACGCAGGCGTTGCGAATGGGGATCTTGCGCGGCGGCGCGATCGGCAACGCGCGGCATGTCGATTTCGGCGTCCTGATAGCGATTCCAGTAAGGCTCGGGGATCACGTACGGATCGTGCGGGTGGGTCAGCGAGACGACGAGGCAAAACGGCCGGCGATCCTTGCCGCGTGCGATATCGAAGAGCTTCTGGCGTGCGGCAACCACTACCTCGTCGTCGAAGTCGATCTGGTTGGTGCGCGTGCAGGGACCGGCCTGGGTCACCGAATCGATCGTGTGATACCAGCCGGGGCGCTCCCCGGGCCTGGTCCAGTCCGGCGTCCAGCCAAAGTCCGCCGGATAGATGTCGGTCGTCAACCGCTCTTCGAATCCATGCAGCTGATCCGGCCCGCAGAAGTGCATCTTGCCGCTCAGCGCCGTGTGATAGCCGGCGCTGCGCAGATAATGGGCGAACGTCGGCACCTGGGCAGGAAATTCGGCGGCGTTGTCGTAGGCGCCGATCCTGGACGGCAGTTGCCCGGCCATGAACGAGAAGCGCGACGGCGCGCACAGCGGGCTGTTGCAGTAGAAGGAGTCGAAGACGACGCCCTCCCGGGCGAGGGCATCGATATGCGGGGTGCGCGCAACCGGGCCGCCGTATGCCTGGAGCACTCGCGGCGCCAACTGGTCTGCCATCAGAATCAACAGGTTCGGGCGATCAGCCATGCGCGCACGTCAGGACTGCCTGGGGGCAGTATACGCGCAACTGCAGTCAATCAGTTCGGGGCACCTCCACAGGCCGCGACGCGTTGTTCGAGGAACCGCCGCTCCATGGAGTTGCGGGCGCGCTCCAGTGCGCTTCGAAAGTGCGCACGCGCGAGCGCGTGCCGGCCGCACCGCAGCTCGAACTCTCCCAGCGCCGCCTGGTAGAACGGATACGCGCCGAGCCGGCCGCGGTCGGCGATGCCTGCAATCTCTTCGAGGCCGCGCTCGGGACCCTCGTGTTGGGCTATGGCGATGGCGCGATTGAGCGCAATGACCGGCGAGGGACGGATGCCCATCAACGTGTCATACAGCAGAACGATCTGCGCCCAGTCCGTATCCTGCGGCTTGCGTGCGGTCGCGTGCGCCCAGGCAATCGCCGCTTCGACGTGATACTCGCTCAGATCCGGTCCCGTCGCGGACAACTCGAGCAGATGCTGCCCGCGTGCGGCGAGCTCGGGGTCCCATTGCGAGCGGTCCTGCTCGAATAGCGAGCTGAGACTGCCGGCCGGATCGACCCGCCCCGGCAAGCGTGCTGCATGCAAACACATCAACGCCAGGAGCGCGTGTGTCGCCGGCGTCGAGGCGAGCGGGTGCTCGCGAAGAAGCTGCGCAAGCCGCATCGCTTCCCTGCACAGGTCCACGCGGACGGCCGATTCCGTGCAGGATCCGTGGTAGCCCTCGCTGAACAGCAGGTAGAGCGCACGCTGGACCGCGCCGAGGCGCGCGCAAAAGTCCCCGGTGCTGGACAGATCGAAGAGTCTCCTCGAGGCGGCCAGCACCTTTTTTGCACGCGAGATGCGCTTTTCGACCGCTGCTGCGCTGCTGAGGAAGGCGCTTGCGATTTCCGCGACGCTGAAACCGCAAAGAATGTGCAGCACCAGCGCCACCTGTGCCTCCTCCGCAAGCCGCGGGTGGCAACAGGAAAACATCATGCGCAGCTCGTCATCGTGAATCGCATGTGCTCCAAACGCCTCATCGACTGCCGGGGCGAGCGTCCACTCCGTTTCGAGCAATCGTCCGAGCTCCGGAGCGAAGGTGCGTGCCGTGCGCTCCCGGCGGAGCACGTCGAGCGCTTGATTCTTCGCGGCCGCCATCAGCCACGCCGAGGGATTCTGCGGCATGCCGCGCAGCTTCCACACCTCCAGCGCGCGGCACAGCGCGTCCTGAACGACATCCTCCGCCAGCGCCAGGTTGTGGACGCCGAACAGGCGAGTCAGGGCGCCGATCATGCGTCCTGACTCGCGCCGGAACAGATGGTCGACCGGATCCACTACATGTTCAGCTGCATGATGGGACGCACTTCCACCGTCCCTCCGATTTCGAGAATCGGACAGCCCGAGGATAGCTCCGCGGCCTGCGCCAGATCTCTGGCTTCGATGAGCGTGTAGCCGCCTACGACATCCTTCTCAGCGTAGGGCCCGTCGGTCACGGTTTTCCGTTTCCCGGTGACCAGCTTCCCGGAAGGCTCGAGCGGGTGGCCCGGATCCTTCATATGCCCCTTGGCGCCCAGCTCTTTCATCCAGGTCATCCATTTCTGCATGACCTGCTGCATCTGCTCGGGGGAACCTGAAGGCCGCTCCCCGCCGCGGTAGACGTATAGGAATTGACTCATGATAAGTCCTCGTTGAGTTTGCAAGTGCAAGACGTCCCTACGACGTTCGAGAGCCCGGCCGGCGGACATTATTCTGCGGCCGGTGGCCGCTATTTGCAGCCGACGGACCGCGGTACCCCGGTCGAGCTTACGCCGCCGTGGGCTGGCGCGCGTCCTGGGTGAATCTTGCGCACGGCTGCGCAGTTCAAGGACAATCGGCTGAATGTATGGGAGTGTCGCACGGCCCGTGTCCAATTGGCTTCTCTGGGCTGTCCTCTCGGCGTGCTTCGCCGCGCTGACGGCCGTATTCGCCAAGGTCGGAGTCGAGGAGATCAATCCCGACGCGGCGACGTTCATCCGCACGATCGTCATTGTGACCGTGTTGGGTGCAATCATCATGGCAACAGGCCAGTACCGGCTGCTCGGCGGCGCATCCGGGCGTACCTATCTTTTTCTGAGTCTTTCCGGGCTCGCCACCGGCGCCTCGTGGCTGTGCTATTTCCGTGCACTGCACGTCGGCGATGCCGCGCGCGTGGCCCCGATCGACAAGCTGAGCGTCGTGCTCGTTGCCATCTTCAGCGTCACCTTCCTTGGCGAGCGGCTCTCGGGCCTGAATTGGCTGGGCATCGCGTTGATCGCCGCCGGTGCGTGGCTCGTGACTATCAGGCTATAGGGCGACTGGCACCAAGCAGTCGGCAGACGAGCATCGGCGCGGCGCCATTGTCAGCTCATGCACTTGCTGCGCAGCGAGCTCACGACGCATTGCCCACCCGCCAACCGACGCCCCGCACGTTCTCGATCAGCGTCACACCCAGTTTTCTGCGCAAGCTGTGGATCAGGAATTCCACCGCGTTGCTCTGGACGCCATCGTCCCAGCCGTACAGGCGCTCCTCCAGTTGAGATCTGGAGAAGACCGCCCCTGGGCGCTCCATCAGGGCGCGCAGCAGCGCGAATTCCCTGGGGGTGACTGCGATCGGTGCGGAACCTCGCTGTACGGTGTGTGTCACCGGATCCAACACCAGATCCGCGTGCACGATCTCGGTGGTTGCCCGCCCAGCCCGCCGCCGCAGCAAGCTGCGGAGCCGGGCTTTCAGCTCGCCCAGCTCGAACGGCTTGATGAGGTAGTCATCTGCGCCGCCGTCGAGGCCGCTGATCCGGTCGGCGAGCTCGTCGCGAGCGGTGATCATGAGTACGGGCAGCGTGTTGCCCGCGGCGCGGACGCTCTTGAGCACGGAAAGGCCGTCCTGGCGTGGAAGATTCCAGTCGAGCACCGCAATCGCGAAGTCCGCCTGCCGGTCTTGAAGTGCGGTGAGCGCGGCCGGGCCATCCCGGACCCAGTCCACCACATAGCCATCGTCGCGCAGGCCCTTGAGCAGACTCTCGCCGATCATAGGGTCGTCTTCGACAAGCAGCAGACGCATGACTGGACCAAGTGCGGCGGCGCGCCGGATGAGAGACGCAGCGCCAAAGGATATGTTGCGGGACAGCGACCGAAGCGAATGAAGGGATTATGGGTCCGTCGCAGCTTGGCCACCACACGGGCCCTCGCGAACCGACGGAAAGTTCTGCATAGGTCAAGGTAATCTTTTCAACTTTCGGGTGCTCTGCCCCCTCGGCCAAGACACCGCCGCCCCGAAGGGCTGCTTCCCTGCAGCCCGCCCTGTCAGCCCCGCGGGCAGCCAGCCTACAGGGATGGCAGACCGCCCCCCTATTCCTCGCCTTGCTGAGAGCTCCGCAGGCGCTCGGCTACGCGGGGCTGAGCCTCGGGCCCACCCCCATGACTTGCCTGGCCACCCTTACGGCCCGCCTCCGCCGCGAGCTCGGGATTCTGCGAGAAGCTGCGCTTCTCGTCCGGGACGCTCTGGCCGCCCTTGCGGCCCGCGACCGCCGCCAGCTGCCGATTCTGCGAGAAACTGCGCTTCGAGCCGGGCACGCTCTGGCCGCCCTTGCGGCCGGCCTCGGCCGCCAGGCGCCGGTTCTGGGAGAAACTGCGCTTCTCATCCGGGACGGCCTTGCCGCCCATGCTCGCAATCTGCCGCTGGCGCTCCTGATTCATCGACGCGAATCCGCGGTTCGACGTGCGGCCGTCCTGAGTTGGTACATGAGCCATTACTACTCTCCTCCAATAACGACATCGGGCTCGCGTCAACTTTAGCGAGCACGCATCAGAACCAGCAAGACCCATGCCGCGGCAGGGGCCTCAAGATCTGAAAGGAAACTGCAAGCAATCAGCTCGCTGGGGCGACGCTGCCGAGCAGGTGGCCGCGATCCGCCTGCGGATCGCGCAAGCTGAATCCCACGCGGCCGTCCGCCATCCAACTTTCCAGCACCATGCGGGCGCAAAATGCGACGGGACGCCTGAATGCCACGTCCAGTGTACACGGCTGCGCAAACGCGCCGCGGCCGATTTCGGCGGCGCAGCGCGCCAGCGACCACATGCCATGCGCGATGGCGCGCTTGAGGCCGAAAAAGCGCGCGCCGAGATCGGCGATGTGGATGGGATTGAAGTCTCCCGACACGCGCGCATATTGCCTGCCGATCGCGGGATCGACGACGAACGTGCTCGTGGTCACGTCCTGCCGCGGAGGAACGTCCACAATGGGTAGCACGGCGCCCCCCATCCGGGAGATGGCCTTGCGCCGATCGCGATGCCGCGCGAGAAATGTCGAAGTCTCCGACCAGACGACCTGGCCGCCGATGCTTACTTCGGTCTGCAGATCGAGTTCCTGGCCGCGCGCGGTGTCGCGATGGCCTTCGAGCCACGACTGGATCCGGCCCGTGTCATCAACACGCAATGGACGGTGCTGCACAATGCGATTGCGAGTATGCACGACACCGAGCAGGCTGACCGGAAAAGCCTCGCACGCGATCATTGCAAGATGTACCGGTGTGGCCAGGATGTGCGGGTAGGTTATGGGCAGCTCCCCGGAGTCATGATTGCCGCAGACCTTGCGGTAACGCGCAAGATGCCGGCGGTCGACCTCGAAGCTCGCCAGCACCGCCTCGATGCGCGGGACCGTGTCCGAGATGAAAGCCGGCTTGCGCGCCAACAGAATTCGCAGGTAAGCCGCCACGATCCCCGGCGGTGATGAGAAATGTAACGAGACCGGGCCACGCATGCGCGCGACTCTACCATCATCGAAAGTAATGACCGACCGGAATCGGGCGTCCGCGGCGCCTCTAAGGCGTGATACGGTCGATGACGATGTTGATCAGTCCGTCATGCCCCACCCGATAGGCGATCTCCCCGAATGGATCGCCGCGCGCACCGATGGGGTTGCCGGTGCGAGCGATGCGCGCAACCACCTGTACCTTCTGACCCGCTGCGATGGCGCGCCCCGGCATCATGGAGTCGGAAGCCGTGAGCTCGACAGTCTGCGGAAAATGACTCTCGAGCCGCTTGACGGCGAGCGGCGGACCGGGTCGTGCCGGATCCCTCACGAACACGAACAGAGGTGAGGTTGCCGGCGCGGCGCTGGACAAGCTCGGCGAGAGCACGACGTTGATGCGCACCGCGGGCCCGGTGCCGTTCGCAGTGCTGGCCGCGCCTGCGCCCTGCGCCTCATTGGCCGCGGTATCCTGCTGCGACTGTCCGGGCTGGTCAGGCCCGGCCGCAATGCGCCGATCGATGGCGGCGATCTGTTGCTGCAGCAGGGGTTTGATGTTGGCTGGCGGGTCGAGTGCGAGGAGCCTGGCAAACCGGTCGCGGGCCAGCGGCAGATCGCCGCGGCGCATCGCGGCCGCCGCTCCGAAGAACAAGGCCTTGCCGGAATTCGGGTCGAGCGCAAGCGCCTGCTCGACCAGACGCCCGGCGCGCCGGTCGAGCTCAGTCTCGTCCCCGAGCGCGAATGCCTCGGCTTCCCCGACGAGTGCATCGGCGTTCTTCCCCCCCGCGAGCCGGTCCGCGCGCTGAAAGGCCCGCGCAGCCAGAGGGTATTGCTGCAGAACCGTGTAGGAACGGCCCAGCATCAACCACCCGTTGAGATCCTGTGGGTCGCGCTCGAGCTTGCGCGCGAGTCTCGCAACCATCGTCTGCGGGCTGTCGGCAGCACTTTCCGCGCGCCATGACCAGTTGGTCCACGAGACATATAGCACCGCAGAGCCGGCGACCAGTACGCCTCCCGCGGCCAGCGCAGCCCATGGAGCCGGCGCAATCCCCGCGGGGTTCCGTTTCAAGAGAGGAATCGCCACGAGAGCGACACCGGCCACGGTGAGAACGGCGGCGAACACGACGAATGCAATCATGAGGACCGAACGTCCTCTTCCACAGGCTCATTGTCCTGAGCAAGGAGCGCCGTGCGCTGCCTCACGATTCGCACGGCAACGATGGCGCCTGTCAACAGAAGCACGCCCGGCGCAAGCCACAGCCATGCGGTGCGTGCGGAAAATCGCGGCCTGAACAGGATGAATTCACCGTAGCGTGCAACCATGAAATTGCGGACATCGTCGTCCGACTTGCCCGCCACGAGCATTTCCCGCACTTCACGCCGCATGTCGGCCGCCAGCCCCACCGGGGAATCGGCGATCGATTCATTCTGGCATTGCATGCAGCGCAGTTCGTGGGTCAGGGCGAGATAGCGGGACTGAAGCGCGGCGTTCGGCAGCTCGGTCGTGTCGACCGCCAATGCCGCAGCAGCGCCCAATACGAAGATGCACAGCAGCGTGAGTCCGAACGGCCGCATGACGGCTGCGAGGCTGCTCACGATTTCGCCGCCCTTCGGGGCGGCAGGCGAGGTACGAACTGCGTCTCCCAGGCCTCGGGTGTCAGCGCGCCGACGTACTTGTAGACCACGATCCCTTGTGGATTGACGAGAAACGTCTCAGGCGCGCCATAAACCCCCCAGTCGATTGCCGTGCGGCCCTCACGATCGACAGCGACGACCTCGTAGGGATTACCCAGCTGCGCGAGCCAGGCGCGTGCCTGGGCATCGTCATCCTTCCAGTCCAGGCCAATCACGGGTACGAGGCCGGACCTCTGCACCTGCAGGAGGAAACTATGTTCTTCACGGCAGCTCGGGCACCAGGTTCCCCACACGTTGAATACATACCAGCGACCCTTCAGATCCGCTGTATGCAATGTACGATTCGCGTCCGTTAGAACCGGCAGCGCGAATTGCGGAGCCGGCTTGCCGATCAGCGGTGAGGGGATGATGCCCTTCTCGGGCGAATGCTTGATGCCCAGGGCGAGTACGATTGCCAGCAAGGCGAATACGCCGAGAGGCAGGAGGAAGCGGTTCATCCCGGGGCCTCTCCCGCCGCGCCCTGCGCCACGGCTGGCTGGGTCGCGGGCAGTGTCGCGCTACGGTAACGCCGGTCCGTTGCCGCCACTGCGCCGCCAACAGCCATGATGAACGCGCCGAGCCAGAGGAAATTGACGAGCGGGCGGACCTGGAAGCGCACACTCCATTTGCCTGCGCCGAGCTCGTCGCCGAGCGCGACGAAGAGATTGCTGCCGCGGTGCATTTCAATGGCGGCTTCCGTCGTGACGGCACGCTTGACCCAGTATTGCCGCTTCTGGGGATGCATGATGGTCAGCGGCGCGCCATGGCGGGTCACCACAACGGTCCCCTCGACACCATCGTAATTGGGACCGTCGATCGGTCTGACACCGTCGAACCGAAACTCGTAATTCCCCACGCTCGTGCGTTGCCCCTGGGCGAGCGAGACGTCGCGTTCAACAGTGAAGGACTCGACCGTCGTCAGTGAGATGACGAATACACCGACTCCGATGTGCGCGATCGTCATGCCCAGCACGCTTCGTGGAAGAGTCAATTTCCGCCTTACGCGGTCGATGGGATCGACGAGTGAGGACAGGATTATCCAGGCACCGAGCGCAGCGCCGACGGGGCTCAACACCTTGCCGTGGGAATAGACGCCAAATACGAGTATGACCCCGGCGATCAGCGCCACGACGAGGCAGACCAGCAGAGTTCGTGTGCTGTCGCCGAGGCGGCCCCTCTTCCAATTCGCGTGTATTCCAACCGACAGCAGCGCGAGCAAGGGCAGCATGGAAAGCATGAACGTCGGATCGAAGTACGGTGTTCCGACCGACAGCGTCCCCAGCCCGAGGGAATCGGCAATCAGCGGCGCCAGCGTGCCGCCGAAGACCGTCGCCGCCGCGATCACGAACAGGATGTTGTTGAACAGCAGGAACGACTCGCGGGCGCCGAGCTCGAAGCCTGCCTGCGACCTCAACAGCGGCGCGCGCCAGGCGTACAGGGTCAACGCGCCGCCGATCATCACGATCAGGAAGGCGAGAATGAAAATGCCGCGAGTCGGGTCGGCAGCGAACGAATGCACGGAAACCAGCACGCCTGAGCGAACGAGGAAGGTTCCGAGAAGACTGAGCGAGAACGCCAGGATCGCCAGCAGGAGGGTCCAACTCTTGAACAGGCCACGCTTGTCCGTCACCGCGAGGGAGTGGATGAGTGCGGTTCCGACGAGCCACGGCATGAATGATGCGTTCTCGACGGGGTCCCAGAACCAGTAGCCGCCCCACCCCAGCTCGTAGTACGCCCACCAGCTCCCAAGTGCGATGCCGACGGTGAGGAAAGCCCACGCCGCAGTCGTCCAGGGGCGCGTCCAGCGCGCCCACACCTGATCGAGCCGGCCCTCGAGCATCGCGGCGCAAGCGAACGCGAAGGCAACCGCGAAACCGACATAACCGGTATAGAGAATCGGCGGATGAATCGCGAGCGCGGGATCCTGCAGGATGGGATTCAGGTCAACTCCATCCGGGGCGGGCGGGTCGAGGCGCAGGAACGGATTCGAGGTTGCAAGGGTGAACAGCAGGAACCCGAAGCTCACCAGTCCAAGCACACCGAGTACGCGAGCGCTGAATCGCGGCGGCAGCCGCGCTGCGCCGATGGCAACCGCCACGGTCCAGCAGCTGAGCAGAAAGATCCACAGCAGCAGCGAGCCTTCGTGCGCGCCCCACATTGCGCTGACGCGGTAGAACAGCGGCAGCGCGGAGTTGGAATTCTCCGCGATATAGGTCACCGAGAAGTCGTTCGCCACGAAGGAGCTGATGAGGCAGGCCACCGAGGTCGCGATCATCACGAACTGGCCGGCAACGGCGGGCGTCACTGCGGCGACCCACCGGTCCCGGCCCAACGCGGGGCCGGCGATGCCGAAGAACGCCTGCAGCGCAGCCAGCAGCAGGGCGAGGATCAGAGCGAAATGACCGAGCTCAGGGAGCATCAGGCGCCTCCGCGCGGGGCAGGCTCCGCGGCGCGTTTTTTCAGCGAGCGTGCCACGGCCGGCGGCATGTACTTTTCATCGTGCTTGGCCAGCACTTCGTCGGCGACAAAGGTCCCGCCCAGCATCTTCCCGTGCGCGACAACGCCTTGCCCTTCCCGGAACAGATCGGGCAATACGCCGGTGTAGCTCACGGGTACATCGTGCTTGAAATCGGTCACGACGAAGCGCACCTCCAGGCTGCCGGGGGCCCGCATGACGCTGCCCTTCGTCACCATGCCGCCGAGGCGAAAGCGCTCGCCCGTGGGCACCTGACCGGAAGCCACCTGGGTGGGATCGAAGAAAAACGTGACGTTCTGCCGAAACGCGCTGAGTGCGAGTGCTCCGGCAACGCTCACGCCGGCAATGATACCGATGACGAGAGTCATGCGCCTTTGCCGCGGTGTCATGTGTCCCCTCCGCGCGTCGCAAGGCGCCGCCGCGCCTCCTCTCGCGATCGGTCGAGCAGGCGTCGCGCCCATACGATGTTCAAAATGATGATCGCAAGAGTGAGCCCATAAGAGGGCCACACATACGCGGCATAGCCGCCCATATCTAGGAACCCGCTCACGGACTCAGCGCTTCCCGGATCCAGCTCGCCGAGCGCTCCCGGTTCAGGATCTCGGCACGCAGGCGCACCAGGAGCAATGCCACGAACAGCAGCGTGAACCCGAGCAGCATCATCAGCAGCGGGACCAGCATCGAGGGTGGCATCGTAGGCTTGGCCAACTGCATGACAGACGGAGCCTGGTGCAGGGAGTTCCACCACAACACTGAATAATGAATGATCGGCACATTGACAACGCCCACGACGGCCAGTACCGCGCTCGTACGGTCCGCGCGCTGTATATCATCAATGGCCGAGCGCAGGGCCATATAACCGAAGTAGAGGAAGAGCAGGATGAGCTCGGAGGTGAGGCGCGGATCCCACTCCCAATATGTTCCCCACATCCGCTCGCCCCATAGTGAACCTGTGACCAGGGCAGCGAAAGTGAAGGATGCGCCGATGGGTGCACAGCTCGCGGCCACCGCATGCGCGACTTTCATTCGCCAGATCAGGCCCACCGCGGCGCAAACGGCCATGGTCGTGTACACCATGAGCGACATCCAGGCGCTGGGCGCATGAACATAGATGATTCGAAAGTCATCCCCCTGCTGATAATCGGGGGGCGCCAGGACGAGCCCGCCATACAGCCCACAAACGATGAGCGCGGCCGCCGCCCAGCCAAACCACGGTGTCAGCCGGGCCGCCAGTCCATAGACATGGGGTGGAGAGCCGAGCCGATGAAACCAGGTCCAGGCCATTGTTCGCTCACTTCACTCCAGACTGATGCGCACTGCGGCGGCGGCTGCGAGCGGTGCCAGCGTAACGCCGAGCACGGCGAGCGCGCCGAGAAGATATAGCGGCGGCGCAATCCCCGCACCGTTGATTGCCAGTTCGGTGGCGCGCGCGCCGAAGATCAACACGGGCATCGACAAAGGCAGCGTCAGCAGCGACAGCAAAGCTCCGCTGCGCTTCACACCCAGCGTCAAGGCCGCCCCGATCGATCCAATCAGACTCAGCGCCACGCTGCCGACCGCCACGGAAGCGACGATACCGGCGAGCGAGGCTGGGGGAACGCCGAGCGAAAGCCCCGCCAACGGCGCCATGAGCGAGAGCGGCAGGCCGGTCAGAAGCCAATGCGCCACCGTCTTGGCAAACACGAGCCACGTCAGCGATTGGCCGGACAACGCGTGCTGCTCGAGCGTGCCATCGTGAGCGTCATCGCGAAACAGGAACTCGAGCGCCAGTACGGAGGATAACAAGGCGGCCACCCATAACACACCCGCCGCGACGTCGCGCAGCCGCGACAATTCTGGGGAAATCGCGAGCGGGAACAGCGTGGTGACGATGGCGAAAAACACCAGCGGCTGAATGAGCTGCCCACGCTTGCGCAAAGCCAGCCGGATGTCGCGGGCAAGCATGAGGCGCGCCGCTTCGAGTGGTGTCGTTCCCGGTCGGGGGGCCTGGATGGCGGACGTACTCATGGCCTCACGCGCTTGCCAGCTCGAGCCGGCGAACGGCGGCCGCGGACACCGGCAGCTCGTGATGCATTGCCGCGATCACCAGGCCTCCGCGGGCAAGCTGCTCCTCGACGAGCATGCCCACAAGCCGCTGCCCCTCCGCGTCGAGGTTGGTTGTCGGCTCATCAAGCAGCCACAGCGGTGCGGCGATCAGGATGAGGCCGGCGAGCGCCACGCGCCTTTTCTGCCCCGCGGAAAGCGTCCGTGCCGGTCGGTCGAGCCATGAAGCGGCTCCGACCCGATCCAGCGCAACCGCGATCTCCTCGCAGCCAAGCGGACGCCTCACGCCGATCCAATAACGTAGATTCTCGCGCGCCGTGAGATCCACCTTTAGAGGCGGTTCGTGCCCGATGTAGGCAAGATTGGCATGAAATGCCTGCATATCGAGACGGATGTCATCGCCGCTCCAGAGGACTCTGCCCTCCTCCGGATACATCAGGCCACCCAGGGTCCGCAGCAGGCTGGTCTTACCGCTGCCATTCGTGCCCGTAACCTGCAGGCACTCCCCAGGGGACAACGAGAATTCGAGGCCACGCAACACGTGGCGGTCACCCCTCCACAGATGGAGGTTCTCGGCTTGCAGACTGAGCTCGGACATCGTGCCTGAGGCCTGGGACAATGGCGCGCGAGTCTCGCAAATTCAGTGGTTTAGCGCCATAAGCAAGGGTGTCTGCGGCAAGCGCCGGGGAACGGGGGTTTGGTCGAATGCCCGCCCGGCGCGAGCGCGCCACTTCGCAGGGCCCCGGGGAGCGAAGCATGTTGAGACGCCCCCGACTCGCGCCTTTCTGTAGAATCGCGCGCGCAAACCCAATGCCCGGGTGGCGAAATCGGTAGACGCAAGGGACTTGAGAGCAATTGAGCACCCGGCGCGGAAACGGCCGGTGTGAATGGGGTCAAAGTCGGTGAACCAGCAGCACGTCAGGGTGGCTGCAATACCGAGCTAAGCCCGCGAGCGACCCAGCCGCGGGAAAGTGTAGAGACTTGACGGCCCCTGCCTAACTCGCGGGGTTGGCCTGCGATACGGCAAAGGTAAAGTCCAGACCCCAAATGCACGCATGCGGCGTGCAGCAGCGAAAGCTGTAGCGGGTACGAAAATCCCTCGGGGGAAACCCCATGCCGGTTCGAGTCCGGCCCCGGGCAGATCCCTGACTTCTGACGACGTACCGCGAGGTCTCGCGGTGTCTCAGAAGTACCTGAAAAAACAGCAGAAAGTGTCCTGTGAAGTCTCTGGCTCGCCGTTGACAGATGAGCATAGGGAGAGGTATTTCGTGGCGGTTCCGGTATCGGCACCACGGAACTGAGAAGCTGCTTGCTCTCGGGACGTACCCTGATGTCTCACTGAAGCGCGCCAGAGAGAAACGCGACGAGGCGCGACGGCTCCTGGCCGGATGGCGTGGACCCCAACGTCCAGCGAAAGACAGAGCGCGCTGCTTCGACGGAAACCTTTGAAGCGATCGGGCGCGAATGGCTTACCCAACGCGCTAAGACCACGGCAGTCATCACCCAACAAAAGGCGACATGGTTGCTCGAGCAGATATTCTCTGAGATCGGCAGTCGGCCGATCCGCGATGTCGCGGCACCGGAGCTCCTGGCGGCGATGCGGAAGATCGAAGCTCGCGGACATCACGAGAGCGCCCACCGTGCCAAGCAGAAATGCGGTCAGGTGTTCCGGTACGCAATCGCGACCGGACGCGCCGAGCGCGATGTCTCAGCAGATCTTCGGGGCGCGTTAGTGCCTGTGATATCGAAGAACCACGCTGCGCTCACCGATCCGGCGGAAATCGGTGCCCTGCTCCGCGCTATCGATAGCTACGAGGGACAGCCGGTCACGGCTGTGGCGCTGAAACTGGCTCCCCTAGTCTTCGTTCGCCCCGGCGAGTTGCGCGGCGCGCGATGGACCGAGTTCGACCTCGAAGCCGGCCAATGGCGGATTCCAGGGAAGCGGATGAAGATGGGTGAGCAGCACATCGTGCCCCTCTCCCGCCAGGCCGTCATGATCTTGCGAGACCTTCAGGCACTGATGGGCTGCGGGGAGTATCCGTCCCTGCTGTCGGAGACCAGGCCGATGTCGAATAACACGGTCAATACTGCGTTGCGGCGGCTCGGATATACGAAGGAGCAGATGACGGGGCATGGCTTCCGGAGCATGGCCAGCACCCTGCTCAACGAACAGGGATTTCACCCGGACGTCATTGAGCTGCAGCTTGCGCACGTGGAGCGGAATAAAGTTAGGGCTGCTTACAACCGGGCGCAGCGGTTGGCGGAACGGAGGCAGATGATGCAGGCGTGGGCGGATAATCTCGTGCGCCTGAAAGAAGGCGCGGTCTCTTCGTGGGCGCGAGCCCACCCGGCAACTGTTGTTCCAGCCGGTAGCAATTGAAGCAGTCGTGGAGGTAACGAAGCGGCTGAAGCCTCTGATGTAGAGGGTCATGTAAGTGACTTGGCGAGTACGCAGGCCGTAACGTGAGTGACGCTGAGCAATCCTCGAAAAGCCCAATGCAGAAGCCGACCCGCCAAGATTTCGGGGAAGGCTGCCATCTCTGGGGTAATGAACAACACGTAACCGGAGGTTCTGCCGGGGTACTGGCGACAGCATGCGTATCAGAGGGAGACCGTCGCAATTCAGGGAGGCCCCATCACATGGTCGGTTGCGACGACCACCCGGACGCCCGCGAGGGACAGGCCGGATGTGCTGGGGTGTCGGAGAGGTCCGTAGTACCGATGAAACCGCGCGTAATGCCGGTGGAGGGAAGGGGCCTTGGTTCAAGATCGACGCAATAAGTGGCGAGGGACGGGAAATTGGGCAACCTATCAATTCCGCTGAGTGTCCAGAAGCTACAGACGGCGTTACAGGCGAAAGCGAAGGAGAGCCCCGGCTTTCGGTTCTACGCGTTATACGACAAGGTGTACCGAGAAGACGTCCTGCAGTTTGCTTACCTGTGCTGCAAATCCAATGGAGGCGCGGCGGGGGTGGACGGGCAGGAGTTCGAGGACATCGAGTCCTATGGCCAAGAACGGTGGCTGGGAGAATTGACGCAGGAGCCCAGAGAGAAGAAATACCAGCCGCAAGCGGTACGACGAGTATTCATACCGAACGGGGTGGCACGGGGCGCAGGCCCTTGGGCATCCCCTCGATCCGCGCCCGGACGGTGCAGATGACGGCGGTGTTGGTCCTGGGACCGATCATCGAAGCCGACTTGCCGCCCGAGCAACATGCGTATCGGCCGGAGCGCAACGCGCTCAGCGCGGTAAGGCAGGTTTGTCAACTGCTGTCGGACAACCCCACTTTCGACGCCAAAGAGTAAGACCGATATGTGGAACATCGCAGGCGCTGGGATCTCGCCTGGCGCATGCTCCAGCACGAGGCACGTATCGGCAGCACGATTACGCGCTGGACAGGTCGCTCCGAACGCCGGGTGCGCGCGCTGCTGAAGAAATATGGCCTCACTCCGGCCCGCAGCATTTGGTGACCGCGTGGGAAATCACCATATCGGGTCGATCGTTGCTTCGCTCGCCGCGGCCGCCAGGAGGCGGCGACATTTGCCCACGTCTGTGCCGAAGTCGGCGCGCTCGACTTCAATGCCTCCCCTGCTGTTGATCCGACGGTGCCCGATGTTGGAGCGGGAGAATTGCTTTGCAGCGCGTTCGAGAGATTCAAATAAGTGTGCCCACGGGCGTATCTCACGATTGAGCAAGCTGTACTTGTACTAACGGTTTTAGGCGACAAGGCAGAGTTCGCTCTGGGCACCTGTCCGGGCTGTGGCGCGCTCTGATTGACCACCTTGCAATCGGTGAACCTCATTGTGAGCGGTGCCCATAGGATCCACGACTACTGTCGGTCTCCGTCAATTCGTCGTTCTGAGGAAGAACCCGCAAGTGATGCGCCAGATCCGGTACGGACAGTGTGTCTCAAAGTCTTTCTCCTGTCGTTGTACTGTCGCCTCGTCGCTCCGAATGAGATGGATTGTAATATCTGCGGTGATTGCGAGTTGTGGGCTTGCTTGACGTCCAAGTGGTGCATAGCATGCTTACCACCCTCCATTTTGGGCACGAGAGTGCGTTCCGCGTGTGTGAGCGGGGCGAGACGGCAGGGAAGTCACGCGCGATCTCGAAGGTCGAGCCGGAGGTACTGTTGGAGTGTTTCCTACCCTGGCGGCAAAGGCTGGTATCGCGCTGACGCGGACGAAGTACGTGACTCCACGGTAGCTAGGTGACGATCCCAACGTGTCAAGTCGACCGGTCATGCATCGCTCGCGCCGCGCAACGTATCGACCAAGGCGAGCGGGTTTCGGGGCGCTACGTCACTTCGCCATGCCACGTGAAGGTCGGGGCGCGAGATCAGCAGCGCGTGGCGATAGATCTCGGGGCGTTCGTCGGGCCGAACGTCCAACATCTTGAGCGGCGTACGACGACGAGAAAAGGCCTCAAGTAGAGGGCCGATGTCCACGCTTGGATCAAACCGCAGAAGCGTGAAGTCCAAACCAAACGCGTCATAGATGGATCGCCCATCCAACCAGAAATGAGGTGTGCGGCAGCCCGGAACGGTTGATGTCGTAAAGTCGGCCATGCTATAGGGAGGCTGGTTTTCACCATCGTACGAAATTATCGGCGAATGGTCGTAGTAGTAGCCGAAGTTAAGACCACCGCAGCAATACTGCTGCACGTTCAGCGTGTAAACCGACTGCCCGAGCAACTGGCGCGCTAGCTTTCCTGTAATTCCCGGTGCTTCGATGTCGGCAGATACATCGCGGCGATGCTTCATCGCCTGCAGAGCATGCTTCATCGCGAAGTGCGACACTTGGTCGGTGATGGGACCTCGCTCGGCCATATAGGCATCAAGGACTCGCCCACCCGCCCATTCTGACAACCGTGCCGCAAGCAGCCAGGAGAGGTTTGCCGCATCGGCGATTCCAGCATTCATGCCGTATCCGGCGTAGGGCACCCAGATATGAGCGCTGTCACCACAAATAAAAATTCGACGATCGCGAAACGAATCCGCCAGCAATCGACGGCCGATCCAATCCTCATTGCCCAAAATCTGATATTTGAAATCAGGCCCGACACCGAGAATGGTGCGGATCGACGCATCACGGTCAATCGCGTCGAAGTCATCTTCGTGTTCATACAGATAACTATGAATCAGCCAGGTTTCGCGTCCGTCGATGGCGATCGTGTTGCCGCAGCGACGCGGGTTGAGCGACAGATTCATCCAGCCGGGCCTCCCCGGAATCAAGCCGAGAAGGCTAGGAGCACGGATGTAGGTGGACTGAACCCGTTGGATGACGGGATCGCCGACAAGCTTGGCATTGATCGCTGTTCGTACGAGAGACCGGGCGCCGTCGCAACCGACAAGATATTCAGCTGTGAGGATACGGGTTTCCTCGCTGGCTAGGTCTCGAACGACAGCGCGGACACCTTGATGAGTTTGGGAAAGGTCCACGAGCTCGGTCTGGTTGAATACGGTGATGTTCGGCTGTGCGAGGGCGTGGGCGAATAGGACTGGTTCGAGGTAGATTTGGTTGATCCTATAAGGCGGCTCGGGCGTGGGCCACCACGAGTCGGGGCCTTCGAATGCGGTGCGGCGTTCGGCGGACGACGGGATGGGGATTCTTGTGATCTCCTCGCCTGTGACTGTGGTGCGATACACGCAATCGTTCGGATAATCAGCAGGCAGGCCGGCTCGGCGGATCGCAGCGGCAACGCCCAGCCGCCGAAAGGTTTCCATCGACCGCGCAGAAACGTGGTTGCATTTTACGCTGGGCGGCTGTAAATATTCGGTGAACCCGTGGGGTACTTTCCGCTAATTGCAGAGTACGGAGCGGAAGTGACGGGAGAGCGGGTAGAGCCAGATGTCCTTGACCGGCAGGGCGTACTGATGTG
>JBOIAD010000033.1:0-5251 GCA_050738795.1 Steroidobacteraceae bacterium
CCGAAGAGCCGCCCTCGCGGGCGACTTCGCGGTCTTACTTGATCGTCTTGCTCGCCAGCGCCGACAGGGCGCTCTGCGTTCCGACCGTCGTGTAGGCCTGGGTCCCGAAATACCACGTGCCCGGAGACAGATTCGAGACGACGTATCTCGTCAGGCCCGGATTGGCGACCTGTACCGTCTGCGACAGCGAGCTCTTGTTCGTCCCATACTGAATCTTGTAACCAGCGAGATTCGTCAGCGCGGTGCCATTCGTATTCTGCGTGGGAGGTTGCCACGAGAGCGTCGTCGAGCCGGCTCCAATCTGCGTCACCGTGAGCGAGAACGCAGCGAGCGATGCCTTCGCCGTGCCGTTGCTCGCAGTGATGATGATGTTGGACGTCGTGCCGACATTCGCCGCAGCCGGCGTGCCCGAGAGCTGTCCCGTCGTGGAATTGAAGCTCACCCATGACGGCTTCGTGTTGACGCTGAATGTCAGCTTGGTGCCCTTCGGGTCGGAGGCCGTGGGCGTAAAGCTGTACGCGGTGCTGACTGCCACCGAAGTGGTCGGCGTGCCGCTGATTTTCGGCGTGTCCGTGGCCGGAGGCGGTTGACTCGGCGGCGGCTGGGTGCCGGCCGCGACGACGGAGATCGAAAATGACGGCATGTACGCTGTGTTCTGTCCGTCGGTGGCGCTTATGCTGATATTGGAGTAGTGACCCACCTGCGCGGGATAGACCTTACCCTGGAGGACGCCGGTGGTCGGATTGAACGTGGCCCACCATGGCATGTTGTGTACGGCGAATTTCGCCTTGGCTGCATTGGATCCGGCCACCCAGGGTCTGAAATAATAGTTAATCGGTGCGGTGACCGTTGCCGCGGGAGTTCCGCCGATGTACAAAGTGCCCGCCGCTGCGGGGGAGAATTGTGCGCACAGCAAGAGCAAAAATGCGGCTGCGCGGCTGCAGCGAATCAGCAAGGTGGATGGCGAACGAAACAAGGCCAGACGCTCGAACGTGGCGACGAGTTGCATGAGATCCCCCCGTGGGTCAAACACCGAGTTGGACGCGTGGCACTCGTTGCGGTCACGTGCTCCGACCGACCGAGTCGGAGCGCCGGCTTCCCAACCGATTTAACAAAGTGCATCGCGCGGGGGCGGAGTAAATCGCAGGAATCGCGCTCTTACAAATGTCGTCACGTGCAGACGTGCGAGGTTGGCGACATAATCGAAGATGAGTTAACAGAATCTCGTAGACGAGCGGAACAGGGACGAAAAGCACCGGCCAAGTTCAAGTACTCACGCAAGGGGCGGAGGAATATGTCAACACGTCGGGCGCGCGGCTCGAGCTCCGCGCGCTCAATCAGACAGAGTTCTGGCTCACGTGGCGGCGGGTTGCAATTGCAATGAAGAGCGGCGCGCGACCGCGAGAAGTCCGTGCATCGCCAGCACTTCACGCATCGAGGCGAAGTCGAAATCACCCAACAGGCGCCGCAGCCTGTCCTCGCAGCGTGCGAGGTTGGTGTAGTGGCGAAAGCGGGAGAAGGCGCTCACTTGCACTCTGGGCTGATCCGGATCCACTTCCCACGGATGCAGGTAAAAGGTGAATGGACGTCCCGCGCGCTCATTGATCTGCCGCAGGCCCGCGCGCGTCAGCCAATACGGCAGGATCCGGAAATATCCGCCACCCGATACCGGCACCTGCACACCGAAGAAATTCGCCGCGGACATCGGAAACTCGACGAGCGTGCGCTGGGAAGGCGCCGTGATCCTGCCGGGCTCGGGCGATGCGTCCGGAATGCCGTACCGGTCATGGCGAATCGGAAAAATCGACGAGTCGTATTCGAAGCCCAGATCGAGCAGCACATCCAGCGCCCAGAGCGAGCGGCGGGTGATGGAAAAGCTCGCGGCCCGATAACCGAACACAGGCTGACCCGTCACGTCTTCCAGGTGACGCTTGGCGCGCGTCGTCTCCTGAACGAACTCGTCCCGCGTTTGGCTGTAGATGAGCTGGTGCGAGAAGCCATGGCAGGCGATCTCGTGTCCGGCTGTTGCAATCCGTCTCACCAGATCGGGTGATCGCTCCGCAACCCAGCCGAGCACGAAGAACGTGCCATGTACGCCCCGCTCCTCGAGCAGCGTCAGGATGCGATCAGTGTTGCGCTCCACGCGGTATTCACGCGTTGGCCAGCTCTCGCGTGACACCGCGGAGGCCAGGGCAGCAACCTGAAAATAGTCCTCGACGTCGATCGTGAACGCATTGATCGTTCTTAGCTTCGACTGGCCAGGGATATCGTTCGAAATCATGGGAGCCTACGAATGCGGCGCGATCACTATAGCGCAAGCGAGGCTGCCGGAGCTTCGGACAAGGTGGCCTGTGACGCGGTACCGCTACCGCATGGGGAGCGCGAGGCGCCTCGTCGCGCTTCGCGGGACTCCAACTAATTGATCGTCTTGCTCCCGACATTCGACATCGCGCTCTCCTGCCCGCCGGCCGTGTAGGCCGTCAGGCCGAAGTACCAGGTGCCCGAGGACAGGTTGGTGATCGTATAAGCAGCAACGCCGGGATTGGCGATGGTGACGCTCTGGCCAAGGCTGTCTTTCTGGGTGCCATAGTGGAGGTGATAGCCGGCGAGATTGGTCAGTGTACTGCCGTCACTATTGCTCGTCGGGGGAGCCCAGCTCAGCTGCGCACTGCCGTTGGAGACTTGATCCACGGCAACCGAGAAAGCCGGCAGGGATGCGCCCGATTTGCCATCGCTGACCGAAATGACGATGCCCGGATAGGTGCCTACATTGGGGGCAGTCGGCGTTCCGGACAACATTCCGGACGCCGTGTTGAAAGAGGCCCATGCCGGCTTGCCGCTGATGCTGAAGGTCAACTTGTCACCGTTGGCGTCCTTGGCCGCCGGGGTGAAGCTGTAGGTGGAGCCCTCGTTGATCGAAGTTGGCGGCTGCCCCGAGATCGTGGGGGGCGTGTTGGATCCTCCGCCGCCCGAGCCCGCCGCCTGTACCTGGATGGAAAACGCTGGCAGCCACGCGAACGCGCGGCGGGTACTCAAGGAGATACGGATATTACCCGTTGTACCTGCCTGCTCCGGCGTGCCGGCAAGGCGTCCGGTATGGTGATTGAATGTCGCCCATGATGGTTTACCTGCGATCCTGAAGAACGGCGTGCTGCCACTGGGGACCGTATAAGCCGGCGTGAAGCTGTAGGCCTGTCCCACGGTCGCGGTCGTCGGAGGCGAGCCGGAGATCGTCGCACCATGGCTGCTGTTGGTTGCGGCATGGGCTTGCAGCGTTCCGGCAAGTCCCAGAATCCACGTTGCGCGCAGCAGTGCGCGCCCTGTGCCCGACTGTGTGATCTGTTGCATGAACTGACACCCCGACTGTCTGGTTGACGACGACGCGTTCGGCGGCGCAGCGAACTGCGGACACGCGGCCGGATTGCCGGCGCCCGGATGTTTGCATGACGGCAACAGTGCTTTCCCACTGACCTGCCGGCAGCCCCGCTGTCTCGCGTGCAACGATGGACACATGAGGCCGGAAGCTTTGCGTCACCGCCTTACGGCGGATTTGCCCTTGCGTGAATGCAGTTGATCGCGTAACGAAAAAATCCGCAAGATGTCTCGACCTGCAGACATCGTCTGATGTTGGTTTGCAGGAACGCGGTGACTGATGTTTGTCGGCGGTTGCAGACGGTTCCAACTGCAACGCTTGCTTGCGGCAAGCGTTGCCGGCATGAGTTGGAAACAATGGGTCGCCGCCAGCGGATCGGCAATCTCGAGCGTGACAGCAATTCGCGTACACGAGTGCGCGGTGACTCCGCCCGCCGAGCTGATCGGTTCAGGGCGGGAAGGGTGAATGGCGCGAGGCTGGATGTAACCAACCAATGCGGGACGCCAGCCGCTCCAGTCAGAGAGTACTTGACGACTTACCGGTGTGAAGCCGCGCGAGAACTGGGCGAACGCGCCGTGGCAATCAGCGGATCGTCTTGCTCGCAACGTTGGAGATGGCGCTTTCTGCGCCCGTCGACGTGTAGGCTTTTACGCCGAAATACCACGTTGCGGGGGAAAGATTGCTGATCACGTATGTCGCGACTCCCGCGTTGGCGATCTGCGCCATCTGGGTCATCGAGTCGGCCGCGGTGCCGTAGTAGACATGAAAGCCGGCCAGGTTCGTGACGGGAGACCCATCGACATTCTGAGTCGGGATCACCCAACTCACTGTCGCACTTCCGTTTGCAACCTCCGACACGGTGATGGAGAACGTGGGCAGCGATGCGGAGGCCGCTCCGTTACTTACGGATATGACGATGTTGCCGTAGTTGCCCACGCTGGCGGCATCGGGCGTTCCGGACAGCGTGCCGGAGGCAGCGTCGAAAGACGCCCAGGCAGGCTTGTTCTGAACATTGAACGTGAGGCTCTTGCCGCTCGGGTCCTTTGCTGAAGGCGTGAACGTATATTTCGTTCCCGAGTTGACCGAGCTGACGGGTGTGCCGCTGATCGTCGGGGCCACGGGAGGCGCTGGAGGCGCTGGGTCGGAGGCGGGAGGCGCGGTTTGGGCCGAGGTGGCATCCGCAGAGCCGCTTCCGCCGCCACATCCCGCCAGTACGAGAGCGGCAACGACGCCCCAGCCAATCCGCGGTAGATGCGAGATAACACTCTCAGTCTTGATCAGCATGCGCAGCTTTCTCCGAATCGCAAGACGCGTCGAGGCTGACGATGCACCCAGCTGGGAGCGAAAGGATGGGACAGCAGGAACGACGGTAGGCGCGTAACAGGCCTGCCGGCAACCCCGCTGTCTCCAGGCCCAATCGGCTCAGGAGACCGGAAGCTTTGCGTCCCCGCCTTGCGACGGGTTTGCCCTTGACCCCGGAGAGTAAAGCGCTGTGCAGGGCGGTTTGCAAATGTCGGTGCTCGCAGACGGCCGATTTACCGTATTCCATCTCATGTTTCGCGAGCTGGTGAACGCGAATCGTTCGCGCACCGGCGCTGCTTCCGGCCTGGAGTTGTTACACCGCGGAATCATGTTTGCAGACAAATGTCGCACAATGCCGGCGTGCTGGCATCAAGAGATAAGCAGTCGATTGACGGAATCCACGCGTGCGGGCGGGTGGTCAAATCGACGCAGATTGCTGCGGCGTGGCCCCCCGAGATTGGGATGAATGGGTGGGCTCGGGCCTTGAGGCTCGGATATCTTAAGGCGACCGCCAGCACGGAAGGCGGCCAGACCAAGGATCAAGGAGGCAATTCTGTGGCGTCCATCGGATCGAGG
>JBOIAD010000034.1:0-9136 GCA_050738795.1 Steroidobacteraceae bacterium
GCGGAGCATGGCGGTGAGCGATATTGTCCTGCGCGGTTGATCGCTCCGGTCATCGACGGCCGGCAACGACTGCTTCTATCGTGGCTCGCACGGTACGGTGCCCCAAATCTTCATGTATCGCCAGCGGATCTTAGCAGGGGGCCGAATCCGAATGAAATCGGCGGCAGCGCTATCTGGCCGCAACCCGCTGGCGGCCCGAGCTCGAGGGGAGGGGGAACTGACATCATGACCAGAACGAGGCGACCGCGTGCCTGCGCTACAGCCGCGTGGCACGGGGCATGGAGGGCCCTGGCACTCCTGATCTGCTCTGTGGCCGCGATGCCCGCAGCATTGGCACAGACGGCATCGGAGCGGCAGCCTGCCGCCAGCGCGGGAGCCCCCGGAATCGAGGAGATTACGGTCACAGCGCGGCGCCGTGAGGAATCGCTTCAGGATGTTCCGATGTCCGTGTCGGCACTCGATACGAGCCGCATCGAGCAATTGCAGGCCGAGAATATCGCCGGCCTGCAGAACGCGGTGCCGAATCTGTATCTCAATCGCGGCGACGGCGCGAATACCGTCATCTACATCCGCGGCATCGGCCAGAACGATTCGCTTGCCTTCGCGGACCCTGGCGTGGGTGTTTACCTGGACGACGTGTTCATCGCCCGCTCGCAGGCGGCATTTCTCGATGTCTTCGATATCGAGCGTGTCGAAGTGCTGCGCGGGCCGCAGGGTACGCTGTACGGCCGTAACACGATCGGTGGCGCGGTCAAGTTCGTTTCCACCGCGCCGCCGGACAAGCTCGAGGCCTATGCGGAGGCCGGCGCTGGCAACTTCAACTACAAAACCTTCAAGGGACGCATCGGCGGGCCCGTAGCCGGCGACACGCTGCGTGCCAAATTCGCCATTTCGGCAATCGATCGCGATGGCTTTGCGACCAATATTCATACCGGCCGGGACGATGGCGACACGCATTCGCTGGCCTGGCGCGGCGCACTGGCCTATACGCCGACCGACCAGCTCAATGTGTCGCTGATTCTCGATGGCAAGCGCGACCGACCCGATACCTCGAGAAGCCCCGTGCGCGAGACTCCGGTGACGGGTTTTGCCGACCCGGTGGGGGCGCCCGCTTCGCCGACGACTTTCCCGGCCTCCACAAATCCCGACAACGTCGATGTCAACGCCAACGGGCTGTCGAACATGAGCGCCGACGGGCTGGCTCTGAAAGCTCACTTCGCCCTGTCCGAGCGGTGGGCTTTCGATTCGGTCACGTCATACCGCAAGATGAACTTCGACCTGAAACTCGACACCGACGGCACGCCATTGCCGATCCTGGACATTCTGGTGCGGGAGCGTCAGCACCAGTTCAGCCAGGAACTGCGCATGACCTACGGTGGAGGCGGCAAGCTCAGCTTCGTTGGCGGCCTCTACTACTTCCACGACTACGATGACACGTTCAGTGGCGTCGACGACGCATCGGTTTCCGTGTTCGGCTTTCCCATCACCCTGTTTGGCCTGGCGACCAGCAGCCTCGCCGACACGCGCCAGACGACGGAATCGTACGCCGCATTTTCCGATGCGAGTTACGCAGTGACCGACCGGCTCACGTTGGATGCCGGCTTGCGATACACGTATGAAGACAAGAGCTCGGGGCGGCGGTTCGAGAACTTCTTCGATCCGTCGATCTCGGTGATCAACGACACGCCACCCTTTCTCAGCGGCGCCGGTGTCCCGGGGGTGGACATCGCTGGCAGGGCGAGCTTCAACTCCGTGACACCCAAGGCTTCCGTGTCCTGGCGCGCTTCACCCACCGCCCTTCTGTACGCATCGGCTGCCAAAGGGTTCAAGAGCGGCGGGTTCGACGGCCGTGCCACGAGCAACTTCACCTTCCAGCCGTTCAATCCGGAAACCGTGTGGGGTTACGAGCTCGGCATCCGCTCCACGTGGGCCGATCGGCGCATCGTGGCGAATGGCGCCCTCTTCTACAACGACTACCGCGATCTGCAGGTCACCTCCTTCGGCGCGGATCCCGTGAGCGGAACTTTCGTCAGTCGGTTCACGAACGCCGCAAAGGCCCGCACCCAGGGCGCCGAGCTAGAGCTCGAAGCGCGGCCGCTGAGTGATTTGACGGTGAACGCCGCGCTGGGCTTCCTCGATGCCAAGTACCTGAAGTTTGACACCCTGGTCGGCGGAGTCGCGACCGATGTCAGCAATCGGTCCCTCGTCAACGCGCCCAGATGGACCGCGAGCCTGGGGTTGACTTATGAGCACCCACTCTCGGACACACTGGTTGGCAGCGCGCACGTGGATGGCGCCTATCGCGACAAGGCATACACCGAGATCACCGCATCGGAAGCGCTCGCGCAGGGGGCTTACGTGTGGACCAATGCATTCCTGGCAGTGAGGACGGCCGACGATCGCTGGGAGCTGCGTGCCGGCGGCCGCAACCTGGGCGACCGCAGAGTGCGTGTCCAAGGCTTCAACCTGGCGGAATTTCCCGGATATCAGCTCGCGTTCTACTCCGAGCGCCGGACGTGGGACGTGCACGTGATCTTTCGCTACTAGGGACGCTCAGCCAGTGACCATGGATCCGCAGACCGCCGCTGTGCTGGGTGAGCTGACCCTACCCGCGGGTGCACCCCGCCTGGGCCTGCGGGATATCGGTCCTGAGACCGCGCGCGCGGCGAGCCGTGCAATCTTTCTAGCCTACGCAGGCCGCGAGGTCGCGCCCTGCCTGTGCCGAGATGTTCGGATAAAAGGACCGGTGCGGCCAATCCCCGCGCGTCTCTACGACAGCCCGAGCGCCGAACCGGGTACGACAGGTGATGAGCCGCCGCTCCTCGTGTTCCTGCACGGCGGCGGGTGGGCCATGGGCGACCTCGAATGCTACGACCGGCTGATGCGCGACCTGTGTTTGCGAAGCGGAGCTGAGTTGCTCTCCGTCGAATACCGGCTGGCCCCCGAGCACAAGTTCCCGGCCGGGCTGGAGGATGCGCTGGCGGCGGTGCGATGGGCTGCCCGGCTCGTGAAATCCCGCGGAAACGGGCGCGCCCGGCTCGGGATCATGGGCGACAGCGCCGGCGGCAATCTCGCGGCTGTGATCGCGCGAAATCTGCACACCGAGGGACAGATCCGCCTGGCGGCGCAATTTCTTCTCTATCCCGTGCTCGACGTGAGTAAACCGCATTCTACCTACCCTTCGCGCGTGCGATTCGGAGACGGTGATTACCTGCTCACGCGCGAAAGCATCGACACGACGACGGCGTGGTATCTCAAGGATACCGACCGCGCGGATGATCCAAACGTCTCGCCGCTGCTGGCGCAGGGCGCCGGAATCCTTCCTGAGACGATCGTCGTGACAGCGGGGCACGACCCTCTGCGCGATGAGGCAAGCCTGTATGTCGAGGCGCTCGAGGCAGCCGGTGTCGCCACATGCCTGGAGTGCTTTGAATCGACCATCCATGCATTTTTGTCGTTTGGCGTACTCGACGTGGCGCAACGGGGCCGCAGCTTCCTCGCTGCACAGATCAAAAGATGTCTATTGGCTGATCCATGAGCTCGGCACGGCCGACGGGAGACGGACCATGCAAATCAACGAAATCCGCGGCGCGCTTGGCGCTGCAGCCCTCTACGCGACCCTCTTCATCGCGACCCCCGCCCCTTCGCACGCAACGGGTGCGACGCTCGAGGCGACCTACAGCACATCGATCAGCAATGGATGGGTTCGCGTGGAGCGGTGGCACGATCCCGGCACGGCATTCACACAGGAGACGTTCCCACCGGACGGCCGCGGAAATCAGAGCGGCCAGCGCGTCACATTCTTCAATGGCATCGCGACTCCGCACTCCTCGCGCTTCCTGCTCTACTACGCGCCCGCCTGGGACACAAACCCCAAGGCGACGCCGGTTCTGCTGGTACACGGAGCCAACCAGGACGCGGATCTCGCCTGGGCCAACCCGAACGATGCCGGCGCCTACGGTTGCGGACGCTCCACCTGCCCGACCTCCGGACTGATGCAGGCGCTGGCTTCCGCCGGATTCAAGGTCTTTGCCATCAGCTTTGCCCACAAGAACGGTAACGGCTACTTCTGGTCCGAGCAGATCGAGGATGCCATCCAGGTCATCAAGTCGCGCACAAGTGCATCGACCGTCGACGTCATTTCCTGGTCGAAGGGCGCGTTCAATGCCCGGATGTACATCTCATCCGTGAAGCAGGCCTGGGGCTCGACCTACCAGGCCGACGTCCGGCGGCTCATCATGCTCGGCGGCCCAAACAACGGCATCGATCTGTCATTCCGTCATGGCTGGTATTTCAGTCTGCCGGTCTATCCCGCGTGCGGAGGAACGATCGACGGGCCCACTCCGCACGACAAGCTCGTGTGCTTTGGGGTCTGGCAGAACGGCCCACAGTGGACATACTCGTCCGCCTACTTTCCGGGATCGGCCCAGATGCTGAAGCGCTGGGACTCCGTATATCCCCTGCCGACGGCCGAGCAGGATTGGTACACCACTTACTACGGCGGTCTGGGCTTCTACACTCACGGCAACGGAATCCTCGCGTACATGGGTCCATCGCTGATCGATACGGTGCGGACCGCCGGGACCTCTGCCGGCGTCAGAGTCTACAATCTCTGCGGAAATACGCCGGACATCGCGCTGCTGCACAATGAGCACACAGGGCCCTCGGACGGCGTGGTGTTCATCGCAAGCTGCAACGACGCTACGGGCATCAACAACTTTGGCGGCTCGGCGGTCATTGCCGTCAATCACCTGGGACTCGGCTGGAACGCCGCGGCGGTCACTCAGGTCAAGAGCTGGCTGAACGCTCCATGACACGGCGCGGCGGGGCGGCTGCTGCTTTGGCAGTCGCCCGCGCCGTGCGCACCTGGGTAGTCGTTCAGCGCCTCGAGGCCTAAGGCACCCGACTCATTTCGCCAAACGGAAGGCACCGATTGCGGGGCCGTTCATCGGCACGTTGCAGCGTCGCCAGTACGATTTTGTGGCCCTGCGCCCGGCTGATGTCTGCGAGCGGGAACGCCAGATTGTTCGCCGCCCAGTCGCCGGTTCGGCTGCGGGCTGGTAGTGTTCCAAAGTCGAAAGCACATCAGTGCAATCAAACCCTGGAGGTCGGCAAGCCCCTGGCGCGGTTTGCCCTGCTTACGCCATCGACCCGGGTGTACTTGCGCTGCAAGATCATCGGCGACCAGCGTCAGACGGTGGATTTGTGGCGTCGTCAGGTGAGTTTCGAAGAGCACAATGGACAGCGTCAGATGCATATCTTCTGGCGCTGGGACGGCGGAGACAGCAATGAGCGAGGAAAACTCCACCCCGACACCCCCACGTTTTTTTTTCTTGCGGCTAATCCCGCCGCGACCAACGTTCGCGCACGACATGACAGCCGAAGAACGCAGCGTTATGCAGCAGCACGTTGGGTACTGGACCAGACATCTGCAGCAGGGAACCGCTATCGTTTTCGGCCCAGTCGCCGATCCTGCGGGACCATACGGCCTTGGCATAGTGCGTGTGGCTGACGAAACCGCTATTGGCGCCTTCATTACGAATGACCCGGCGATTTGTGGCCGCATCGGCTGCCGCTACGAAGTTTTCCCGATGCTCCGGGCAACCGTGCGCGACTAAAGCGACCTCAGGTTCCGAACGGACCGGCTTCCGCGATCCACTGACCGACTGCGATGATCCAACCCGCGCCGAGGATGGCCCCCAAGGCGAGTGAGAAGAGCTGCAATGGCCGGATGGTGTGCTGAAAAGGGATGTCCGCGGGCGGGGTCACGATGAATTGAGTATTGTACGGAACAAGTGGATAACATACGGTACACTTGGGCCACTGGCCAGTGCAAGCTGGCCAGCCGCGCGACCGAAGCGAGAGAGCCAGAAGATGAGCAGTGAAGAGCGACCCGATCTGGGCAAGCGCCTCATTGAGTTGCGGCGGGAGAAGGGCCTGACGCTGAGCGATCTGGCCCGGCTCACCGGGTTGTCCCGATCGACGCTGTACAAAGTCGAGCACAGCGGCATGTGGCTCACCTATCAGAAGCTTCTGCGACTGAGCGGGGGCTGGGCGTTGAAATCTCGCAACTGTTTCGCGTAGGGCGCGAGAATGCGACGGGCGGGATTGCTGCCGCCTTCCGCGAGGTCGGACACCCCGGCGAGGGCGACCTCGTCTCAACCACGAACTACGACCATTTCTACCTCTGCAACGAAATCGTGCACAAGGGCCTGGTTCCGATGATGGGGCGCGTCAAACAGCGCAGCATTCAGGAATTCGGTGAATTGAGCACTCACCCGGGTGAAGAATTCACCTATGTGGTCGAAGGAAGGAACCGTGGAGGTGCATACCAGGCTGTATCGGCCCGTGACGCTCAATCGGGGCGACTATATTTATTTGTCGAGCACCATGCCGCATGCCTATATCAACAAGGGAACGGGGGGAGGCCCGGATTCTCACGATCTGCACGCGCCCCGAGCACGCCATAAGCGAGCTTCCCGCCACTACCCATGACCCGCCGCGTGAGCAGGCCGTCTCGGTTATCCGGCGCCGGGCGCGCGCTGTCAGCAAGACATTGACGAAATCGCGTGTGGCTGCACGGCGTGTCCGCTCTTAACAGAGCTGCAGGACACGGCTGCGACGCTGCGCGCAAACAAGGGGTGAAGAGCAATGTCTCCACGAGTCAATTCGACATCTGATGAGATGTTTGCACCGGTGCTGGGCGCATTTACATCTGCGGGGGTGCGGCATACGGCGAATCGTATGCGCGACAGTTCGCCGCGGCCCCCAGCCGTACAAGCACTGTTGTCCGTGCAGGACATGGAAGCGGCTCAGCGCGAAATCACACGGTGGCCGTCCTATTTACCGACGTCTTTACTCCCTCTTGATGGTCTTGCGCGTCACCTTGGCCTTCAGGCGCTATGGCTGAAAGATGAGTCCTCCCGCTTTGGTATCGGCAGCTTCAAGGCTCTGGGAGGCGCTTATGCGGTGTTGCGCCTCGTGGTGGACCGCCTGAATCTCGATCTGAGCCCTGGAGAATGCTCTTTCGACCAGATGCGTGCGGGTCGCCATCAAGAGGCCTTGGCACGCCTGACCGTCGTGTGCGCAACCGATGGTAATCACGGGCGCGCAGTGGCATGGGGCGCATCGCAGATCGGCTGTCGCTGCGTGGTTTATATTCACGCCGGCGTCAGTCCCGGTCGAGAGGACGCATTGCGCGAACTCGGCGCCGAAGTCGTGCGGACTACCGGGAACTATGACGACTCTGTGCAGCAAGCCGCCAGACAGTCGCGTGCCAACGGCTGGATTCTGGTTGCGGATACTTCCACCGACGCGGGCGACGCGTCGCCACGCTACGTCATGGCGGGCTACACAGTGCTCATGGAGGAAGCTCGGGAGCAACTGGCTGAGTACGCCCCTCCGACGCACATTTTTGTTCAAGCTGGCGTCGGCGGACTCGCGGCCGCGGTCATTGCAGGGGCTGCCCGGGCATGGGTCGCACATCGTCCACGCATTGTCGTCGTCGAGCCCGATCGCGCAGACTGCGTCTTTCGCAGTATCGTGAATGACCGCCGAAGCAGTGTCGAGGGATCCCTGGATACGCTGATGGCGGGTCTCGCGTGCGGCGAAGTGTCGTACTGGGCGTGGCCTGCACTGCGAGCAGCCATCGATGATGTGATGACGGTGCCCGATGACTTGATCGCGCCGACGATGCAATTATTGCTTCACGGCTTCCACGGCGATCCTTCACTTGTCATCGGCGAGTCCGGTGTCGCAGGACTCACTGCTGCGATCGTTGCCCGGCAGGACACCGCGTTGTCGGCGGCGCTGGGACTTTCTGGAGAGGCGCGCGTGCTGGTGATCGGCACTGAGGGCGCGACAGATCAGTCTATCTATCGTCGGCTCATTGCGGGCGTCGAAGGGCGAGCCGCTGCTCCTGCGTCATGAGCCCACCGTCACCGTTCGATGAGTCGGAAGTAATCGAGTCGCGGGATATGGGCGGGCTCGCAGGGTACGCCGTCGGCGTGCTCTATATGGCAACCCCGTTCGCGTTCGTGCCGGGAAATATTCAAAACGTAACCACACTGCCCTTTCCCGTCGCGTACGAGCGCGTCGATGGGATCAGCATCCCCGAGCTTCTGGAAGGTCATCCGAGGATGCTTGAGGCGCTCCTGCCGGCACAGGGACGCCTCGAAAGACGCGGCGTGCGGATCATTATCGGAGCATGCGGTTCGTTCGCAAATTTCCAGCAGGAACTGGCCCACGCAGCGTCGGTGCCTGTGTTCTCTTCCATCTTGACGCAGATTCCCTGGCTACTGTCCGCGTTGCCTCGCGCCCAACGCATTGCGGTGGTGTTTGCGGACAGCCGCAGTTTCACACCGCGAATCCAAGAGCAGTGCCGGATTCAAGACGCGAGCCGCCTCGTTGTCGCCGATTGCATGGCACTCGAGCCGTTCAGAGCCATGCTCGAGCATCCCTATCGGCTGGCCCATCGGCAGCTCGAAGCGGCTGTTGCAAGCCACCTCCGCGAGCTCGTGAAGGCCGATCCGCAGATCGGGCTCATCATGCTGCAATGTAGTGAATTGCCACCTTACGCCGCGGCCATTCAGCGCGCCACGGGCCGGCCGGTGGTCGACGTAGTGAACCTGGCGCTGTGGGCACAGTCCGCCGCTCGCCGCCATACGTATTCCGGCCACCTTTGATCAAGGTGGGCACGCTCCAGGCGGCTCGATCGGGGCGGCGGCCACCCCGCCGGTACTGTCCGGCGCCCCTGTGCCTATCCTGCTATTTATATTCTGATCAGAACCGCTAGAGTATGATCATACTTGATGCATTCATCGTCGCGATCCGAACCATGAGAACCAATTTAGGGATATTGCGCTTTTCGGCCTGCGGCCTCGCGCTCGCCTGCGCGACCGCAGTATCCGCGGCAGCGTCGCCAACGCCGACCGCACTCACGCACGCAGACATCGCGGCCAAAGTCATCGCGGCCCTTGGCGGGGCACATCGTATGCGGGCTCTAAAGTCACTGCGCGCCACCGGTACCATGGAAGGCGTTAGCGGATTCCCGGGCTCGTACACCATGGAAGCTTCGGCCCCCGACAGCCGGCGGGTGACCTGGGATATTCACTATCTGCAGCAGACGACGTCGATC
>JBOIAD010000035.1:0-9771 GCA_050738795.1 Steroidobacteraceae bacterium
ACATTGCCGGTCGCATCGAGTCCAACGTCCAGCGTGTGGCCCGTGACACCGGTAAGGGTTGAGTAGCTCAGGCGATTGAGCGGATCGTAGACGAAATGCTCGTCCAAGCTCGCCTGATTGGCATCGATCCGGTCTGTCAGGTTCTCGTTGGGATCCCACTGATAGGTAATATTCTGCTGGTTGTTGTACACCGTACCGTTCGTGCCGCTGGCAATGCTCTTCAGATGCCCCGTCAGATCGTCCGTCCCCGATAGAACGTGCACGCCGTTTCCCAGCTGCTCATCGGTGGGCTGACGCCACGCATCCTGCGCGTTCATCTGCCAGTAGAGGGTGGTTGGCGTATTGAAATCGCTGATTTTGCTCAGCGTTCCATACGTGTAAGTAAATTGCAGCCGCAGCGGTGTGGCGCCGAGGCTTGCTGGATAGGTCATGTTATCGAGGCGACCGCTCGCCGGGTTATAAACATAACTGACCTGATAGCCGGTATCGGCAGAATAACTCGCGACGGAAGGCCGGCCGAGCGCATCATAAGTGTAGGCCTCCCGGTACCCAAGCGGGGTACTCGTGCAACTGGTGTCCGCGAAGGCGTTGACGCAAGCGAGCTTGTCAATATTGCGGCTGATCGCCGAGCTTCCCCACACCCACGTGCTGGTGCCTTCGGCCTCGGCGCGCGATGTGAGCCGCCCAAGGAGGTCATACGCCATTGTCTGAGTCCAAGCGGGTGCCACGGTGTTGGCATAACGAATTTGGATCATCTCCCCCAGGGAATCGGGCTGGTACGCCCGGATCCCGCGATCGGGATCCGAGGATCCCGTCAGGTGCCCGCGCAGATCGTAGGTCCAGCTTGAGACATTGGAGGCGGCATCGGTGAGGGAGGCCAGTTTGCCGAAGGGCTCATAGGTATATTTTGTGGTGCCCCCCGGCGAGGGATCCACCACCTGGCCCAGCTGGCCCCAAACATTCAGGAACTTGGTGGTGACATTCGTTCTGGCGTCCTTCACCTGCACTTGCCGTCCGGCGTAGGTATATTGAATCTGGCGATCCAGGCCCGTGACGAACCGGTAGAATTGATCGAGCGTCACCCGGCCCAGCAGATCGCGCGTGTACTGGTGGTAGATCTCCGTCCCCGTGGGGAAGAAGGGTCCGTACTGGTACTGCGTATTGCCGAGGGCGTCATAGTCGGTAATCGACCGGTAGGTCAGCGCCCCCGTCATGTTCTGCTCCTCGTCATACCGCTGCCGGTCCAATCCATCGAAATACAGATTGGCCGCGTGCATCGCGCTGCCATTTGAGGCCAAGTCCACTCGGGCGATCGCGCTGCGCAAATCGGGTACGCTGCAATAGCTGTTGCCCGCGTTGCACGCAACGACGGTGAGCGTCGTATACGTGCCGTCGGGCCGTGTCTCCTTGGAGAGGCGGCCGAAGTCATCGTAGGTCCAGAGCGTTTGCAGGGTGTTCGGGTCCTTGCGCGATGCCGGCAGACCATAGGTATAGTTGTACGTCAGGAGCGTCTGCTCGGTCTGTGCATTGGTAACCGTCTCGGGCACCTCGCACAGGGCTCCGTAACCGAACTTCGTGGTGCGAGTGGTCATGGCCGACCCGCCGGGGTTCAGGCCGATGACATCCACCTGAGAGACGTTTCCGCACGCCACTGAAGCGTAGCTGTAGTTTCGGGTCACCTTTAAGCTTCCGCTGAGCGGCTCATCGACGATCGATATCTCACGGCAGTTCACGTAGTCCACTGTCGCAGCCGTGGTGCGTGTGACCGCCGGTGTACCGGGAACGGTGTTCGTTACGGTCGTCTGCGCGGGATGGCCGAGGCACCAGTTCGTCGTGTCATTACTGATGGATTTGACGGTCTTCGTCACCCAGGTCTGCAAACTCCACGGCGAGCTGGCATCTTCGTCCGTGCTCGTTCGGGTCACGGTGCTCGCATTGCCGTACGCGTCATAGACGAAGTCGGTAACCACCTGTGTGATCAAGCTGGCTGTCGCATCCACTTCACGATCTTGCTCGGTGTATTTGATGACATACGGAAAGTAGCGCTGATTGTTCGCGGTCCCATCGAGCGTTGAGGCCGCGAAATTGTTGACGTTGTGATGGATCAGATGAACTTGGTCGTGCTGATACAGATCATCAAAATACAGAAGTCCCGTGTACGGAAAGGTTCGCTGGAAATAATGCAGGTCGTACGTGCCATCTCGGCTGTCAAAGACCTCCTGAGCCCAGAATCCATCAAATCCCCGGCCCTGCAGGTTCATGCGCGCGCCAAAATACTGGAAGGACTGTGTGTAATTCTGGCCGTTGCCGGCGGAGGCGGTGAATTGATACACGACGTACAAGGGTGCTTTGTAGTCGATATCCGGGAAGACCCCGTCGGAGTACTTAGCGTAGATGTCGCGAGCGATGGAGCGGTACGTGGGCGTTACGGAAATTCCATAGCCGTCGGTCACATTGCTCAGACGGTCTGACGGTGTAGCCACGCCATGGTGCGCACCGTACGTGACCGCATAGGTCGTCGAATCCACATGAGCGAGATCGTCCAGCCCGTCTCCATCGAAGTCGAGAACTAGATATTGGCCGATTCCGACAGTGATGCCCGTGGAGATGGGTGCACTCAGTGAATCACCCTGCGACAGATAGACTACGAAACTGCCACCCGAATCCACCAGGAGATCGGTGCGCCCGTCCCCATCCCAGTCTGCCGCCAGCATCGGCGTGCCAAGCGGGGAGCCTGTAAAGGGAATTATTCCCCCGGCAGTGCCATTACACGGGGAGATGATCAGGTTGTTTCCGGAGGCGATATCCGTGCAGGCGTCGTTGTTGAAGTTAAGTGTCACAGAGTTATTCATGCCCAATCCGACGTTTGTATACAGCGAAAGACCGGGAGCCGAGGTCGAGCCCGTCGATAGAAGCATCCCGTATTCGAAATTTCCTCCGCCAGCCGTGGTGGAGAAACGCATGAGCAGATCCCCATGCCCATCTCCATTGAAATCGAGATGGCGCACGTTAGAACCCGGGGCGTTGTTACCACCCACAGACAGTATTTGCGTGGGTGAGGTGGGGATAACTGTTTCGGCACCAAAGGAAACGCTCGTGGTGCTGGTGTTCATCCGAATATAGGGCTGCGAGTCCGCCGTGTGGACGCAGACGAGATCCGGCTTGGCATCCCCATTGACGTCCGCCGTGGCGCACTTGCCGTTGGTGACGTCCCCTGCATTGGGTACCCCGATGCCGGTCGGTGTGCTGAGGAATGCCGTGCCATTCCAGCGCACGGCATACCAGACGGTACCCTGAGCCGCAAGGAGCGAATTCTTTCCCTCACCCAGGAAGTCATCCAGCAGGACCGTATCCAGCCAGCCGGTGACGAGGGTGGTATCGACGGCGGTCCCCAATCCGCTGGCGGTGCCAAATTTCACCCACCAGTGAGCCGTGGTGCCGGAGATGACCTTGTAAATGAGGTCGTCGTGTCCGTCCCCATCCATGTCGGCATTGAGTAATCCACTGACTGTCCCGGTGGTGCCGGCCGAGATGGTGGGGCTGGCGATTCCGGAAGTCCCGTATTGATAGGCAATGGTCGTGGGGGTCAGACAATCCTTGGTCGGTGCAGGGTTAAAGCCGCATTCCTGGACCGAGGTCAGTACATTGCGGAACGTGGTCGGGGAGGCGGTGTAATACAGATCGTATTCACGGACGCTAGTCGTGCTGGCACTGACCGTGACACTGGAAAGCTGTTTTGTCTGCTGGATCTTGAGACCGGCAATGTATTTATCCAATAGATCGCTGGGCGCGCGGGTACTGTATGCAAAAGAGAGCGTATCGGGATAGGTCGTGCCGTTAGAGGCGGGCGTCTGCGTGTATTGGATCGCGGACGGCATGTAGCTGCCGCTGGTCTGAGTGTAGGTAACCATCAGATTATTGCCTTGACGGTCCCGGATTTTGTTGAGCGCCCAGGCATAGGGCGTCGCACACGAGGGAGAGCAAGGCATCACGCGCGAGTCAGTCGTATTGCCGTACTCGTAGAGCAGTCCGTCCTTGCCCTTCACCACGAAGTAGGCGGGTCCATTCCCGGCCGTCCCGCAGGCCGTGACCAGGGAAAAATCGGCGATCTCCGTTTCGTACAGGGTGCCGCCGGTACAGTAAGGCGTGGGTCCCGTCACCGTACGTAGCCGCTTGCCATCCAGACAGAGCTTATCCGAGCTCGTGAGCGTGACGCCCGCAGGGTTCGAGTCCTGGGCCCAGGTCGCCGCGCAGCGCGTGATCTCAGACAGACCTGTCAAGGACCAGCCCGGGCCCAATAGCCCGTCCCCAGTCTGACTGTTGTAGACCAAGGAGAGCGACGGCTGAATGCTCCGCGCACCGGGCGGATTCCAGAGTGGAATCTGGTACACGGCGGCTCCCGTCTGGGAGACGGAAAACGAGCCCGTTGTTTTTCCCACTGCAGTCGGTGTAACGGTTCCTGCGAGGGCGATGCCCCCAAACGCAAAAGAGCGCGCCTCACTCGGCGCAGTTGGCCGGGGAACTGGCGTCGTGGCCTCTCGCACCGGAACCAGCGGAATCGGTGGATCAGGTGGAATCAGCGGCACGGCTGTTGTGGGATCGGGCCCAGGCATGATGGACTGCGTGAACCCACTGCCGGCATATCCCGCGGACAAGAGAAACAATAGAACGAGGTAGCACGATTTTTCAATCGATTGGATGCAGCTCATGATTGCGATCCCTTCCATCAAGGCGCGCGGTCACTCAACGCTCCCGCCTTCGCGAGCGTGCGTTGGACTACTGCGAGTGGACTGGCTACACGATGTGCAGCCGAGGCCACTAAGAGGAGGTTCGAAATAGTTTCGAGAGCGAGCTATATGCGCCCTCTGCCCGGATCCCTTTGCCTTGGCACCACCGCGCCTTCTTGAGTTCCATGGAGCGATACCTCCCCTTCCTAGTTTGGCGGAGTTAGCTTTCTTCTGTACTCCGCGACGTCATCGAGATACTTGCTTCTTAACATTGCTTGTGACGCCGACAGAATCATCGCTCTGGCAACGCCTGCCGTCAATCTAAATTCCAACAGGATCCTTAAGTACTTCCCGCAAGTCGCGCATATGTTGCGGCGGCCTATAGATAGAGGTCGGCTGCAGCGTAAACAACTGGATGAACGCTTTGATAAAATCACCGCTCCTATAAAGGTGAACTGCGTGCAACGCGTTGCCATCAGGGTGGGCGTCGCATCGGGAATGGTGCCGACCCATTGGCCCACGTCGGTGGTCCGCCCTAGACTTCATCCGCTTCGCAATCCGGTCGAACTTTGCTGCGAGTGCTCAGTGCCTGTCGTTGTCTCTGGGCCTCGGGCGCGCGTTCGCCTCGAGCGTGCAATCCTTCGCGCCGCAATTGCTGCAGCGCAGACGCGTGGCCAAGGCAATCAGGGATATTTCCCACCCGACAATCTTGGCTAGAGCTGCAGGCGGCGTGACGCGCGTGTGACGGCATTTGCGGCAGGCGATGACGAGCACGTAATCTCCAAACTCGTCACCGGAGCTTTTTGGCGATGGGCTTGCGCATGCGGGCAAGGTGCCAGCAGTCGGCGAGCCCGTAAATCCAGGGGGTCCGGCGTCAGAATACTGTATGGGCAAGTCCCATCAGCCTATCGTCGCATGGACTTCTCTCCGGTTAAGCCCCGGCAGAAATCCACTTATACCCGTGTCCGAAATACCGGAGCCACCTCTAACTGAGGACCTGAAGTCCAAACATTGAACGCGGGTGCACCATATCGCCGTTGCGACGGTCGGACCTTCGCGAGCAACGGTGGTGAATCGGGTAGCTCCGCAAAATTACTTACATTAATCACGACAGCTACGCCATTGCCACTGCTTCCATATACCCGCTCCACATCGAAAGAACACCATCATCATCCGTCCTGAGATGCTGCGAGAGGCACAGCACATGCGTGTCGATGGCGTGAAATAGCCGAAAACACTTGCGCCCGGTTGACAGACACATGTACTTTGCATTGCAAAGTACCATAGGCGGGTCGCCGCGGAGGCCCTTTGACGCACGACAACTTCGGGAAATTCCTGCCGCTGGCCAGCGCCCCGCCAGACTTCTTCATGACCCTTCGCGATATCGCCTTCTGGATCCGGTCGGCGCGTGCCGACTCCCGGTTTCAGCGGCTGCGGCATGCGCGCGGCGCCGCCGCGGCCTTCGATGAGCTGTATGAAGAAACGAACGACCCCTTCGGCGCAGAGATGCGGCAATATCGCTATCAACAGCGTAAGTACGATAGTCTGCTCTCGATGCTGCCGCGGCAACCGTATCGGCGCGTTCTAGATATCGGCTGCGGTCTTGGATCTTTGACGCGCAAGCTCGCTCCTTTTGCCGAGCACGTTCTGGGCACCGATATCTCGGCGGCGGCGATTGGCCAGGCCCGGAAGCTGTCCGCTGCGCACCCGAACATAGTCTATTCGCAAAAGAATATGCTCGACGAAACGCAAGGGGAACCGGGCTTCGACCTGATCGTTCTTGCCGACACTCTCTACTACATCGAGCCGCTGACCGAGATGGGACTGAAGTCCATCGTACGCAATGTCTCCTCGAAGCTCGCACCCGGCGGCCTGCTTCTGGTCGTCGACCACTATTTCTTCGGCATCGACAAAGCCTCCAGAGGCACACGCGAAATTCATGATGCCTTCCGGTGGGCACCGAGCTTGGCCTGCGCCGCCGAACACCGGCGCGCGTTCTTTTTAGCGACACTTCTGCGACGATCAGATTTGTGAGACGAGATGGCATCGCGGGTGCGCGCACTCGACGGTGCGCATGAGAACACTCGCTCGCATCGTGTTCGCGCTGGGGCTCGCAGCAGTGGTCGCACTCGTCGTACACGAGGGTGCGCAATCGATAGTGGACCTCCTCAAGCGAGCCGGCTGGGTGTTGCTTCTCTTGGTACCGCTCCACGCGCTACCGTTGTTGCTCGATGTGATGGGATGGCACGTACTCCTCCACGGACGTGTCCGCGTTCCAGTGCTGTTCCTGATCGCCTCGATCCGGGAGGCAATCAACCGGCTGTTGCCAGTCGCCAATATCGGCGGCGAAGTGGTTGGCGTGCACTTGCTCATCCGCCAGGGAGTCAGTGGCACGATGGCGGCTGCCAGCGTGATCGTTGAAGTGCTGCTCATCCTCGTCGCGCAGTATCTGTTCCTGACACTCGGAGTCGCTTGTCTCCTGAGCTTGACGGGCGGCATTCAAACGTTGGCTGGCCTGCTCATGGCCTTTGCGGCGGCTCTGCCGGTTGTTCTGCTATTCATGTGGTCATTCCGAAGCGGCGCGTTCTTCCGGGCCATCAAGAGATTGGCTGCGGGAATACTCCGTTCCAACGGAAACGCTCCGAGCATCCTGGACAAATTAGCCGACCTTGATACCGCCATTCGTGAGCTCACGGCAGCGCACAGGCGGCTTGCGCGCGCTATTGCCTGGCAGCTCGCAGGGTTGATCGGCGGTAGCTCGGAAACCTGGCTGGCCCTGCGGTGGCTCGGGCATCCGTCGGGCCTTGCCGCCGCACTGGCGCTGGAAAGTCTGACGCTGGCAGCAAGAAGCCTCATTTTCGTGGCCCCCGCCGGCCTCGGCGTTCAAGAGGCCGGGTTGATAGGCGTAGGCCATGTCCTCGGAATTACCAGCGACGTGGCTATTGCCTTGTCGCTCGCCAAAAGAATGCGCGAGATCGTATTCGGGCTGCCCGCGCTCGCCGCCTGGCAATGGACGATGCGCGCCAGGGCACGATGATATTCCGCGCGTCAGCGCCACTACACAACGCGGGTTAATTACCGTATCACGGGCGCAGTCGCCTCTGCATCGCTGCGAGGTGCTGCGGCGGCTCCGAGACACTCTTGTCCCGCGAAGCTCAGTTTTGGAGGAGACATAAAGGAGAGAAGCACTTTTGCGGGAGTGCAAATCTCTGATCGAAGTATGAAATTCGACTAAATCGGTCCAGTCCATCACGGGAGCGACCGACACTTTTCTTTCTATATTCAATGGATTAAAGCCAGTACTTGAAACCTATCTTAGCTAATTTCCCGCACATTCCTGCGAATTTAGCCGAGGATTTTCGCTTGGCCCAACTCGATCATCCTGTTCCGGGCCGGGCCATCCTCCTTACCATTGTAAGCCGTTCGCCCGGCAGGGTGTATATGGCCATAATATACGTCCATGGTCATTCTGGAAAAGGTCACCGGGTTCGATTGGGACGACGGTAACTCTCGAAAGAATGATCGGCATGGCGTCTCCATGGCTGAAGCGGAACAAGTGTTTTTCAACACGCCGGTGTTGATGTTGCCAGACCCCGCGCACGGCCAGTCCGAGCCGCGCTATCACGCGCTCGGCAAGACCATTGACGGCAGACGCTTGCATGTCACTTTCACCCTTCGAGGTGGCGGCAAGTTGATTCGGGTGATCTCGGCACGCGATATAAACAGAAAGGAGCGAGCCATCTATGAGCAAGCGACCTAAGACAATTCCTAAATTTGCCAGCGAAGCGGCCGAGAGAGAGTTCTGGGAGAAGAACGACTCAACCCCTTACCTGGACTGGAGCAAGGCGCAGGTTGCCACGTTTCCGAATCTGAAGCCATCCACCAAGACGATCTCGTTACGGTTGCCCCAACATCTGCTCGATGCGATCAAGACGGCTGCAAACGCACGGGACGTGCCGTATCAGTCGCTGATTAAAGTATGGTTGCAGGAAAAAGTGCAGCGGCGCTGATGACGCTGCTGGCGCGCGTGATCCTTGCGCCTGGCTGATTGGGCCCGCTCCTACGGTACGACCAGCGCCCTATTTCGCCATGGCCGGCTCAAGTGCCAGGCATGCAGCGCTAACGGCGATTTGCTCCCGCCGCTAACGGATTTGCGGCCATTCATGGGCCAAGTCGGCGCGGGTGCCGTAGAGGAATTCGTCATGCTGGCATCGAGCTATCAGCATGCGTATGGAGATATCTATTCCAGCCCGGCAGATGTGTTCGAGGCGAAGTACGCGACCGTCGATTCGCTGCTCCCGGCCACGACTGGAGTCGACACCCTCGTCGCGCAAGGACAAATTCCCGAGAGCGCCGTTTTCAGCAGCACGCCGCCCACGCCCGAGCTCATTGCGCTAACCCCGGCGACGACACCGGATGAACTTGCTCAGGTGTTCGCGCGCGGATTCGGCACAGGGCACGTCACTCAGAGGGTGCCTATCGGCTGGTGAGCGACTAAGGAGACGACGGGCGCGAAGAAGGCATGAGAGCCACCTGAGCGGCTATCGGCCGGTGATCCCCGGTTCAAAGAGTCCGCTTCGAGCTGCTCGCGTGCGCGGACGGTTCCGACCTCGCGCGTTACCGGTTGCAGCCATGCGTGAACTTGTTGCCCTGCTCCCGGCGACGAGTGTTCAACACCCTGTCATTGCTAACGTGCCCTCGGGTAGTCGCGCTCCTTGCAGCGAAATCTCCGAAGTGGCTGCATCGATTTCCCTGAGGGCGTCGCTAGTGAGCTCGACGCCGACAGCGCGAAGGTTTTCCTCGAGTCGATGGAGCTTTCGTGCCGGGGACGGGTACGATCCATGGCTTCTGGGCAAGCACTTACGCAAGCGCGATCTGGACGGGAGTCGCCTCCTTTCGGGCAGCGACTTTCCGCGCCAGATCCACCAACGCCGGATTTGCCTTGCGCGCCAGGCGCAAAACGGGGAACACTGTTGCGAAAGTCCGCAGGGTCGAACTTCGTGGATTCGTCGATCTTGCCCGTCAGGAAGCCCGCCCCCAGCGG
>JBOIAD010000036.1:0-8705 GCA_050738795.1 Steroidobacteraceae bacterium
CCACAGAATCCTAGCCCCGAAAGCCGGCGAGACCGTCGTCGTCAGTGCCGCGAGCGGCGCGGTAGGTAGCGTCGTCGGCCAACTGGCCAAGCTCGGCGGACTTCGCGCCGTAGGAATCGCCGGCGGCCCGGAGAAATGTCGCTACGTGACCGATGAACTGGGGTTCGACGCCTGCGTCGATTATCGCGAAGCGAAGGACGCCGGGGAACTCGCGAAAGCACTGCGTATCGCGGCACCGAACGGCGTCGATGCGCATTTCGAAAATGTGGGCGGCGACGTTTTGAATGCGGTCACTGGGTTGTTGAATCCATTCGCGCGCGTTGCGATCTGCGGACTCATCAGTGACTACAACAACGAAACTGGCGTCGTCCCGCGCAGCGCGATACGCAATCCCGCAGTGTTCCTCGTCGCGCGCATCAAGATGCAAGGCTTCATCGTCTCGGACCATCTCGAGCTTTGGCCGCAGGGTCTCGCCGATCTTGGCGCTCTGCTCGTGGCAGGGAAGCTCAAATTTCGCGAGACCATCGCGGAGAATCTCGCGGGGGCACCCGAGGCATTCATCGGGTTGCTACGCGGCAGGAATTTCGGCAAACAGATCGTCAAGCTCGTCTGAGGCTTGCGCTCGCAACATGAGCAGCCCGATTCGAAGCGGCCAGTATGCGAATTTGCCGAATGGCATACGGCTGCACTACGCGAGTGCCGGATCTCCCGGACGGCCGCTGGTGCTCTTTGTGCACGGATTTCCCGAGGCCTGGTTTGCCTGGGAGGCCCAGCTCGAGGCGTTACGACCGGCTGACCGAGATCGGGCATACGCAGGCGCGTCTGCTCGGCGGATTTCTCGCCGTTCACCAGGTGAGCTGCGAGCGATCTAAATGGGGACGCTGCGGCGCCACACGGAGACGGTGCGGGGCATTCTGGACGGTGGTCCCGCGATCGGCGACGGCTCTGCGGTTGAGAGCATTCCCCGGCTCGACGAATACAAAGCCGAAGCGTTGCTCGCGTCCTGGATGGGCGATTGCTTCGCGCCGCCGCCGATTGCGAGGCGCGACGAACCGGTGCTTGTGCGCGAGCATTTCCATCGTTTACGCGAGGCCCTGCTCGCATGGACCGAAGGCCGCATCCAGCCAGCCGGCATGCCGGATTGGCGGATGTTTCAGGCAGCGGCGGTCGAGGCGCTCGTAGAAGCGCGGCGGCGTTACTCGGACGGCAATGTGCTCATCGTGAGTTCCGGCGGCCCGATCGCAGCGATCGTGGCCGGCGACGCTCCAATCGCCTCCGCAGATTGCGGTCGAGCTGAATCTGCGCATTCGCAACGGCGCGGTCACGGAATTCACGATGTCTGCGCGGCGCCATCAGCTCCTCAGCTTCAATGCGCTGCCTCATCTCGAGACGCAATCGGATGCGACACTGAGGACTTACGCCTGAAGCGGATCGCGTCTCGACGCTCTCGGCCGTTGGAGCTAAGCTGCACGCCAATGTCTGCGTCCACGAATTCCGCCGCGGGGGCGGGAACTGCCGACCTCGACGCCGCCGCGCTCACCGCCTGGCTCGAACGACACGTCGCGGGTTTTCGGGGGCCGATTGCCTTGTCGAAATTCGAGGGTGGGCAGTCGAATCCGACTTATAGGCTCGATTCGGCGAGCGGCACCTACGTGCTTCGTCGCAAGCCTTTCGGGACCTTGTTGCCGTCGGCTCACGCCGTGGAGCGCGAATATCGCATCCTGACGGCGCTGCACCCACTCGGCTTCCCAGTGCCCCGCGTGTTTGCGCTTTGCGAAGACCAGGCAGTGATCGGCTCAGCTTTCTATTTGATGACCTTGGTCGACGGCGCTAATTTCACCGACGGCGCGCTTCCGTGTTTGACCAAGGGTGCTCGCACGATCGTTTATCACGGCATGATCGATACGCTCGCCGCGCTTCATCGGTTCGACCCGCAGGCCGCCGGCCTCTCGTCATTCGGTCGTCTCGGCAATTTCTTCGAGCGGCAAGTCGCGCGCTGGATCAAGCAATATCGGGCATCCGAGACCGACAGAATCGAGGTGGCCGAGCGACTGATCGTTTGGCTGCCCGCGACCTTGCCGCCGCAGACCGGCGTCGCGATCGTGCACGGCGACTATCGGATCGACAATCTCATCATGGCTCGATCCGGCGAGAAAATACTCGCGGTTCTGGATTGGGAGCTCTCGACGCTCGGCGATCCGCTCTCGGACTTCTCGTATTTCCTGATGAATTGGGTCACGCCGGTCGATGGACGTGCGGGGCTGCTGGGCCTCGATCTCGATCGGCTCGGCATCCCGACTCTCGAGCAAGTGGTTGCGCGATACTGCGAGAAAACCTCGCGAGATGCGATTCAAAATCTCGACTGGTATTTTGCATTCAACCTGTTTCGTCTCTTGGGGATCGCGCAGGGCATCAAAAAGCGACTCAGGGACGGCAATGCCTCGAGCGCACGCGCCGGTGAGTTGGCGGGCCGCCTACCGCAGATCGCGGCCCAGGCGTGGCGCTTTGCGCAGCGCGCCGGCGCTTGAGGCCGCGGCTCCGCGCTCCCGCGAGTGTTCTCTATTGGTACGACGAGGCGGGACATCCGCACGGGGAGTACGATGGCACTGGAGCCCTGATCGAGGTACCGAACCATGAAAGTTGCAGGAAAGATAAGGGTTTTGTTTATCGGGCTCTGCGACGCGCGCCGCTCGAGCACTTCTTGCACGCGATGGGTGGACGCAAGGGCTCGCAGGCGGTCCTTATTTGGTCGAGTTGTTGTTGCCCGTCGCGCCCGGGGACGGGGCTCGCCAGGTCGGGCACGCTGGGCTTGCGCGGCGGCAGTAGTCTGTGCGATTGCCGAATGCGAAACGTTCCCCAGCCCCGCCAACAGTACGCATGTCCCGAGTGTCCGGAATAACGATTCCGCCGCTTTCATTTGTCCCCCTCGCGCCGGCGTCCGATAACCTTCGGTCGCCATCACCCGAAGATAACCTACCGAAGTGGTGAGAACTCGCCGTAATCGGACGCGATAGTGCTGACCTCACGGCTGCCCCAGCAGACGGCGCTCTAGCACGATGCTGAAAAACGCTTGAACTTCCGCACATTGCGTGTGCCTAAGTTCGACTTGGGTGAGGGAGCTAAAGAACGACGAACATTTCAGCGTCGATGGCACGCTCATCGAGGCGTGGGCGTCGATGAAGTCCTATCAGCGCAAGGACGGGGTGGATCGACACCGGATGGTGGCGGCGACCGGGACTTCAAAGGCGAAAATTACTAATTTACATGCTGGTAGGTGATCCTGGGTTACAGAGCTGTCGCTCTGAAAATCCGCGTGTCAATGGGTCGATTCCGACCCCGTCATCGAATCAAAGCGTGACGCCAGAACGATACGGACGTAAGGTATCCAATCAAGAACCGACGTCCTACCCAATGAGCGAATCGATAGCGACCGCTTTCAGACCGAGAGCGCGACAAGTCTGTGTTCTCGGAAGCGCAGACCCTGGATCACGCGCGTATGAGTTGGCGGGGGCCGCCGGCGAATTGATCGCGCAGCTGGGAATCACTTTGGTGAGTGGGTGTGGAAGTCCGGCCACTCGTGTTGCCGCTGAAAGAGCGCTTGCCGCGGGTGGGTCCGTCGTGAGCATAGTGACCACCGATGACATCGATCTTAAGGATTGGCCTTGCAGCGTCCTGATCCCGTGCGGGATGGGTGATGCCCGCAACCTTTTGATGGCGCTTGCAGGCGACGCGTGCATGGTAATCGGAGGGCGTGCGGGCACAATCTCTGAGGTATGTTTGGCCTGGCTGCATCGGCGGCCACTCCTGCCCCTCACGGGATGCGGGGGATGGTCAGATGGGCTGGAGCGAAATCCCCCCGACGAGCGCCGTAATTCAAAAATACTTTCGTGGGCCTCGATTGCGGAGCTGGAAACTCGACTCAGAGAGCTTGGTCTGGTCGGGGACAGCAGAATCGCGACAACAGCGGCGGGTTGATTCTCCGCCACTGCAGGTCACGGCGCTGCAGATAGCAACCCAACTTAACCAGATTCCACGATGGCCGCCCCCTTTAAGGGGCGCCCGTACCCAGAGCCTGGCGCAGGAATTCGTCACTCTTGCGGAGCATTTGCGACCGCGCCGCGGAGTCATCGAGCTGATGGTCGAGGTCTTCCCACGTCACGAGCTCACACTTTCCACCCGTCGCCTTCAGACGTGCCGCCATCCGAGTCGACTGTTCGATGCTCACGTTGCTGTCGTGACCGCCATGGAAAAGCAGGACCGGAACCTTGATTCTGTCCGTGTGCTCAATGGGAGAGCCATCCTGGACGTGGGGTCCTTCCCCTACGAACCCGCTGACCAGCTCGAAATCAGACCAGTGACGGTGCTCCTCCTTCAGCGCTGCAAGATCGGTGACCGGCGCGATGGCCACTATCGCCTTGAAGACCGTGGAGTCCGCGACTCCGGACTGCAGAGCGGCGTATCCGCCGTAGGACCAGCCCACGACTGCCAGCTTGGAGGCGTCCGCGATGCCTTCATGGACGAGCCAGCGGCCACCATCGAGCACGTCGCCGACCGCGAGCTGCCAGGACTTGAAGCCGTTCTGTTGAAACCAGGTATCCCCGTAACCGGCCGATCCGCGAAAGTTGGGCTGCAGAACCGCGAAGCCGCGTGCTGCAAAGAATTGCGGCAGCCAGTTGAAGCCCCAGTCATCCCGGTCGCTGGGTCCGCCATGCGGCAGAACGATCGCCGGCAACCCTTTCGCATCCTCGCGCCCGGGAGGTAATGTCAGGTACGCAGGTATCGGGGTGCCGTCTGCCGCAGGATAAGTAATCGGCTTGACACGCGCGAGTTTGACGCCTTCGAGCTCGGCGCGCCTCACCAGGAAGGTCTGCAGCTGGTGCGAGGTGCGATCGAAGAGATAGTACACGCCCGGATCCACATCGCTGCTCGTAAATACCAGCAGGCGGCTCTCATCGACACTGGAATCGACGATGTCCACCAGGCTCTGCGGCAGAGCCTTGGCGAGCGACTGCACCAGCGCCCTGAGGTCTGGCGCGAAGTAATTGGCGGCGCTCACGTCAGTGGAGTAGCCCGCGCCGACGACTCGATTGCGGCGGCCGATCTGAATCAACCTGCTCACGTCGACATCGGGCCGCTCGTAGACGACCTCCTCGTGTCGCGATCCATCCAGGGCCACAGAGTACAGCGCCACGCGCCCGTCCTTCTTCTTATAACCGTAGGCTACGTTGAGGTCGTGATCGACCGCGCGCGGAGCGAAGCCGGTCCGGTCTATCTCGTTGTAGTCACCCAACTTCTGCCAATCCCGGGACCCGGGCAGCCGGTACCAATAACTGAGAATACCGGTATCCTGCTGCCCGTTGATGTGCGTGTTCCGGGTACCCACGATACGCACCGCGCCTCGGCCGTCCGTGATGTACGTGAAAGCGTCAAGGCGAGCAGGCTCCACGTGCTTTGCCACCAGCGTTCTCGTGTCTATCCAATCGACACCCAGACCCTCCGTCGAGCTTCCAATGTGGGAAGCCGTATGATCGTCCGGCATGTACACGCGGGTCATCAGCACGGCTCCATTCTCGTCTGGAAGCCAATCGATGACGTGGCCCCCGCCAAGTTGAAAGCCGCGTGTGTAGTAGTTCTCGCGCGTACTCAGAACCTTCAGATTCTTCCCACCTGCATCGACAGCCACGATCCTGGTCATGCGGGCGCTTCCGTAAATCGGGCTGCTGGTGACTGCGTACACCGAACAGACGATCCGGTCGTTGGAGACCCAGTGGCAGTCCTCCAGCCGGAATGGCTTGCCATCGGCGTTCAGTGCGGTTTTGGCCAGGGTACCCTTCGCCAGACTGAACGTGAGGGCCACGGAACCCTGACCCTCGGCAGGTGCGACGTACACGACGCTCTTGCCGTCTGGGGACAGATGCAGGCCACTGGCGCTCGGGCGCGCTCCAAATGCACTGTAAGGATCGAAGGGCTTCGCATTCTGTGCCCGGCAGGCAGCCCAAACACAGACCAAAGCCAACACGGCGATTCGTGTATTTGACATCTTCCCTACTCCCTGTCCCCTCTCGTGCCGCGGCAGCCAACTTTCGGGCGCACTATGCTGGGGCATCCTCTGGGGTTTGGCGTTAGCCGCCCCTTCTTGGTATTGGTATTGGTCGCGGCAATGTGCTCAGAGAATCCTAGGCGTTAGGCCCTGCTGTGTCCAGTACTGAGGAGCGATAGCCACAGTGGAACGAACGCACACCCGGCCTCGCTTGCCGAAGCCGCCGCGCACAGCGGCGCGTCGCGATCTGGGGGTATCGCCGATAGCGAGCCCCGAACGCGGCGATGCCTTGCGCTGACCCCGATCTCTTCGAGTCCGCGTCGATCTTTCAGCTCCGCTCATGGGCTCGGCAACGTCTTCGAGCGCCGCGCGCTCACTTCACTCAAACTCTGCCGCAACATCGCGCGCGCCGCCCAGCGGCTGACATCGATTGCGTCCCGCTCGGAGAGTCCGCGAATGTCGCGCAGAACCAGTAACGCTTCGATCCCACCGCAGAGCGCTAGCGCCGAGACGAGTCGACCGTAAACCTTGGCACCGAGCCGGGCCCGCAGCGGCTGTACGGCCGATTCGAGCCATTCGATCCGGCGCGTCCCGCGTCGCGGTTGCCCACCCGGCGTGCGCTCGAGCACGGTCTGCTGGATCATTGTTCGCAACAATGACTCATGGCGGATCGCCAGCACTTGCATGTGGTGAACCACCGCTCGTAAGCGGGCTTCGATTTCGCGGGGTTCCTCACCGCCCCATTTCTCTGCGAGGGCAGCCTCCATCGGCAGCCGAAGGCCTTCCAGAGCTGCCTCCGTCAGCAGCTTGGCCTGAGTAGGAAAGTACCGGTAGGCCGTCCGACGCGAAACCTCGGCGGCGTCAGCGGCTTCAGCGACGGTCGGGGTGCGACCAGCCGCAATCAATGAAGATGCCGCCACCAGGATCTGCCGGCGTGTGCGCAGCTTCTGGCGGACGCGCCCTTCCGGCTTCTGAAGAGCGGGCGTCTTTCCACGGGGCGACATTGACACCGCAGCAGAATAGCACTAAATTTACATGGCACACTAGTGTCAGAAGGACACTGTAGTGTCATCATAGGCGGTTCTGATTCCCCGCGAGCATCAAAGGCTGCGAAAACCGCTGCGGACAGCTACCGAGGAGTAAGCCAATGAAACTCAAGATCGCATTACTCATTGCCTCAGCGACCGGGTTGCTGGGCGCAGGCATATCCGGTTATGCGGATGAAGCGCGCGCGGACCGGGATCATCATGAGGAGGGTGATCACTCTGACGCCCTGCGCGCTAAGATTGGCTATGAGATCGCTCCCGTTCCACTCGACCTGAAGGGTCGCGATCGATTTCTCGTTGGCCTCGGCAGTTATCTCGTCAATGCGGTCGCCGATTGCAACGGATGTCACTCCGCGGGGCCTGCTACGCAATACGCTCGCGGTGGCGACCCGTATTTCAAAGGCAGCCCGCCGCAGGTCGTCAACCAGGCTACCTATCTGGGAGGCGGCAGAGACTTCGGGCCCTTGATACCGGGTCTTACACCGAGCATCGTTTCGCGCAATCTGACACCCGATCATACCGGGCGGCCCGAGGGTGGCCACACCTTTGCGGAGTTTCGCCAGATAATGCGCACGGGTGTGGACCTGGACCACATGCATCCGAACTGCTCCGACCCAAAGGTGATGGCCAGCACCAGTTGCTTCCCGGTGAGCTTGCCATTCAACGGCGATCTGCTGCAGATCATGCCGTGGCCCGATTATCAGCAAATGACCGGCCACGAGCTGCGGGCTATTTACGAGTATCTGAGTGCAATTCCGTGCATATCCGGGCCGGCGACCGGCGTGTTGCACAACGAATGCAGCTGAAGCTCTGCCGGTTGCGGCGATGCCGAAATCACCAGGTACGACCGACGTCCCAGTGCACCCGCTCGGGCGGTTCGATGGGAGGTTTCGATGAGTTCCAAGTGGCCGTTGCTGGGGATGCTCGCGCTGCTGACCGCCGTGGCTGTTCCGACGCCGGCAGCCCAGGAGCGTGAGAGAGTACTGCGAGAGTCCGTCGCACGCCTCGAGCAGGCGTGGAACGCGTCTAACGCGGAGCTTTGGGCAGCCGAGTACTGGCCGGACGGGGAGTTGGTCAACATCCTGGGTACAGTTCTGCCGAATGCCGCCGAGGTGCGTGCTCGGACCGCGCAGATCCTCGCTGGCCCCTTCAGCGGGAGCAGGTTCGCCTCTGTGGTCCGCAACGTTCGCTTCCTTGGCGCGGACGCGGCAATTGTCGATATCGATATCCGGGTCACCCATTTCCGCGCGTTGCCGCCGGGAACGGTTGCGACCGAGCCGGGAGTGTTGCTGACCAGAATGAAGCATGTGTTTGAGCGTCGACACGGGCGCTGGCGAATTGTCGCGTCACAAAACACTGCTGTACTCCCGAAAGAAGCGGCGACGCGATAGTCCGACAGGTGCTGGGCCCGGCCCTGCGAATGATCGCGATCGGGCTGGAGTGACGCTGCCGGACGCGCCGCTCGACACGAACCATCTGAGAGAGCGCTGCGCGCGATTCCCATGGGGCGTAAGTCATGGAATTTCTGCGCAGCACCTCGTACCGAACCCCGCTGCGCTCGGACTTCCCGCGCTTGATCGATGACCTGGACACCCGCGCTGCGCGGTCGCTTTCGGTTA
>JBOIAD010000037.1:0-49323 GCA_050738795.1 Steroidobacteraceae bacterium
TGACCTGGCCAATGACATACGCGACGTTTCCTTTGACCTCGGTCACGCTGACCGTCACGATCGGCTCGGCCACGTACTTGCGCAGCTTCGTCTCCATTTCGACGCGCAGCTGCTCGGCCGTCTTGCCGCCGGCGACCAGGCTGCCCAGGAGGGGAAACGAGAACTTGCCATCCGGCGTCACCGTGATGTCCATCGGCGGCATCTTCGGGTCGTCGTAGACTCCTACCAGGAGGCGATCGCCGCCGTGGATCCTGTAGTCGCCCGGGCCCGCGGCAGGATCGGCGGCGCAGGCCATCCCCGCGATGCCGGACATGAGCAGTAGCGCGAGAAGTGCCCTTTGCGCCTTGCCTGTGCGATCACGCATGATGAAACCCCTTGCCTTTACGGCGGCCATTAAAGCGCGATCTTAGCAAGAGCTGTGCCCACCCGGGGAATTGCCGCAAAGTGCGCGCACCGCCGCTCGTGCTTCGTTTCTGAACGCATACTGAATCAACGTCGGATCCCAGTGAATGTTCTTGGCGGGCGGCGCGCGCTTTTTTTGTATCAGATCGAAACGCCTGCCCGAATGCAAGCCGGATTTGACAAGTGTCGCCCTGGAAGACGCTCTGTGGCGTGTTGGTCTCTTGCGCGCGGCCGGGCGCCGGGCCGGGGGCGCGGCGGGCCCCGCCAGTGTCGCTCCTTGGCGTCACCGCCTGACACAAAACTGAAACTTTATCCCGCCCCAGGCGGGCATTTCAGGCAGTGCGTCGCAGATCCCGATCCGGCCGTCGTTCAGCGTGCTGCCTGCGCCCGCGCAGCCGCCGGCGGCACGGTGTCCGCGAGCAGGTGGCGGCCGGTCCTGGCCCCGAGCAGCCGCAGCAGGGCTATCGCCCCCTTGCGGCTCACGTGGTCCGGGTCGGAGAAATAGCTCGGCTCCTTGAAAGCGTAGCGAAAGTCGAGCACCTGAATGCGCAGGGAGGCCAGCTCGGCTTTGACCGCCGCATGGGCCTGCGCGGACACCGAGTCTACGTAGGCTTCGTGTGCCGGATACAACACGGCGACGATCCGGATGCCATGCTCGCGGGCGAGGGCCGCAATGCGCCCGTACCAGATGAAGGGTTCCCGATTCGCCCCGATGCCTGTGTGATCTTCCTCTCCGGTTCTGCGCGCCATCCTCTCGCGCTCCGCGTCGGTAAGGCTCAGCCATGCGTCCTGATCCTGGTGTATGGCGCCGCTCTTTTCGCGCTTGAAGGACACGGAGATCTCTTTCTTCAGATACTGCACGAAATCGTCGTTGAACAGCGGCACGGTTCCCAGGGCGGCTGAAGGCCAGCCCTGCTCCAGACCGTATGGCGACCAGGTCAGCAGCAGATACTCATCGACGAACGCGCGGTTGGAGGATTCCATGCGGCCGTTGCCGAACATGTGATCGTCCGCGGTCAGGAACAGCGTGTCGATCCGGGCGTGCCGCCAGGTCAGATAGCGCAGCTTCGCATAGATTTCGCGCAGACTGTCGCCCCCCCAGGCGATGTTATAGGCGTCATCCGCCAGCAGCGAGTTATCGAGTTGCGCGACGTGCGAGTCGCCCGCGAACACGGCCCGGGCATTCGGACGGGTAAAGAAATCCGCCACCTCGTCGTGATAGTCGCGCTCGCGCTCGAAGTAGCCGCTCATGTTGTAGGTCATGACATTCGCCACGGCGAACACCATGACACCAACGGCGGCGCTGATGAGGAGGGAAACCCATGACTTCGGGGAGCGCATGGTCAGAACTGGAAATAGATGAAGTCGAGTGCGGAGCCGGTGTAGCGGAAGCAGACGATGATCCCCACGACCGCGGCGTAGGCCGCCCAGCGAGCCGGTACCCTTTGCGATTCAACGTCCAGGGCATAAACCTTGTCGCGTTGTATGAACTCGAGCGTGAGCAGGAAGACGATCGCCGCGCCCGAGAACATGATGGGCGTCATCAGGCCGAGATGCCTGAGCAAAGGTAACGGATTTGTTGCGATCGACGGCGAGAGCTCCGAGGCAAGCATCGTGAGCGCGGCGTGCAGGGTCTTCGCGCGGAAGAAAGTCCACGCGACCATGGTCAGGAAGAACGTCAGCGCGACGCGGGACAACACTGCGGCTGCGCTGCTGATCGACACCTCCTGGCGCACCGCCGCCGCTCGCCCGATCTTCCCCGAGCTGCGCGAGGCGGAGGCCTTGCCGAAGAAGATGTGCGGCAGATAGTACAGCCCATTCAGGAATCCCCACACCACGAACGTCCAGTTGGCGCCGTGCCACAGCCCGCTGACCGTGAACGTCAACAGGATGTTGAAAGCATAGCGCAGCTTGCTCACCCGGCTGCCGCCGAGCGGGATGAAGACGTAATCGCGGAACCAGGTGGACAGCGAGATGTGCCAGCGGCGCCAGAATTCCGGGATGCTCTGAGAGAAGTAGGGCGTCGCGAAATTCTGCATCAACTCGAAGCCGAGCAGCCGCGCGCTGCCGAGGGCAATATGCGAATAGCCCGAGAAATCGCAATAGATCTGGAACGCGAAAAAGAACGTCCCGACCAGCGCGACACTGCCGGGAATGGCGCCGATACCGGTGCCGGCGCCGGTGCCGTCGAAGATCGAATTGACGACGACGGCGCAGTTGTCGGCGACCACGAGCTTGCAGAACAGGCCCCAGGTGATCTGCCGCAGCCCGCTTGCGAAATCGGCGGGCGTGACCTGCCGCGGGCGCAGGAATTGCGGCAGCAGATGTCCGGCACGCTCTATGGGTCCCGCCACGAGTTGGGGGAAGAAGGCGACATACGCGAAGAACGCTATGGGGTCGCGCTCGGCGGGAATCTGGCGCCGATAGACGCCGATCGTATAAGTCAGGGATTGGAAGGTGTAGAAGCTCAGGCCGACGGGCAGGATCACCCGCAGCGTGGAGGCATACACCTCGACGCCGAGCGATGCGAACGCCTCCACCAGCGAGGCCACGAAGAAATTGTAGTACTTGAAGAAGCCCAGGATGCCCAGATTCGCGGCGAGGCTGGCGCCCAGGATCCAGCGCCGACGGCTGGCATCGTTGACGGCGCTGAGGCTGAGGCCCACCACGAAATCGATCAGCGAGCTGAGGATGATGAGGCCGACGAAGCGCCAATCCCACCAGCCGTAGAAGAAGTAGCTTGCCCCCAGCAGCAGGACATTCTGGGCGCGTACTCCACGCAGGGGCGGGCGGATCAGGCCGAGCAGGAAATAGATCGCCAGCACCGTGGGCAGGAACAATGCATACACTGCTGAGTGGAACAGCACGACAATCTCCCGCTCAGGCGCCGGCCGGCTCTTGAAAAGCCACGATCACGATATCTCCGGCCCTGGAGGACCATTCCACTGTCCAGTCCGTGGGCGGAAACTGCGTGAGCACCGGTGCGACGCGGCTGCTCTCGAAAACCATCCAGACCCTGCGCCCCGTGCCGACAAGGGCGCCAAGGGATTCGAAGGAATGGATCATCGGCAGGTTGCTCCACCGCTGCACGGTCCCGCGGCGGCAGGACCAGACCTCGAAGCGGGGATCGGTTTCCGCAATGTAGTAGAAGTCGCCCGGGTAGTAGAAATCCACGCCGGGAAAACTCTCGATCACGATGTCCCGGCCCGGAACCACGTGCGCGCGCAGCCAATCCGCCGCGCCGCGAACATCGTTGCGAGGATGATAGTGTCCGGCGACGCGACCGCTCATGCCGATGCGGAAATTGACGTCGTACGTGTCGATGTTCCACAGGTGCAGCGGGCGGAAGTCCTCGCTGAGCGCAAACAGTGCCACGCAGATCGCCACAGAAACGAAGGCCGCGGTACGCGGCGGGCCGAGCATGGCGCGCGTAGCGCGTGTCACGGTGGTCAGCGCAAGGATGACCGCGAGCGGATACAGGAAGAAAACGTAGCGCGTCTCGTGCCGCGGTGGATGAACCGAGCTGGCAGCGAATAGCAACAGAACGAACAGCGCCAACAGGACCCGCTCGGCGACCGGAGTATCCTCGGCGCGCCAGCAGGCGCGAACGCAAGCAGCGCCAATCAGAACAAACAACCCCAGGCCGAGCATGGGGACGGTGCGCGCCCAGGGCATGGCCACCTCGCGCACGGTGTCCGGGAATGCGGCGAACTCGTAACCCAGCAGCAGGACTGTGTGTACGGGGGAAAGCCCAGGCACGTGCCAGTCACGGGTTCCCAAGGCGAATGCCACCCAGAAAATGACGCAAGCCAGCAGCGCCACCTGGAAGGAGCGGGCGTCGCCGCCCACGATCCGGCGGAGCTGGACAATCCGCAGCAGAAGCAGAATCACGATGAGGCCTGCTGCCAGCTCGAATTGCTGCAGCGCTGCGCAAGCCAGTACCGGGATCAATCCCACCGGCTCCAATGGACTGGAGCGCCGGCGGACCCGTTGCACGATCGCGTACACGATCAGGAGCGCGGGAAGCAGTGCAACCATCGCCCAGACAGGGTGAGCTTGCAACGTTGTCCAGGGCATGACCGCGGCATCCAGGCGGCTCAGCGAAACCACATCCTGTGCGGGATGGTAGTCGGCCGGCAGCAGGGGACCGCCGCCATTCACGGGAAACACGTCCGCCAGGACCAGTGGACCGGCCGCAATGAACAGCACGCAGGCCGCCCCGAAGAGATACAGCCAGTCGCGGCGCCGGAGCCGGCCTGACTCGTTGGCAATGAAAGGCGGCAGAAAGTTGCTCAGCAGGAGGAAAATACCGCCTTCCCAGACGAACAGCCCGATCGCCGACAGCACGAGCATCGGCGCCAGCGCGCTGCGCTTGCCATCGAGCGAATACCGGAGGAAGAAAACGAGATACCAGGCAAACACCGCCTGGAACGGCGCGTACATGCGGCCGAAGCGCGCGATCTCGACCTCCCACACGGACAGGGCCAGAATCGCCACCGCGAGCAGGCCGATCCTGCGGCCTCCCACACGGCGGCCTACGAGGTACGCGGCGGGTAGCGTGAGCAGGCTCGCGACCGCGGCGATGAGGCGCGGCCCGAGCTCGGCCGAGGCTCCCGCCATCTGCAGCAGGGCCGAGATGTATTGCAGCAGCAACCCGCGCAGGTACAGGCCGTCACACGGATAGCGCGGGAGGCCAGAATGCAGCACGTTCTGCACCGAGCGCGCGAAATAGTACTCGTCGATCGCCAGTGGCCATTTGCCCAGTCCCCAGAAACGGGCCAGGACGCCTGCGACGACGCACGCCGCTGTCAGAAGTGCCAGCGGGTGGCGCCACGCCGGCCGCTGGTTGGGGGAGCTAGGGACGCTCACGACGCGCGGTCAGAGTACGGCCGTCTTCTCGGAGCGCGGTTCGCGCGCGGGTCGTGGCAGCGACGCCTGCGGATAGTGAATGATCTCGGCCCCCTGGTAGTCCTTGATGTGGCGGGCGTGAGTGAAGATGATGAGCTCGGCGAGCAGCCCGAGCGCAAAGAGCTGCAGGCCGAGGACGACCACCAGTGCGGACAGAAGCAGCGCGGGACGGTCGGCCAGGCTCTGTCCAAACACGGCCCGTTCGATGATGAGATACAGGACGAGCATGGCGCCCAGGCCGAACATGCTCGCGCCCAGCATGCCGAAGAACCGCAGCGGTTTCTTGGTGAAGCGCACCAGGAAGAATACCGTGAACACATCCAGGATGAGGTGCGCATACTCGCGCGGCCGATACACGCCCTCGAAGTGATCGAGGTCGGACTGGCGCATCTCCACCTCTGCGACGCTGAATCCCTGGCGATCGGCGAGAACGGCGAGCAGCCGGTGCTGATCTCCGTATAGGGACAACTCCTGCAGCACGATGCGTTTCATCGCGCGTGCGCCGCAGCCCAGATCGTGCAGACGCATTCCCGTGACCCATGCGACGAGCCCATGGAATATCGAGCGGCGCATTCTTTCCAGGATTCCGCCGGCCCGCGGCCAGCGCCATCCCACGGCCACGTCCTTGCTGTCCAGCACGGCCACGAGTTTGCCGATGTCCCGCGAGTCGATCTGGTGATAGGCCGGCAGCGTGAGGAGGATCTCGCCGGCGGCGCGCTCGAAGCCCGCCATGATGGCGGTGGATTCCCCGAAGGGCCGGTTGAGCATCACCATGGCGATATGAGCCTCGCCGGAATCGATCAGGGCCTCGAGTCCCTGCACCACATCGGGGTGCGGACCGTCGAGCACGAAAACGAGCTCGTACGGGATCCGCAGGGCATCCAGGCCCGTGCGATAGTCGGTGTACAGCTCGCGGATATCCGCGTGCCGCTTGCCGACCGGGATGATCACCGAAATCCGGATAGCGGGGTTGCGTTCACTCATTGAGGTTGTGTCTCGACATGGACCGTGCGAACTCGTAGCCGTTGCGTCAGGCGCGCGAATTCAAGGTCGCGCATGTCGCCGAGATTGTAGATCAACTCGCCGAGCGCGCCGCTGCACACCATCATGAAGGCAGAGGCGAGAAAGATGACTCCGCAGCCGGCCAGCGGCAAGGAGGTCGCCGCGCCGGTCAGCGCGGCGTGCACCACTACGTAGCTGAGCAGGCCCGTGCCCGCGAGCAGCAGCGGCACGGCCAGCATCCCGAACCACAACAGTGGCTTTGCCGCGAACGACGCCAGCGTCTTGATGACCAGCAGGTCCAGCAGCACTTTGTAGACCCGCGACAGGCCGTACTTGGAGGTTCCGAAGCGGCGCGGATGGTGCCGCACCTTGACCTGCGCAATGCTCGGCGCCGCAATCGAGGCCATGGCCGGGATGAAGCGGTGCATCTCCGAATACAGCGGAATGTGCTTGATGACCGCGGCGCGATAGGCCTTCAGCGAGCAGCCGTTGTCCTTGATCGGCACCCGCGTCACTTTGCCGATCAGCCAGTTGGCGATCCTGGAGGGAATCTTGCGGGAGATGAGCTTGTCCTGGCGCTGATGGCGCCAGCCGACCACGATGTCGTGCCCCGCCTCGATGGTCTGCAGGAACAGCGCAATGTCCGCCGGGTCGTTCTGCAGGTCGCCGTCCATCGTGACGAGGATCTCCCCCTGCGCGTATTCGATGCCGGCGGCCATGGCCGCCGTCTGGCCGCAGTTGCGCCGGAACTTCACGATGCGCACGCGCGGATCCGCCTGGGCGATCGTCTTCGCACGCGCCAGTGTGTCATCCTTGCTGCCGTCATCCACAAACACCATCTCGAAGTCGATCTGCAGCGGCACCAACGCGTTGACGATCGCCTCGTGCAGGGGGGCGATGCTGTCCTGTTCATTATAGAACGGAACGATCACCGAAACCTTGGGCGGAACGTTGTGCATGGTGAGATCCGGCCGACGGAAGCTGAAGCTGCGAGGCCACATAATCTGACGTGGAAGCTGCGCAGTTTCGTGAAGTGCGTCTGATGTCCGCCGTGACGAGCTTCTCAAGGCGTTGTCGTTTGCATTTAAATGTATCACAGGAAAAGAGCTTCTTGGCTAAACTGCGCGCCGGGCACCCCTGAAGCTCCACCAAGAATTTTGCGAGTTGTCGTTCTAGCGCCATCCTATCCCCCGGCAGTGGGTGGCCAGGAAATTCACTTGCAGGAGCTGTCCGAAAGCCTCATAGCCGCTGGCGTCGGCGTCCAGGTCATCGCGGCAGCCCAGGACCTTCCCGCCGTCGGTTATGTCGACTCCGTGCCGGTCGTCAGGCTTGCGACGTTCGGGCCCACGCAGGGCGCGGGTTGGCGCTCGATCCCCTGGGTCGCGTTGTTGCTATCCCGCGTCATCTGGCGTTTGCTGCGCCATGCGCGCCGCTACGATGTGGTCCTGGTCTCCGGCTTCAATATCATGCCGCTGGCCCCGGTGGTGGCGGGCATGCTGACCCGCAAGCCCTGCGTGGTGCGGCCCGAATCGCCGCTCGAGCTCAAGCACGCGGTTGGGGAGGCCAGCCGGTCCAGCATGGGGCTGCCGCACGATTCGTTGCTGCTGCGGACGCTGACGCGCCTGCGGCGCAAGGTTGCGGAAAGGGTCGACCGGTATATTGCCATCTCCGATGAGATCCGCTCGAAGCTCATTGCCCAGGGGATCGATCCCGCCAGGATCGTCGGAATCTCCAACGGCATCAACATGGAGAAATTCGTTCCGGCGAGCCCCCAGGTGCGCGCGCGGCTGCGCGGTGCGCTGCGGCTACCCGGCGACGGACTGTTGTTGATCTACACGGGCAGGTTGGCGGTATCCAAGGGAGTCATGTTGCTCATGGACGTGTGGGGTGCGGTCGCGCAGCGCCACCCCGATGCACATCTGCTCCTGGTCGGAACGGGTGCAGGCAGCCTGGATGATTGCGAGTCCGAGGTGCGCGGCTACGTGCAGGCCCACGGCCTGGAGCATCGGGTGACGTTCGCCGGCAATGTCGACAACGTGGAGCAGCACCTGCAGGCTTCCGACATCTTCGTGTTTCCGAGTTTTTACGAGGGCTTCGGCTTGTCGATCCTCGAGGCGATGGCGGTCGGGTTGCCGATGGTCTGTACCCGCGTCGGCGTCGCGGCGGATATTGCAGCCGAAACCGACGTCAGCCTGCTGGTGGCGCCGCAGGACAGGACGCAGTTCGAAGAATCGCTGGAGCGTCTGCTCGGCGACGCAAAACTGCGTACACTTCTGGGGATCCGCGCCCGCGCGGCCGTTCAGGACGTGTTTTCCATGAGCGTCGTAGCCAGGCACCACGCCGAGCTCTTCGAGGAGCTGGCGAGCGAGTGCCCATGAAGACGCTTACCAAGGTGCTCCTGGGAGCGATGAGCCGCGCGGCCCGGCCTTATCTGCAGTCCTACGGCCTGCTGCAAACCACCAAGGTGTTCCACAAGTCCGCGCTGGTGTGGCAGCCGGGCAGTGAGCGGGTGGTCGTTCTCGCGCCGCACATGGATGACGAGGTCATTGGTTGCGGGGGAACACTGGCGCTGCACGTCGCTCGCGGTGCCGATGTGACGGTCGTGTTCCTGACTGACGGGCGCCATGGAGGCGACTTGAGCCCCGAGCAAAAGGCTCGGGGCATGACCGTGACCAGCATGCGCAAGCACGAAGCCGAGCTGGCGCTGACCCAGCTCGGGATCCGCAACATCGTGTATCTGGACGCCGAGGATGGCCGGCTCGAAGCCGATCCGGACGCGCCCGGCAAGCTTCGCGAGATCCTGTTGCGCGTGCGGCCCGAAATCCTCTATCTGCCTTTCTTCATGGAGCAGCATCCGGACCATACGGCGGCGAGCCCCCTGTTGGCGGAGGCCGTCAAAGACACTTCGCTGGCGTTCCGCTGCCACAGCTACGAGGTGTGGACTCCGCTGTTTCCCAACTGCTTCGTGCGCATCGACGAGACCGTGGACCTGAAGCGCCGCGCGCTGGCTCACTACAAGAGCCAGCTCGCCGATGCGAATTACGTGCACACGGCGCTTGGCTTGAGCGCCTACCGCTCGAACGCGATCGCCGATCGCGACTGCCGTTTCGTGGAAGCGTTCTGCGTGCACACGCTGCCGCAGTATTTCGAATACTACCGCTCGTTCGCGCAGTCTACCGCGACCCCGGAACGCGCCCCGGCTTGAGGACCGCGCAGAACGCCTTCTGGCTCACCGCGTGCCGCCTGAGCGGTGATGTGTTGAATCTCCTGCTGTTCGTGCTCATCTCGCGGCAGTTCGGCCCGGCCGGTGTGGGCGAGTATTCCTACGGATTCGCGATCGCCACGTTCGTGTTCGTGATCGGTTGCCTGGGAATCTACGAGTACGGTATCCGCCAGTACGCGCGGATGGAGCCTGCGCGGCAGCCGGTTTTCCTGGCCGAGCTGCTGGGCACGCAGACCGTGATGCTGGCCATCGCACTCGCGGGCCTGGCCATCTACCTGCTGGCGACCGGTCCGACGCTGCCCAAGCTCGTGATCATTTTCGAGCTCGCCTGCTACCAGATCACCGCGGCGGTAGCCATGTCGCTGTTCATTCCCGAGATGGCCGCCCAGCGCATGGCCGGCCCGGCGCTCTCCGAGCTGGCCGCGCGCGCGGTCGCGTTCATCGGCGCGGGAATCGCGATCTATGCGGCGCACGCATCGTTGCCGTTGGCGCTGCTCGGCTTTCCGTTCGGCGCCCTGGTGTGGATGACTCTGGCGATCCGCTCGGCGCGCCGCCGCGGGCCCTTGCGCGTGACGCTGTCCCGCGCGGGGGTAGGGCGGATCGGCGGTATCATCTGGTCGTTCGCACTGATCGAGATCTTCGGCCAACTCTTTGCCCGCGTCGGAGTGATCGTTCTGTCGCTTGCGGTCAGCGATGCCGCCGCGGGCCAGTTCGCCACCGGCCTGCGCCTGATCGACACCGCGATCGTGCCGCTCGGATTCCTGGGCATCGCGATGTATCCGCGGCTGAGCCAGCTCTTCGGCACCGATCTGCCTGTCTTCCGGCGCTCGGCCTCGGACCTGCTGCTGCTGTCGTATCTCGCCGGACTGCTCGTCGCCTGGGGCCTGTATTTCGTGGCCCCGAGCGTGCTCGTGCCCGTGCTGGGCGCCCGCTTCGCAGGGACCGAGGGGATCATCCAGCTGATGGCGGCGGTCGCGCTGGTGCAGGCGATCGAAGCCGGGCTCGGGCGGGTGTTGCTGAGCGCCGACCTGCAGGTTCCCCGGGCGCTGTACATCGCGGCCGGGGCCGTGGTCAGCGTGGGGGTCAATGTCGCGCTCGTGCCGCGATTCGGACTCGACGGCGCGATCGTCGCCGCGGTCGCGGCCTACCTCGTGATCAACCTGCTGAGTCTTGCGGCGCTGCGCCGGCCGATGACCCTTGGGGCGCTCATTCCATCGCTCGTGATGTTGGGGGCCGGAGTGCTGCTGGTGATGGGAATTGCGTGGCTGCTCGCCCGGCAGGGCTGGGGCGTTGCGGCCCAGGCAGCCGCGACCGGAGCCGCAGTGCTGCTCGTCGCCGCGGTCAGCTACGGCTACCGGCTCCGCTTTCGCGCGGCGGCGCTGGTTCGTTAGTCGCTGGTGTTTCGGGCGCGCCAGCGCGCCGACGTGTCTGGAGCCTGGATTTGACGTGCACGGCCTGTCGGTAAACAGCGTCAATCCACGCTAGGGCACGCCGGGTGCCCGCGTTCCTGGAAATCCTGATCAGCGCGGTGCACCGTGTCTGGCCGTTCCAGCGGGACTTGTAGGGTTCCACGCCCCGCATCAGATCGAGCTCCGTCCAGCCCTGCGCGATGCCGTCCCGGATGGTCATCGCCAGAAGCACCGTTCCCACACTGTATTTGTGCAGATCCGGCGAATGCGCGAACCGCTCCACGTAGCATCTGTTGTTCAGGACGTACGCGAGTATTCCGGCCACGGGTTTCCGGTCCGCGTACAGCAGATACAGCTTGTACAGGCCGGCCGCCGCCAGCGCCGTACCGAGCTCCAGCTCGAAACGCCCCGCGGCGGGATCGTCGAACTGCGTCGAACCGTGTTCCGCGCGCCAGCGTGCGTTGTAGACCGCAACGAGATCCTGCAATGCATCCCGAATCTCCCCGGGCGCGCTGACCGCGCGAAAGTCCGCGGCAAAGGACCTCTCGAAGGAGCGCTGATAGTAGGCGATATCCTTGCGGAAGCGCTTGCTGAGGGCTTGCGAGAATTCCTCGAAGCTCGGCGCGAGCATCACCGTGACACAGGCCTCGCCGGGCTGTGCGCGCAGCGCAAGTCCTGCCCGAGCGGATTGCTCCTCGAGGTAACGGCGGTTGGGGGAGCTCTCGGGCAGATCGCGCACCTCGATGAAACGCGAGTCGTTCGTTGTGCGCCAATGCGTCAGCATCTGGTTGAAAAACGCCGGCTCGGAGCCTGCGCGGACGACGAAGTCCGTATAGTCCGTGCGCTTGTGCGCGAGAAAGCGCAGATGCCGCAGAGGAATGCCGACGAATCGCCTGACGAGTTGCAGTGGCGCGATGCCAAGCAACCGATCCCCATCCTCGACCAGGATGAGGCGCAGATCCCCGTCGCGCCCGAAATGCCTCCACCAGGTGAAGTTCCATTGCCAGGACTGGTAGGGGCCGTGGGCCGGGTTGCTCAGGAACAGCTCCCCCCATCGGGGCTGCAGCTCCCGGAAACCGCTCTCGTCCGTGATGACTCGCACTGACATGAGGTTGGTGCTGCTGGGGGACGGCTCAGCCGCCGTGCAGCTCTTCCAACACGGACAGCGTCCTGGCGGCGCAGCCCGACCAGGTAAAGCTCCGCGCCCGCTCCTTGCCGGCGGCGATCAGCGAGGCGCGCAGCGGCACGTTCTCGACGGCCTCGACGATGCCCGCCGCGATCGCATCCACCGACTGCGGGTCCACCAGGATCGCCGCTCCCGTCCCGATTTCCTTCGTCCCGTAGCAGTTGGAGGTCACGACGGGGCAGCCCGAGCTCATCGCCTCCAGCATCGGCAGCCCGAACGATTCGAACAGCGAGGGCAGCAGGAGCGCTGCGGCGAGCTGGTAGAATGCGGGCAAGGTCGCGGAATCGATCCATCCGGCCCAGCGCACCCACCGGTCGATGCCCAGGCGCCGCGGCTCATCGAGCTCGTGCTCGGAGAGAAACCGGTTCTCCCCGCCAGCAATCACGAGATGAATGCCGCGCTCCGGGCCAACCTTGGCATAGGCGCGCACCATGCGCGTGAAGTTCTTCGGCGGATAGACCGCACCCGCATACAGGACATATCGCGAGGGTAGCTGATAGCGTTCACGGACAGTCTGACGTGTTGCATCGTCAACCGGTACCGAGTACATCGGGTGTACCCCCGAGTAGATCGTGTGTACGCGCTCTGGCGGCACGTGGAGAAACTGCATCACGTGCTCGCGCGTAATCTCGGAGACCGCGATGATTGCGTCCGCCTTGTTGGCGTAGCGTGGGATGAGGAATCGGTGGCTCAGCCGATCTATCCAGCGTGAGGCGTGTGGCATGATGTACCAGTCCAGGCCATGGCAGACCCAGGCGGTGGGACAGCGCACCGCCAGTGGAATCGAGTACTTCGGGTTGTAGAGCACGTCGATCCCATGCCGGCGTACGGCCATTGCCGTTCCGACCTGATCCCACCACAGGACGGATTTTCCGGGAACCGCAACTTCGGTCACGTTGCTGTGATCGCCATACGTGCCCAGAGCGGCGCGATCGTTGAACAGGAATACGAACTCGTGCGCGGACTGCATTGCAAGCAGGGCTCGCAGCAACTCGCGCGTGTAGACCTTCACGCCACCGCCGTGCTGGTCGTAGTGACGCAGCATGACTCCAATTCGCACTGCCGTTCTCCTGGCCCGTTACCCGGCTACGGCGTGCGCCGCGGTGGCGGCCTGCGTCGCGCCCGCGCGCTGGGTCCCGGCCGCCGCGCGCGCGGCATCGATCTCGCCGGCGAGCGTCTCCCGCGAATGGCCCTGGATCATCATCCGATACCACAGCTCCGCGTTGATGAGCAGCCAGAGCCGGTTGCCGTGATCGACGTGACCCGCAAGATGGGCCTTCAGAAGCTTCTCGATGGGCGCCGCGCGCACAATGCCCGCCTTCACCAGCTCGGCCTCGCGCAGGAACCCCTCGTACAGGATGCGGTATTCGCCGCCCAGCACATAGGGGAGGGCGGAGGAGAACCCTTGCTTGGGCCGCTGCAGGATCTCGGGGGGCAGGTAGCGGGCGGCCAGCTTGCGCTGGATGTAGCGCAGGCTTCTGCCGCGGATCTTGAGCGACGAGGGCAGGCTGGCGGCGAACTCGGCGACGCGGTGATCCATGAACGGGCTGCGCGCCTCGAGCCCGTGGGCCATGGTCATGCGATCGGTGATCATGACCGGGTGGTCCGGGAGGCGCACGCGGCTGTCCGCGTACAGCATGCGGTCGAGCGGACCGCCGTCGAGACTGTCGTACGGCTCCTCGATTGCCCGCTCCGCGTGCGTTCCGGTCAGCTCCGCGAGGGCATCGGCCGTGAACAGCTCGGAGCGCATGCCCGGATCGAAGTAGAAGTAGTTCAGGCTCGCAGCATAACGCTCGGCGCCCGACAGGAACGACAGCCGGTGCAGCCAGCGTAACTGGTGGCCGACGCTTTTATACCAGCCCGCCGAGGGAATCCGCTCCAGCGTGGGCCCCAGCACGTAGCGCCGCACTGCCGCCGGCACTTTTCGATAGTGGTCGGCGTACAGATTGCCATAGTAACGATCGTAGCCGCCGAACAGCTCATCGCCGCCGTCGCCGCCGATCACGACCTTCACCTCCCGGCTGGCGAGCTTGGCCACATGGTAGGCGCACAGGGAAAGTGGATCCGACGGCTCATCCAGATGCCACACCAGCTCGGGCAGAATGGCAGTCAGGCTCGGATCGATGGTCTGCTCGTGGTGCTCGGTGCCGTAAAGCGTCGCGACGGCGCGGGCGTGGGGAGCCTCATCGAAGCGCTGGTACGGCAGGCCGATCGTGAAGGTCGGCAGGTTGCGCACGCCGATGCGCTTGGCCAGCATGGCCACGAGCAGACTGGAATCCAGTCCGCCGCTCAGGAACGCACCCACCCGCACATCGCTCACCATGTGCAGGCGCAGCGATTCCTCGACGTGCTGCTCGAGCTGGTCGGTGAGCTCGTCCTCGGAACCGGCGAGCTTCGGCAGGTAGCGCAGGTCCCAGTAGCGCCGGATGACCGGCCGGCCGCCGGGCTCGACCGACAGCAGGTGTCCGGGGGGCAGCTTGTGCACGCCACGGAACATCGACAGGGGCGGTGCGATCAGGCGCAGGGCGAGGTACTGATCGAGGGCTGCGAGGTTGAGTTGGCGCAGACCCGGATCCAGCCCCAGCAGTCCCTTGATTTCCGAGGCGAAGGCAAACCGCCCCGGCGCGTCGCAATAGTAGAACGGCTTCTGGCCGAGGTGATCGCGCGCCGCGAGCAGCCGTTTGCGCCCCGAATCCCACAGCACGAAGGCGAACATGCCGCGCAGATGCTCCAGCAGTCGATCGCCGTGCCTTTCATACAGTCCGATGATGACTTCACAGTCGCTGTGGGTGACGAACCGGTGGCCGTCCGCCTCGAGCTGTCTGCGCAGCTCGACATAGTTGTAGATCTCACCGTTGCAGACGAGCCAGATCGTGCCCTCGACATTGCGCAGAGGCTGCCGGCCGCCCTTCAGGTCGATGATCGACAGGCGCCGATGCCCCAGCGCGACGTGCTGATCCGTATGCACGCCCTCACCATCGGGTCCGCGATGGGAAAGTGCGTGCAGCATCCGGCCCAGGTCCCGCCCATCGGCGTCGAAGCGGCCGAGAATGCCCACTATCCCGCACATGCTCCCTCCGGATTCACTTGGATGGTTCGGAACCGGCTTGCGCCGCGCTGCGCCGCCGCTGCGCGCAGGCGGCCTCGAACACAGCCTCGTAGCGCTCGGCGCACCGGTCGATGAAGAACGATTCGACCTGCTGCAGATTCTGCCGGCCTACCTCCTGCCGCTGCGCCTCGTGGTCGTGCAGATCGGCGAGGGCGCGCGTGAAGGCTTGCAGGTCGTTGAGCTTGACGACGTGGCCCGTATCGGGCGATTTCAGGAAGTCGACCTGGCCGCCCCGGTCGTAACAGACCACCGGCAGGCCGAAGGCCATCGCTTCCAGGAACACGAGGCCGAATCCTTCGTGTTGACTCGACGAGACGAAGATGTCCGCGACCTGCAGCGCCATCGACTTCTGCTGTTCGGTGACATACCCCAGCAGGTGGACGCGATCGGCGACGCCGGCCTCTTGAGCCGCGCGCCGCACGGCGGGGGTGTCAGGTCCATCGCCCACGAACACAAGGTGCGCTTTTGGCCGTGAGCATTGGGCCAGTGCCTCGACGAGCTGCACCGAGCTCTTGCGCGCGACGAGCCGCCCAATCGTCAGCATGACGAATGCATCGTCGGGCAGGCCCAATTGCGCGCGCGTGGCACCCGGGACACGCGGCGGCCGGTCGATGCCAAGTGGTATCAACTCAACAGTCCGCTGCACGCCGTAGATCTCGGCGACGTGGCGCACTGTATCGCGCGACTGTCCGACCACGGCATCCGCGGCGTTCAACATGTGGCGGATCGGCGCCCGCAGCCACGCGTGCCGATGCGGCGAGCTGCGCTTGCTGGGATCGAACAGATCGCCGCCATGTACCGACAGAACGTTGGGGATGCCATACGCTCGCGCGAGCACTTGTCCTACCGGACCGGTCGGCACGACGAAATGTGTGTTGACCACGTCGAAGGGTGGTGTACGCGGCGACGAACGCGGCGCGGAACGTTTCAGCGACAGCCCGCGCAGAACGGCGCTTGGCAGGTAAGCCAACATGGAGGGGAAGTTCGCGACCGCAAGCTGACGCCGGAAAAACACGGGGGCGCGCAATACCCGCACGCCACCGTCGTCCGACTCACGCTCGAGGTCTAGCGCCTGCGATGTGATCACCGTCACTTCGTGCCGCCGGGCGAGCTCGCGGGCCAGCGCGCGCATGATCACGCCGCCGCCCCCGCCTAGCGGTGGATATTCGTAGTTACAGAACAGGATCTTCAAACGGTCGAGCTTCCCGCCTGTGCATGCGCAGCCGCGCTGCCGATGTGACAAAATGCAGCACTGAATGCGGTTATTAGTGGGTTTGAATGCACATCTACTATAATGGAATCCCGCCCAGGAGTTCGACATGTCCGGCAGCTTGACAGTGGCCAGCCCGGTTGCGCGCCGCGAACCCGTGTCTGAGCGGCCCGACGGTGCTCCTGCGACGCCCACACCGCGCAAGCTGTCAGCTCGCCTCGAGCCGTTCGATTCCTACTGGCAGGCGCCCGAGGATGTGGACAGCGGCTATGCCTCCTTCAGCGCCTACTATCGGGCGAACTACCTGGCGCACCTGCCGCAGGATCGCAACGCGCGGATTCTCGTCATCAGCTGCGGACCCGGATACCTGGTCAATCTGCTGGCGCAGACCGGCTACCGCAACGTGGTTGGAATCGATTCGGACGAGCGCAAGGTCGCGCATGCGCTGGCGAGATCGCTGCCCTGCGAGACGGCCGAGGCCTTTCCGTACCTGGAGCAGCGTCAGAGCGCCGAGCTCGATGTCATCATCCCGGAGCAGGAGCTGAATCATCTGACTCTGGATGAGACCGTGGATTTTCTGCGGCTGTGCCGCGGCGCGCTGCGCCCGGGCGGGCGCATCATCGTGTACGCGATGAATGGCGCGAACCCGCTCGTCGGCTCCGAGAATATCGCGCATAACATCGATCACTTCTATAACGTCACCGAGCACAGCCTCGGCCAGATCCTGAGCCTCGGAGGCTTTGACCAGATCAAGGCGTTTGCCCTGAAGCTGTACGTCTTCTGGAAGAATCCGCTGAACTACGTGGGATTGTTCGTCACCGCGGCGCTCGAGCTTGCGATGCGCGTGATTTTCATTCTGTACGGCAAGAAGGTCCGCGTGGTGAGCAAGAAGATCGCGGCGATCGCGTTCAAGCCCGGGTAGGCGCAGCGCCTCCAGGCCGGGTAGGCGCAGCGCCTCCAGGCCCGGGTAGGCGCATCACGCCCCTACAGCAAGTTGTTTTCCCGGTACCACGCGGCGCTCAGCCGCGCGCCCTCCTGAAAGTCGATCTGGGGGCGAAATCCAAGCAGCTCCTGTGCGCGCGCCGTCGAGAAGCTGAAGGACTTGCGGAAGAAGTCGAGCCGGCGCCGGTGCAACGGGGGCTTGAGCCCCAGCGGGCTGAAGGTCTGCTCGAAGACCGCGGCCGCGGCAATGAATGGCCACAGCGGAGCGTGCAGGACGCGCCGCCTGCTCCCCACCGCCGCACCGATCGCCCCCACCATTGCGTTCGTCGTGATGTGCTCTGAACCCGCCAGCACGACGGTTTGTCCACGCATGGCAGGCGCCGCACAGGCGACGAGCAGGCCGCGTGCGAGATCCTCGACGTAGATGAGCTGGTGCAGGTTCTCTCCGCTGCCAACAGTGAGGTAGCGGCCGGTCCGCACGCCCCGGAACAATTTCAGAAGACGCAGATCGCCCGGGCCGTAGGTCTCGGAGATCCGCACGATGCACCATTCCATCGCCGCTTCGAACTGCCTGACGACCAGTTCCGCGGCCGCCTTGGTGCGTCCGTACGGATTGTCGGGTGCGAGGGGCGAGTCTTCGTCGAGAGTGCCGCCGGCAGCGCTGCCGTACACGCCGATCGTGCTGCCATGAACGAAGCGTCGCACGCCCGCGCGGGCGGCCAGATCGAGCAGTCTGCGCGTGTTTTCGACGTTGACCTGATAGAAATGGCTCTCCGGCGCCTGGGCCTCGTGTTGCGCCGCGGCCAGGTGAATCACGGTATCGGTTCCGCGCAACTCGCGCGCGACCACTGCGGAATCCTCCAGGGGCGCGACAACGACCTGGATGCCACTCTTCACCAGCGCATCGCACCGCGCTCGCTCGGTCGCATTGTTCACGGCGGTGACCACGGTAACCGCGTGGCCCGCTTTGACCGCCATGGGGGCGAGCCGGCTGCCGATGAAGCCTGATCCGCCGGTCAGGAAGATGCGCATTTGGGGGTCGCCGCGGTCAAGTGTCGCTGGGGGTCAAGTGTCGCTGGGGGTCAAATCACGCTCGGCGCGCCTGTTGTAAGGAGTGGGGCGGCCCGTGCGCGGCATCGGCGGGGACTGCAAGATATCGATTCAGGTGATCCTCGACCAGAGAACGCTCCTCGCGGGTCCGATGCTCGGACCAACTCAACTCTTCGCGCAGCAGCGCCTGCATCTCCTCCAGTGCCGCGGCTCCGGGATGCCCCTCCGTGCCGAGTCCGGTGCGCCGGAATACCACATCCCCCATGCGTTGCGCCATCTCCGAGCGCACCGCGTACATGGCTTCCGCAAGACTCACATCGCTTCCGGTAAAGCAGCGCGCCAGCCCGGGCTCGCGCCTTGCCAGGTCGAGCACCCGTGCGGCATGCGTTCCATAGTTGCGGACCATGTTTTCGCCAGCCTTCGCGGTAAGCCATTCGGGGCGTTGTATCTGGTAGGCGCGGACCGCCGACTCGAAGTCCTCGATATCGCCGCCGGTCAGGGGACTTCGCGTTGAATCGCGTTCCGGGCGGCGTACGTCGAGCTGGACGGCGGCGAGATCGAGAGCCTCGACCGCGTCTCGCCTCGCGATGGTGTACCGCACGCTGATCAGCGAGATGAGCCCGCTCTGGCCGTGCTGCCGGTGATCGATCAGCCGCGACTGTTTGCCGAAGCTCAGGCCGCCATGTTGGCTCGAGGCCTCTCCAAATGGGACCAGGCCGAAGTCGGCCCGGCGCACTTCCGGCTCGCGCAGCTGCAGGTTCGGGTAGCACGTATTGAATTCATCGATGAACTGGCGCAGCTCCGCGCGTGGCAGCCCGACCGAATCCGGGGCGCGCGGAACGATCGAGTGCCAGACCCCGACAAGCGTGCTGTTGCGCCAGGGAACGAGAAACAGATGGCGGCTGTTCCTGGCCAGCAGCGCATCCGAATCCTTCGAGCGCCCCTGCACCGCCAGTGCCATTGGAGTGTCGAACTTTCGCGCTACCATGAAACACGCATCGCGCGAGTACGTACCGGCTGGCCCGTAACCGGGCGCCAGCGGCTGCAGAAGGCCTTCCGCCCACGGGCCGGCCGCGTTGATGACCAGGCGTGCGCGGATCTGGAATCGACTGCCTTCGAGGCGATCCACGGCCTCGACTCCAACGATGCGCGATCCCTCGAGCGTCAAGCGTTCCGCCTGTACGTAATTGGCGACACTCGCCCCCAACTCGCTCGCCGCTCCGACAAAAGCCAGGACCAGCCGTGGAGGATTGTGCATTTGACCATCTTCAAACACGGCCGCACCGCTCAGCCCGGCGGCGGCAATGTCCGGGAACAGCTCGAGGGTCTCCTTGCGGCTCAGGAAACGCGTACGGCGCACACGGCGCGCGCGATCTGCGACGTGCCGATTCAAGTCGGCGCTCAGGGCATCGTACAGAAGCATGCCGGTGCCGAGAAACCAGCGGCTGCTTTTGCCGCGGCCGTAGGTGGGGATTACGAAAGGAAGCGGCGACACGAGGTGCGGTGCGATGCGAAGCAGAACGGCGCGCTCGAAACACGAGGCCCGCAGGCGTCGGACGTCGCCGTGCTGGATATAACGTATGCCGCCGTGTACGATCTTGAAGCAGTGTGCCGATGCTCCGGCGGAGAAATCCTCCCGCTCTATCAAAGCGGTGTTGAAGCCGCGCAGCGCAGCTTCGCGAGCCGTAGCCGCCCCCGCCGCGCCCCCTCCGACCACGAGTACATCGAATGTTTCGCTGCCGAGGCGGTGTAGATCCCGGCGGATTCCGGCTGCCGTTGTCACGAGTCCATCATAGCCAAATTTCCGGCATAGCCAAATTTCCGGTTTCGCGGGCACGCGGGTTGCTGAGTGGGCCGCGACGCTCGCTCAAGTGATGTCTTGTCACGGGGAACACAATCAAGATGAACGCTTACCTGTCGGCTTTGGCGGGCCCTGCCCCACCGAAGGGATTCGTGCATGCCTACCGCATGGCGAAGGTCGTCATCGCCAATCGCGTGCGGCACTTCGATGTTCCTTCCGATCCGTCCTTCGATACCGAGAGCGCGGCTTACTTCCGCCGGCAGCTCGAGTCGACCCGCAACTATCTGGAGTATGGCAGCGGCGGCTCGACGATCCTCGCTCACAAACTCGTCAATAACCTCGTGAGCGTCGATAGCGACGCCCATTTCCTGGCGGACGTGCGCCGGAAACTCATGCAGGACGACTCCCAGGCGGTGACGAAGCTCATTCACGCGAACATCGGGCTGACACAGCAGTGGGGCATGCCGGTGTTCACGAAACCCACCCGCCGCCGTATCCGGCGCTGGGAGACCTATCCGCGAGCGCCCTGGAGCTACTACCGCGCACTGGGCCTGGAGCCCGACCTGATCCTGGTGGACGGCCGCTTTCGGGTGGCCTGCATGCTGGAAAGCCTGCTGAGCGTGTCGCGCACCAACCAGTGCCCGATCCTGTGCGATGACTACGCCAGCCGGCCGCACTATCACGTCGTCGAGCAGTTCGCCCATCTGAGCATGGCGGGAAGGATGGCCGTCCTGCGCGCGAAGGAGTCCCTGGACCGGATTCAGTGCCGCCGGCTGGTCAGGCAGTACTGCGCCGATCCGCGGTAGTCTATTGTCTTATTGGCTGAGATCGCCTGCGGCGATCTCAGCAGACCAGACCGATCAGCGTTTGGTGGACCCGCCGGCAAAAGGCGTGGCTTTTGCCGGCGAAAGCTGGTCTATCAGGCGCGGCGATTTCAGCGGACATCAGCGCTGCTTGAATTCCTCAGGCGTGAGCTGATGGCGCGCCAGCAGCTTGTAGAAGTCCGTGCGATTGCGTTTCGCCAACCGTGCTGCCTGGCTCACGTTGCCCCCCGTGATCTGCAGAATCTGCGACAGGTAGCTGCGCGTGAACTCATCGCGCGCCTCGTCGAAGGAGGGCAGACGTCCCGGGCCGCCGCCGAGAGACTGTTGCACGAGCTCCACCGGAATGATCGGCGTCTGGGAGAGCGCGACATTCTGGCGGACCACATTCTGGAGCTGGCGAATGTTGCCGGGCCAATCGGCGGTGGCCAGCAGCTCGACCGCCTCCGGCGCATAGATCTTACGCACGCCGCTTTCCTTGGCGATCTGCGCCAGGAAGTGCGCCACCAGCAGCGGAATGTCCTCGCGCCGCCGATTCAGCGCGGGCATCTCGATGTGCACGACGTTGAGCCGGTAGTACAGATCCTCGCGGAACTCGCCGGTGCTCATCAGGCTCTGCAGATCCCGGTGAGTGGCCGAGATGACGCGCACGTTCACCGGAATCGCATCGGTGCTGCCCACGGGGCGTATGACATTCTCCTGCAGGACCCGCAGCAGCTTCACCTGCAGCCGCATCGGCATGTCGCCGATCTCATCGAGCATGAGCGTGCCGCCGTCGGCGGCCATGAACAGGCCGCGGTGCGCGCGGGTCGCGCCGGTGAAGGAGCCTTTCTCGTGGCCGAACAGCTCCGATTCGAGCAGGTTCTCGGCCATCGCGCTGCAGTTGATCGCGACGAAGGCCTTGTTCTTCCGGGGGCTCGCATGATGTATGGCGCGCGCCAGGAGCTCCTTGCCCGTGCCGCTCTCCCCGGTGATCAGCACCCGCGCATCGGTTCCGGCAACCATGTGAGCCTGCGCGAGCTTCTCCTCCATGACGGAGCTGCGCGTGACGATCTCGGCGCGCCAGTCCTCGTCGGAGGCGCCGAAGCCCGAGATGCGCAGCGCCTTCTGCACCTGGTCGAGCAGCTCCTGCTTGTCCACCGGCTTGGTGAGGAAGCCGAACGCACCCATCTGCGTCGCCTGCACCGCATCGGGGATCGTGCCGTGCGCGGTGAGGATGATGACTTTAAGACCCGGCCAACGGTTCTGCAGCTCCTTCAGCAGGCCGATGCCGTCCATGTGATCCATGCGCAGGTCGGTGATCACCAGGTCCGGGCGGAACCGGCTGGCCGCGGCGAGCGCCTGTACGCCGCTCTCCACGGCTTCGACGTCATAGCTCTCCGCGCGCAGGCGGATCGTCAGCAGGCGCAGCAGCCCCGGATCATCGTCCACCACCAGGATGCGCGCTTTCCTTTTTCCGGTTTGATTCAAGTGCCTCGTCCTCAACAGCTCGGGTTGCAACAGCGTCGCGGGTATGGTCACGGTGGTCGTCCCTCGTTGCTTGGTTTGCGCTCGTTCAGGGAGCGCTCGATGTTGGCGATGGCGTCAAGCTTGGCTCTGGCCTGGTCGAGCTCCTTGCGCAACCGTGTGTTCTCGTCCGTCTCGAGCTGCAGCCGGCGGTTCACGGTGCTCAGGCGCTCGCGGTCGGCGCGGGCAGCGTCACCCTGCAGCCTGCGATTTTCCGTCTCCAGCGTCAAATGGTCGTCGATTTGCTGCAGTTCCACAAAAGCAAGGGCACGCTCCCCGGAAAGCAACATTTCAGGGTTTGCCATGAGCTCGCGCAGCAAGCGCTGGGCGCGCGGCAGGTCGGTCGCCGGATGCCCCGCGGTGGCCAGCACGAGCGCGAAGCGCAATTGGCGGCTCGGTGTGGGCGCGGTCTCGTAGTCGCGCTGCGCGGCGGCGGCGATCTCCGCCTGCTCGGCGGGCGCACCCTGCACGAGCCGCTGCAGCAATTGCAGATCCTCGGCCAGCGCCGCGGCAGATGCGGCATTGCGGTCGACGACGGGGGGAGTCTGGCGCGTCTGCTCCCGAGGCGTGAAATCCGTCGTGCAGCCGCCCGCGAGCGCCGCCGCGACGAGGGCGATGCCCGCCGCCATCGCTCGGGCTGGCGGCGTGCGGGGTGCCACGGATTCAAGCGGCATGCGCCTGTGCCTTGTGCTCTGTGTTGACAGGTCGATCGCCGTCCGTCGCCCGGATCGGCATGCTGATCCGGAAGTGGGCCCCCGGAAACTCGCCGTCCACGATCTGCACGGTGCCGCCGTGCGCGGAAACGAACTCGAGCACCACGGAAAGCCCGATGCCGGTGCCCTTGATCGCGGTGCTTTTCGAGGCCCGTCCGGTATAGAAGGCATCGAAGATGTGCGCCCGGTCTTCGACCGGAATGCCCGGGCCGCTGTCCGCGACGTCGAGCTCGAGAAACGTGCCCTGGGTGCGCGCACGCAGATGAATGGTCCCCCCCTTGGGCGAGTACTTCACCGCGTTCGACACCAGGTTTTCGAGTATGAGCCGTATCTTGCTGCGGTCCGCGATGAGCGTCACATCCTCGACGCGAACATCGAGCCGCACGCGCTGCGACAGAAGCGTGAGCTGCTGGTTCTCGAGCACCTGCTTGACCACGGGACGCAGCCGGAACTCGGTGGGCTCGAGGCCGACGCTGGAGGTCTGCCAGGCGCTGAAGGACAACAGGTTCTCGATCATGCGTTGTAGTTTGATGCCGTTCTCGCGCAGGATCGCCGTCACCTCCCGCTGGTTCGAATCGAGCTCGCCGACGGCGCCATCCATGAGCAGCTCGGTGCCTTCGCGGATGTTGGCGAGCGGTGTCTTGAGCTCGTGCGACATGTGCCGCAGAAAGCGGTTCCGCTCGAGCGCCAGGTCGAGCAGCCGCTGCCGCAGCCATTCGAGCTGGCCGCCGAGGCGCTCCAGATCGTGCGGTCCGCCGACTGCGATCGGGTTGGAGAATGTCCCCTCGCCCAGCTCGCTGATGGCACGATCGAGCTGGCGCAACGGCCGTCCCACCGCCAGGGTCAGTACGACGATGGCCACGATCGTCAACGGGATCAGCAGCGCGGCTTGCCACAGCAGGCGCCCACGGGCGCGCTGCGTCTGCTGTTCGAGTGCCGCTACTTCGGCATCGATCTGTGCGTTGCTTTGGCCCGCGACGCGGTCGGCGAGCGCACTCAGCTCGGTGAAGCGGCGCGACAGCCCGGTCGCGTTGGCCGTTCCCTTGCCTCCCTGCATGGACAGCACGGACAGGCCGATGTTCCGCTGCAGCTCACCCAACTCGCGCAGGGTCAGGCGGGCGGCGGGGGCCCGCTCATGGCCTTCGAGCTGGGCCCGCGTCGCCGACAGGCGGGTGTCCTGGCGGCGGTAGAGCTCGAGCAGGTTCGAATCGTTGAGGACGTCGTACAGACGGGCGGTCCGCTCAAGCGAGGCGATCTGGCTGAAGAGCTCCTGACTCGCGCGCGCCGCCGTGACGCCCTCGACGACGATCTTCTGCCCGGTATCGGCCAGGGCACGGATCTGCAGCGCAGCCGTGAGGAGCGCGGCCAGCAGCGGTACGGCGATCAACGCCAGACCGAGGAGCATCAATCCGCTCAATGACTTGGGTCGTGCCCAACGCATGGCGGACATTCTCACGTCACCAAGGCTCGCGCTGCAGCCGTTTCTCCCACTCCAGGGCGGTGCGGACGATCGTATCCAGGTCATCCAGGCGAGGTTTCCAGCCCAGCGCCGAGCGGACGCGATCGGCCCGCGCGACGAGACTTGGGGGGTCGCCGGGACGGCGTGGCTCCTCGCGCACCGTAAGAGGGCGGCCGGCGACGCGCTCCACACTGGTCAGGACTTCCCGAACGCTATAACCGTGGCCGTAACCGACATTCAAAACCAGGGGTGCCCCGCCAGCTCGCAGATACGCGAGCGCATCGAGGTGGGCGGTCGCGAGATCCTCGACGTGAATGTAGTCACGGACGCCGGTTCCATCGGGAGTCGGATAGTCGGTCCCGAAGATCGAGACATGGGGGCGCTTACCTACGACCGCCTCGCAAGCGACCTTGACGAGCAAGGTCGCCTTCTTCGTCGCCTGGCCGATACGCCCGCTCGAATCCGATCCGGCCACATTGAAATACCGCAAAGCCACATACCGCAGTGAGGAGGAGGCGGCCACGTCGCGCAGCATCCATTCGGACATCAGTTTCGAGGTGCCGTAGGCATTGATGGGGGCGGTGGGCGTGGTTTCCGCCGCGAAGCTGTCGGCTGGGATCCCGTACACGGCGGCCGTGGAGGAGAAAACGAAATTGCGGACGCCGGTCGCGACGCAGCATTCCAGGAGATTACGCGTGGAACAGGTGTTATTCCCGTAGTATTTGAGCGGGTCGCTCACGGACTCGGGAACGATCGTGTGGGCCGCGAAGTGCAGCACGGTGTCCACGGCGTGCGTGCGCAGGAGCTCGAGCACCTGCTCCCGGTCGCCCACCTTGCCCACGACGAGCGGCGTGTCGAACACTGATTGCCGGAAACCGGTGGACAGGTCATCCAGTACGATGACGCGCTCGCCACGGGCACGGAGCTGGAGCACGACGTGGCTTCCGATATATCCCGCTCCGCCGCTGACGAGGATCGATGACTGACTCATGTGCAGTGGGTCCGTTGGGCCATTCAAGTGACGCGATGATAAACAAAAGCCATACGCCGGATGTGAAACCGTTCACCGGCCTTTCACCCGACGTGGTGCTGGATGCCGCCGCCTCCGTGGGCCTGGATGTCGACGGCCGGCTTTTTGCACTGAATAGCTACGAAAACCGGGTCTATCAACTCGGCAGTCCGCAGGGCAATCTCGTGCTGAAGTTCTACCGCCCCGGGCGCTGGACGGACGCGCAGATCCTGGAGGAGCATCAGTTCACGGCGGAGTTGGCCGCAGCCGACCTTCCCGTGGCGGCGCCCGTCGCGGTCGAAGGCCGCACGTTGTTTACCTACAGTGACTTCCGATTTACCGCTTTTCCCTGGATGCGGGGCAGGGCGCCCGAGCTCGACGCCACAGACGCGCGACAGATCCTGGGCAGAAGTCTTGCCCGCTTTCACCAGGTCGGCGCCCAACGTCGCTTTGAAACGCGACCGCAAATCGGAATTCACAGGCTCGGTATCGAGGCCTGTTACCAGGTACTGGAGGGCAGCCTGCTGCCTGAGGGCCTCCGCGATCGCTATGTCCAGACAAGCGAAGCATTGCTCCAGCGCATTGCGCAGGCGTTCGAGGATGCGGGCGAGCTGCGCGAAATTCGAATCCACGGGGACTGTCATCTCGGGAACCTTCTGTGGAACGAACACGGCCCCGCATTCGTGGATCTCGACGATTGTGCGACCGGTCCGCGGGTGCAGGATCTGTGGATGCTGTTGGCCGGGTCGGCGGCGGACCAGCGCAGGCAATGGGCGGAGCTTCTCGAGGGCTATCTGCAGTTCGCGGACTTCGACTTTCGCGAGGTGCGGCTGATCGAGCCGTTGCGCACGCTGCGCATGCTGCATCACGCGGCCTGGGTCTCGCACCGCTGGCTGGATCCCGCCTTCCCACGGGCTTTCCCGTGGTTCGGGGAGGACCGATACTGGGAAGGCTACCTCGGCGACCTGCGCGAGCAGCTCGAGACGCTGGACGATCCCCCGTTGCAGCGCGGCTGAGCCGTTGCAGCGCGGCTGAATCGAATGGCGGGATCGGCGAATATCGGGTGCCTCACGAATTGGGTAATCCGGACGTGTTTGTGGCCGCCAGACGCGATACATTTGTGCTGGAGCCCCTGGCCTACGAGCTACGCGAAGAAGCGCACGCAAGATATGCGAAAACCTGAGATATTCTTCCGTGGCGGCTGGATCATGGCGGCCGCGCTACTGCCCTGGCTGGCGGCTTGCGGCAGCACGGACAACCCCTCGGCTGCGACCAGCTCCTTCAATGCGAAGGCCCGCAAAGCCCACAGGGCGATGGTCAAGCCCGGCGAGGAGGATCTCGCCGAGATGGTCGCGGCCGTGAGCGCGGCCAAGAGCGGCCCGCCGGTCGAGCTGAAGTTCCGGCTCACACAGCGCCCCGAGATCGGCCATCCGCTGGACCTCGCCGTAATACTGGTCCCGGACTCTGCCGCTGTAGAAAGCGTATCGGCCTCGTTCCAGGGCTCGGAAGGATTGGACGTCGTGGACGGGGCCCAGACCACACGAGTGGATAAGCCAACGGTGGGCGCGCCGCTGCGCCACACCATCCGGATTCTGCCCAAGCGGGACGGAATCTTCGCAGTCACCGCGGTGGTCTCGGTGGGCTCCGCGAGCGAGACGGCTACCCGAACATTCGCGATCCCCGTGATCGCCGGCGAAGGTTTGCCCGAAGCACCGGCCAAGCCTGCGCCTGTAAAGGGGTTATGACTCACGCCCCCTCCGCAACCGTTCACCCTTATGTCAAATATAAAGACAAGGGCGCTCGCCGGAACCACTGAGCCGAATCCCGGCGGGACGACCACGTTGGTGCGCGCCGAGGAGGGAGTCTCCGCCGGGGAGGGAATCTGCGCCGAGGACAGCCCCGAGCTGCATCAGCAGCTTCGGTCCCAGCTCAAGGAACTGCGCCTGCGGACGGACTCGGCCTCGCCCGACCTCGCCATGCTGTTGCGCCTGGTCAGTGCGCACTACGACACGATCGACGAAGAGCGCCGCGGGATTGTCCAATCCATGCGGCTCATGGCGGACGAAGCGCGCGCGCTGGCAAATGAAGCGCGCCAGCAGAGCTCGGCCCATCTGCGCCAATCCGAGCAGGCGATGCGCGAGAGCGAGGCCCGATATCGCCTGCTGGTGAATCATGCGCCGGAGGCCATCGTGGTTTTCGACGCCGATGCCGGCCGGTACGTCGATGCCAACGAGAATGCCGAACGCTTTTTCGGCCTCGAGCGCTCGCGGCTGCTGGAAGTGGGTCCCGTCGACCTGAGTCCCTATCTGCAGCCCGATGGCGAGCGTTCGGCGGTGCGCGCCCGGGAATATTTTCAGCGCGCGCTCGATGGCGAGCAGCAGGTGCACGAGTGGCTGCACCGGGACTCGTTCGGCAAGGAAATCATCTGCGAGGTGCGGCTCGTGCGCCTGCCGAGCGGCGCTCACCGCCTCGTTCGCGGAAGCATCGCCGACATCTCCGAGCGCAAGCGAGCCGAGAAGGTGGCCGCCGCCGAGCGCGAGGTTTTCGAGCAGCTCACCGGGAACGCGCCGCTTCAGGACGTGCTCGCCGCCATCACCCGCTTCATGGAGTCGGTCGATGTGGGAACGTTCTGCTCCGTGAGCCTGCTGGCCGAGGATGGCCTCTCGTTTTCGCACATGGTCGCGCCACGCCTCCCGGAGAGGTTGCGCTCGGTTCTCGAGCGCTCGCCCATCGACATCCGCAACGGATCCTGCGCCGCGGCTATCTATCTGGGCCGCCAGGTCCTGGTGGCCGATGTCGCCAAGGATCCTTTCTGGCAGCAACGCCGCGACGCGGCGCTCGAGGCGGGTCTGCGCACGGCGTGGTCCACGCCGCTCAAGGCAGCGAGCGGCAAACTGCTGGGCTCGCTCGGTGTGTATCGGGGCGAGCCCGGGCTGCCGACGCCGCGCGAGGCCGAGATCATGGCGCACGCTGCGCAGCTTGCGGGCATCGCAATCCAACGCCGCGTGGCCGAGGACGCGCTGCGCAGCAGCGAGTCCAAGTTCCGCGGACTGTTCGAGAGCATCGCGGAGGGTGTGTACCAAAGCGCACAGGACGGGCGGCTGCTGTCCGTCAACCCGGCCTTCGTCTCCATTCTGGGCTATGACAGTGCAGAGGAACTCTACGCCCTGCCGGACGTTGCCATGCTCTATTGGAACCCTGCGGACCGCGCGGAGTTCATCCGCAGGGTGGAATCCGAGAACGAGATCCGCAATGCCGAGTTCTGCATGCGCACCCGCGATGGGCAGCAGGTTGTGATTCTCGAGAACGCCCGCGCGCGGCGCGATGCCGGCAACCGGATCGTGGGCTACGAGGGAACGATTGCGAACATCACCGAGCGCAAACGCGCCGAGCAGGCTGTATTCGCCGAGAAGGAGCGAGCACAGGTGACGCTTCAATCGATCGGCGATGCGGTCATCAGCACCGATGCGGATGGCCTCATCGAATACATCAACCCGGTGGCCGAAGGCCTTACGGCGTGGAGCCTGGACGAGGCGCGCGGCCGGCCGATAGCCGATGTGCTGAATCTCGTCAACGAGATCACGCGCGAGCCGATCGAGAACCCGCTCATGTGCGCGCTGGGGCGCAGCCAGGGGCGCTCCCCCGCCGACCATTCCGTGTTGATCACACGCTCCGGCCAGGAAGTGGCGATCCAGGAGTCGGCCGCGCCGATCTGCGACCGGCAGGGGCGGGTGATCGGCGCGGTCATCGTGTTCCACGACGTCACCAAGGAGCGGCGCCTCAAGCGTGCTCTGTCCTATCAGGCGAGCCACGATGCCCTCACGGGTCTGATCAATCGACGGGAATTCGACAACCGGCTGCACGCGGCGGTGCTCAGTGCGCAGTGCGGCGAGGGATCCCATGCGCTGCTGTACATCGACCTCGACCAGTTCAAGGTCGTCAACGATACGTGCGGCCACCAGGCGGGCGATCGTCTCCTGCGCGACGTAACGGGACTCCTTCAGACCCGGGTTCGTGCCTCCGACACCATCGCGCGACTTGGCGGTGATGAGTTTGGTGTATTGCTGGAAGGCTGCCTGCTCGAGCAGGCGATGCGAATTGCCGAGGGCGTGCGCCAGGCTATTCGCGACTACCGCTTCATGTGGGGCACGAACACTTTGTCGGTGGGCGCGAGCGTCGGTATCGTGCAGATCAGGTCGGACACCGAGAATGTCGCGAGCGTGATGAGTGCTGCCGACATCGCCTGCTATGCGGCGAAGGACGAGGGCCGCAACCGGATTCACGTCTACGAGCAGGACGGAGTCTCGCACCGCCACCGCGAGATGCATTGGGTGGCCCGGGTCACCCGGGCGGTGGAGGAAAACCGGCTGGAGCTGTTCTTCCAGCCCATCGTGCCGATCGGCTCGCAGGCCTTGCCGAGCTTCCACGAGCTGACCGTGCGCCTGCGGGACGACGACGGCCATCTGGTCCCGCCGAGCGAGTTCATTCCCGCCGCCGAACGCTACAATGTCATGTCGATCATCGACCGCTGGGTGGTCCTGCGGGCCGTGCAGCTTTTGAAGGAGCGCCAGCAGCGCGGCGCCGAATTGCCGCTGCTCGCGGTCAACCTCTCCGGTACCTCCCTCAACGAGCAGTCGTTCGCCGATTTCGTCATGCAGAATGTCGGCGAGCCCGCTATTGCCCGTGCCCTGTGCTTCGAGATCACGGAGACGGCCGCGGTGACCAGCCTGTCGAACGCGATCTATTTCATGCGTGAGCTGAAGGGGCGCGGTTGCAAGTTCTCCCTGGACGACTTCGGCTCCGGCCTGTCCTCATTCATGTATCTGAAGACGCTGCCGGTGGATTTTCTGAAGATCGATGGCCAGTTCATCAGCCACATCGCCCAGGATGCCGTGGACCGCAGCATGGTCGAAGCCATCAGCAAGGTGGGACGGGCGCTCGGCATCGCGACGGTTGCCGAGTGCGTGGAGACCGAGGCAGTGCTCGATGAGCTGAAAGTCATCGGTGTCGATTTCGCGCAAGGCTTCTTCGTCGCCTCCCCGCTGCCCATCGCGCAACTGGGCGGCTGACCGGCTCGGACCCTCGTATACAATAAGGCAGACGCGTTTGGGGTCGGCTGCAGGGGAATCGTTTCCGTGAGCAGTACAGAGCCACCGTTCACGGTAGGTGTCGAGGAAGAGTACCTGCTCGTCGATCGCGCCACGCGCGACGTGGATGAGAATCCGCCTGCCAGGCTGCTCGAGAGCTGTACGGAGCGTGGCGGCGGACACATCAATCCCGAATTTCTGCGCTCGCAGCTCGAGGTGAGCACGCGAGTCTGCCACTCCATCGCCGAGGTGCGAGCGGATCTCGCGCGGCTGCGAGGCGTCATCGTCGACATGTCGCGAGAATACGGTCTCGCGCCGATAGCCGCATCGACTCATCCTTTTGCACACGCCATGCGGCAGATGCCTACGGAGAAGGAGCAGTTCTTCGCGATGGCGCGTGAGATGCAGGCAGCGGCGCGCCGCCTGATGGTTTGCGGCATGCACGTGCACGTCGGAATCGACGACGACGACTTGCGCGTGGACCTCATGAACCAGCTTTCCTACTTCGTGCCGCACCTGGTCGCGTTGTCGTGCTCCTCGCCCTTCTGGGAAGGAGAGCGCACCGGGCTCATGTCATTCCGTCTCAACCTCTTCAGCTCGCTGCCGCGCACCGGGTTGCCGGAGCGGTTCTCCAGCTACAACGAGCTGCGCCAGCATCTGGACATGCTCATCCGAAATGGAGTCATCGAGAACCACTCGAAGATGTGGTGGGACGTCAGGCCGAATCCGCGCTTGCCGACTCTGGAAATGCGCGTGATGGACTGTTGCACGAGCATCGACGACTCCATGTGCATGGCGGCGCTCGTGGTCAGCCTGACGAGAATGCTCTATCGCCTGGGGCGTAGTAATCAGACGTGGCGCTGGTACAAGAACGTGCTGATCGCCGAGAATCGCTGGCGCGCCATGCGCTACAGCTTCGATGAGCAATTGCTGGATCTCGCCCGCGGCGAGCTGACGCCCTTCTCACAGATGGCCGAAGAGCTGATCGAGCTGGTGCGCGAGGATGCGCGGGAGCTGGGCTGCCTGCGCGAAGTGGAATACATCCGTTCCATCCTCGCGCGGGGAACGAGCGCGCACCGCCAGATTCGCACGTATGATGAAGCGCGGGTGGCCGGGGCCAGCGAGCGGGAGGCCTTGCAGGCCGTGGTCGATTTCCTCATTCGTGAGACTGCGCAGTTGGGCTCTTGAAGATGCGTTCACACATTCTCGTCGCGATGTCTGCGGCCGGGGTCACTATGCTTGGCGGCGCCGCAAGCGCTGCGGCCAGACCGGCTGCGGCGGCCGAACCGGCTGCGAATGCGTCGCCTGAGCTGGTCGCCGCCCAGTTGCGCGATACCGCCATGAGCGGGCAGAACCTGGCGTTCTCGTTCGTCAGCGAGCTGACATCGCGCTTCGGGCCGCGCCCCGCCGGCTCGGCTTCCGAACAACACGCCGCGGTCTGGGTGGCAGAGCGGCTCAAGGCGCTCGGCTTTGCGAACGTGCGCGTCGAGTCGTTTCCGGTCACGGGCTGGGTCAGGGGCACCGAGCGGGCGCAGATCGTCGCCCCGAACGAGCAGCCCTTGAGCGTCGCGGCACTTGGCGAATCGCCTCCGACGCCTTCGGGCGGGCTCGAAGGCGAGGTGGTTATCTTTTCCAATTTCGAGGAGTTGATAGCCGCACCTGTGGGGTCGCTCGACGGCAGGATCGCGATGGTCACACACCAGATGGTTCGCATGCAGGACGGATCAGGATACGACCCCGTCAGGGCGGCCCGCGAGCATGGACCGGAGGAAGCCGCCAAGCGCGGCGCCATAGCGTTCCTGCTGCGTTCGCTGGGAACTGACAGTCATCGCCTGCCACATACGGGATCGACTGCGTACGTCGATGGCCGAGTGCCGTTGCCGTCCTTCGCTTTGTCCGCTCCGGACGCAGACCAGCTCGAGCGGCTTGCCTCGCTGGACGAAACTGTCAGAGTCCGTTTGTTCTCTACAGCGTCCTACGTCAAGGGTACTCACTCGCAGAACGTCGTGGCCGACATACCCGGACGGGAGCGTCCGCAGGAAGTCGTTCTGCTGGGCGCGCACCTGGATAGCTGGGATCAGGGGACCGGAGCAATCGATGACGCGGCAGGCGATGCTATCGTGACAGCGGCGGCCGATCTCATCCGCGATCTGCCGCGCAAACCGCGGCGTACGATCCGAGTAGTGCTGTTCGGATCCGAAGAGGTGGCGCAGCCCAGCGCGCCTTTTGACGCTTTCGGGGGCCATGCGTATGCAAGCAATCACTCGGGCGAGCTGGGTACGCACGTCCTGGCGGGTGAAAGCGACTTCGGGAGCGATCGCGTCTATGCGGTCGCATTGCCCAAAGTGGTGACGGACGCTGAATTCGGCAAGAGTGTGTATCGCGTGCTCGAGCCGATCGGAATCCTGCGCGCGCGCGCCCCAGTGGACGACCCGGGGACCGATGTCGGCCCGTCCGTCGAGGCAGGTGTCCCGGCGTTCCAGTTGAGACAGGACGGCACGCGCTATTTCGACGTTCACCATACTGCCGATGACACACTCGACAAGATCGACCGTCAGCAGCTTGATCAGAACGTGGCCGCCTGGGCCGCGCTCGCCTGGCTTGCGGCGGACAGCGATGTGAATTTCAGATCCCCGCCGGCAACTGAGCAATCGGCGCCGCCGGGCACTGAGCAATCGGCGCCGCCGGGCAACTGAGCAATCGGCGCCGCCCTGTGAGGAAGCGATGAGCGCAGGCAACGGGAAAGCGGCAACGGCCGATGTCAACACGACGGCCGATGTCAACACGTCACTCGTCATCGCGCTGACGTTTGTCGCAACACTCGGCGGATTGTTATTCGGCTACGACACCGCCGTCATTTCCGGCGCGGTCACCTCGATAGATGCGTATTTCATCGACCCGCTCGGGCTCGCGGAGACCGCGCGCAGCAGCCTCTCCGGCTGGACGATCTCGAGCGCGCTGCTGGGCTGTATCATCGGTGCGGCCGCGGCCGGCTGGCTTTCCACGGCGCTCGGCCGGCGCGGCGGACTGATCGTCGCCGGCGCGCTGTTCCTGCTGGGTTCCCTGGGTTCCGCGGTTCCGGAGCTGGGCTTCGGTCCGATCGGCCACATGGGCCCGGATGCGCTGCGGCAGTTCATCTTCTACAGGATCCTCGGCGGTGTCGGCGTGGGCATCGCCTCGATGCTCTCGCCGCTGTATATCGCGGAGATCTCCCCCAGCGCGATCCGGGGCCGGCTGGTGTCCTTCAACCAGCTCGCCATCGTCGGCGGCATCCTGTTCGTCTATTTCGTCAACTGGTTCGTGGCCTCCCAGGGGGATGACGCCTGGGTCAAGTCGACCGGCTGGCGGCTCATGCTGGCGTCCGAGGCCATTCCGGCAGCGATATTCCTCATCCTGCTGCTGTTCGTCCCCGACACGCCGCGCTGGCTCGTTCTGCGCGGCCGCAGCGCCGAGGCGCTCGTGCAGCTTCGGCGTGTCATGGGCGATGCGGCGGCTCGTTCGATCGTCGCCGACATCGAGCGCACATTGGTGGTGCGCACGGCCCGGATGTTCGCGTTCGGCGTGCCCGTCATCGTCGTGGGGATCCTGATTTCCGTTTTCCAGCAGTTCGTGGGGATCAACGCCGTGCTGTATTACGCCCCCCTGATGTTCCAGAACATGGGGGCCTCAACCGACACGGCGCTGCTGCAGACCGTCATCGTCGGCGGTGCAAACCTGATATTCACCCTCGTTGCGATCGTCACCGTCGACCGGTGGGGCCGCAAGCCGCTGCTCGTCACGGGAGCGGTGATCATGGCGGTCGCGATGATCGCACTGGGGTGTCTGTTCAACGCGCAGGCCGTCGGGCTGGGAGCGCTGATCGCGGTGGTGGTCTATATCGGCGGATTCGCGCTCTCGTGGGGGCCCGTGGCCTGGGTGATGCTCGCGGAGATGTTTCCGAACTCCATCAAGGGCAAGGCCATGGGGCTCGCGGTTGCCGCCCAGTGGATCGCCAATCTGCTGGTGTCGGCCTCCTTCAAGGTGCTGGATGGGAGCTCCACGCTGAATGCCCTGTTTCATCATGGCTTCGCGTACTGGATCTATGGCGGCATGAGCGTGTTGGCCGCGTTGTTCGTGATCCGCTATGTGCCCGAGACGAAGGGCCGCAGCCTGGAGGCGATCCAGGACTTGTGGGCAGCGCATGGGACGCAGCCGCGCTGAGCCGCCTCGAGGCGCGAGCCCCGCCCTGGCGCGCGTGCGGCCAGGGTGACAATTCGATACGCTTCGGCGCGGGAGGTCACATGAGCGAACAGGTTCTCGTCCACAGCGCGGATGGCGTGTGCGAGGTGCGCCTGAATCGCCCGGAAAAGCGCAACGCGATCACGCTCGCCATGTACGACGCGCTGACGGATTCGCTGGCGCAGGCAGAGGCGGACGATTCGGTTCGGGTCATCCTGCTCTGCGGCGCCGGTGCAAGCTTCACGGCGGGCAACGATCTCAATGATTTTCTCAGTGGGCCTGCTCTGGGCGACGGCCACAGCGCCGCACGATTCCTGCGCGGCCTGCCCGCAATTCGCAAGGTTCTGGTTGCGGCCGTGCACGGCTCCACTGTCGGCATCGGCGTGACACTGCTCCTGCATTGCGACCTCGTGCTCGCGGCGCGCAATGCCCGTTTGTCCATGCCGTTCGTGCGTCTCGGGCTGGTCCCGGAAGCGGCGAGCTCGTTGCTTCTGCCGCGGCTCATCGGCCAGCAGCGCGCGGCCGAGCTGCTGTTGCTCGGCTCGCCGATCGATGCCGCCACTGCGCTGGCGCTGGGCCTGGTCAATCGGGTGACAGAGGATGCAGCCCTGCTGCAGGAGGCGCGGGCGCTGGCTCTCAGCCTCGCGCAGCAGCCTGCCGGAGCGTTGCTCGCTACCAAGCGTTTGCTGAGGGGCCGGACGACGGAAATCGCCGCGCGCATCGAGGAGGAGCTGCAGGCCTTCCAGCAGCAGCTCGGCTCGGCGGAATTCAGGAACGCCGCACAGGCCTTTCTCGCGACAGGCCGTGCTGGCTGACGGCCCGTTCCGATGAAGGGCGGTGCCGCGGGTTGCGCGGTCGGACGGCGGCCCGGCTACGCCCTCGGACTGTGCCGCCCGCGCAGCGGATGCTGGCTACGCCTTCGGACTGTGCGATGCGCACCAGCCGGCGGTATTGACAGCCTTGCCCGGGAAAATCTGGCACGGCCCGAACTGCTGGCCGGCGGCGCCCTGGAAGAAATTGCAGTTGCCGCAGTGGGCGCCGGCCTTGAAGACCGGGAACTTCGCCTTGTCCACCTTGCCCGCATCTTCGGTGTAGCCCAAGGCCTTCGCCGTCGGATCGGCATCGGACAGATGCGGCAGATCCCCGCCCCCGGACTTGGCCGGCGTGGCGGCAGCCGCCCAGGTGGAAACGAGTCCGCCCTGCAGTCCGGCGAGCACGGCCGCACCCCCGGCGCCGATGAGCCCCAGGACGCTGCGGCGGGAATGATCGGATCGCGCGGTTTTTGGACGTGACATGGACGATACTCCGGTGATGTGTGAACGCGGCTGTGTCGCGGCCCGCAACTTCCGTTCCTCGAGCCGCCGGCCAACATTCTCGGCCGGTTGGTGATCGATTATCAATCGCTCTATACTGCAATGCGCCTTGGCGATATCGCAAGGATGAGCCGCTGAACCAGACCTCCGCCCGGGACGTGAAGCGTGCGCAGCGCAAGGCTCGCACCGCCGGGACGCGCGATCCGCTGTTCAACCAGTCCGTCGAGAAGGCGCTCTCGATTCTGGAGGTATTCGGCGGGGAGCGCCGCGCGCTCAACCTGGGCGAAATCTCCGCGGCAGCGTCGATGACCAAGAGCTCGGCGCAACGCTGCACTCACACGCTGGAGCGCCTGGGCTATCTGAGGCGGGATGCGCGGGTGAAGCGCTGGGTGTTGACCGCGCGCTCGCTGAGCCTCGCGCACGCTTATTTGTCGGGTCATCCCCTGATCGAGCAGGCGACGACGCACCTCATCGATCTGAACCAGGCTAGCGGCGAGTCCATCAGCCTGTCGGAGCCGGATGACACCGACATGGTGTTCATCGCGCGGTTCCCCAGCCACAAGCGTTTCTTCATCCACATGCCGATCGGGCGCCGGTTGCCGATGTACTGTACGGCCTCGGGCCGCGCTTACCTGTCGGCGCTGCCGGCTGCCGAGGCACAGAAGATCGTGCGCCGCTCGCCCATGCGTCAGTTCACGCCGATGACCCTTACGGATCCACAGCAGATTCTCGAGCGTATCGGCCTGGCGCGCGAGGCCGGCTATTCCTGGTCGGACCAGGAGTGCTACCGCGGCGATCTCACGATCGCCGCGGCGGTTCTGGGCGATGACGGCCGGCCGGTCGCCGCGATCAACATCTCCGCGCCGACCAGCCGCTGGTCGCTCGAGGAGCTGCGCTCCAAATTGTCCCTGGTGCTTCTCGAGACGATCCGCGCGGCCTCCGGCGGGATTGCCTCGAGGCTGCGCGCCGCCACTTCGAGGTAACCCATGTCCCATGAGCTGAGCCGATCGCTGCGCCCGCGCCATATCACGATGATCTCCATCGGGGGCATCATCGGCGCCGGACTGTTCGTGGGCAGCAGCGCCGCCATCGCCGTAACCGGGCCCGCGATCGTGCTCAGTTACCTGCTGACCGGCATACTGATCCTGCTCGTCATGCGCATGCTCGGCGAGATGGCCGTCGCGCTGCCCAACGTGCGCGCCTTCACCGAGTTCGCGCGCGTGGGCCTGGGCTCGTGGGCAGGGTTCGTAGCCGGCTGGCTCTACTGGTACTTCTGGATCATTACCGTCGCGGTGGAGGCGATCGCGGGCGCGAACATTCTGCACTCCTGGATCGCGATGCCGGCGTGGCAACTGGGGCTGGGCCTGATGGCGGTGATGACGGGCGTGAACCTGATGTCGGCCCGTTCGTACGGCGAGTTCGAGTTCTGGTTCTCCTCGATCAAGGTCTCCGCCATCGTCGTCTTCATCGTGCTGGCGGCGGCGTATGCCTTCGGCTGGACCTCGCACCACGGTCCGGCGTTCGCCAATCTGAGCAGCCATGGCGGCTTCATGCCGAAAGGGTTCGTGACGGTGCTGGCCGGAGCGGTGACGGTATTCTTCGCTCTGACCGGCGCCGAGATCACGACGATCGCGGCCGCGGAGTCGCAGGAGCCCTCGCGAGCCGTGGCGAAGATGACAACTTCCGTCATCGTTCGCATTCTCACCTTCTACGTGTTCTCGATCGCGCTCATCGTCTGCGTCGTGCCGTGGGATCGGATACGCGTGGGCGAGTCCCCATTCACGCTTGCGCTCACTACGATGGACTTCTCATGGGCGAGCGGCGCGATGAGCGTCATCATCCTGACCGCGGTGCTTTCCTGCCTGAACTCCGCGTTCTACGTCTGCTCCCGCGTGCTGTTTCTGCTCGCCGAGCACGGCGATGCGCCCCAATACCTCGTGCAGTTGAACAGCCGGCGCGTCCCCACCCGGTCGGTGCTGATCGGCTCGCTGGCGGGAGTCGTCGGGGTGTTGTCCGCGACGCTGGCTCCCCAGACGGTATTTGCGTTTCTGGTGGATGCGTCGGGCGCTCTCATGGTGTTTGTTTACATCATCGTCGCGGTGGCGCAGATCCGGCTGCGGCTTGAACGGGAACGCAGTGGCGTTCCCGCACCGGTGCTGACGATGTGGCTCTTTCCGTGGGCCAGCTACGCGGCGATTGCCGGCATGGTGGCGATACTCCTCGCCATGGCGTTCACTCCAGCCCAGGCGAAGGATCTGTACGTGAGCCTCGTGACACTTGCCCTGGCCGGCGTTGCCTACCTCGTCGTGCGCACGCGGCGCGAGTCCCTTCGTGCCGCGCGGCCGGCGGTTTGACGGGCCGCGTGCGCATCCCCTACAGTAGCCACGGCGCCGATTTAACGGTATCGATTATCGATTAAATCGCGAGGGCAGATGGACAACGACGAACCCGCCACCGACGCGGCCGTGGGTCTGCTGGACCGGCGACGCTTCCTCGAGGTGTCGGCCGCTATTGGCGGCGGCCTTCTGATCCCCATCGCGCTCGCGCAGCGCTCGGGCGTTCACTCGGGCCCGCGCCCATCGCCGCCGCGCCGCCGCGAATCGCAACCCGCGATCCTGAACGCCTACGTGCGCATCGATCCGGATGGCCGGGTGGTGCTGATCATGCCGAAGGTCGAGATGGGGCAGGGCACATTCACATCCCTGCCGATGCTCATCGCCGAGGAGCTGGAGGTCGGTCTCGAGACCATCACGGTCGAGCACGCGCCGCCCGATCCCGCCGTCTACGGCGTGCAAGGCGACCAATCCACGGGAGGCTCGACGTCGATTCGGGATTGCTGGCTGCCCTTGCGCAAGGCCGGCGCGACGGCCCGCATCATGCTGATCGCAGCGGCGGCCAGGAGCTGGGGCGTGCCCTCATCGGGCTGCCGCGCCGAGCGGGGCGAGGTTCTTCACGAGGCTTCCGGCAGACGCGCGGGCTACGGCGCGCTTGCCCGGACCGCTTCGGCCATGCCCGTTCCCACGGATCCGCCGCTCAAGTCTTCGCAGGACTTCAGGCTCATCGGCCGAACGACGCCGCGGCGGGACACTCCCGAGAAGACCACTGGGCGAGCGATCTTCGGTATCGACGTCCAGGTACCCCGCATGCGGGTGGCGATGATTGCGCTCTCTCCCGTAGTGGGTGGCTCCGCTGTGGAGCCGCTGCGAACGCAAGAGGCCATGGCGGTGCGCGGCGTGCGACAGGTTGTAAATGAACACGATGCCGTCGCGGTCGTCGCGGATGACACCTGGGCTGCGCAGAGCGGGCTCAAAGCGCTCGACCTGCGCTGGAGCGACGGGCCGAACGGCTCCGTTCAGCAGGCCGCGCTCGTTGCAGATCTCGAAGCCGCCGCGCGGCGGCAGGGCGCCTTGGCCAACCGCGCAGGGGATCCCGCCGGGGCGATGGCTCATGCGGCCTCTCGCGTCGATGCGGTCTATCACCAGCCGTTCCTGGCCCATGCAACGATGGAGCCCATGAATTGCACGGTGGACTGGCGCAAGGATGAGTGCGAGATCTGGGTCGGCACACAGGCTCCCGACCGCGCCGTGGCGAAGTTGGCAGGCCTCGGCCTCAAGCCCCACCAGATCCGCATCAACAACCACCTCATCGGTGGCGGATTTGGCCGGCGCCTGGAAGTGGATGGCATCGTGCTCGCCGCGCGTATCGCCCGGCACGTCGAAGGCCCGGTTAAAGTGCTGTGGACGCGTGAGCAGGATGTCCAGCACGACCAGTACCGCCCTTATTACGTTGACCGGATTTCGGCGGGACTCGATGCGCGAGGTATGCCGGTCGCATGGTTCCATACCATCGCGGGCTCGTCCGTCTCCGCTCGATGGTCAGGTGAACCGAACAAGAATGGGGTGGACGACGATGCGGTCGAGGCGGCTGCGGACCCTGTTTACGCACTTGAGAATATCGAGGTGCGGTACGTGCAGCAGGAACCCTCCGGCGTTCCCACGTCGTGGTGGCGAGGAGTGGGTCCGACGCGTAGCGTCTTCGTCGTCGAGAGCTTCATTGACGAGCTTGCTGCGGCTGCCAAGCAGGATCCTGTTCAATACCGGCGTGGCCTGATCAAGGCGCCGCGCATGCGTGCCGCCCTGGAGCTTGCGGCCCAGCAGGCCGGCTGGGGCAGTCCGCTGCCCGCGAGGCACGGTCGCGGAATTGCGGTGCAGTACGCGTTCGGCAGCTACCTCGCTCTGATTGTCGAGGTCAGCGTGAGCGACGACAACCAGGTACGTCTTCAGCGGATCGTCTGTGCGATGGACTGCGGACAGATGGTCAATCCTGACACCGTCCGCGCGCAGCTCGAGGGCGGCGTGATGTTCGGGTTGGGTGCTGCGCTGTGGTCCGAAGTGACTCTGGCGAATGGGCGCGTGCAGCAGAGCAACTTCAACGATTTTCGCGCCATGCGATTGCCGGAGTCGCCCAAAGTGAGCGTCCACCTGATCACGAACACGGAGAAGCCGGGAGGTGTCGGTGAGACCGGCACGGCGTGCGCGGCGGCGGCGCTGTGCAATGCCATCTATGCGGCGGCAGGCCACCGCGTTCGCACGCTGCCGGTGAGCCGCGGCCTGACGGGGCGGGCCGATTCTTGAGGCCCACGCGCAAGTGCCACACTTGTGGCGCAGATCCGACATCGGCTCACGGCAGACTGGAGCGCAGCATTGCTCTGGCGCGGTGGCGACGGTATTGTGCAATCAAGAGCTGCAACGATGCGGCGGAACAACGCCAATAAACGGGGTGATTCCATGCGGGCAACCAACGGCGCGTATCCATCGTCCAGCAGCATCGGCGCGGCGGTGCGGGTGACCATCGGGCTCGCCCTGTGTGTTTCAGGCGCAACGGTCGCCTACGCAGACGCGGGACCCGCCGCCGAAGCGCCCGCTTCCGAGGGCATTGCGGAAGTCGTGGTCACCGCCGAGCGGCGCGAGGAGAACCTGAGCAAGGTTCCGATCAGCGTCACGGCCATGACCCAGGCGGACATGGACTCCAAGGGGATCAAGGACATCGCGGACGTCGCGCGCTTCACGCCGGGCATCAGCGTCGACAATTCCGGGACCAACAACATCTCGATCCGCGGCATCGCCTCATCGGGCGGGGCCGGCACTACCGGCATCTACATAGACGACACGCCTATCCAGATGCGTGCGCTCGCTTTCAACCCTGATGAGACGCTGCCCAAGGCCTTCGACATGGCGCGCGTCGAAGTGCTGCGCGGTCCGCAGGGCACCTTGTTCGGCGCCGGCTCGGAAGGCGGTACGGTTCGATACATCACGACACAGCCGAGTCTGACCAAGAGCAGTATCTACAGTCGCAGCGAGCTGTCGTTCACGCAAGGTGGAGAGCCCAACTACGAGGCTGGCATCGCCGCGGGCGGTCCGTTGATCGAAGGCACCCTCGGCGCGCGGGCCACGGTCTGGTACAGGCGTGACGGCGGTTGGATCGATCGTGTCGATCCGACCGCAAGCGATCCGCAGAATTCGGTGGTCGACAAGCACGCCAACCACGGCGATACGGTCATGATCCGGCTGGCGGCGCTCTGGGCTCCCGCCGAAGCCTGGACGGTCACGCCCAGCGTCTACTATCAGAACCGGCAGACGCACGACGTCTCGAACTTCTGGCCGATCTACTCGAATCCGGGCAGCGACAGGTTTGTCAGCGGCAATCCCACCGGGCGCCCGACGCCCGACAAGTTCTATCTGCCGGCACTGAAGATCCAGGGCGACTTCGGCGCGTTCCAGCTGATCTCGAACACCTCCTACTTCCACCGCAAGGAAGTGACCGGTTACGACGGCACGCTCTATAACCTCGGCTTCTACCAGACATTCGGGGTTCAGGACGGGGTGCCCTTCCCGCTGCTCGATGCCAGCGGCATTCACCTGCCCGCCGACATCGCGGACTATCGTTCGCCGGCGGAAGTGGATAACAACCAGCAGAACTTCACGCAGGAAGTGCGCCTGCAATCGAGCGATCCCGCCGCACGGTTCATCTGGACGACCGGCCTGTTCTACAGCCGCAATCGCCAGCAGTATCTCGAGCTGATCCACGATCCGATGCTCGAAGCCTTCTCCCAGGCGATCTTCGGCGCTCCGTATACGGACATTTTCACCGATCTGGATGGCAATCCGGTGCCCTTCGATCCGCGTTTCCCGACCGAGTCCTACTTCCTGCAGACTCACGCTCAGGACAAGCAGCTCGCCTGGTACGGGGAGGGCAGCTACTCGATCACCGACCAGTTGAAGGCGACCGCGGGCGTGCGTTTCTCCCGGACGGAGTTCTCCTTCGACACCCTGACGGGCGGCCCGCAGCTCTTCCTGGCGAACCAGGCGAACAACGGCGACAAGAAGGAGAATTCGTTCACGCCCAAGGTGAACCTGTCGTATCAGATGAACCCGGACAATCTGTTCTACGCGACCTATGCCAAGGGCTTCCGTCCGGGCGGCGCCAACAATCCGGTGCCGTTCGCCGCCTGCCAGGAGGACTTCCAGACCTTCGGGATCGCGAATTCCCCGGCCACTTACAACTCGGACACGGTGGACAGCTACGAGGTGGGCGCCAAGAACAACTTCGACAACCGCATCCGTATCGCCTCCAGCATCTATTACATCAAGTGGCACAACATCCAGCAGACGGTGGTGCCGCCAATCTGCCAGATCTCATTCATTTCCAACCTCGGCGAGGCGACGGCCAAGGGCGCCGACATCCAGGCGCAGTTCGCGGTCACGGAGGCCCTGTCGGCCGAGATCACCGCGGGCTATACCGAGGCCCGCTACTCGCGCGATTCGAGATTCCCGGGCCAGACGACCGCGCCGATCGTCTCCTCGGGCGACGCCATCGTGGGTGAGGGCGGCCGGCCGAACGCTCCCTTCACGGCGTCGGCGGGCATCGAGTACCGCTTCAGCGCCTTCGATCACGAGTCCTTTGCGCGCCTGGACTACGAATACGAAAGCCGCGGCAAGTGGCAGTCCCCGAGCCAGGATCCCAACAGCGCGCAGTTCGATGTCGAGGACTTCACGCTGTCCGCCACGAACTTCGTGTCCATGCGCGCCGGCATGACGCTCGGCCAGTGGTCGGTCGAACCGTTCGTGGACAACCTGTTCGACACCCACACGCTGACGAACTACGACTTTTCGATCGACTACGGCGCGGGCGTCAACCGGTTGATGCGCGGCTACACGTTCCGCCCGCGGACGTTCGGCGTCACGGCGACATTCAAATACTGAGCAGGTACGGGCGACCCTGCCTCGGGCGCCAGGCCGCTCAGTAACTTGCCGGTGGTGCTGCACCGGTCGCCGCGAGGCTCTTGATGACTGCATTGCGGGTTTCCAATACCGACACGAGCGGAGAACGGCGTACGCGCGTGACCTCCTGCGCCGTGAACGGTGGCACGCGGCTACTTTGCGTGTCGAACGTGGAGGCCACCCAATTCAGGACTGCGGCGAGTTGCGCATCGGGAAGGGCCGAATTCGCGGCTCCGGGTACGCGCAGCACGTAGTCGCGGCCGGCCGCCGTGCGCATGAAGCGGCTGAGCGCATTGGCGAGCGGGGGGACCTTGCCGGGGACTCCCTCGGCGCGGGCGCCGTGGCAACCCATGCAGTACAGCATGTAATCCTGCGCGGGACTGGCCTCGACGGCGGCGGAGCGAGCGAGCGCCAGTGCGCAGGCGGCGATTGCCGCGCACCCTCGCACGGAAGTCATTTCTCCGCGACGCCGAGTATGACCGACACCGAGCAGTGGTAGTCCGATTCGGTGTTCGCCATGCACCAGTTCACGTCGTTGTTGCGCGAGAGCCGGTACATGGGCTTCTCGTTCTCGTTGCGATTGCAGAAGCAGTTGCCGCAGCTGACCTTTCCGCAGCAATCGTTATAGGAGACGATGTAGTCGCGGCCGTCGGAAGGATTGTGGCACGTGCCGATCCAGGTGATCGGCGAGGGCTGCGTGCCCGGCGGACAGGAGGTGGAGGTTCCGCCGCAGCACGCGCACAGGAATCCATCGATCGCGCAGTATTTCCAGTAGTCGCAGCTCGCCGGGTCGTTGCCCGCGGGATGCGGTTGTTGTGGAGCCTGCGCGCGCGCCGTCCGGTCGATCGGCAACAAGGGCAGCAGCGCAACCCCGGTCAGCATCCGGCCGAGCGATGCGAGCAGGCTGCGGCGGGACGTGCGCTTCGCGAGCGAGCGCGCGGAATTCTCGAACACGCGATCAAGCGGATGCATCGCAACTCCTCTAAGGATTCAGCAGCAGCGAGGGGGTCTGGCCGACCTGCTTCTCGACATGCTTCAACCGTCCGCTGCGGGCATCGAAGATCGCCAGGGCACCTCGGTCCGTGGCCCCGAAAACCAGCGGCGCCGCATCCTGCGTCACCTGCACGGCGACGATCCGGCCGGCCTCCGGGTTGTCGAAGGGCCAGCGCGCCACGCGCCGGTGAGACTTCAGGTCGAACTCCCAGATCTGGCTGCCGCCTTCCTTGTGCGAGCCCTCCGCGCCGCGATGCATCGGTACGAAAAGCTTGCCCGTGGCGCGCTGCACCGCGCCGATCTGGATACCTCCAGGCCGCCACGTGCCCTTCTCCTCTGCGCTCACCAATGACCACGCCGCCTGGATCGCCGGTTGCGACTTCGAGAAGTCCACTTCATGCACGGTACCGAGGAATGAGACGAAGGCGTATCCGTCCGGCGTCGGCACGCCCTGCGCGAATATCGGGTCGTGATCCGGATCGAATAGAGGAGCGGAGCTCGCGCGTGAAGCTTCGTGGCCGTGCGCGTCCAACGTGACCGTCAGCAGCCGGCCGCTCTCGCAGATCGAGGAAACGCGGTTGGGCCCGGATGGGATGACGAGCACACAGCCAGCCGTCTCGATCTCCCCGATTATCGTCTTCCTGACGGGATCCAACACGCCGAAGGAGGCGGCGGGAGTCAAATAGGGCGTATATACAAATCGGCCGTCCGCGCTGTACGCGACCGTGAACAACATCGCCAGCGTCTGGGCATGCTTGGGCGGAAGCACTATTTCGCCGGTCTTGGCGAACGTCGCGTTGTCGTTGAATTCCACGACGTCCGTGCGTGCTCCATGGCCGCCGCGTGCAAAATAAGTCGTTGCGACGACCGTGGTCTTGCCGTCAGGGGACAGGTTCACACCGGGCATGAACCCCGCGTCAATCTGTCCGAGACGCCGGTAGGTGTCGCCATCGAACAGGAACACGCGCGCGTCGATCTCATTGTTCTGGGCTTCATCGAGGATGTAGACCCAATGCGGGTTTCTGGGCCCGATCTTTGCAACGGTCAAATGCTCTGCGGGCAGCGGGGAGGAAGCCGGCGCGGCAGGCAGGCGGACGCTGGTGCAGAGAGCGGCAATGACGGCGAGAAAGGCCACCCTGGACAGGAATGTATGCATCGAGACCCCCGTGCAACGCTGCCGGTTGCGCTCGAGTCTCGCACATCGCAGAGCGAGTCGAAAGTAGCGACGGCGCGGTTGCAAGCCCCGCTGTCGGGGCTCGCGGCGCGACGCCGCCTGATGATGGCGATGCCCGTGGCCTGATGATGGCGATGCGCGTGGCCTAATGGTGGCAAGGCTGGCACGTGCGGGTAGGGCCGTGCCGGCGTCCCTCGCGCGCAAGGTCGCGATGACAGTCGCGGCAGAAAACGTGAAAGGTCGACTCGCTCGAGCGGACCAGGTCTTCGCGGGCGCTGCGGTGGCAATCGACGCAGTTCGCGGTGCCGGTGTCGTCGCGAAAGTTGTGATGGCATGCGACGCAGTTGACACTCGTGTGCATCTCGTGAGGGAAATGCAGGGGCAACGTTTCCGAGGCTCTGGCGGCAGGCTCCAGCAGCCGTGCGGTCGTAGACCGGATCGGCAATAGCAGCAGAGTCGCACCAACGATGATTGCGACAACGGTTGCCGCCCAGTACCCACCACGCAGTCGCTCCGCACGTGTTCGCACGGCGGTCCAGAGCAGGGGCAGTGCGAGGAGCACGCAAACCGCGATCGACTTCACGGGTGTGTCGACCAACTGCGCGCTGCCGACCAGGTGGGCGCCAAGCAAGCCAAGGAGCAGTGCGGCGACCGCTGCATGGCTGATCCCTGCGACTGCGCGCGCTGGAGGACGTCGCATGGAGGCGCGAGTCGACAGACCGGTGGGAACGAGAATGGCGAGCGCGGCGAGGGCGCCGATTCCGCACAACATGTAGATCGGCGCAGACGGAAGCAGATAACGAACCGTGAGGGGTTGCGCCACGAGCACGATCGTAGTGTGCAATCCTGCCAGTCCGAGTGCTACCCAACCGAAGCGGCGATGTTGTGAGACGGTGAACAGCCGCCGGTGCGGCAGAGTTTCGCCCTTCAGCCCGCGGCCACGCAGCGGATAGAGGTACAGGATGACTGCAAAGACGCTCGCCACGTATCCAACCGCGGCTCCGGCATCCCAGACCCATCCTGCGGATGCGGGAAGCGGACACAGAAGCAATGCTGCAAGCACCGCGCACGCAACCAGGACGCGTCGAATGTGGAGTGGCGGTGGCTTTCCGCTCAATGTCGCTCTTGCCCGGATGCGCTGCGATCTCGTATCTTAAACCAAAGAATCCACACGACGTGCCGGCGCGCAGCGCTTGGGGGAATTTCATGGGCGATGAGCGTAAGGGACAGGCGAATGATCGGGATCTCGGCACGGATCGCTCCATTCCCCGCCGTGACTTCCTGCAGGGCGCGCTGATTGCGGCAGCCACTACGCTATCGGGGCCGCTGCTCAAAGCTTACGGTGCTGAGCAGGCCGCATCCGGCTCCGCGGCGCAGGATGTTGCCGGCTACTATCCGCCCCTGCTCACGGGCATGCGTGGCAGCCACCCGGGATCGTTCGAGGACGCGCACGCGCTGCGTGACGGTCGAGCGGTTGGCCGCAGTGCCGATACCGGCGAGTCCTACGATCTGATCGTCGTCGGCGGCGGCATCAGCGGACTGTCGGCGGCTCATTTCTTCCGTGCACGCACTTCCCCTGCCAGCCGGATTCTGATTCTCGACAACCACGATGATTTCGGCGGACATGCCAAGCGCAACGAATTCCAACTCGGCGGCCGCATGCAGCTGCTGAACGGCGGCACGCTGGAGATCGACAGTCCGCGTCCGTACGCGCCGGTGCCGGCGGCCCTGATCCGGGAGCTGGGAATAGACGTCGAAGCGCTCAGCCGCAAGGTCGAGCATAAGAAGTTCTACGACGGCCTCGGGCTGCGTACCGGGGTTTTTTTCGACCGCGAGACCTTCGGAGCGGACCGGCTGTGCGTCGGCTTCGGCAGTGAGCCGGTGAAGCAGTCTCTCGCGAACGCTCCATTGTCCGCGCGCGCCCGCGGCGACATCGAGCGCGTCGAGGAAGGCTCGACCGATTTCATGCCCGGCCTGTCCTCGGACGAAAAGAAGCTGCGGCTGTCGAAGATCAGCTACCGCGACTTCCTGCGCGATGTGGTGAAGGCCGATCCCGCGGCCATCGCGTTTTACCAGAGCCGGACGCACGGCGAGTGGGGCGTCGGCATCGACGCCGTCTCGGCCCTTGATTGCTGGGGCTTCAAGTTGCCGGGTTTCAAGGGCATGAAACTCGCGCAGGGCTCGATCTCGAGAATGGGTCCTACACCTGCGGGGTACGAGGACACGGGCGGGTCCCCCACGCTGCACTTTCCGGACGGAAACGCCACGATCGCACGCTTGCTGGTGCGCAACCTGATTCCGGATGCGATTCCGGGAACCACGGTCGAGGATCTGATCACCGCCCATGCCGATTACAGCCGCCTCGACCGGACCGGCTCTCCCGTGCGCGTGCGACTCAGCAGCACGGTGGTACGCGCCCGGAACATCGGCGATCCCGCGTCCGCGCGAGAAGTGGAAATCACGTACATGCGCGGCGGTTCGCCCTGCACCGTGCGGGCGCGCAACTGCGTGTTGGCCTGTTGGAACATGATGATTCCGTATCTGTGTCCGGAGCTGCCGGCCGCGCAGAAGGCCGCACTGCACAGCCTGGTCAAGACGCCGCTGGTCTACACCAGTGTCGCGATACGGGACTGGCAGCCTTTCAAAAAACTCGCGATCCACCGCGTCTACGCGCCCGGAAGCTACCATTCCAGCTTCTCGCTCAATGAGAAAGTGGACATCGGCACGTATCGCAGCCCGGCCGTGCCCACCGAGCCGATCCTGGTCCACATGACGCGTACGCCGTGCAAGCCGGGGCTGCCGGAGCATGAGCAGAACAAGGCGGGCCGCGCCGAGCTGCTTGCCACACCGTTCGCGACCTTCGAGCACCACATCCGCGATCAACTGGCGCGCACCCTCGCGGCCGGCGGATTCGATCCGGCGCGCGATATCGAGGCGCTCACCGTCAACCGCTGGCCGCACGGTTACGCTCCCGAGTACAACCCGCTGTTCGAGCCGGAGCTGCCCGCGCAGCAACGGCCCAACGTGGTCGGCCGGGCACGCTTCGGCCGCATGAGCATCGCCAACTCCGATTCCGGCGGCGCCGCCTACACCGACTCGGCGATCCTGCAGGCGGACCGGGCGGTCAACGAGCTGCTGCGCGGGTAACGCGGTCGAGCGGATTTGTCGGATGTGTGATCAACGGGTAACCCTTACGTAGCCTGCGCGCAACCTCAACCAAGCGTCCATTTGCTCGCGGGTGATTCCCAACCCGCCCATCCGCGAGGCATCCAGTTTCTCGAGTTCCGTCAGAACATCCTGGCGGAATTTCTCCCGATGCTGGGATTCGATTCGAGCCGGTACGTGCGCATCGAGATAGGCGGGGACCCTCTCAGGCGGCACCAGCGCGCGCACCAGATCGGCGACCAGCGCGCGACGCTCCGGGCGGTACAGTGCCGCAATCTCATCGAACCCGATAATCTGAAGGCTCGTATCGTAGTGTTGACACGAACGTCGATAAGCCCAGCAA
>JBOIAD010000038.1:0-3470 GCA_050738795.1 Steroidobacteraceae bacterium
TCGGAATCCTGACCGAGCTGAGCATCAAGGTCCTGCCCCGGCCGCACGCCGAAGAGACGCTGCGGCTGCAATTGCCGGCGGGCGCAGCGCTCGAGGTCTTCAATCGATGCAGAGGCCGGCCGTTGCCGCTCTCCGCGGCTGCCTGGTACGACGGCGCGGCATGGTTGCGATTGTCCGGAGCACCCGCTGCAGTCCGTGCAGCGCGCGACAGCATTGGCGGCGACCGGGCCGAGCCTGTGCTGGCACACGAGTGGTGGGGCGCCTTGCGTCACTGTACGCATGCTATTTTCTCGAGCGACTCGCTCTGGCGACTGTCCGTTCCCGCAACGGCGCCGCCGCTCGATCTGCCCGGACAGATGATGATCGACTGGGGCGGGGCCCTGCGATGGCATGCCGGGGAGCCGGGGAAGCCCGATCTTCGCGAGCTCGCAGGGGCCGCCGGCGGAACGGCCATGCGCTGGCGAGGCGCAGCACCGGCGGGGAGATTTCATCCGCTCAGCCGCGCAGTCGCGCAGATTCATCGCCGGCTGAAGCACAGCTTCGACCCCGAAGGCATCTTCAATCCTGGCCGGCTGCTGGCCGATATGTGATGGAAACCCGCCTCGCCGGATTCATACGTGACAGCACGGCGGGACGCACCGCCGACGAAATCCTGCGCGCCTGTGTTCACTGTGGATTCTGCCTGGCCACCTGTCCCACGTATCAGGTACTGGGAGATGAGCTCGACAGTCCACGCGGACGGATCTATCAGATCAAACAAGTACTGGAAGGCGCTGAGCCCAGCCGCGCGACGCAGATCCATCTCGATCGCTGCCTGACTTGCCGCGCTTGCGAAACAACCTGTCCCTCCGGAGTTGAATACGGACATCTGGTGGATATCGGGCGGGCCGTCGTCGATGCGCGAGTCAGGCGCCCATGGCGCGAGCGTCTCCAGAGGTGGGTCCTGCGCGAGGGGTTGACGCGGCCATGGCTGTTTGGAGCGGCATTGCGCGCGGCTCGTTGCATGCCGTGGGCTCTTCCCATGCGCTTGCGGGCCAAGGTAGGTGTGAAACAGCCAGCCGGTGCCTGGCCTGCCCGACAGCACGCGCGCAAGGTGCTGCTGCTCAAAGGGTGTACGCAGCCGGCGATCTCTCCGGCAATCGACGCGGCGACTGCTCGTGTGCTCGATGCCATCGGCGTACAGACGGTCGTAGCAGCCCGTGCGGGCTGCTGCGGAGCGCTTCGCCATCATCTGGACGATCAGGCGGGCGCGCGCGGCGAAATCTACCGCAACATCGACGCATGGTGGCCATACATCGAATCGGGCGAAGTCGAAGCGATTCTGATCAACGCGTCCGGTTGCGGTGCCATGGTCAGAGAGTATGCGCATATCCTGCGTGATGACCCTGCATACAGCGGCAAGGCGCGCCGCGTGGTCCAGATGTCGAAGGATCCTGCAGAGTTCCTGCCATCCGAGCTCGGCAAGCTCGGCACGCTCCTCGAGTCCGCGGCCGTGCCCGCCCGGCCCGAACCGGTACAGGCCGGCCTGCCTGCTGCCGGATCGACATCCGCCCCACATCGCGTTGCTTTTCATCCTCCCTGCACGTTGCAGCACGGATTGAAGATCCGCGGCGCAGTGGAGAAGCTACTGGTCGCGCTCGGAGCGGAACTGGTCCCCGTTGCCGATGCGCATCTGTGCTGCGGCTCGGCGGGTCCTTATTCCCTGGTGCAGCCGCAGATGGCCGAAACGTTGCGCGGACGCAAGCTGGATACGCTCCTGCAACATGGTCCGGACATGGTCCTGTCGGCCAATATCGGCTGCATCGCGCACTTGCAGGGCGCCACGGACATTCCCGTGAGGCATTGGATCGAATGGGTGGATCAGCGGTTCGCGCCAACCTGGCCGTCCTGAGGCCGCGGCTTGTCCTGAGGCCGCGGCTTGTCCTGAGGCCGCAGCGTGCGCCAGTGCACAGGATCCGCCGTCCCCGATGTCGCAAACAGACAAGAATGGCGTACTATCCGCCGCGTGCGCGAGACCAAGACTCAGTTCGCGTTTTTGACGCTCCCGCGGTATTCGATGATTGCGCTGTCGAACGCGGTCGAGCCGCTGCGCATGGCCAATATCCTGACCGGCAGGCCTGTTTACGAATGGGCCATTGCCAGTCTCGACGGGCAGCCGACGCCCGCGAGCAATGGCCTGCAGCTTGCCCCGACCGTGGCGCTGGACACGATCCGGGCGGTCGACATTCTGTTCGTCTGTGCGGGGGTCGATGTCCAGGCCGGCGTATCGCCCCGCCTTCTGTCGGCCTTGCGCCGCTTCGCAGAGCGCCGGGTGCCGCTCGGGGCGCTGTGCACGGGTGGCTACGCGCTGGCGAAGGCGGGGCTGCTGGACAAGTATCGCGCCAGCATCCACTGGGAGAATCTGTCCGCCTTGCGCGAGGAATTCCCGCGGATTGTGCTGAACGATCAATTGTTCACCATCGACCGGGACCGCTTCACCTGTTCCGGCGGGATCGCCCCGCTCGATCTGATGTTGCATCTGGTCAAGGCGAAACATGGCGCGCGCATCTCGCAGCTGATTTCCGAGCAGTTCATCGTCGAGCGCGTGCGCAACGACCGGGACCGGCAGTACGTGCCGCTGCGCGCGCAGATCGGAGTGAGCCACGAGACCCTGATCAAGGTCGCGCAGCTCATGGAGCAGAACATCGAGAAGCCCGTGTCTCTGGATGACATCGCGGCGGCCACGCAGCTGTCGCGGCGCCAGATCGAGCGCCTGTTCAAGCGCCATCTGAACTGCGTGCCGAAGCGGTATTATCTGCAGATGCGGCTGCGGCGCGCCCGCGAGCTTCTGCTGCAGACCTCCATGCCGATCATCGACATCACCACGGCCTGTGGATTCCAGTCTCCGCCACACTTCTCGCGCTGCTACCGGGCCCAGTTCGGCTGCCCCCCCAGCGCGGAGCGGCAGATCCGCCACAGCAAGCCGGCTTCGGGCCCCCGCCCCCGGCCCGGCAGCGCCGCGGCGCGATCGACCCGCCAATTGCGCGGCGGGGCCGGATGAGGTGTCGTCCGCGGACATGCGGTGGTCGCTAAGTCGCAACTGTGGCCGGAACATGCCTCTTACCATCTGGGCAACAGCAACGGCGCATCCTGTCCGGCCCGCCGCGCGCCGTGGAGATCGAGCATGGCAGAGCAGCCCGAAGCCGAGTTCAATCTACGAGATCTCGACGATCAGGAATTGACCGAGCAGGTGCATGACGACCTCTACAACGGTCTGAAAACCGAAGTCGAGGAGGCCACGCACATTTTCCTCGAGCGCGGCTGGAGCGCCGAGAAGGTGTTGAACGACGCCCTCGTCGAGGGCATGCGCATCGTCGGCATCGACTTCCGCGACGGCATCCTGTTCGTCCCCGAAGTGTTGCTGGCGGCCAACTCGATGAAAGGCTGGATGGAGATCCTGCGTCCGCTGCTGGCCGAGACCGGTGTCGAGC
>JBOIAD010000039.1:0-8722 GCA_050738795.1 Steroidobacteraceae bacterium
CCCTCGTAACCTCCCAGGACATAGTAAGAAGGTTACCACACGTGGGTGTCCCGTGGCGCCGTCCAGGTTTCTACGCCTGCTCACTGCCTTCCCTGCCTCGCACGGTCGCAATGAAATGGATCAGACATCGACCCCCGAGCGGCTGACGAATGATGCGCATGCGGTCGGTACTGACGTTGGTGGTTTTCACCGTCGCATCCCTCGTGTCCCTTAAGTTCCCGCTGTGGGGTCTCGGGCTTGGCGTTGTACGTGAGACCGGAGGCGCCAGTGGTCAGGGCACGAGCAGAGGATCCAGCTCGTTCGCGCTAACCCGTCGCAGATAACTTGACAAGTTACCAGTTACGATAGCAGTCGTGTTCGCAAACACTCAAGCAGCCAGAAGGAGTTCCCGATGCACGCGACCAGATACCGCAAGGCCGACGTGGACGGTTTCAAGGTCTTTTTCCGGGAGGCTGGGCCGGCTGATGGCCCCACATTGTTGCTCCTTCACGGCTTCCCCAGTGCGAGCCACATGTTCCGCGACCTCATTCCGCTGCTTGCGGACCGCTTTCGCATCGTGGCCCCTGACCTGCCGGGTTTCGGACAGTCGGACATGCCGTCGCGAAGCGTCTTTTCCTATACTTTTGCGAACATCGCTGGAGTCGTCGAGCGCTTCACTGAAGTGATTGGCCTCGCGCGCTTCGCGATCTATGTCTTCGACTATGGTGCACCGACCGGCTTCCGGCTCGCCATGCGACATCCCGAGCGCATCACCGCGATCGTTTCCCAGAATGGCAACGCGTACGAAGAAGGGTTGAGCGAGGGATGGACTCCTATGCGCGCCTACTGGAGGGACGCTTCGCCGGCAAACCGCGCAGCGCTCCGAACCTTCCTCTCGCCCGAGACGACCGTCTGGCAATACACACAGGGCGTGCGTGACACGAGCCATCTTTCTCCGGATGGATACTCGCTGGACAACTTCTACATGGCCCGTCCCGGAGCTGACGAGGTTCAGCTTGATCTGTTTGGCGACTACCAGAGCAACGTCGCGCTCTACCCAGCCTTCCAGGAATATTTCCGCACGCACAAGCCGCCCTTCCTGGCGGTGTGGGGCAAGAACGACCCATTCTTCTTGCCGCCGGGTGCCGAAGCGTTCAAGCGCGACATTCCTGGTGCGGTCGTTCGCTTCCTTGACACCGGTCACTTCGCGCTCGAGACCCACGCCGAGGAGATCGCCGCATCGATCCGGGATTTCCTCGCGCCCTGAATCTGTGCGAGCAATCCAACGTCCAGGTTCACGCTACAGGTGCAGAGCGCGTGTGCCAATCGGTAATTTGCTGGTAGGCATGCGCAAGAGCAAGCACTTGCGACTCGCCGAACCGCGGCCCCGCGATCTGCAATCCGATCGGCATGCCATCGCGAGTGAAGCCGCAGGGCACGGAGATTGCGGGCAGACCCAGCACATCAAACATATGCGTGTTACGAAACTCCACTGGCGTTCCGTCCAACGGCAGGGGCGGATCCAGATAGCCCGATTCGATGGTGATCGGCGTGATCGCGGTCGTAGGTGTGACCAGCAGGTCGACACTTGAAAACGCGCTGTCAGCCTGCCATCGCAGGCGCTCCATTTCCCGCCGGGCATTCACGTAGTCTGCGGCGGAAATGGTTGCGGCCTGCTCCAGGCGTTGCCGGGTCATGGCCTGGTACAGTTGCGGTGTCCGCGTGAAGTAGGGCTTATGGAAGGCGTAGGCCTCGGCCGAGGCGATCGGCAGCAATACGTTCGTGTAAGGCAACTCCACGTCGCACAGGCCGGCGGTGACGCGTGCGAGTTCCTTGATTGATGCGTTCACTGCGGCCTCAATGTCCCCGTCGAGGTGCTCGAAGTAGGGCCGGCGGACGAGGCCTATCCTCAGTGATGCCGTTCTGCCGTCCAGCGCGCTCGCATAGCGATCCGTAGGCCGGTCCGCGGATGAGGGTTCGAGGGGGTCGAATCCGGCGATCGTCTCCAAGAACAAGGCGGCATCCGTAGCCGAGCGACAAAGCGGCCCGATGTGATCGAGCGACCAGGACAACGGAATGACGCCGCGGGTACTGACTCGCCCATAGGTCGGCTTCAATCCTACGACACCACAATATGCAGCCGGGTGGCGGATGGACGCGGCGGTGTCTGATCCCAACGCGGCGATACACAGGCCTGCCGCCACGGCAGCGGCCGACCCTCCCGAAGATCCGCCGGCAATGCGGGCGAGATTCCACGGATTGTGAACCGCGCCGTAATAGCTGGGCACCGAGGTCCCGCCATAGGCGAACTCGTGCATGTTCAGCTTGCCGAGCAGCACTGCACCCGCCGCCTTGAGCCGGCGCACCACTTCGGCGTCTTCGGTGGGGATGCGATCTTTGAACACGGCGCTGGCCGCAGTAGTGTGAACACCGGCGGTATCGATGAGGTCCTTGAGCGCCAGCGGCATGCCGTGCAGGGGGCCGCGCCAATGTCCTCGCTGAATCTGCGCCTCCGCCTCCCGTGCTTGCTGCAACGCTTGCTCTTCGGTCACCGTGATGAATGCATTCAGTGCGGGATTCAATCGTTCGATACGGGTGAGAAACGCCTGCGTAAGTTCGACGGGAGACACAGCCTTGCGGCGTAGCATCGCCATGGCTTCTACCAGCGTGAGTCGCGTGAGGTCTGTGGGTTGTTGAGCCAGTGTCAATTTCATGGAAATGTGACGCGTTTGCCTTTCAGCGGCGTAGGGCTGGCGGGGCCTTCGGTCGGGGTCCCAATGACATCGAAGATGCTGGCAGTAACCGTGCCGGCAAGCGGCTGATGCCCGCGCGGCGACTCCGATCTGGATGGACTACGGAACGCCTCGAGGATCGGACATGGAACATCCCCTGCCCCGCGTTCGCACGCGAGTGTCAACGCGCTGAGGGCATGACGGAGCTTTTGAAGCGCGTCGATCTGTCTATCGATCTCAGCCACTTTGCGTCCGGCGAGGCGCTGAGCGGCATGGCGGTCGCGAACGCGATCGAGTCGCAGCAGGATGGCGATTTCGCCCAAGCGGAAACCCGCCTGCTGGGCTCGCTTCACGCTCTTCAATTGTTGCAGCGTCTCCGGGCCGTAATACCGAAAGCCGCCAATGGGCCGCGCGGGCTTTGGCAGCAAGCCACGCCTTTGGTAATAGCGCACGGTTTCCACGCCCACGCCCGCCGCCTTGGCTAGCCGGCCGATCGTCATCTGCAGCCGCGAAACCGGCTTCATGGAAACTCCTTGACTCTGTACCCCGGTACAGACCCCATCCTGCGCCCGAGCGTGATCGGACCGCAAACGTCCGATACCGAAGCGGAGCAAATCACCCTTTCCCATACACCGGAGATTCCCATGAAATCTGAATCCAATCACCACCCCTGCACCTGCACATCCCTTGAGAAGGTCAACATCGGCACCGCGAACGATCAGGCGTGCTCGTGTGGCAGAGACTGCAGCTGCGGTTCGGACTGCGCCTGCACCACCACGGATGCTTGTTCGCCATCCTGCAGCTGCGCGGGCTGACGCACAAGGCCGCTCGAAGCCGGGGCCGGCCTGCAGGTTGGTCCCGGTTGCGACGTATTTATCGGGAGTGCCTGGCGTGCCGCAACGCGGCGGCGTTGCTACTGACTCTTGAAACTGATGAAGGAAGACTCCGTATCTAACCAAGCGATTGCGCCGCAATCTCGAAGGAATGCAGCCGAGCGCCGTGATCGAAGATCTGTGAGGTGATCATCAGCTCGTCCGCACCCGTCCGGGCCGCGAAACTCCGCAAGTCCGAACGCACGGCTTCGGGGGTGCCTACCGACGAACAAGATAGAACCTGATCGAGAATCGCTCGCTCGTGCGGACCGATACGCTCGACGTAACCCTCTACAGGTGGTGGCAGCTGCGAGGGCCGGCCAGTCCGAAGATTGATGAACGCCTGTTGCATGGATGTTGCTCGAAACGTTGCTTCCGCGAGCGTATCTGCGGCGAACACATTGAAGCCAAGCATTACGTACGGCTGTCGGAGCTGTCGCGAGGGCCGGAACTGGGAGCGATACAGCGCTATCGCTTCCATCATCTGCGCCGGTGCAAAATGCGAGGCGAAAGCGTAAGGCAACCCGAGCGCCGCCGCCACCTGAGCCCCAAATGAGCTGGAGCCTAGAATCCAAAGTGGGACGTTGAGTCCCATTCCCGGTACGGCCCGTACCGCCTGACGCGGCGACTCCGAGAAATAATCGGCGAGCTCCAGCACATCGCGCGGAAACTCGTTTGGGTCTGAAGCGAGGTTGCGCCGCAGCGCTTGCGAGGTCGCCGAGTCAGAACCAGGTGCGCGACCGAGACCCAGATCGATGCGGCCTGGGTACAGCGACTCGAGCGTGCCGAATTGCTCGGCGATCACCAACGGGGAATGGTTCGGCAGCATGATGCCGCCCGCGCCTACGCGGATCGCGGACGTGCCGCTTGCCACGTGGCCGATAAGTACTGCCGTCGCCGCACTCGCAATTCCGGGCATGCCATGGTGTTCGGCGAGCCAGAAACGCCGGTATCCGTACTGCTCGGCATGGCGTGCCAGATCGAGCGTATTGCGGAATGAATGCGCCGCATTGCTTCCAAGGTTAATGGGCGAAAGATCAAGAATGGATAGGGGGATCATGTGATAAATAAAAACAATTGCTTAGCTTATATTCTTCATCCTTTACTGAGTCAGCGCGCGGCGCGGCGCTGCGCGGCTTCGGCGACTTGCGCGACGTGAAACACGTTTCGGACGGGCTCACCCTCAGGCAGCTTTAACCCATCAGTTGAATCGCACGTACTCGCAATCCACCGGCTGCCCATTGATACCAGCCGACGGTGGCGCAATCCAGTTCGCAAATTTCCCTGGCGCGACAACACGTCCCATGAGGGACTGAACGAACTCACGATCCTCGGCTGTCGGGAGCCAGTGACGCACATTGGCCTCCCAGGTTGTCTCAGTCACGACCTGACCTTGGGGAGAGACCTTGATCCGTGCCAGCGGGCCGATCTGGCGATTGAACGCCTTGTGCGGGACGGTCAGAGGGTAATCGATGCCCCGCTTCCTGAGCACCACATTCCACGCGTCCACTCCAGAGATGGAATCCTGGACGAAATCATCACGCAAGCGTTCGTTGAGTGCATTCAAAGCCGGCGCCTCGCGCGAGCGCAGCTCACCGTTCATTACCTCAACAATGGGGTATGTCGCGTCCTGAAGAACGTGATCGTCTCCTATCCGCTCCTCCCGGAAGCGGCCTTTCAGCCCCGTCGTGTAAAACGTCGCGGCGTTCGACGAAAGATCCGAGCCGAACAGGTCGACTGTCACGCTGGAGTGGAAGTTCAAATAGCGCTGCAGTGTCGGCAAATCGATAACGCCGAGCGCTCTAAGGCGCACGGGATCCTCGCTCTTCTCGCGGACCATCACTTCGGCGGTGCGCTCGATAATACGCCGAATCCCATTCCGGCCGACAAACATATGATGGCCTTCTTCGGTCAGCATGAAACGGGTCGTTCGAGCCAGGGGATCGAACGCCGACTCGGTTAGCGCGGACAACTGGAACTTGCCGTCCCGGTCGGTGAAGAAGGTAAACATGAAGAACGCGAGCCAATCCGGGGTTTGTTCGTTGAACGCGCCCAGGATGCGCGGGTTGTCGGCATCGCCGGAGCGCCGGCCGAGCAGCGCCTCGGCCTCTTCACGGCCGTCGCGCCCGAAGTATCGATGGAGCAGATACACCATCGCCCAAAGGTGCCTGCCCTCTTCCACGTTCACCTGGAAAAGATTCCGCAAGTCGTACATCGATGGGCACGTCAGTCCAAGGTGCCGCTGCTGCTCCACGGAGGCGGGCTCGGTGTCGCCTTGCGTCACGATGATGCGCCGCAGGTTGCTGCGATACTCTCCGGGCACTTCCTGCCAGACCGGCTCACCTCGATGAGCACCGAAAGCGATCTTGCGGTCCGGCTCCGCTGGGTTGAGGAAGATTCCCCACCGATAGTCGGGCATTTTCACGTAACCGAACTGTGCCCACCCAGCCTGGTCGACGCTGGTGGCCGTTCGCAGGTACACGTCGAACCGGTGGGAGCCGTCGGGCCCCATCTGACCCCACCAGTTCAGGAACTGCGGTTGCCAGTGCTCGAGCGCCCGCTGGAGGGTTTTGTCGCTCGAGAGCTCGACGTTGTTGGGAATCTTCTGATCGTAGTCGATGGTCATCACAACTCCCGCCGCGCCTAGATGCGCTCCCAGTTGAATCGAGCTTTACTGCCGGTCCCAAATACCCTGAGCGCGCCCGCCTCGCCCACGGCATTCGGCCGGACGAAAATCCAGTTCTGCCAGGCCGAGAGGCGCCCGAAGACTCGCGTTTCCATGGTCTCACCGCCGCCAAATCGCAGGTTGGCCTCCATCCCCGTGAGCGCATCCGGTGACAGGCTGCTGCGCTCCTCGAGGGCGATGCGAATCTCATCGTCCCAGTCCAGAGCGTCGGGAGTCGCCGTGACCAACCCGAGAGATTTTGCCTCATCGGTGCCCAACGGACGGCCCGCGGCGGCCCGAGCCCTGCAGATAGGCTCGGGCTCTCCGTAGAAACGCGACTCGATCCGGCTGCGCCGATCCACCCTCTGGTACACGCCAAAATTGAGTTCCGACAACGCAATCCGCGGCGTCCCCGCGTCTTCAGGCGCCGCCAGCATATAGCTGCGGTCGGCAGCCAGCACCAGCTCCAGCAGTGTACCGGCAAAGCACGACTCGCCGTCGATGATCGCAAACAGGCTGCGAGAGGTGACGTCGAGGCGGGCCAGGGTCCGGCGCAACATGCCCAGCGTCTCGCGAACCAGCCAGTTGGCCGAATGTGCCGCGAGTGTTGCGTCCACTGACATGACACTCGCGATGTCGCCGCGTGTCCGCAATATCCAGGTTCCGATCTCCAGATCGTTCGTGCGCAACATCAGGATGGCATCATCCAGCTCGCGAGCCATCGCGAGAGGCCACCAGCTCGCGCCGAGGCAGACAATCGGATTGACATCGGTTGGTTGCGGCGATCTCGGCCCATGGACCGTCAACGTCGCCGTCCGGGCCTTCCGATCGATCTGTACGTCCACGTGCGAGTAGCGGTAGCCACGCTCATCGATCGACCGCACGAGCGGGGTGAGTTCGATTCCCCCGGCATCCGCCGGACGATCGCTCAGCTCGGCTAGCTCCAGGGCGCGCCGGCGGACGGCGCCGGCAAACTGCTGCGGTTTGGCGCAAGCATCGATCAAGCGCCATTCCTTCGCTCGCGGGGCGCGCACGCCCTCGGTGACCAGGCAGAATTGATCCGCATGATCGCGCCGCACTTTGCGCTTATCGGTCAGTCGCGTAAGACCGCCGGTGCCCGGCAGCACGCCCAGCAGGGGAATCTCCGGCAAGCTGACCGCGGCGGACCTGTCATCGATCAGAAGTATCTCGTCACAGGCCAGCGCCAGCTCGTATCCGCCGCCCGCGGTGGTGCCGTTGCAGGCCGCCAGGAATTTCAGCCCGGAATGGCGGCTCGAGTCTTCGATTCCGTTGCGCGTCTCGTTGGTGAACTTGCAGAAATTCACCTTCCAGGCATGCGAGGACAGGCCGAGCATGAAGATGTTGGCGCCGGAGCAGAAGATGCGATCCTTGCTGCTGGTCAAGACCACGCTACGTACTTCCGGGTGCTCGAAGCGGACCCGCTGAAGGGCATCGTACAACTCGATGTCGACGCCCAGATCGTACGAATTCAGCTTCAGCTTGTAGCCCGGCCGCAGTCCCCCGTCCTCATCCACATTCATCGAAATCGTAGCCACCGGTCCTGCGAATGACAGCGTCCAGTGCCGATAGCGATCCGGACACGCATCGAATGTGACGAGCGCTCCGTCTTGTATCGGCAGTGAAGCAACGCCTTGCGCCATGGGTACTTTCCTCGTGAATCAGGCAGTGTCCAGCAGTCTCCGCAGGGCCTGGAAACTATTCTCGACAGACGACACGGACGTATCCAGGGCCGCGTCCGCTTTGGAATACAGCGGTTCCCGGGCCGCCAGAATATTGCGCAAATCCTCCATGGCTTCCGCATGGCCCGCCATCGGCCGGGTGTCGCCCTGCGCCACCACGCGCGCCATGTGTTCCTCAGGCGCGGCCTTGATCCAAACCGTGTAGCAGTTGAGCAGCAGCAGGTTGTAGGTTTCCGGCTCGGATACGATGCCGCCGCCCACTGTGAGTACGATATCGTCCTGAGTGTCGATCACCCGCTCGAGGCAGCGCCGCTCGATGCGCCGGTAGCCCGCCTGCCCGTAAAGCAGGAAGACCTCGGACAAGCTGATACCCGCCTCACGCTCGATTTCCTTGTCGAGCTCCACCAGGGGTCGCCGCAGCACCTTCGCCAGCGCAGCCCCCAGAGTTGTCTTGCCGGCTCCGCGCAAGCCCACCAGCGTGATGCGCTTTCGACGGACCGCCTTCTCCTGGCCGAACTCCTCCGTCAACCGACGCAGGGCAGCCGCAAGCTGCTCAGGCGGCAGACTATCCAGGAAGCGGCGGATCAGGCGCTGTTCGGGTGCGCCCTGACCGGAATCGAGCAGATCCGGCAACCGCACACCCAAAGCAACAGCAACGCGACGCAAGAGCACGACCGATGCATTGCCCTCACCGGCTTCGAGTTGAGCGAGATACCGCTCGGACACATTCGCCGCGCGTGACAGCACCTTGCGCGCCATGCCGCGTTGCTCCCG
>JBOIAD010000040.1:0-79921 GCA_050738795.1 Steroidobacteraceae bacterium
CGCACGCCGGCGAGCTGACGCGGGAAGCCGAAAATCAGGCCGCGACGCTGCACGTCACGTTCGGCTTCGATACGCGAGAGCATCCGGGCGTTCAGTCGCTCGAGCAGCAAGTTGAGCTCGGTTTGGAACAGCTCCGCGGCCTGACCCGCGCGCGAGGCCTGCAGCGCAAAGGTCGTCCCCCAGACCTGCGCCCGGCCGTCCTGCTGCAGGTCATCGAAGAATTCGTTGAAGCCCGCCAGCAGGTCGCCCTTGGTGAGAATCAGATACACCGGCAGAGCGATCCTGAGCTCCTTGTTGAGCTCGGCGAGCCGCTCGCGGACCGCTGCGACATGGCGCGTCCGCTCCGCATCGGACTGGCTCGCAAGATCCGCGATGCTCATCGCCACGAGCACCCCGTTGATCGGCCTGCGCTTGCGGTACTTGCGCAGCAGCGCCAGAAACCCAAGCCACCCGGCGGCATCGCTCGACTGATCGGAATCCTGTGTGGTGTAGCGTCCCGCGGTGTCCAGCAGGATGGCCTGATCCGTGAACCACCAGTCGCAGTTGCGTGTACCGCCAACGCCGCGCAGCGCTTCCTTGCCGAACTTCTGCGCCAGCGGGAAATTGAGCCCCGAATTGACGATGGCCGTGGTTTTGCCGGCGCCCGGCGGGCCGATGATGATGTACCAGGGCAGATCGTAGAGGCTCTTGCGGCCCTTGCTCGACTTCTGCAACGCTTCGATGGCTTCCTCGAAACGCTGCTGCATCTGGCGAGTATCGGCCGACGCGCGCGCATTACCGGGATCTTCCTGGCGCGCCACCGCTTTGACCAGGCTTTTGCTGGCGCGCGCGGCCTTCAGCTCCCGCAGCAGCGCACGCAATCCCCACAACACGATGACCAGTACGATGCCGATGATTCTCGCCAGACTGGATTCCAGCGGGGCGTACTCCGCGATGGAGACGTAAGGGCCGCCGAACCAGATCACGAGCGAGAAGAATATGAGGGCCAGGAGCACCCACAGCCAGCCTTTGCCGAAGAGCGCTTTCATTTAACGCGCCTCCGGCTGGGGTACGTGGATGATCTCAACACGGCGGTTGCGTGCGCGGTTCTCCACAGTGTCGACCGGGCGATAGCGGGGCTGGGTCGAGCCCGCACCCTGCCATTCCACGCGCCCGAAGCTCGCGAGCGCCGGCTTCAGGACCTGCGCTACCGCAACGGCACGTTCCCTCGACAGATCGAAATTGTCGGCAAAGCGCAGCGAATGCACCGGCTGATCGTCCGTATGACCGACGATGACGACGTGGCCGGGCACCTGATTCAGCGCAAGGGCGACGGCGCGTAACGTCTGATACTGATCGGGATTCACCTGGGCGCTGCCCGAGCGGAACAGGTTCGGCGCGGTGAGCGTGACGACCGTCTTGGAGCCGAATTCCTCGACGGTCAGCTTGCCTGCGGCCTCCTCCGGGGCGAGCAATTCCTTGAGGCGGCTGAGGTGCTGTGCCGGCGCGGGTGCCGGATAGTCCACGGTCATTGCGGGACCGGCCAACGCCGCCTTGATCGGCTCGGCCTGACTTGCGAGTTTCGCGTGAAAGAATACGAAGCTGCCCGTCAGGATCGCCAGGCCCGCGGCCGCCACGATCCACCACGGTACATAGCGAATGATCGGATTGCGGCGGTCCTCGACGCCTTTCCAGTGCGGCGAGAGATCCTCGTCCCGCATCTGCCGCTGCTCGCGGATCAGGCGGTACAGATCGTGCTGCAACTGCCCGAGCCGCGCCTGGCCGCTCGGATCGTGCCGGTACTTTCCTTCGTAGCCGAGCGCAAGGCACACATACACCAGCTCGATCAGGTCGATGTAGCGGGACGGATCCGTGCGCAGGCGCTCGAGAATCTCGAAGAATTTCTCGCCGCCCGAGACTTCCTTGTGGAACATCACGAGCAGCGATTGGCTTGCCCAGTCGCCTTGAGCGCCCCACGGAGTGTTCAGGACGGCTGCGTCCACGAAGGTGCACAGGACGTAGCGCGCCACGAGGGTGTCTTCAGGCGAGACTCCCGCGGTGCGCAGCCGATCCTCGAACGCCCGGATCTCGGCCACTGCCTGCTGGCGCAGCGTCCCGATGTTGGCTTGCTGTACGGACGTCCCGAGACGCGACGCCAATGTCAGGAGCGGCGCGGCCGATTGGATGATCGGATTGCGCGCACCGACGATAAAATCGGAAAGAGCGGCGCTCGAGCCGCTGAAGGCCTGCAGGGGCGCATTTGGCGCGCTGTAGCGCGGCCCCTGCGGCGCGGCGCCCGGACCGACTGCTGTTTCGGGCGCCGAGCGGCGTCCGGCGCCGGGTCGCGGACGCATGATGGTGCCGTCGCGGGGCGCGAACGGATCGTCGGAATTGTTGTCCACCATGACCTAACCTCTGATCGCCCACAGCTCCATGACAAGGCCCGGAAACGTGTCCGGAACGTGGATGGCGATGCCGCCGCCGGCCTTGAGCTCGCGAAATCGCGGGCTGCCGCGATCGAGCTCGAAATAGGCGAAGCCGGCGTGGAACGGAATCTGCCGCGGAACCACTGATAGCGCCTGCAGGGGCACCCCGGGGAGGTGATCGTTGACGAGCTTGGCGATCGTCTCGACGCTGGCGATGGTGGTCTGCGCGGGCATGCCCTTGCGCACACTCTCGGCCGGGACGTCCGCGCGCGCAGCCAGCACGAATGCGGAAGTCTCGAACAGAGTCTTGTCGTTGACCACGCCGACCGAGATGTTGAAGCGCTTCTTCTCCAGGGCGATGGCGACGGCGTTCTGCTCCAGGATCACGCTCAGCGAAGCGCGCAGGGCCGCGATCAGCGGATCGTAACTGGTGCGCAGCTCCTCGTGCTGGTAACTCGGCAGCTTGCCCAGACGGCGTGTGCTGGTGGTGAGCGTCGCGAGATCCCCGGCGATCTCCAGGCACAGCCGATATAACTCCTCCGGATGGATGAGCCGGCTGGTGACGAAATGATCGACCACCGCCTCGTACCGGTTCACGGTCTGCAACATCAGGAAGTCCGCGATTTCGGCAGCGCCCCCGCGTCCCGAGGCGACCGTGCGTGCGGCCAGCGCTTCACCGCGTTGATGCAGCAGCCCCTGCAGCTCGGTGAGGAACGTCGCAAGGCGGGTCGCCTGCTGAATGTTCAGCACCGTCGGCATGAAGCGCTCATCGAGACTGATCACGCGGTCGGCGCGGCATTCCTGGATGTGTGCGAGCGGGATGCACGCAAAATCCTCGCGCGGCTCGGAGGCGAGCACCAGGCGCGAGCGCAGCGCCGCGACTTCGAGAGTCGCCGTCGCATTCGAATCGGAAGTGATGTCGCGCGCTTCAAAGTCCCTCCCCCGATAGCGCACGATGCCGTCCACCTGCTCGCGCCGGTCGGATTCCCTGGCACCCTCCTTGCGCAGTGGGATGGCGAGAAACACCTTCTGATCGCGCACCTGCGCGGTCAGTTCCAGCGGCGCCGGCAAAGAATCGTCGTCCGGCATCGAGAACGGCGTACCGTCCGGGAATACCCCGGCCGCGCGGCGCAGTCCGAACTTGCCGATGGCAAGCAGATCGCGCTCCAGCTCGAGCTCCGTGAAGCCCCAGGAATGGGCGCGCAGCTCGCGGCTGCGCCCTTCGATATAGCGCTCGAGATGCCGCTCCTGCTGCTGAAAATGCTGCGGCCGCAGGAACAATCCCTCCGACCAGACGACTCGATTGTTCGACGACATGGAAGACCCTTATTGGAGCCGGAGCGGCCGGACGTTGAGGATCGGCGGGCGCATGCAGTTTACTGTTCCGCCTCGATCGTCACTTGCGCACGGGCGACCCGGATGATGAGCTTGTGCTTGCGCACCATGTCGAGCAGCCCCTTCTCGGGCGCCGGCGAGAGCGCCTTCCATTTCGAGTTATTCAAATCCCGGTAGCCCGCGATCGCGCCTAGGTAGCGCGCCTCGGGCGGAATCTTCAACTCCAGCTGCCGGGTGGCGCCGGGCTTGAGCTCGTACTCCTCCCGGGAGACGAGACTCGGACCCAATGTCTCCTGTTCCTTGTCGATCAAGGCGAAGTAGCTGGCGCTGTTGAATGCGCCTTCTTCCTTGAGCTGATACAGACGCACGACGATGGGGGAAGCGCGTCCACTCACGTCGGGGTTGACGTCGGCTGTAACCACGAGGTCCGCCTTGGTCGGCGGCGGTGGTTTCGGCGGCTTGCTGCCGCACGCCGCCATGCACAGCACAAGCAGGCCGATGCCCGCGGCACACGCCAGATTCCTGATCGACTTCATGCCACCCCCCAAATGCCGGCCGCGGCCTGCGGCCCCCGGGCCGCACCCGGGTCTAGGTCTTGCCGATGTTGCGCCCGAGCGTCTTCAGGCGCTCCAGCTGCTTCTCATAGGCTTCCGCGAACACATCGCCGAACAGCCGGCGGTAGGTATCGTCAGCATCGCGTCCCAGGTTCGCAAAATGGGCCACGTAAAGGTCCCAGTATCTCGACTTTCCGCCCCGGCCGCCGAACAGGCCGCCGCTCTTGCCCGCCCCCTCGAACAGCTTCTGCAGCTCCTCGGGATCGAAGGACTCCAACATCGACTCGAAAGCGGCACGCAGTCCCTCGAGCATGGCCATCTGATGATTGCGGATATCGGCGAACGCGTCCTCGAACGCCTGCACCGTCGAGAGATATCCTGGATTGCGCTGCACCAGCAAAGTGTGCAACGCGCTCTCGACATTGGGCGAGTGCTTCAGAGGATTGTTTTCCGCCGATTGGATCCGGGTCAGCGGCAGGCGGAACTGCGACTTGATTTCCGTGCGGGCGCGCAGGACGTCCATGACGCCTTCCACGACGACGCGCAAGACCTTTCCCAGGTCACGCATCATCTCCTGCGAAAGATCCTGCTCCGACAGTCCGGCTCCCCGCAGCAGATCTGCCAGGTCGCCGCCCAGAGCGGCTGCGGCAGGACCGAGGCTCCCGCCTTGTTCTGCTGCAGCAGTCATGCGGGATTGCGGCGCTGAGCGCAAAGCGGATTCGGCGCGCGACGCGGGTTCAGCGCGCAAGGGTGGCTCGTATGGAGTCGGTGGGGCAGCTCTTGCCGCCGGCTCGACGCGCGGCGCTGGGGCCGGGCGTGGAGCGGGAGACGGCGCCCGTCCGGAGGCACGAGCAAATGCCGGGTCTGTATTTCCCGGCCTCGGCATCGCCGCCTCCCGATTCACGGGCCGTGCACCCGGTGACGGTGCCGGCGGACGCGGCGGCGGTCTGCTGGCCGGTGCACCTTCTATATGCGTGAGGTTCGTTCGTTCCCAGTTGTCAGGGATGCCGGAGGCCGCAGGCGCAGGACTTGCAGCGACTCCGGGCGTCGGCGCCGCGGTCGGTCCCAGAAGCTCGAACGGTGTCCCCGCGGGCGCATGACGCGGAGAATACGCAGGCGCTCTCGCGGGCGGCGGCTCGAAGTGATCTTCGAGAGGGGAAGCCTGCTGCCAGTTGACCGGCGGCAGCGGCTCAGGCTGTGCGGGTCGCGCACCGCCCAGCGCGGCCAGCGGGTCGAGCTCCGCGGTATCGCCCAATCCACCCGCCAGCCCTCCATCCCAGACGTCCGGGATCAGTGACGCCTGAGAGGCCCTGCCCGGCCCACCCCCGAAGGGGGCCTGAGCGCCGTGAGCCGGCAAAACTCCGAAGGGATCGTCGCTCGCCCCTGCAGGCCCGGGCGCGCCGGGCGCGCCGGGCGGATCGCCCTGCATCGTGGCCACGATGATCTCGTATTGGTCGATGAACAGATGATCGCCGTTTCGCAGCGGCTGCGGCTGCTTGCCCGGCAGGGCGTTGCTGGCGCTGCCGATGGCAATTGCGTTTCGCCCCAGACTCTCGACGAAGAAGGCCCCGTTCGCGTACGAAATCCGCGCGTGCTGCTTCGAGATATAGGGGTCGGGGATGACCCAGTCGTTGCCCGGCACGCGGCCGATTGTCAGGCCCTTGGGACCGACGATGCGACGCCGCTCCGAGCCCAGAGAAGCTGCTTGAGGACTGACGACTTCCAGCGTGAGATACATGGCGGCCCGAGGGGATTCGCTTCAGTCACGGACTGTAACAGTGTTCGGGGAAGACCCAAATGCACATGAGGGCGTCCGGCCGTAGGCGCTCGGACAGGCGGACCGGACCCAGTGCGCCGCCGGCGCGAAGCGTCGCGGGCGGGCTATCCGGGCAGCGACACCAGCCGCAGACAGGCCTCTTCGTTCTTGGAATAGAAATACAGGCCGTCCGTGTCCTTCCCCTCGCTGATGATCACCGGGGTGGCGGTCTCGAACTTCTGACGGGCAATCGAGGACGCCGCGACTTCGTTGATCCCGTGAGTCTTCACGTACTCGGCCCAGCGGGGGTCGCCCTTCTCGATCCGCGCACCCGAATCGGTCGCGCGGCGCAACAGGCCGATGAACTGGTAATAGTCGAAATCGATGACCTTGGCGCGCGCCACACTGACACCTTAGCACTAACAGTGCGTCGTAACTACCTGAAAGTAGCGGAGAACGCAAGCAACAAGCCCCCGAATCGAGGCCCCCGTCGGATTCCTCCCGGACTCTGCGCCTGCCCTGCCGGACGCACCTCAGGGAGCGCGTGCGAATAGCCATGACCCGATGCTCACTGCCCCGAAAATGGCCCCAATCATGAGCCAGGTCCGCGCCGCTGGTCCAACGTGACCCTCGCGCAGGGCGCGCGTGGCACCGAGCACGAGAAAGACCACCGACAGGGATCCGAGGATGTAGCGAGCTGGCACGAGTCAATCCCCAGCACGGGCTACCGTGCGAACCGGGTATGGGCGCTGGTCGCGCCGCGCGACACGGCTGGCCCGCGGACTGCGGTGAGCCCAGCACGTCTCATTTGATCGAGGTATCCAGACTGACGTCTCCATACTGCACCCCGGGTTTAGCACCGTGGTCGGTATTTGCCGGGTCATCCAGGTCGTCCTGCCGGGTCCTCATGCGAGCGTTTGCATCGGTCACCATCTGCGCGATGTCCGAGATCTCCTTGCCGACGAGGTCCTTGGCGAGCTGATCAGCCTCCTCGATCGCAATCGCAACATGCCGGTCCTCATGGGCTGCGAGCTTGGCCACCATCTGGTCCCATTCCGCCTTGGCCGCCGCCGAAGCCTTGGCATAACCGGTCCAGGTCGGCAGGCGACGGACCAGATGAGCGTGCAGGTGCACGGTGAGGTTCGTCGAAATCCCAGACTTGATCTCGTCGGCCAGAAGTCTGCCGCCGCCCTCGCCCCATTCAGGCAGTGCATTCAACTGCTGTGCAGCGCGCTCCAGGGTGGCGCCGCCCACTATGATCGGGGGCGTCGAGCGCGGATTGGGCGGTTCCCAATCCTTCGTGACCTTCGCGATGATGCGCTGAACGTCATCGAGCGGGATCGCGCTATCGACACCGAGTGTCCCCGGCGGATCGCCGCCGCCGAACAGGTCGCCTTCGGAGGAGCCGCCACCCGATGCGGGGCGGGCATCCGCTTCTGTGCCGAGAATTCCTACACGAACGCCGCCCATCAGACCACCTCGTGCGCCGCACGGCTGATCGCTGCGAGGCCATGCGGCAATGGTACGTTGTACCGGCGCATCGATGCACTGATGCACTGCATTTCAGGTCATCTGCGCTAACAGATGCTGCTGACGCCACGCCGGCGCGCGCCATTCGAACAGCGGCGTGCCCGGGTTCAGCAAGGACAGATACAGCGCCGCAGCGATGCGCTGGCGCTGAAAGCCTTCCTTCAACACTCTCAGGCAATTGTCGCGATTGAGTGGCTCACCCATGAAGTACCGTGTCCCGGCCTGGAAGCGGTGGGCATTCGCGTCCCACCAGGCCTGAATCTTCACCGCATCCGGCCAGGGCAATCCGTCGTCCTCGTCCATCTCCACGTTGGGATCGTTGGGATCGTCGTTCGGACCGGACTCGAAGTTCTCCGGCGGCTTCACCTCCAGGTCAAGCCACGCCAGATCCAGCCCCGTGATGAGACTGAATGACTCGCCGGCGAGCCGCGTCGTCTTAACGTCTGACATGTGACCGATCAGCCAGGGGACATAGGTTGGATCCCCCACCAGTCCGGCGCCGCGGATCAGCCAGCGCAGGTTTTCTGGATCCTGCGCTACGCCTGCGAGCCAGCCATGCGCCGCTTGTGCGGTCATGGCCTGGATTGCGAGCTGGAAGGCGCGCGCGCGTAATGGACCCGGCGCTGCCCCAGCGTCGGCAATTACCTGCAAAGCGTTGTGTTTGTCGCCGAGCAGGACAGCCGACCAGGCCGCCCAGAACTGACAGCCGGGATCATCGTCCGAGATTGCGGCGGCCGCGGTGGACACCAATTCGCGCTTGCCAATCTCGCCGGCGGCGCGCCACGCGCGGGCGCGGACGAGCGGGTCCGGATCCTCCAAGTAGCGGCCCGTTGCGAGACCCGGATCCACGCGATGCACGGAGCAGGCGATCAGCCCGGTCAGCCTTCGAATGGGCACGTTCGATGAGAGCAGCTCGCGTCCGATGCCATGCAGCGCGGGCACGGAAACCCAACCGAAGGCGGAAAGCATGCCTCGGGCGGCAGCGGGCGCCGCTTCCACTATCGCAAACAGCCGCTCCAGAGGCGCCCGCTGTCGATTCAACAGCGCCACGACCGTCACCGCGAACAGGTTGCCGGCGGTCGCGAGCTCCAACAGCGCTGCGCAGTATGGCCACGCCTCATCGCCCGCCTCGAGAAGGCCATCCAGGTGCGCCGCGATCCGCTCATCCAGCCGCCCCAGATGCTTGAGCTTGATGTGCGGCGCGCGCACGTTGATCCGGCGCATGCTGCGCAAATGCGCCAGCTCCTCGGCGTGTTGCTCGAGGACTTCGGGAATGACGTATCTATTGGACACGTTCAAGGCGCTGCGATCCTTCACACGATCCTCAGGACCCGGTCCCTGAGCAGCAGCAGGACGTCGTCCGCGCCCGTGGAGAGCATGGCCTTGGCATTCGAGTCCAGCCAGAAGAAGCTTTGTGGCTGGTCCGGTAGCTCCACCGAACGCATCTGACCCTTGTCCATAGTGAACAGCTGTTGCGAGGAGCTGGCGTGCAGCGCATCGAAAAACCAGGCCGCGCTCCACAGATTTTCCTTGATCGGCGAGAGAACCGGCGTCCACTGGTCGCCCCTTCCCACCAGTACCGTCCCCTGCTGCCCCACTACATACACATGGTCATCCGGCGCACAGACGATCGCGGTCAGGATGGCGTTTGTCGGACCGCCGACGCGCTGCCAGCGCTGGCCAGCATAGCGCCAGATCTCGCCTTCCCAGCCGGCCGCATAGATCTCTTCCGGGGTGAATCCTTGCACGGCTTCGAGACCCACGCTGTCCGGCTGGGCGCTTGTCATCTGCTGCGGTATCGAGATGTCCGTCACGCTCCAATCGGGCGCAACGCGCAACGCCTGATGCGCGGCGCCCACGCAGTACAATCCGCCGCCGATGCAGGCGGCACCCCTGAGCGGACCCCGTTGCGCGATGTGCCCCGGCCTGAAAAGCGTGACCTCGGAAGTCGTGCCGTCGCGACGCAGACGCATGAGCTGACCGAACGTTCCCACCGCTACAAACTCCGCATCCGGCCAGCCGGTGTGGACGATCGCCGCGGTGGACCAGAGCACCCGAATCGGTTTCGACAGACGGCCGTTGTCCCAAACCAGAAAAAACGAGTGCGGCGCTTTCTGCTGGGCAAGGTTGCGATCGGACAGCTCCAGCAGCAACCGACCGTCGCGTCCGAGACAGCCGCGCACGAAATTGCCCACCTTGGAGTATGCGGTTGCCATGACACGATCCCCTTAGAAAATCGGTATCCCAAGATCTTCGACCAGGCTGGACATGTTGCCCATGTACTCGGAGGCGGCGTCCGTGCAGGCCTGGATTCCCTGCTCGGCCTCGGCCACCTCCTCCGGACTCACATGACCTTCGACTACGGCGCGGGTCTGGGTCGAGTCGTTGACACCGCACTGATTGTGATAGTTGTCGAGTTGCTTGTTGATGCATTCCTCCGAGCAGAACGATGCCGGGAAGACCTTCTTCATGGCCTTGTTGGCGTTCGCCTTGGCCTGACCGTAGGTCTGCACACGCTCATTGGGCAGCTGCGGTCCCCTGGCCGGCGTCAAGGTTCCCGTGGCCGGGATCTTCAGCGCCTCCACGCTCTGAAACGTGTGCATCCATCCGTGGCTGCCCGTGTTCTGATTGATACCTTCGGCGCATACACAAGGAGCAGCGCCCTCCTCGTACTGCACCGGCCCGGTGTTCACGCCCTGCAGCGGTATGCTGGTTCTGCCCTTTTTCGTGCCCCCGCGGCCCCAATCGAACAGCGAGGACGCCTCGATGAGATGGTGGCCCGTCTGCGGGTCGCAGCAGCCTGAGGGGCTATAGGGCTGCAGGAAGCAGCGCCGGGCGTTCATGCATTTGTCGCCCGCATGATGCTTCGCCAGCTTCGAAGCCTGATCGCTGCTGCCCGAGCCGCTGGGCTTGCCCGACTTGGCATATCGCGGCAACGGATCGTAGGGCAGCGGCTTCATGGCCTCGCACAAATCATCCGAGCCGTGCGGCGTGTACTCCTTGCACGCCTCCGCTTCCCGTTCCTGCTCGGCCTTGCAGGCCCCTTCGGCTCCCATGGAGGCTTCATCGACATAGGGCCACGTCGGGCTGTTACCGGGAAACTGCTGATGGTTGTGAGTCGTCAGATCAAGATTGCGGACCGTGTTGTCGCCTTCGATCATCACGTCCATCGAGCCGCTGTTGAAATGCGCGCTGCCGGTGTTGTTCATGGTGACGGCGCCCTTCAGCGGCGCGCTGCCGGCCTCGTCCCCGGTACTCTTCTTGAACGAAGATTTGCTCTTGAGCATGATCTCCTGGCCGGAGATCTGCGTGTTCGTCGACCCGTCGGTGGTGTCGGATGCCATCGCCGTATTGGGATACGGAATCAGCACACCGGTGGGCGTGGCGGGCGTCAGTGGCGGCGTCCAGCAGGGATCGGGAGTTGCAGCGATCGCCTTGCCATTGGCGGCCTTGCAAGCGACTTCCTGATTGTTGGCGTAGACCTGATTGCCCATCAGCCCGCCTCGTAACTGAGGAACGCCGCTGCGCGAACGCCCGAATCATCGCTGGTGTGCAACAGGACCGTCGATCCCGGAGCGTAGCCCTTGCGAAAGGCTGCATCGGCGACAGCAAGTGCCACGGGTCCCGCAGCCGCACCCACCTCGCCAATGCACTCTGCCGCGTGCCAGATGTCGAACGTCGCCTTGTTGTGGCGCAGCAGACGCGCGACCGCAAGCGTGGCCTCCTTGAAGTAATACTGTTCGCCGGACACATCGGTAATCCGGAAGTCGACGTCGTGCAATTCCCGGCCGGCATCCGCGAGGGCAGCGCGCATGGCCTGCACGAGGCCGTCCGCTCGCAGCGGCTCCCCGGAATCGATCGTCGCCGCCTCGGCGCCGAACCCAATGCCCGTGCACGTGAGGCGTGGCTCGCGCGTCGCAGGCCCAACCACAAGCGCGCCGGCGGCTTCCCCCGGTATGAAGCCGTTGGAGTTGCGTCCGCTGAGAAGGCGGTCGCCGCGATCAAGGGCGCTGAGCTGCGGCCACGTCAGCAGACTGTCAACACCGGCAATCACGACGGCCGGAACCCTGCCGCCGGCAACGAGACTGCGCGCCTGCTCGAGAGCGATAACGATGCCGGAGCGGCCGCGCGGAACGATTGCGGACTGGGGCGCGAAGCGCGTGCCGAGTTCCGCCTCCAGGGAGAGATACAGCTCATTCTCGAGGCCGTCGGTCCGCCCCGGGCGCTGTCTCTCGGCCACGCATAACAACAGCGGGATGTGACTCCAGTCGGATTCGGGGACACCGCTCAAACTCTCTGCGATGGCCCGGGAAGCCATCTTCGCGAGCCTGACGGCGCCGCCCCACGACCGCTGCAGTGGCACCTGGTGGCCGATGAGCCAGTCGCCTGCGATCATGAAACGCGTCTCGCGGGGGTTCGTCACTTTCGCGCGGATCGCTGCGCATGCAGCCGGCGCCGACATGCCTACTGCGGTGACCAGTCCCGTACCCAACACGGCCAGGGGCGTGCTCATGAGGTCTCTTTCAGCCGCTCCGAAGCGGCAGGCCGCCGCATCGGAACCATGACGACCGGGACTGGAAACTTGACGTTGTCCCGCTGTTGCCACCAATCGGCGCCCTTACGCCCCACCAGCACCTGCGCAATCTCGAACATGTTTGTGCGCAACGGCCGCGCGACGCGCCAGGTCATCGTCACGCGCTGCAGATCGGGCTCGATCATCACGGTATCGGTGAGGGCCTTCAGGTCCTCGCGCGGGCCATTCCTGGGAAAAATGTGGATCGGCGCCTCAAAGTGCGGCAGGATGAAATCGCACCGGCCCTCGGAAGTCAGATTGAGCAGCGACACCATCTGCTCTTGCACGGGCAGATCCAATTGTTGATCGCGAGGTGCCGCCTGGTAGTACTGTTCGTCGAAATCCGCAGGCAGAAACGGGAAGACCTCGTCGAGCCAACGTTGATCGTAGGTTCCGGCGTAGCCGCGACGCGGATCCCAATGCCGTCCGACGCTGCCGAAGGACATGGGCCGGTAGGGCCCGTCCGGCCGCGTCACGGACATCCCCGGCTCCTCGGTATTGGGCAGCGGGCTGCCTTCGATCCATTCCTCCTTCAGGTTGCCATGGAAGCCGCATCCGGAAGGGTTGGCCATGAAAGCGACATGCAGCGACGGATCCTGCGGGCGTGTGTCCGTGCCGCCAAAGGCCTGATCGTATGAGAAAGGCAACCTCGTGAAGGGAATCGGTGCGGTGGCCCGTGGCCCTCCCGCCCAGAACCAGTGGCGATCGCCGATAACCGAGAAGGATTTCGACCAGGTGCCGATCTTGAGGCCAACCGTCACCCGCTCCGCAGGACGCCCGCCGGGCGCATAGGCGCACCCGTTGAGGAGGATGTCGCAGCGTTGCTTGCGCGGGGCGTAGTCGATCTCGCATCTGGGCGCCGACAGGCCCGGCTTGCCGAAGAACTCGTCGCTGAGCGTAAGCGGACTCTGTTCCTGCGCGAGCTCGAGGCGCCCGCCCTGCTGGTCCGGCAGGCGAAACGTTCCCTTGATGGCGATCACAAGCAGCTCGCGGCCGCTGGGATCCAGTCCCATCGTGTAGCCGGTGACCATCCGGGTGGAGTTGACTAACTCCACGGCCGGATCCAGCCTTGTCGCCTGCGTTGTCCGTTGGCCAACACGGCCCGATCAGTTGATCTGCACGGAGCCGCCCTTCAGGCGCAGGACGCCCGAGGAGCGGTTGGACAGGTAGGCCCCTTGAATGAGGATCTTGCCTGCCTTCGTCAGCGTGATGCTCGCCTTGCCGCAACGCAGAACCACCTGCTCCCGTGCGCTCACGACGAGCTGCTCTCCATCGGCGTCCACCTGCACGGTCGCTGGCCGCCCGTCGAGCGGCCATTCCGGCGCCATTCGCAGCAGGCCGATGATCATCGGGCGGCGCGGGTCGCCACCTTCCAGCATCAGAGCGACCGGCCGCCCGATTTGCGCACCACCCACGTCGATTGTGGTGGACGCACCGAGTGCCGCGCTGCCGGGTTGCCCGGGATACAGGACCAGCGGAACGGCGCCCTCTTCCGTGAAGCCGACCAGGGTGCCGGTCAATACGCCATAGAACCGGTCGGCGGCAGACCAACCTGCAGAGGCCGCCGGCTCGGTGCAGGCGGCACGAGTTTCGCTCAGGTCCGATTCCACGGTACTCATCGCGTATTTCTCCTGGCAAGCCACGCTCCCACAGTGTCAGTTCTGCAGGATCTTGCTGCCTTTCATGGTGATGTCGCTGTCGGCCTTGATACTCATCTTGCCGCTGCCCTGGATATTGATGTCCTTGCCTTTGATCGTGATAGTACCGTCCTTGTTCATGGTGATGCTGGCATCGCCCGTCTTGATCATCACCGAGTCGCCGGCCTCTATAATCAGGTTCTTGGTGACGCTCAGGTTATCGTCAGCGCCAATGGCACTCGTGCGGTTGCCGCTGACCGCGCGGCTCTCATCACCACCGATGGACATCGAGCCATTCGCGCCGATCTCCACCGACTGGTCGCTACCGACGTTGATCGACCGTTTGCTACCGACCGTCGTAGACTGGTTGGCTCCGACGGTCGTCGCCTGCACCGCGCCCACCGTAATCGTCTGTGCGGCGCCGATGTTGATTTCCTGCGCGGCTCCCACGCTGATCGTTTCATTGACGCCTACGTTGTGCGAGCGTTGCAGCGCAACTGTCGCGCTTTCGCTGGCCCCGACGGTGATGGAGCGGTTTGCGCCGATCTGGATCGTCTCGTTGACACCTACGTTTTCCGTCCGGTTCGCGCCGATCGTGATCGACTCATCGACCCCGACCTTCTCGGTGCGGTTGTTGCCGATCGTGATCTTCTCGTCGTGCCCGACTTTTTCCGTGCGGTCGTGGCCGATCGACTGGGTCTCGTCGTTCTCCACGAGGATGTCCTGGTTCTTCTCCGCGTGCAGGTAGACCTGCTCCTCGCCCTTCTTGTCCTCGAAGCGGAACTCGTTGAAGTTGCCATCGCCGCCGCCCTTGCTGCTGCGGCTCTTGATACCGCTCTGGGTGGCATTGGCCGGCAGGGTGTAGGGCGGCATCGAATCGCCGTTGTAGACCCGGCCGGTGATGATGGGCTGATCCGGGTCGCCTTCCAGGAAGCTCACGATGACTTCCTGGCCGATGCGCGGAATGTGGATGCCGCCCCAGGTCTTGCCCGCCCACAGCTGCGCGACCCGGATCCAGCAGGAGCTCTTCTCGTCCTGCTTGCCGTAGCGGTCCCAGTGAAACTGGACCTTCACGCGCCCGTACTTGTCCGTGAAGATCTCTTCGCCCGACTTGCCGACGACCATCGCGGTCTGCGCGCCTTGAACGACCGGCTTGGGCGTGCGGCGTTCGGGCCGGAACAATGTCGTGGCGTCGATCGCCTCGATCGCGACGGAAAACTCTTCGGTCGTCTGTGTAGCGCCGGGCTCGTACGAGTCGGCTGTGAGGGCGTAGGTACTCTGGGTGATGAGATATTTGATGTTGAGGTCTTCACGGGGATGCTTGTCCAGCGTGAAATGCAGTCCCGTGCCCAGGCCTGCCGCGTTGCCGTGTCCGCGGGCAAGCAGGTAGAAGGACTGCAGCTCCTGGATGCGGATCTTGGCGATGAGCTCCGACTGTTTGGCCTCGAGCTTGCTGAGCTCGGCGGGGTAATCGAAGATCTCGAAGGCGGCCTGCGAGTGCTTGCGCTCGATCGTGCCCACGCCCGCCAGCGGCTTGCGCGGCTTCTCGAAGTCGAAATCCGTGGTCTTGAAGGTTCCGGGCAGCACCGCCTTGGTCCACGACCAGGCTTCCAGATGATCGCGCTCACGCTGCGTGTCGCCGCCACCCGGCGCGTAGTAGGGCACCGTCTCGTATCCCTCAAGCGTCTTGTGCTGCGATGGGTCGTCGGTGAGCACCATCGTATGTTTCTCGTCTTCGTGGACGAAGAAATAGTAGATGCCTTCCTGCTCCAGCAGCCGGCTGAGGAAATTGAAATCCGTCTCGCGATACTGCACGCAGTATTCCCAGGGCTCGTAGGTGCCCGAGAGTTGCAGCTCGTAGTCGGTGAACTTATACGCCTTCACGACCTCTTCGAAGATCTGCGGGACGCTCAGCTCCTGAAAGATCCGGCAGTCGGCCGTGCGCGTCAAAAGCCAGAACCACGGCCGCACCACGGCGCGATAGCGATGATAGTTCTGCAGCCAGCCGCCGAGGGAGAACTCGCTGACGACGCCATGAAAGAAGCGCTGCTTCCCGTTGGGCAGCGTCAAGTCCACCGAGACGCTCTTGCCAAGGATCTTGTCGGGATCGATGTCGCCGTCCTCGCTGATGAGGTCCAGATCCCACTCGAACGGCTGGCTCATCGCCTCGAGTCCCGACATCTTGCGCAGCAGCAGGACATCCTTCCCAAGTGGGGTCTTGAGCTCGAATACCCGGGATTCCTGGCTCGCCACGGCAGCTGTCGCCACGACATCTCTCCCTTATGCGAACGTGTAGGAGAACTCGGCGTCCTGCACGGTCACGCCGATCTTGCGGGTGGGCTCCTCCGCCGCAATCCGTTGCAGCAGCTCCCGGCTGATGGCCGGCAGCAGCGCATTCGTCAGGATCGCATCGATCATGCGCCCGCCGCTTTCCGGCTCGGTGCACCTGGCGGCGATCAGCTTCACGACACCGTCGTCGTAGGCCAGCTCGGCGCCATGATTCTGCCTGATCCGCGCGACGACCCTGTTCAACTGCAGGCGGATGATCCGTCCCAGCACCGTGTCGCTCAACGGATAGTAGGGAATGGACACGATACGCCCGAGCAGCGCGGGAGGGAATGTCTTCAGCAGCGGGGCGCGCAGCGCCTTGGCAATCCCTTCCGGGTCCGGCAGCAGCTCGGGGTCCTTGCACATGCCCATGATCAGGTCGGTGCCGACGTTCGTGGTCAGGATGATCAGGGTGTTCTTGAAGTCGATGAGCCGGCCTTCGCCGTCCTCCATCACGCCCTTGTCGAACACCTGGAAGAAGATCTCGTGGACGTCGGGGTGCGCTTTCTCGACCTCATCGAGCAGCACCACGCTGTACGGCCGGCGGCGGACAGCTTCCGTGAGCACCCCGCCCTCTCCATATCCCACGTAGCCCGGTGGCGCACCCTTCAGCGTCGAGACGGTGTGCGCCTCCTGGAATTCGCTCATGTTGATCGTGATCATGTTCTGCTCGCCGCCATACAGGGCCTCGGAGAGCGCTATCGCCGTTTCCGTCTTGCCGACACCCGAGGGTCCTGCGAGCATGAACACGCCGATCGGCTTGTTGGGATTCTCCAGGCTGGCACGAGCCGTCTGGACACGCTTGGCAATCATCTCGAGCGCATGGTCCTGGCCGATGACCCGCTGTCCGAGCGAAGCAGCCAGGTTGAGCACTGTGGTGACTTCGTCCTTCACCATGCGTCCCACAGGTATGCCGGTCCAATCCGCAACCACGGATGCCACGGCCTGCTCATCGACGCTCGGCAGCATGAGCGGACTGTCGCCTTGCACGTCCGCGAGCTTCGCCTGCAGCTCCCTCAGCCGCGCCCGCGCTTCGTCCTGCTCGGCCTCGGACATCGGCGCAACTGGCGGCGCCGTAGCGGCTGCCGACAGGGCCGCCGCACTGGCTGCACCGGCAGGCTCGCCCGCCTTGGGCGCGCCGCCGAGCGCCTGGGCGCCGGAGGCCTGGCCTGCGGGTGCCGGCGATCCCGGCGCCCCAGGCTTGTCCACTCGTCCGGTGGAGTCCCGCAGCTTCGTGCGAAGCGCGAGAATCTCGTCAACCAGCTCTTTCTCGCGCGCCCATACGATGCGCAATTCGGCAAGGCGGGCATTCTCCCGCGCAAGGGCCTCCTCTACGCGGGTCGCCCGCTCACCGATGTCGACGCCTATTGCGCGCTCGCGCGCGATAATCTCCCCCTCGGTGGTCAATGCCTCGATCCGCCGCTGACAATCTTCGACCTCCGCCGGCGTCGCATGATGGCTCACGGCAACCCGGGCGCAGGCCGTGTCGAGCAGGCTTACCGACTTGTCAGGCAGTTGCCGATCGGCGATGTAGCGATGCGCAAGCTTGACGGCCGCTTCGAGCGCGACGTCCAGCACCTGCACGCGGTGATGCTTCTCCATCGCCGAGACGATCCCGCGCATCATCAATATGGCTTTGTCCTCGGACGGCTCGTCGATCTTCACCGTCTGGAACCGGCGCGTCAGCGCCGGATCCTTCTCGATGTGTTTCTTGTACTCCGCCCAAGTCGTGGCCCCGATGGTACGCAGGGTTCCGCGAGCCAGGGCGGGCTTCAACAGGTTGGCTGCGTCCCCCGTGCCAGCGGCACCGCCGGCGCCGACCAGTGTGTGCACCTCGTCGATGAACAGCACGATGGGCTTCGTGGAGGCCTGCACTTCGTCGATGACCTGGCGCAGGCGCTGCTCAAACTCGCCCTTCATGCTCGCGCCGGCCTGCAGCAGCCCGACATCCAGCGTCAGCAGGGAAACATCCTTCAACATCGGCGGCACATCACCGGAGACGATTCGCCGCGCGAAGCCCTCAACAACCGCGGTCTTTCCCACGCCCGCCTCGCCCGTGAGAATCGGGTTGTTCTGCCGTCGCCGCATGAGAATGTCGACGATCTGGCGGATCTCATCATCCCGCCCCACGACCGGGTCGATCTTTCCGAGCTTCGCCTGCTCCGTCAGATTCACCGTGAACTTCTTGAGGGCCTCCTGCTTGCCCATCTGCGCCGGCGCCATGGCGCCGCTCGCCTCGCCTGGTTCGCCCGAGGAGGTGAAGTCGCTGCCGTCGCTTGCGGCAAGGCCGGCTTCCGGGGATGCGGCAGCGATCTGCTCCAGCTCATCGGTGAGCTGATCCGTCCTGATCTTCTCGAATTCACGCGAGATCCCGATGACCACGCTGCGCAGGCCGGGAGTCTTCAGCAGCGCCAGCAGGATGTGTCCGGTACGGATCTGCGAAGCGTTGTACTTGAGTGTCGCCCAGACCCAGGCACGCTCGACGGCGTCCACGAAGTGCGGGGAGAGGTCGGAGATCGCCGTTGCTCCACGCGGCAGCCGGTCGAGCGTCGTGGTCAGATCCCGTGCCAGCTTTCCGGCGTCCAGATCCAGGGCGCGCACGATGCAGTGCAAGTCCGAGTTTTGCAGCTGCAGCACCTGGTGGATCCAGTGCACCAGCTCGACGTAGGGGTTGCCCCGCAACTTGCAAAAGACGGTGGCGCCCTCCACCGCCTTGTAGGCGAGCGAGTTGAGTTTGCCAAACAGCGCGACCCGACTGATGTCACTCATGATTCTTGTCCTCTTTCTTCTGCTGCGCGCCTCAGCGGGGCGCGGCGGGCTGGGAGCCCTCGATGACCGCATCCCGGGCAACCGCGGTCCGCGACCCCAGCCAGCTCGTCCAACCGAGCCAGCCGCCCTCGCCAAGCTGCATCGCAGGAATCTGCGTATGCTCGAGCAACAGCCGCACCTGCCACGACCATTCCTCGTTCGTATACAGCCGCACCAGCGACTTCAACTGCGCCAGACCGCGCGCGCCGGGCAGGAAATTGACAAAGTCGGCGATGCCGAGCGGACCGAGCGCGATTTCGAAGCGCGACTGGCACTGCCAGGTCATCGCGCCGAGCGTCGCTCCCAGGCCCAGCGTCGCGTGCTCGGGAGCGCCTCCGAGACGGCTGCGGGCATCGGGCGAGATGTCCAGCCACGCCCCGACGAACGGGATCAGCTCGACGGGCAGCTCGAAGTACTCGGCGAGGATCTGCTCGAGCGCCTCGGCCGAACGGCTCTGCGGCGCGAACAGTCCAACGCGCGCGAGCTTCGCGTAGTCGAGCACGGAGTCCCGATCGCGGGCCGCGGGCGGCCCGATCCCCATGAGCGCCCCAAAGTAGAGCCGGAAATCATCCTGCTCCGGGCGATCGAAGCTCGCGCACGGATCCGAGTCGGCCCATGCGCGGTAGAACAGCGATGCGAAGCGGTGCTGGAATGCGTTGACGAAGTCGCTGAGTGCCGGGTCGTCCGCCTGGTGCTCGCGGGCGTACGCCTGCTCGGTCAGGTGCAGCGGCAGCGCACCGTTCGGACCGAAAACACCGAAGCCATGCTGCTCGATACAGGGAATCGGCAGGTCGCCGCCGAAAGCGGCGACCTCGGCAGGCGCAAAATACAAATGTGGCCGCTGCGCGATCCGCACCGGATCGTCGGCTGCCTTGCGCGACTTGCCCAACCGCGGGCGATCCGGATGCGCCTGTTCGATCCGGCGTAGCGCGCCGAACAGCGTGTACTGCTCCGGAGCCGCACGCAGGTCATCGAGGATCGTCACAGGATGTGCCTGCTGCCGATCCGCACCGGCCATTGCTTGATCGCACCGCGGGTTGCGGACTGCAGCCGCAGCTGAGTGAAGGAATTGAGGCTGACGTAGCGCCTGAAGAAGCGCTCGAGCGCCGCCGACAACGGCAGCAGTCCAGTGCCCTCGAATGCGGCATCGTCCAGCGTCAGGGTGATCGCGAGACCGCGTCCATGGCTGATCGGTCCGGCAATTGGCATGCGGCGCACCACAGGCTCGACACTGACACCCTTGAGGCCCTCGATCTGCCGTGCCGCGACGCTGTCATTCGGATCCGCGTACAGCGCCAGAAAATCCCGAAGAAGATCGATCCCCTGCGCCTCGATAGACAAATAGTTAAGCGACAGATGGCTTACGAGACGCCAGGCGCTCTCGCCCCACGTGGGCGCCGCACGCGGCGGCGTGGGACCGGTAATGCAGCGGATCGAGGCTACCGGCGCACCGGTTTCCAGCACGAAGTCCGTGCGCCCTTTGCCGAAGCTCGCGTGGATGGGGAGGTCGCGATTCGTGCACAGCGCCTCGACATCCGCCTGGGGTGCCTCGCCGCGCTCGAAACGCTGTGCCGAATCGGTCACCGAGATGTAACACTCGGTGCCCAGGTAACTCGTGCGCTCGCCGGTCCGCAACTGGCGTGCGGAGGCCAGCCGTGGACGGCGCTGAATGGTGTAATAGGCTCGCTCTTCGTTTGCGGCCGAGCGGTGCGCGGCCGAGTAGAACGGCGCAATGTTGAAATTCCCACCGCTCCCCTCGCGCATGACGCCGGTGACCTTCTCGATGCCGTAGACCTCGAAGTCCTGTGGGCGGTTGCGATCGGGCAGAACGTGATATTCGACGTCGCGGCCGTGCAGCTCGATGCGCCCGCACGCCCGGGGAAACAGATTGACGACAGGTGTGCAATTGAGGCGGAACTGGGCAGCGTCGAGAGCGTTCTCGAGGGCCGGCTGAATACGGTCGAACAACAAGATGATCTCGACTTCGCCGGACGTACACGAGCGCAGCGCGCCGCGCAGTCCCCTGAGGCCGATGAACATGAACCGCTCGGGCAGGATGAAATACTCCTGCAACAGCCTGAAGCCGCCGAATCCGGCGCGCGACGGCGGCAACAGCGCGGCCGCATCGTCGAAGCCGATTTCCGCGACGCAGCTCGCAGGCAGCGCGATGTCGGCTTTCTGCGCGGGCAGCGGCCGCACGCGTACGCCGACACAGTTCGCATGAGCCTGCTCATAGATGCGCGAGGCAATTCCCGGCGTGGCCTTCACATAGAAATTCAGTGAATCGAGCGGCAGCGTGCTCAGGGGGATGCCCCCCGCGGTGGCCAGCCGCAGCCGGATCGCCGCCTTGCTGTGCGAATCGACCTTCAGGCCTTGCCCGCTGACCGCACCGGTTCCGGATAGGTACTTCGCATCCGTAACCGTCAGCGGCCACAGCGTCACATCCTGAGCCGTGCGGAATTCGCAACTCGTCCGCTCGCCCTTGCCCAGCGGTGTCTTGAGCGAGCTGCCGCGCGGGATGAGGACGCCCTCCTTCAGAGAGCCTTCCTCCAGGTCCGGGGTGATCTCCACCACCGCGGCCGCGGGCACGGGCGCCAGGAACCCGGGGTACACGAGCTCCATCAGCTGTTGAGTGAACTGCGGATGCCGCGCGTCGAGCTTCAGCTGCACGCGAGCGGCGAGAAAGGCGAATCCCTCCAGCAACCGCTCGACGTACGGATCTGCGCACTCGAGCTCGTCGAGGCCCAGACGAGCGGCGACGCGCGGATACAGCCGCGCAAATTCAGCGCCGGTCTCGCGCATGAACTGCAGCTCACGGTTGTAGTATTCGAGCAGTCGCGGATCCATGAGTCGGGCTACCGGGGCTCGCGGGCCCGGCGCCCTTCCGTCACGGAGATGTCGCCGGTCATCGTATCGATCTTCGTGTGCAGCTCGAGTTGCTGCGGCGTGGGATAGCCCCACAGTTGCGCGTCGATCGTGAATTCGAGGGTGCCATCGCTCTCCTCCTGCGTCGGAGGTTGGGGCCTGACGCGCACCGCGCTCAGGCGGGGCTCGAACAGCTCGACGGCGCGACGCAGGCGCTGAGCAGATTCCAACGGGTCGATCGACGAGGTCATGCGGCCGGCGAACGAGGGCAGGCCGAAGTTGAGCACGGACGCGGCGACCTCGGGGAAGGCAGTCAGATCCTGCGAGGAATCCAGGTTCAGCGAGTTGAACAGCCAGCTCAGGTCGCGCAGCACACACTCGCGCAGCCTGGCCCTCGAGACCAGACGGCGGTCGGCCGGTTCCAGCTCCACGTTGGGTATCGAAGCGGACTGCACCGTTGCGAACGACTGCAGCGGCACTCCGCCGGGCGCGCCGGGCGGTCGGATCACCAACGCGCGCAGCTGTGCCGGACTCGCATGCGAGCGCGAGGCCGTGAACCGCAATTCCAGGAAATCCCCCGCCGCTTCCCGCTGTTGCAGGCGCAAGCCCTGCGCCACGAGGATATCAAGGAGACCCTGGAGCGGCAGCTTCAGACGCTCAAGCGCTGCTACCTCGACGACAATGTGGACGAGCGCGACCGTACGCTCATCGTCGATCAGCCTGTCGAGCAGCGCGGGCTGCAGACGTTCGTTCAGCGCGAGGTCTGCCATTGCGGCTTCGCCTCAAGAACCGGTCAACCGCAGCAGCAGCTCGCGTACCTCGAGCAGCGGTACTTCGTCTGCGCTCGTTGCGAGCACGCGTTGACCGCGTCCCGCGAATGCCTCGGACCCGATCGATGTCCACTCCGTCCTGCGCGCCAGCCGCAATGCGGGATCCGCCGCGCTCTCGGTTCCGGCGTAGCGTGTTGGAATGAAGCCCAGCGCCTCGCCGCCGTTCGCCCAGGTGAATTGCGCGGGCAGCCAGACCAGGTCGCGCAGGTCCGCGGGCGATTCGAACTTGACGGCGGCGATGCGATGAAACGGCACCCAGTAATAGGCGCCGTTCAACAGCACCTCGAGAATGGGGCCGAGACGGGAGTCCGCATCCGCGATCCACTCGAAGTCGGTGCCGTTCAGGGTGCCGGCGGTCGTGGGGGCGGCCTCGAACGCTTCGGCGCGAATCGCATCCGCCTGCTCGGCCCGCCCGGCGGCGAGCGCGGCGAGCCCCTGCACCACCAGTGCGAGCCACCCTTCCGGGTCGCCGAATATCAGCGGCGAGCGCTCGCCCTTCAGGACGGAGGCGCGCAGCCGCTCGCACTGGATGGCGGCCGCATAGGCGCGTGTCATGGGAATGGCGCTGGCATCCATCTCGCCCACGACGGTGAGCTGGGTGAGTGCGCGATCCCACTCCCCCAGCACCATCAGCAGCTGCGCGAGAAAGATTCGCGGCTTCGGCTCGGCCGGAGTGCGCCGGATCTCAGCCTGCAAATCCGCAAGGCACGCGGCCAGATCGCCAGCGCGCAGCTTCTCTTCGGCGGCAGTCACGCGGGCACGCGCGCGCCTAGAACTTCACGTTCTTGGCGATATCCCAGGAGAAATTCGCATTCTCGCCCTTCGCGCCCTTGTCGCTTTGCGTCCAGTACTCGGTCTTGACCTTGACGAAGTTCAAGGCAAGCGACTCCGTGGGAATGCCCGCCCCGTCGGCGCCGCTCAACTGGTAGCTGGAGACCAGGATGCTCTCCAGATCGACCGTGAAGTATTCGAGCGGATTCTCGCCCGCCTTGAGCACGGTGAGCTTGCCTTTGGCGATGTGCTTGCCGTTCGCGCAGGCGAGCTGCAGGGTGGGCGAGGACCTGTCCACGCGCTTCTGGATGCTGATGTCCGAGATATCAACCTTGCCGGTGCCCGAACCGGTGCCGCGGCTGCCGGAGCCGGTCTGCGCCAGCCCCCAGGAGAACGATTCGATGTCGATCTCCCCCTTGTGCTTGTCGTCGGCGGACTCGCCCTTGATGCCATCCAACATGAGAAACATATCACCGGCCATGACTGCGGACTCCCCAGGTGTGTTGAATTGATCGGTTCAGTGCGGCGGATGTCAGGCGGCCTTCTGCGAAGGCAGGCGCGACACCAGACTTAACGTGACATTGACGCCCTCGAGCTGATAATGCGGCCGAAGGTAGAACCGCGCGCTGTAGTAGCCCGGATTGCCTTCGACTTCCTCGACCTTCACTTCGGCACCGGCCAGCGGCTTCTGCGCCTTCAGGGTGTCGCCCGCGTCCTGCGGGTTGCCGAGCACGTAGCCCTTGATCCAGTCTGACAGGAACCGTTCCATGTCGGAGCGCTCCTTGAACGAGCCGACCTTGTCGCGCACCATGCACTTCAGATAGTGCGCGAAGCGGCAGCTGGCAAACAGATACGGCAGCCGCGCGGACAGGCGGGCATTCGAGGTGGCGTCCGGGTCCGTGTACTCCGTCGGCTTCTGCAGCGACTGAGCGCCGATGAACGCCGCCACATCCGTATTCTTGCGATGGATGAGCGGCATGAGTCCGCAATTGGCGAGCTCTGCTTCGCGCCGGTCGCTGATCGCGATTTCGGTCGGGCATTTCATGTCAACGCCGCCGTCGTCGGTGGGAAACGTGTGTACGGGCAGGCCTTCGACGGTACCGCCCGATTCCACGCCGCGGATCTGCGAACACCAGCCATACAGCTTGAAGGAGCGATTGATGTTGACGGCCATTCCGTATGCCGCGTTCGCCCAGGTGTACTTGCTGTGATCGCCTGCGGCGGTCTCCTCCTCGAAATCGAACTCCTCGACCGGCGAAGTCTTCGCGCCGTACGGCAGCCGTGCCAGGAAGCGGGGCATGGCCAGTCCCACGTACTTCGCATCGTCTGATTCGCGCAGCGAGCGCCACGCGGCATAGTCGGGAGCGCCGAAGATCTTCGCCAGGTCACGCGGATTCGCCAGCTGCTGCCAGGATTCCATGCCCATCAGCGAGGGAGCCGCCGCCGCCACGAACGGGGCGTGGGCCGCCGCCGAGATCTGCGCGATCTGGCCCAGCAGCTCGACATCCGGCGGCGTGTGGTCGAACTGATAGTCGCCCACGAGGCAGCCGAAGGGCTCGCCGCCGAGCTGGCCGTACTCCTCTTCATAGAGCTTCTTGAAGAGCGGGCTCTGATCCCAGGCGACACCCTTGTATTTCTTGAGGGTCTTGCCCAGATCCTTCTTGGAGATGTTCATGACGCGAATCTTGAGCATCTCGTCGGTTTCGGTGTTGTTGATCAGGTAGCTCAGGCCGCGCCAGGCGCCTTCGACCTGCTGGAAGCGTTCGTTGTGGAGAATGAGATTGACCTGCTCGGTGAGCTTCTGGTCGATCTCGGCGATGATCGCCTTGATGGTGCCGATCACATCGTCGGACACGACCGCCGTATCCCGCAACGCCTGCTCCGCCAGGGTGCGCACCGCGGTCTCCACTTCGGACCGCGCCCGATCGGTCTTCGGCTTGAACTCCTTCTGCAGGAGCGCTCCGAGCTGGTCCGCTTCGAGTGCCGCGGCACCAGCCGCACTTTCAGTCTTCGCTTCAGCCATCTGCCTTCTCCCCCAGCCTCACGGTTGCGTCTTCACTCTTGCGGCTTCGCCTTGTCGGCGAGCGATTTCAGCAGCGCCGGATCGTTGAGCACCTTGGAAATCAGCTCTTCAGCGCCCGATTTGCCGTCCATGTAGGTGACCAGATTCGACAGCTGCGTGCGTGCCTCGAGCAGCTTGCTCAGCGCATCGACCTTGCGCGCCACGGCCGCCGGCGAGAAGTCGTCCATGCTCTCGAACGTGATGTCCACGTTGAGCTGCCCCTCGCCCGTCAAAGTGTTGGGTACCCGGAAGGCCACGCGCGGCTTCATGGACTTCATGCGCTCGTCGAAGTTGTCCACATCGACCGACAGAAACTTGCGCTCATCGACCCCGGGGAGCGGCTCCGCCACGTCGCCGGACAAATCGGCCATCACTCCCATGACGAAGGGCACCTGGACCTTCTTCTGCGCGCCGTAGAGCTCGACCTCGTATTCGATCTGCACCCGCGGCGCGCGGTTGCGCGCTATGAATTTCTGACTGCTTGCCTTGGCCACGATGGATCTCCTGCGGTTGGATTCGATTGCCCTTTACTGGCCGTCGTCGCTCTTGATGCCGCCGATCAGCTTCGCCTGGCTCAGGCTGTCGGGCGCAATATCTTCCAGCACTTCCATGAAGCTCTTGGACACGAGACGTTTCGCCCGCTCCAGGAACAGGGGTACGGGGCTCGATGGCTCGTGGGAACGGAAGAATGCCGCAATCGCGTCGATTGCGCGAATCGCATCTTGCCGTGAGCGGATATCCGAGACGCTTCCCGGCGCTCCCCTGGCGCCTTCCCCGCTGCCGTCCGCTGCGCCGTCTGCCGTACCCGCGGCCGCCGCAGTGCTGGGCAGGTGGTCGTTCACCAGCTTGGCAATGCGGGACAATGGCTTCAGCAGCGGGTCGAAGTCCGGTGAGGACTCGAATCCGCCCCGGGTCTGCATCGTCGCCACGACGTTGCGCAGCGCGCCCATGCCGGCTTCGAGCGCCGCGGCGAGTGCCGCGAGCTGCTCGACCGGTGTACCGGAGAGAGTAGCCTCGATCTGCGCAGAATTCGGCGCCTTCGTGTCGGCTTCGGTGGGCGCGAGCTGGCCGGTCGCAAGCTCCATATCCCGCAGGCAGAAAGCCCCCAGCTGCCGGTGCGCCACGATGGGGGTGCGGCGCACGGCATCGACGATCGCCATCCGGTCGGCCAGGCCATTCAATGCGTTCTTGCGCAGCAGAGCATCCTCATCCACGCGCGGAAACACCTGATCCCAGTGATCGGTGAGCCAGCGGTCGGCGACCGTCACTACCGAAGTAAACGCTGCCAGGCCCTCGATGCGGACAACGGCCGCCGCCAGATGGGCCAGCAGCCGCAAGTCCCGGCTCTGCGACAGCGCCTCGATTGCCTTGTCGCGAATCTCGCGCCAGTCGGTGTCGCTGGGCAGCGGGGTATCGTTGCCAAACAAGCGGTAGGCATCGAAGCCGGCCAGCAGCTGGGTGTCCTCGAGATCCACCCCACAGGGTGCGTCCGCCGAGAGCGGTTCGAGCAGCGTTTCGATTTCGGGACCCATTGACGGTTCTTCGTTCAAGTCGTGCAGTCGCTCACAACCCCCGTGTGCGCTGCAGCAAATTGTGATGTTCGACAGCGGATTGTCGATCAATTCCCTCAATTCATCCAGCATAATTGGCGATTCACGCAAAGGATGAGCAAATAATGAAGTCTCTCAATGTCCTGCCCGCGGCGTGCTGCTGGCTGTGCACGGCGCTCGGCTCGGTGCAGGCCGCGGACAGCACCCCGGACGCCAGGCACGACACCCCCCCGGTCGATCAGGTGGATTCGCCACGCTTTCTCAAGGATGAGAGCCAGGCGTCAGCGGGATCGATCACGATCAAGGGCGCCAAGATCTCCTATCAGGCCGAAGCAGGCGTGCAGGTCGTCTATCTGAAGGACCCGAAGGATGACGAGCCACCCCCGCCGCACGACGAGCATGGCAATCCGCCGCCCATTCCCGCTCACGCGGCCATGTCTTACGTCGCCTACTTCCGGGGCGACCACGAGGATCCGCGCCGGCCGATCACCTTTCTCTTCAATGGCGGTCCTGGCTCCTCGACCGTGTGGCTTCACATGGGCGCGTTCGGTCCAAAACGGGTCGTGACGGCCAACGACTCGCACAGCGCTGCGGCGCCGTATCGGATCGTGGACAACGAATACAGCCTGCTGGATGCGAGCGACCTCGTATTCATCGATGCGCCGGGAACGGGCTTCGGACATCTGCGCGGTGCGGACAAGGAGAAGGCGTTCTACGGCGTTGACCAGGACGCGCACGCGTTTGCCAACTTCATCGTCGGGTTTCTGTCGCGCCATGGCCGCTGGAACTCGGCCAAGTATCTCTTTGGCGAGAGCTACGGAACCACGCGGGCCGCCCTGCTCGCGTACGTCCTGCAGGGCGAGAAGTCACTGGACCTCAACGGCATCATCCTGCTCTCGCAGATTCTCAGCTTCGACGACAGTGCGGACGGCCCGCAATTCAACCCGGGCGTGGACCAGCCTTACGTGCTGGCTTTGCCGTCCTACACGGCGAGCGCGTGGTATCACCACAAGCTTCCCAACCAGCCGCAAGCCCTCGAGCCCCTGCTCACGCAGGTGGAGCAATTTGCCCTCGGCGACTACTGGCAGGCGCTCATCGCGGGCAACAACCTGCCGGCCGCACGCAAGACCGAGATAGCGGCCAAACTGCACGAGTACACGGGGCTGCCGGCGGATTACATCGAGCGCGCCAATCTGCGGATCAACGTCGGTGAATTCGAGAAGACTCTGCTGGGAAGCGGGACGACGACCGGGCGCCTCGACAGCCGCTTCTCCGGACCGACGATCGATCCGATGAGCAAGGAGGCGGACTACGACCCGCAGTCGGCGGCGATCTCCTCCGCGTACGTATCCGCTTTCAACGACTACGTGCGCACGACGCTCAAGTTCGGTGCCAAGATGACCTACAAGGAGGGAGCAGACGTCGAGAAGGTCTGGGATTTCCTGCACCAGCCCCCAGGCGCTTCGATCAAGCTTCCACAGGGGACCAACGTCGAGCCCGATCTCGCGTTCGCCATGAAGACCAACCCCAACCTCAAGGTGATGATGAACGGCGGCTACTTCGATCTCGCGACGCCCTTCTTCGCGGCGATGTACGAGCTGCAGCAGCTACCGATCGAGCCTGAGCTGCAGAAGAACATCGAAATGCATTTCTACACTTCGGGCCATATGGTCTACGCGCACGAGCCGGACCTCAAGGCGCTGCACGACAACGTCGCGGACTTCATCGGCAGGACGCGCACGGCATCGACCGTGGATCCGCGTCCGGCTAGCCCCTCCCGATGAACGGCATCTTCGTCGCCATCACTGTCATGAACAGCACATTGGCCGACAGCGGCAGGCTCGCCATGTAGAGGACCGCGCCGGCGACGTCATCGACGGCGATCGTGGGCTCCGGTTTGAGTGACAGGTCGGCCTGCAGTGTGCCATGCGAGAACGGTGCCGCGAGCGCCGTCGCCGCATTGCCGATGTCGATCTGTCCGCAGGCGATATCGTATTGGCGTCCCTCGAGCGAGGTCGATTTGGTGAGGCCGGTCAGCGCATGCTTCGAAGCGGTGTACGCGGCCATCCGGGGTCTGGGCGAGGCGGCCGCTACCGATCCATTGTTGATGATTCGCCCGCCGCGGGGCTGTTGAGTCTTCATCAGGCGGAAGGCCGCCTGCGTGCACAGGAACGCGCCCGTCAGGTTGGTCTCGATGACGTGCCGCCATTGCTCCAGAGGCACGTCTTCCAGTGGTGCGGCAGGCGCGGCGGTGCCGGCGTTGTTGAAGAGCACATCCAGCCTGCCGAATCGCTCACCGATGCGTGCAAAAAGGGCGGCTACGGAAGGCGGATCGGTCACGTCCGCGGTGACAGCCAGCGACGGCGGCCCGGCCTCCTGTGCCACTTGTTCCAGTTGCGCGAGGCGGCGGCCCGTCAAGACGACCGCGAAGCCCGCCTTCGACAATGCGAGCGCCACACCGCGCCCGATTCCGGATCCCCCGCCCGTCACGAGTGCGACCCTGGATGTCACGGTGTTCCCCGGCGCAACATGAAATTTCCCCGGTAGCTCGAACGCTGCCGGATTGTATCTCGGCGACACCAGCGGCCGTCGACCGGCTGCTGGTGTTCACGTAGGCTTACTACAGCGCTTTTCTTCCAAGGGTGGTACGACCATGAGCGGGTTTTACGACATTCCCGTCCCGGGCATCGACGGCTCGGCCGATTTGCTGGGTCGTCTGCGGGACAAGGTCACGCTCGCGGTAAACGTGGCCAGCCGCTGCGGACTGACACCGCAATATGCCGGGCTGGAGCAATTGCAACGGGAGCTGCAGGATCAGAATTTCACGGTCGTCGGCTTTCCCTGCAACCAGTTCGCAGGCCAGGAGCCCGGTACGGAGCAGCAGATCATCGAATTCTGCCGGACGAGCTACGACGTGAGCTTTCCACTGAGCTCGAAGCTCGAGGTGAACGGGCCGGGGCGCCATCCGCTGTATCGGTTCCTGACCTCGCCCGACACCGGCATCGCAGGCGATATCAGCTGGAATTTCGAGAAGTTCCTCATCGGCCGCGACGGCCGCGTGCTCAAGCGGTATCCCCCGCCGATCAAGCCGCAGGATAACGGCATCCTCCAGGATATCGCCGACGCGCTGTAGCCCACGCGGACATCGCGAAGTCCCCGCGCGATCCCGGTGACCTCACGCGATCCCGATTATCTCAAAGGAGACCTCGATGGCCTCGGATACCAACCTGTCCCGACGGAATCTGCTCAAGAAAGGGTTGTTGGGCGCAACGCTTGCGCCGCTGGCAATGGCGCGCCTGACCACGGGCCTCGCGGCCGAGGCGCCGCTGCTCAGTCCTGACGATCCGGCGGCGAAGAATCTGAAATATACGCAAGATGCGGCCAAGGCGAAGGGCGTGCCGGCGGGAAACAAATGCGCCACTTGCGCTCTGTACCAGGGCGCCGACACCTCGACCCAGGGGCCCTGCCAGATTTTTCCGGGCAAGCAGGTCAAGGCGGCCGGCTGGTGCTCAGCGTGGGCGCCGCAGATGTGATGCGCTTGCGGACGTTTGCGGCCGATCACCCCGCCGGGGCGGTTGCTTTTGGACGCGGGGAAGGCGGTCGTCGAGGCAGGCCCGCGCTGTCACTTCAGATCCGCGAGCATCCGCCGCAGCGCGAAATGCCGGTAGCTCTGCAAGGCGAGCCCGCGCACCTCTTCCCAATCGCAATGATCCGTCACGTCGAGCGCAATCCAGCCGTTGTGTCCCATGTAAGCCGGAATCTCGTAGCGCTCATCCGCCGTCATCAACCCCTGGGCCTCCACTCCGACCCAGAAATACAGCCTGAGCCGCCGCTTAGGCCGGGCGGAACTCGGCGCTCCGCCCGCATCGCTGCTGGCGTGAATGGAGGCGAACGTCTTCTTGCCGGCGCGCCAGACGGGAAATCCGAACTGCGTGGCTTGCGTGGTTTCAGGCCACGCCAGGCAGATCTTGCGCAACTTTTTCAGGATCGCTTGCGCCTGCCGCGATAGCATCGCATCCGCTTCGTCCGCCGCGAGCCTCTCGGGTGGCTTGATCTGCACAGTCCGGCCGATCGAGTCGGCCAGCGCCCGGGGCGCCACTTTCTCGTAAGCCTGGCGCACCAGCGCGGCGATCCGCGCCCATGACAGGCCCTTGTTCAGATGCACGCCGAGCCAGCCGCGCGGTCCAACATAGGGCGGTACGAAGAAATGCTTCGGCTCGGCCTCCACGTGATGCTCCTGCGCTCCCGCGGGTGCATTCAGCCACAGAGCGACCCGGCCATCCCCGTGATGATTGATCACGTAAGTCGCATAGGTCTTGCCCCGCACCCGGAAATTGGGGGAGCCGTGTGAAAGGAACTCCTCCGACTCCGGAAACGAGAGACAGACCTCGCGAACCGCCTGGTTGGTGTTGCTTGCCACGAGAGACTAACGGGGGAAAAGCCGGCATCCAGGTGCCGCAGCCTGGGCCGCCAGACCCCACAGATGCAACACGGCGTAACTGCGCCACGGCCGCCAGGCTTCGGCTCGTGTCTGCAGCACCCGTGGCGAGAGTGGTGAGCCCTCGGCGCCGGCGACACGCCTCAATATGAGATCACCGCTCAGGAACGCGTCCGGTTCCCCTAATGCGCGCAGCGAGATGTACTGAGCCGTCCAGTCTCCGAATCCCGGCAACGACGCCAACACGGCACCCACCTCGTCGGCCGGCGCGCTGAAGTCCAGGCGCCCGTCGATCACGGCGCGTGCCATGGCTCGAAGCGCGTTGGTTCGCGCGCCGGTGATGCCCAGTCCATCGAGATCGGCCGCCTCGAGCTCTGCCGGTGAAGGAAACAAGTGGGTCAGGCCATCCGTACCGCCATCGATTCGCCGACCCGCTCGCCCGACGACGCGCGCGGCCAAGGTGCGCCCGGCAGCCACGCTGACCTGTTGGCCCAGTACCGCCCGGACGGCGCACTCGAACGGATCCCATGCGCCCGGAATCCGCAGGCCCGGCTTGTTTTTCACCAACGGTCCGAGCAGCGGGTCCGACTCGAGCGCAAATCCAATCCGTGCCGGATCGGCCGCGAGGTCGAACGTGCGCCGGGCCGCGCTGGAGAGCTGGAAAAGTGCGGCGGGCGCTGCCCCACGCACCCGCAGCTCGAGTGCATCCGCTGCGCCGAGCGCGTTCACACAGATGATTGCGGGCCCGCTGCTCAAGCCAACTGTCCGGGCATAGCCCCGGGCATCGACGCGCTCGACACCAGGCAGCGCACGGGCCGCCAGAAAATCGCGGACCTGGAGCCAGTGATACGGTGGCCGGTACGCAAGCCGAAGCACGACTTCGCCGCCAACGTCCGGCACGGCCTGGCCCCGCGGCCGTTTGCGCAGTTCCCGCGGCGGGCGTGCATAAGTTGCCTGGAACGCGGCGTTGAAGCGCCTGATGCTGCCGAAACCGGCCGCCAGCGCGATCTGCGTGACAGGCAGGTCGGTTTCATCGAGAAGGCGCTTGGCGAAGTGCAGGCGGCGGGTCTGCGCCACGGCGACCGGAGATGCGCCGACGTATTGGAGGAACAGCCGATTCAAATGGCGGGCGCCGACTCCGACGCGAGTCGCGAGCATCGTCACGGAAGTGCCGTCCAGCGCGCCCGCGTCGATGAGCCGCAATGCACGCCGAACCACCGCCGAAGGGCCCATCCAGGCGGGCGTTCCGGGCGCCGCTTCCGGCCGGCAGCGCAGGCAGGGACGAAAGCCGGCTTCAGCGGCTGCGGCCGCAGTCGGGTAATAGCGCACATTGGCGCTCTTGGATGCAGGCGACGGACAGATCGGCCGGCAGTAGATTCCGGTCGAGGTGACGGCGATGAAGAACTTGCCGTCGAAACGGGAATCGCGGCTGAGCCGCGCGCGCTCGAGCGCGCTCCTGTCGAGGCCGAAGAGGTCTGGCATGAGCCGCACGATACGCGCCGCCGCCGTGGCCGACTAGCCATTTTCGGACATCGAGGGCCTGCCTGCGGCCAGTAGCATCGCCACGTAGAATGCCCGCCGCAGACTCACTGGGCAGACTCACTGGGCAGACTCACTGGGCAGATTCACTGGGCAGACTCACTGGGCGGGGTCACTGCGGCGGGCTCACGGCCCGCAACGCGCGGCGCCTCAACGGCAATCGAGGTCGAGACGTGACTGGAATCATCAGCGCATTTCTATTGACGTTCGCGGGGCTCTTCCCGATCGTCAATCCCATCGAGGCCGCACCGTTCTTTCTGGCGCTGACCTCGACCCTGCCCCATGCCGAGCGCAATGCGCTGGCGCGCCGGGTGTCCATCAACGGCTTCGCCCTGTTGCTCGGATCCATGGCGCTCGGGCCGTGGCTGCTGGTGTTCTTCGGAATCGAGCTGCCCGTCGTGCGGATCGCGGGAGGCCTGGTCGTCACCGCGCTGGGGTGGAAGCTGCTGACTCAGGAGGAGTGGTCCGACCACGGCTCAGCCGACGTCCAGGCCGCGGGCGGGCACAGGATCGGCACTTTCTATCCGCTCACGATGCCCCTGACAGTGGGTCCAGGCTCGATGTCGGTCGCGATCACGATCGGCAGCAAGAAGCCGGCGGCCGGATTTCAACTGGCGGACGTGGCACAACACGCGATCGGCGCGTTCGTGGGAGTGATCGCGATCGCCGCGAGCATCTACATCGCCTACCGGTTCGCAGGCAACATCGCGCGCCTGTTGGGTGCCAGCGGTGTCGAAGTGGTGGTGCGCCTGTCGGCGTTCATCCTGATGTGCATCGGAATCGAGATCATCTGGAACGGCTACAGCACCCTCATGCCGGCGCATTGAGCTGCTGCGCCGCGAAACAGTCACCGACGATCTGCTGGGCCTCCTCGATGATGCGGCGCAGGTGCCCGGCGCCGAGAAAACTCTCCGCGTAGATCTTGTAGATCTCCTCGGTGCCCGAGGGCCGTGCCGCGAACCAGCCGTGCTCCGTGAGAACCTTCAATCCATCGATGGGCGCGCCATTACCCGGCGCATCGGTCAGTGCGAGCGTAATCCTCTCGCCGGCGAGCTCCGTGGAGCGTACCTGCTGCGGTGACAGCCTCCGCAGGATCTGCTTCTGGACCTTGGTCGCGGGTGCATCGACGCGCTCGAACGCGGGCTCGCCGAATTCGCGTGTCAGTGCGCGGTACAGCTCGCCAGGATCGCGCCCTGCGCGCGCCGTGATTTCCGCAGCGAGCAACGCCGGTATGATGCCGTCCTTGTCCGTGCTCCAGGGGCCGCCGTCGAATCGCACGAACGAGGCGCCGGCGCTCTCCTCGCCGCCGAACCCGAGCGAGCCGTCGCAAAGGCCGCTCACGAACCACTTGAAACCAACGGGCACTTCATACAGCCGCCGCGCCAGTTTCGCGGCGACGCGGTCGATCATGCCGCTGCTGACCACCGTCTTGCCGATACCCGCTGCGCGGGGCCACTGCGGCCGGTTCCTGAACAGGTAGTCGATCGCCACGGACAGATAGTGATTGGGCGGCAACAGTCCGGCGCTGCGCGTGACGATGCCGTGGCGGTCATGATCCGTGTCGCAGGCGAAGGCAACGTCGAAGCGATCCTTCAGATGGATCAGGCCCTGCATCGCGTATGGCGATGACGGATCCATGCGGATACGGCCGTCCCAATCCACGCTCATGAAGCGAAAAGTGGGATCGACTTGCGTGTTGAGAACGGTCAGGTTCAGTCGATAGCGTTGCGCAATCGCCGCCCAGTAGTGCACGCCGGCGCCGCCCAGCGGATCCACTCCCACACTCAGTTGGGACCCGCGGATCGACTCGAGATCGATGACCTGGGAAAGGTCGTTGACGTACGTGTTGAGATAATCGTACCGGTGCGTGGTGTCGGCCTTCAGTGCATTGTCATAGGTGAGCCGCTCGAGGCCTCGCAGGCCGCCCTGCAGCAGCTCGTTCGCCCGGCTCTCGATCCATCCGGTGATATCCTTGTCCGCCGGCCCGCCATTCGGCGGGTTGTATTTGAAGCCCCCGTCCTGAGGTGGGTTGTGCGAGGGGGTGACGACGATCCCGTCCGCCAGCCCGCTCTGGCGGCCGGTGTTGTATACCAGTATCGCGTGGGAGACGGCCGGCGTCGGCGTGAATTCGTCCCGCTCGGCGAGCATGACATCGACTCCATGCGCGGCCAGAACCTCGAGCGCGCTTGCGCAAGCCGGTGCCGAAAGCGCATGCGTGTCGATGCCCAGGAACAGCGGACCATCGATGCCTTGCAGCTTGCGGTGTTCACAGATGGCCTGGGTGATGGCGAGCACATGCCATTCGTTGAAGCTACGCTCGAGTGCCGTGCCGCGGTGCCCTGAGGTGCCGAACGCGACCTGTTGGGCCGCGACCGACGCATCTGGTTGCAGCGCGAAGTACGCTGTGACGAGCCGCGGCACGTCGATCAGCATGCCGACGGGGGCCGGCTTGCCAGCCAGTGGATTCACTGTGGCGTTGCTCATGGTGCTCCGGACAGATTGGCGAGCTCCTGCCCGGCGAGCTCGCCAATCCGCTCGACCGTGACGTCGGCCGCCGGGTACGTGGTGATGTTGGCCAGATCGAGCGCGTAATGTCCCTGACGCACAAAAACCGTGGTCAGCTTCGATCCCCAGACCTTCTTCATGGCGGTCAGTATGCGCAACTTGTCATCCACCATGACGTAGTGTCGCGCGGGGTGGCGGCGGGCCACGGCATCGAGCATCGTCTCCTTGTGCAGGTAAATCATCACCCGGCCGTCCACGGCATCCCACAGTCCCGAGCGCTCGACCTTGCGCGGCTGGAAGACGACATCGCCGTCGGAGAGGATCGCCGTGGGGCCCCGCCGGCCGCACTGTGCAAGCGTTTGCAATGCACCCGGATACAGCCGGCTCGCAAACGGGTAATCGATGAGGTACGAGGACATCCGCAACAGCTGCGGATCGTCCGGATCCTCCAGCCGGTATCGCTGCAGCGCGCCCAGGTAATCCGCGTAGCCGAGCTCCGCGCGCAGAGTCTCGAATATCGCCCAATACCGTTCGCGGGCGGCCCGGCCGAACTCGCTTTCCAGGTGTGTGCCCAGATCCGCCTGCACCCCATCGTTGTCGAGCAGGGTATTGTCCACATCGAACAGGAATACGATGTCCCGACCCCCTTCCGGCATCTGCTTTACTCCATTCCTGTGAACTAATGATGACGTCTTGCGTTGTTACGCCAGAGCCTCACACGAGTCCGGCTAGCTCTCAATCCGCTGGAGTGCATATGACTCAGTCCCTGCTTCGTTCAGCAAAACTGGTAGCAATTTCCGTGCTAGGGATTGCGCTAGGCGGCTGCGTCGTCGCGGCCGCCCCCCCGGATCGCTACTATGTTGGCGGCGTCGTGGCCACGGCGCCACCCCCGCCTAGAGTAGAGGAATACGGCGTTGCGCCGGAGCCAGGGTACGTCTGGCTCGGTGGATACTGGAATTGGGTTGGCGGACGCCACGAGTGGGTGCCGGGACACTGGGATCGTCCGCACCCTGGCCAACGCTGGGTACCTCATCGCTGGATGCACGAGCGCGGTGGCTGGCGCCTCGCGCGAGGTCATTGGGAAAGACGCTGATGGGGGGCTGCCAGACGCGGTGACCACCGCGCCTGGTCTTGCCCCGAGTCTTGTCCCGACGAATTTGCGACGCCGCATTCGCACTGGCCCGCACCCGCCCCCCGAACGCGATGCCGCCACTGATTTAGTTGCGGCATAATCCCGGACTTCGCAGTTCACGGCGGACACGTCCGATGAGGCGTTTCTCTCCCGGCGCGCTTCGCGTCGTGCTCCGGCGCATGGAAAGGCCCATGCTGGCGATCATCGCCTGCCTTTTGAGTGCCGCCGCTGCTGCCGCGACGCCCGAGATCCGCGTCCTCGATGCCTCGATCACCGAGCCGGCGGTGGCCGATGTCATCAGCGGGGCGCTCGACTCCCGCTTCACATCCTCGAGCGACCGCGAGTCAACCGCCCGAGGCACACCGTTCTGGCTGAAAATAGGGGCCGTCGAGCCTTTCACAGCCGATGCCGTACCGGTGCTCAGTGTCCACACGGGTCGCTCCGTCACGATGCGCATCTACGCTTCCGACGGCGCACCGGGGAGCGCGCTGCCGGGGGCGGTCCGACTGCCGGAATTCGGCGGCGCGCGCGATACGGTATTCATCCTCCCCGCTCACTTTGCGGCGGGGCGAAGCCTGTACGCGTGGATCGACCCCGCCATGCGGGGCACCGGAGGATTGCGCTTCTCGATGTCGACGCTCGATGCGGTGTTGGGGCAGGGTGCGGCGCGCGAGCGAATGATCGTCCTGGCGTTCGGCGCTCTGATGGCGATGGCGCTCGCCGGATTCCTGATCTGGCTCGTGCTGTCGGAAAGGCTGTTCATCCTGTATAGCGCGCTGTTCTGCCTGCAGGCACTTTACATCGCCTACCTGTCGGGCCAGGGTTTCGATTGGCCGGTGCTGTCGTACGCAGCGCCGCTGGGCTCTTACGCCTGGAACGTGCCGGTGGCCCTCAGTGGCGCCGCGGCGTGCCTGTTCGCACGCGAGATTGCCGATCTGCGGCGATTCTCGCCACGCGTCTACACTGTATTCGGCTGGCTCGCCGCGGCATTCGTCGTGCTCACGTTCGCGAACCTTGGCAAGCTCATCGGGCTCGGCGTCCTGGTCAACACGCTCGGCAACATTCTGTTCCTCGGCTCCTCGGTATTCACCCTGGTGGTATCGTTCATCGCGTGGCGCCGGGGCAGCCGCGCAGCAGGCTGGTTCTTCATCGCATGGGCGTTGCTGGAAGCGTTCACGATCGCGACGACCATCCAGCTGCTGCTGCACGGCGGCGATGAACGCGACCGGCTGCTCTACTACGGGCTGCCGTTGTCGATGGTTGCCGCGGCTGTCCTGATCGCGCTCGGATTGGCCGACCGGCTGCGCGAGCAAAGGGTTGCATTGACGGATGCGGAACGACGCGCCCAGACCGACTCGCTGACCGGAGTGCTCAACCGGCGTTCGCTCGTCGAGCGGCTCGACGCCGCCTGTCTGCGCGCGCAGGCTCGCGGGCTGCCGATCTCGCTTCTGTTCATCGATCTGGATCATTTCAAGGAGATCAACGACTCCTTCGGCCATCCGGCCGGGGATGCGTGCCTGGGGGCAATCATCGCGCCCATCCAGGCGGAGTTGCGTCAGTCGGACGTCATCGGGCGCTACGGCGGTGAGGAGTTCGTGGTGATCCTCAGCAGCGCCGACTCGGCGGCCGCGCGTCCCATCGCGCAGCGGATCCTCGAGCGCGTCGCCTCCGTACGGGTCGAGGGATTCGGCGAGCCGATCAGCCTGACTTGCAGCATCGGGATGGCCACGAGCGACATGCTGGGGGTCTGGGGAGAACATCTGATCGCGCGCGCGGACGAGGCTGTTTACGCTGCCAAGAGATCGGGCCGCAATCGAGTGCAGATCGCGCTACCGATGGCCGCCTAGGCGTTTGCGCGAGTCGCGTCGCCGGCTACTTCGCGTCGCCGGCTACTTCGCGTCGTGAAAAATCAACCCGATCGTATAGCGTTGGCCGGTACGAAGCCGGCTCACGCCGTGCCGGTGACCGACGCGGTACAGCCCACGTTTGCCGGGCACAGGGCGTTGATTAACCGCAAAGATCGCAGCGTCGCCCTGTTGTAGCGGGATCACTTCCACTCGCGATTGCATCCGTGGCCGCTGTTCCGTCATCACAAATTGCGCACCGGTGAAATCTTTTCCCGGCCGCGACAGCAGGAGGGTCACTTGCAGCGGGAAGGCATGCTCGCCATACAGATCCCGATGCAGGCAGTTGTAGTCGCCGCTCTCATAGCGCAGCAGAAGAGGAGTCGGCCGCGTCTGACCCGCCGCGTGGCAGCGCGCAAGAAACTGGCTGAGTGCCGGGGGATATCGGCTCGCAATGTGCATCTGCTCATTCCACCGGTTGGCGATCGGCACGAGATACGGATACAGGCGGGTGCGAAGTTCCGCCACCATCCGGGGCAGCGGGTAGGCGAAGTATTGATACTCGCCACGCCCGAATCCATGCCGGCTCATGAGCACTCGGCTGCGAAAGCGGTCCCGCTCGTCGTAGAGCTCGGCCAGCGCCCGGCACTCCGGCGGGCTCAGCAGGCCCTCGAGCAGCGCGCAGCCCTGCGCATCCAGCTCACTGGCGACCTGTTCCCAATCGCGCGCCCCGATGCGAACCGCGACAGGAGTCGAACCAGCGCCGACGCCTGACTCTTGCGCCTCGGGATTGCGGCCGCCGCGGCTGCGGGCGCAAGCTGCGGTCCCGGGGCCCATCACCGCGCCGCCTCGCGTTGCAGCAACATGCGTTTGCGCTCAGGGCCCCAGTGATATCCTGACAGCGAGCCGTCGCTGCGAACGATCCGATGACAGGGTATGGCCACAGCGATTGCATTGGCGCCGCACGCCTGTGCCACTGCGCGCACTGCCTTCGGCGCACCGATCCGCCGGGCGATCTCGGCGTAGCTGGCCGTGGTTCCGGCCGGAATCGACGTTAAGGCTTGCCACACACGCCGTTGAAACCGCGTGCCTCGAATATCCAACGTCAGATCCGGCGGCGCTGCCGGCGATTCGACGAAGGCCGCAACGGTGGCCGCCAATCGTGCGAGGCGTTGGTCGGCTTCGATATCATCCGACGGCGCAAAGCGCACCTGCAGCTCTCGGACGAGCGCTTCAGGGTCGTCGCCGAGAAAGATTGCACAGATGCCCTTGGCCGTCGTGGCGACCAGGACCATGCCCATCGAGCAGGTCGCGGTGGCATACCGGATGGCCGTGAGACGATCGGCTTTGGTCACGCAAGCGTTCATAAGCGCTCTCCTGTAATGAGTCTTCACGATGTGCGCTATCTAACCGCTGCCGGCCGCGCGATGCATTCCGATTCTTGCTGCCAGCGTGCCCACCACGGCGGAATTTGCAGGCATAATCGGCAGCTTGCGGCTCACGGCGGGGCCGCGACCGGGGCGGGATCCCAACATGATCAAGGTGTTCGTCGTCTTCGCGGTGCTGGCGGCCGCCGCCGTCGCGGGCTTTACCTGGCTCACGTTGCACTGGTCGTACGCCCAGGGCGAGCGCGCGGGGTACGTTCAGAAGTTCTCCCGCAAAGGCTGGCTGTGCAAGACCTGGGAGGGCGAAATGGCCATGGTGACGATGCCCGGCACCGTCGCCGAAAAGTTCAAGTTCACTGTTCCGAGCGCTGCGGTCGCGGCCAAACTCAACGCCAACGTCGGCAAACGCATGGCACTGCACTACGAGCAGCACCGCTGGATTCCGAGCTCCTGCTTCGGCGATACCGGGTATTTCGTCACGGATCTGCGCGTGACAGAGTAGTCCGGTCCGGCAACAATCGTTCCGGCTTCGGCCGGTCGAGCACCGTGATCTGGCCGCGAGCGTAGCGGATGACCCCGATCTTCTGCAGCTTGCCAGCCGCTGACGAGGCGAAACTCCGGCAGGGTGCAGCCGATTACGGTAGCCTTGTCCCCGGATCGTGGATCTTTCGGCTTGTCTGCCCTTGGCCGCAGCGCCTTCCCGCGCTTGCCGCCAATGTCTGCCACCCTCGCAAGCTTGGCGAACCAGGAGGCAGGCCTTCCTGCTGATGTCTTTTCTATTCTCGTGAGTACTTCCCAGTGACCAAACTATATGTTGGAAATCTTCCGTTCACCGCCACGGAGGATTCCGTGCGTGCCCTGTTTACCCCGCACGGAACCGTCGAAAAACTGTCCCTGATCACGGATCGCGACACGGGCAGCCCGCGCGGATTCGGCTTCGTGGAGATGGCGAATGCCGATGCCGCCCGTGCCATGCAGGCGCTCAACGGCGCCGACTTCGACGGCCGTCCGTTGCGAATCAACGAGGCTCAGAACAAGGAGCGTTCGGGCGGAAACGATCGGGGCGGGCAGCGCCGCTACTGAGGGCGGACCGATCGGCTGCCGCAAGGCAAGATCGATCACGATTGCTCCCGGCCGCTTTGGGCGGTCGGGAGTCTGCCGACTCCTAGGCCGCGGGCGGGATTGGCACACTGTCTGGTGCGGCGACCGCTCCCTTCACCCCTGCCAGCCGCAGCCGCTGCTCCTCCTTCACCTGTTCGAGCTCCAGGTCCGTAGCGGCCGCAATGACCGCCAGCAGCCGGTGCGCCGGATCGCGGGGAAGCGGCAATCCATGCAGCCGCTCCCAGATGCGGATGCGTTCGCCCGGCGCGTTGCGGATGGACACCTGCTCCGCCAGCTCTGCCTGCCTGCGCTCCAGCGCTTCGGCATGTTCGTGCGCGAGGCGCGCGCGGTAGTCTGCCATCAATTCGCCAGCATTCGGTCCCGGCGCAAACGGCCGGCCAGAAATCCAAGATTCGAACACCATGAGGTACTCCTGAAACGTACCCCTACGGTAACACTCTAGCAGCCAGGCGCGCTTGCAGATCGTCCCGGCTCGATCTGCCAAGCAGGTGGCGTTGCGTACAGCAATCGCGCATCGGTGAGCGTAGTCTGTCACAGCCTGCCGCGCCGATCCGGTAGTCGGCCGCCGGTTATATGGTGAACGGTGATCGCTGGTATCTTTGCGCCACCGTAGCCAGGACGCCGGGTGTTGCAAATGGCGCATGACGCGAGCGTTGCGATCTTCGTGGCGCAGATCGTCACACTGCTCGTTGCCGGCCGCCTGATGGGCGAGCTGATGCAGCGCATGGGGCAGCCGCCTGTCATGGGCCAGCTGATCGGCGGGATTTTGCTGGGTCCGTCCGTGTTCGGCGCAGCTCTTCCGGGCCTGTGGCACGGGCTGTTTCCCGGCAGTCCCGATCAGCATGCGATGCTCGATGCGGTTGCGCAGCTTGGCATCCTGCTCCTGCTGCTCATGACGGGAATGGAGACGGACCTATCCGTCTTCCGCGATGCGCGCCGCACGGCGGTCAGCATCTCGCTCACGGGAATCCTCGTGCCGTTCGCATGCGGCATCGTCCTCGGAGAGGCCCTGCCGGACTCGATGCTTCCCGATCCCGGCAAGCGGCTGATCACCACGCTGTTTCTCGGTACCGCCCTGTCCATATCGTCCGTGAAGATCGTCGCGTTGGTGGTGCGCGATCTGGGTTTCCTGCGCCGAACCGTCGGACAGGTGATCCTCGCCGCCGCAGTTATCGACGACACGGTCGGCTGGATCATCATGTCCGTGATATTCGGCCTCGCTCTGCATGGCGCCGTCGATGTCGGCGCGGTCACGCGCAGCGTGCTCGGCACGGCCATTTTTCTCGCGTTGAGCTTTACGGTCGGTCGACGGCTGGTGTTTCAGCTCATCCGCTGGGCAAACGACAACTTCGTGAGCGAGATGCCCGTGATCACGATGATCCTGGCCGTGACCGGCATCATGGCGCTGCTCACCGATGCGATCGGCGTTCATCTGGTGCTCGGCGCGTTCGTCGCCGGCATTCTCATCGGCCAGTCGCCGATCCTGACCCGGCACATCGCCGAGCAGGTGCGGGGCCTGATCGTCGCGTTGTTCATGCCCGTATTTTTCGGCCTGGCGGGGCTGACCACCAATCTGGCGGTACTGGCCAGACCGGGGATGCTGCTGCTGACTCTCGCTCTCATCGCCCTGGCGAGCGTCGGCAAGTTCACCGGCTCGTTCCTTGGCGGCCGCGTGGGTGGACTCACCTACGCCGAATCGCTCGCGGTGGGCTGCGGCATGAACGCACGAGGCTCGACCGAAGTCATCGTCGCTTCGATCGGGCTTTCAATGGGGGCGCTCAACCAGAGCCTGTTCACCTCGATCGTCGCCATGGCGATCGTGACGACGATGTCCATGCCGCCCATGCTGAAATGGGCGTTGAACCGATTGCCCCTCGGTGCGCGGGAGCGCGCCAGGCTCGAGCGCGAGGAGCTCGAGGCGCAGGGGTTCCTGAAGCATATCGAGCGACTGCTCGTCGCCGTGGACGGGAGCCCGAGCGGACAGCTGGCTTCGCGCCTCGTCGGTCTGCTCGCCGGCATACGCCGCTTCCCGACGACGGTCCTGCATTTCGATACTCAAACATCCCGGCCTGGCGCGGATCCTAAGAGCCAGGCGGCACGTACGGCGGCCGTCGTCAAAGCGGGAGCGGAGGCGAGCGATGAGGCCGCGCCGGCGCAGGCCCAGGCGAATGAGGTCGACATCACGACACGGTCCGAGCAACCGAACCTGTCGGAGGATACGATCGCCGCCGAGGCCCGCAAGGGTTACGGGCTGCTGTTCATCGGGCGCGAGCCCGCATCGACGGCCGATGGCTTCGATGCTCAGATCACCCGCAGCGCGGCCGGCTTCGGAGGAGCGTTTGCGATTGCGATTGCGCGCGCGAGGCACCGGCGGGCCGCGGCCGGCCCGGCGTTGAACATTCTGGTTCCGATCACCGGCACCAGTATCGCGCGCGACGGCGCGGAATTGGCGATCGCACTGGCGCAGGCCTCACAGGGCTCCGTCACGGCGCTGTTTGTCGCAAGCCCCGCGCGCAAGCCGGCAGCGTGGCGAGTGCAATTCAGCGCCGCGTTGGCGCCGGAAAACAGTGCCGACGCGGCCATACGCGAGATTGTCGAGCTGGGCGAGCACTACGGAATCGAGGTTCAGGGTGTGATTCGCAGGGTACGCGCGACCGAGAACGCCATTCTGCGCCAGATCGAGTCCGGCAAGCACACCCTCGTGGTGATGGGCGTCAGCCCCCGCCCCGGGGATCAGCTATTCTTTGGCGATGTGGCGGCCGAAGTGCTCGAGCGCGCCGGATGTTCGATACTGTTCGTCTCGAGCGAGCCGCTCACCGCGCAGCGAAGCAGTCAGTGACGCAGGCGAAGGGCCGCCGTGCGAGTGTCATTCGGCGCGCTCGAGCGCGTGTTCGATCGCCGGATGATCCAGCAGAACCCGATGGTCCACTCCTTCCCAGCCGTTCGCGTGACGGCGCGTGAAGTTGAGTTCCGTATGACCTGCCAGCTCCTGCGCGCTCAGCCCGACCGACCACAAACCGAACGGACGCGCTGCGGCCCGACGATCCTGGATCTGCCGCCAGCCATCGAAGCCCAGATGCACGCTGAAGGGTTCCCGGTCTTCGATCAGCAGGCCGCGGCCGGCCTCGAGCCGCAGAACCGGTACTTCGTCGCGCCAATGCCAGCAATCCGGCCGTCTCGGCTTGCCGCCGTAGCGCTGCTCCACCGACTGCAGCAGCTCGATCGGCCGTCCGCGCTCGCGCGCAATCAGCAGCTTCAGGAATTCAGCATGCGCCCACAGCAGGGGCATCGCACTGCCCGATGGCCGCCCCGGTGACAGCTCGAGCTGCGCGATGGGGGCCGAGTCCCACACCTGTTCCGGCAGCAGTCCGCCGGGACTTGCACAATTCCAGATGGTTTGCAGATAGGGCAAGGGATCCTCCCCCGCCTGCATGGCCAGATGGCCACGTTCGCCGACGAGAAGCGGCCACGCCCTGCCGACGCCGCAGCCGTCGAACGCCCTGCCGTCCGGATGCTCCCCGTAGCCATCCTCGTTGTAGCGATGATAGATCCCGCCGGAAGGGGTCTGTACACACAGTATCCGGTCAACGACCGTAATCGTATCCAACACCCGGGCATCCTTCGCACTGCGCAGGCCGAGCCTCACGAGATACGAAAAATCCATGCTGATCAACGCCGACGCGAGAACCACCTCGCCGTCGCGGTTGCACAGACTGACTTGCGCGCTCAGCTCGCCCGATTTCTCGAGCGAGGCGATGCGGACATAGTACCCGGCCACGCCCAGCTCACGCGCCAGCGCCGTGTCCTGCACATAACACCAGCCTTCGAGCCGCTCGTTCCAGTCATCGGCGAGCGAATCGGCATAGTCGCGCTCCGCGTCCGTCAGCCATGGCGCCGCGGCAACGAGCGCGCTGATGGCCACCGCGAGCGTGAACGGACTTACGCCCGGATTCTCTTCCCAGCGGTCCTGCTCGCTCGCGGGCCCGGTGCGCACGATGAACCCAACGGCCGCGTGGATCATCTGCGCGGTGCCCGGCAGATCCTCGTCGCCGAGCTCGCGCAGCTTCGCCGCGAGCAGCACCGGAAAGGCGGTCTCGTCGAGCTGCATGCCGGTCCAGAAGGGCGTGCCGCTCGGAAAATAATTCTGCGGCCAGCGTCCATCCGGCGCCTGCGTGGCCACCAGATGAGCGAGGATGTGGCGGGCATCGTTGAGTTGATTCGCAGCCAACAGCGCGAATGCCGTGAGCGTTGCGTCGCGCGGCCACACGAGATGGTAGCCGCCGAGCGTTTCCGTGCTGTTTCCCCAAGGCACGCTCAGGCTGGCCACGACGGCGCCCGGATAACTTCGATCCTCGTGGATTTTCAGCACGGCCGCCGACAGCAATCCTGCATCCCCCAGGACGTCATTGGGCCGCGGCAATTGCAGTTGCGCCCCCCACGCTTGCCACGCCCCGAGAAACTCCGCGCGCAGCGCATCGAACCCCATGGCGAGCGCGGTGCGCACCAGGGTGTGGGCTCCGCGCGCCGACTCCGAGAATCCCACCGCCAGCACACCGCTGCGGCCCTGCGCCTCGCCGCTCAAGGCCACCGTGCCGGCATCCGCGCGCGTGAAATCGTAGGTGAGGGATCCATGCCGGTGCAGATCCTGCCAGCCGTCGCAGATTCCGACATAACCGCAGCTCAAGTGAGACAGCGGCGAGCTGGCTGCAAGGCACACGGCGGTGTCGCCGCGCTGCGCATAGCCGATGCAGTCCCGCACCCAGGCGCAATTGTCGCGACCGGAGCTGCCGAGGTGGGGCGCGAGGATGACGACCAGTCGGTACGGCCCTTCGATGTCGAACCGCACCAGCAACACGTCGCGCCGGGGATCGGGAAGGATCTCGAGCGTGAGCTGATAATCCGCGCCGTAATGCGTGATGGTGAGCAGTGGCAGATACGGTCCCGGCGTCGCCAGCCGGTAGCGTTGTACCCGCTTCAGATCGATCCATCCCGTGGCGCCCACCAGATAGAAGCTGAAATCGCGGACCTGCGGCTCGCCGGTCGAGGGCCAGTAGATCTCGTTCACGATCCCGTGGCCGACTGTCACCCACACTCGCGAGGCGCCGAGCGCCGTGGTGACGAAGTCCTTGTCGCTGGAACACCAGGTCGGCGCGATACCCGGCGCGCCAAAGGCATCATGGTCCAACGCACAGGCTGGGCTCACAGCAGTTGACTCAACAGCGTGCGCGCCGGCACGACCGTGGGATCGGTGCGCGCGAAGCAGTCGGCATCCACGAATGATCCGTCCAACACCACCTGAAACGCGTGGCGCGCGCGGGTGCGGGCCTGAAAGTACCCGAGCGCATCGTCCAGTCTGTCGCCGTTGCCGACCTCCACCAGGAACCAAGGCTTGCGGTCGCGCACCACCAGGAAATCCACTTCACGCTTGCGCTTGTCGCGCACATAACGCAGCTCGAACTGTCCGAGGCCCAGGTCGGTCCAGCCTTCCACGGCCTTGAGCAGATGGCATGCGATGAAGGTTCGCGTCCGCGCCGCGGGCTCCCCGATCCCCGACCAGTCGCGCAGGAACCACTTCGGCTCCTTGCGCAGCGCCTGCACGACGTTCGTGAACCAGGGCCGCACGCAAAAGCCGTACTGCAAACGGACCAGCAGCTCCACCCATCGCCTGATCGTATCGACGGCGACACCGAGCTCGCGGCTGAAGTCGGAATAGACCAGCCTGGCGGACGAACGCTCCGCGAGAAGCAGCGCCAGCATCTGTACGGCCGCAGGATCCCGCAGCGTGGCGAGCTCGCGCAAGTCGCTGGCGAACAACTGCTGCCGGCGGCTCGCATGCCAGCGGCGCGTGAAGCGCGGATCGCGCTTGAGGAACGGCTCGGGAAAGCCGCCGTGCTCCATGAGCGCATTCCAGTCCGTGTCGCAGATGGAGGCCGGCGGCTGCACAGGGGAGCCGGCGGGAACGACACGCACGCATTCACCAACACTCCACGGGTGCATCCGCAGGTTGAAGCACCTGCCCGCAAGCCCATTCCTGCGTTCGCTCGCGATGTCCAGCGCAGCCCCGCCCGTTACGATCAATCGCAGCCGCGGTCCGGAGGTGGCGCAGAAGCCCCGCAGAAAGTGCTTCCATTTGCGATAGCTGCGCAGATTGTCGAACACGACGATCGCATTGGGCTCGCGCAGCCTTGCGGGCCCGAGATGCGCGGCAACGGCAGCCGGCCCGCGCAGAATCAGGCGCCGATCATCGTTGTCGTCCCAGTTCAGGTAGCTCGATGCCAGCGCGCGGCAGGGTGTCGTCTTGCCGACCCGCCGCGGACCGCTCAGCAAGGCCACCTGTCGCGGGCGTCCGATGCGGTTGCGCAGAACGTGCTCGTGAAACCGGGGCTTGTCGGCCATGGACCGATCGGATCGCAGGGGCGGCTGGAATCGGTGAACCATTTTACGACAGATCGCAAAATGGTCCACGACGTGAAGCGTGCGCCAGGCGTAATACCCGCGTCCTGCCCGGGCGCGGCCCCAACGCAACACATTGCAATGGCAACCGCAGCCGCCCCAACCGCCCCCCAAAGCCAATGTTATGCCCCTCGCGATTGCGTGTCGCACAGTCGACGCGTGCGCAGCAGGCTGTGCGCCACGGTGCTCGTCGCGTAGTGGATTGAAGCCATATAAGCCTTTGATTTATATGTGATATATCTTATATGCCAACACGACCACCGGCGGGCCAACGGCGTGGCGCCAATGCCTGTCCTGAGCCGGATTCAGGCGGGCTCGTTCGGCCGGCAGCTCATCCGTGACTGTTCAAAACACGTAAGGTTCATTTACGCGGGGGTACTAAAGCGTCGCTTCTGGCATACTTTGCGCCGATCGCCAACGTCCGTTCCGTCCAGTGTGCTCTCAGGCATAGCGGGCGTACCGGCCGAACCGAACGCGATCAGGTGACAGGACCTACGGTTCGATGGGCTCGTGAGACACACTCTCCCTGACCTGACTGGTGTTCCTGCCGTGTGGAAGTGGCCTCAGGCAGTCATCAATATTCGCCAGGGCCCTTTGAGTTGTTTGGAGAGTGACTAAATTTATGGCCAAGATCTATGTAGGCAATCTGCCTTTTACCGCCAGCGAAGCGGATGTTCGCACCTTGTTCGCGCAGCATGGAGCCGTCGAGTCGGTATCGCTGCCGACCGATCGTGAGACCGGTCGTCCCCGTGGCTTCGGGTTCGTCGAAATGAGCCAGGCCGATGCGGCCCGCGCCATCCAGAGCCTGAACGGTCACGACATGGGCGGTCGTCAGCTGCGCGTGAACGAAGCCCAGGATAAGCCCCGCACGGGCGGCGGCGGTCGTCCGGGCGGCGGCGGCGGCGGCGGCTTCCGCGGCAACAGCAGCGGTGGTGGTGGCGGACGCGACCGCTGGTAAGTTGCTTCCTCGTCCTGCTCGAGAAGGCCCGGAGCAATCCGGGCCTTTTTTTCATTGGCTGGAAGGGCCTGCGGCCCTTCCCGCAAGCCGTTGGGTACTATACGGTCAATCCCCCGTCGCCCGGATCCGCTGCTCATGAATACCTCGTTGCGCGACCAGTTGCTCCAGGCCGGCCTGGTGACCGAAAAGCAGGCGCGAGCGGCCGCGCAGCAGGAGCAGCAGCGGCAATTCCGGAACAAATCCGCGCCGGGCACCGGACAGAATCGTGCCGCGCAGCAGGCGCAGGCCGCCAAAGCCGCACGCGACCAGGAGTTGGATCGGCGCCGGCTGGAGAAGGCGCAGCGCAAAGCCCGCCTCGCCGAGATCGAGCGGCTCATCGAGCGCAGCCGCGTGCCGGGAATCGAGAGTGATGATCACTACAGTTTCATCGATGGACCGAAGATCCGGCGTTTTGCGGTCAATGCCGAGCGGCGGCGGCAGCTCATCAGCGGCGAGCTGGCCATCGTGCGCTACAGGGGCCATTACGCAGTTGTGCCGGCCGCGACGGCCGAACAGATCCGCGAGCGCGAGGCGTACATGGTCGTCGCGCACAGCCAGCTACCGTCAAACACCGAGCGCACCGAGTGCGAGGATGCCTACAAGGATTTCGTGGTGCCCGACGACCTGGTGTGGTGAGCCCCGGGAGGCGGCCCGCGTGGCCGGCTCGTCCAGCTCAACGCTGCGGCTGCTGCGGTTCCGGCGGGCGTGCGCGGGATGCGGCGTACGCGATCACGATCCCGAACAGGAAGATGTGCGAACACAGCTCGCCAATGACGTTACCCATCTTCAGCGGCGCGGGTTTGATGGCGGACAACGGTATGACGATGTAATGCATCGCCAGGAACATCAGGACGCCGAAAACCGCTCCGCAGATCACGATCCTGCGAGTCAGCAACGGAAACCGGCGGCTGAGCAGATAGTAGATGGTGGCGGCGCAGACCGAGATGAAGAAGTGACAAAAGGCGCCGAGGGTAGCGCTGGCGGCCCCGAGCTGGAACGACCCTCGGCCAAGCAGTCCACTGGCGATTCCCTGGAGGATGCGCAACGGGCTCGCGCCCTGCAGCCCGTAGAACACGAACGCGAATGTCAGATCCAACGCCCCGGCAACGAGTCCGCCGATGAGAACCGGAACGAAGGAAGTGCGACGTTCGATGGCGTTGGGAGAGTTCAAGGCGCTCACAGGCTAATACGACCGGAGTCCGCACTGCAGGTCCACTTTACAACAAATGCCGCGCTCCGTTTGCGCCACTGGATGCTACGGGATCGCCAGCGGATGACTGCCCGATTCCCGCCAATGGACGTCCATAGAGATCCAGGCCATCCTGCGCTTTCTGACCCAGGAGGAGCTCAAGCTGAACAGCCACAGGCCTCCTCGTGACGGGCGCTCGCTTGCGCAAGGGTTCCGCTTGCTGTAAGAAGCGTTGCGGCGAATTCGGAAACCCTCGGAGCCGTGGCGCAATCGGCAATACCGACCTCGAATGATGGCCATCGTACGCTGGCAAAGCCGTGAGTCGCGACGTGACCGACTGGGAATTGCCCGCCGACGTCCAGGCCCTCCTCTTCAACCACATCGAGTCGTATGAGCAGCTCGAGATATTGCTGTTGGTGCGGCGTGAGCCTGCCGCGAACTGGACGGCCGAGCGGATCGGATCGAGACTCGCCATTTCTGCGAACCTGGCGAAGGAGGCGTTGACCGCTCTGTGCGCGAGCCGCCTTGTGAAGCTCCGCAGCGGTTCGCTGGGACTGGAATATGAGTATGCGGCGGAAAGCCCGGCTCTCGATGAGAGCGTCAGTGGGCTCGCCAGCGTCTATACGACTCATCGGTTCGAGATCGTCAAGACCATGAGCGCGAACGCGATCAAACGCATGCGCACCGGGGCGCTGCGCGCGTTTGCAGACGCGTTCATCCTTCGCAGGGACAAAGACAATGGCTGAATCAGTGTATGCGCTGTGCGCGGTTACGAGCATCGTGTGCGCGGCGCTGCTCTTCAGAGGGTACCGCACCCGCCGCACCCGGTTATTGTTCTGGGCTAGCGCCTGTTTTCTGGGACTCGCTGCCAACAATGTGCTGTTGTTCATTGATTTGATCCTGGTGCCTGAAATGGACCTGTTCCTGTGGCGATCTGCGGCGGCGCTGGCTGGCATGACCGTGCTTGTGTATGGACTGATCTGGGAATCCAGATAAGGGGAGCCGCGTTGAAGCACTTCATCTGGGGGCTGCTCACGATGGAAACCGCCGTGGCGGCGCTGCTCTTTCTGCGTTACTGGCGAGTGAGCGGAGATCGGCTGTTCGCGTATTTCGCCCTGGCCTTCGCGGCCTTGGCAATCAACTGGATCGGTGTTGCGAGCGTGGATCCGGCGCTCGAATCGCGGCACTACGTGTATCTGTCTCGCTTGCTGGCGTTCGTTCTCATCATCGTCGGTATCGTCGATAAGAATCACAGGAGCGCACGGCCCTGAGGCGACGCTGCGAACAGCGCCGCCCACGCATGCTCGGGGCGCTTTATTGGGCCGCACTGCGCAGTCGCAGCGCGTTACCGATGACCGACACCGACGAAAGGCTCATGGCGAGGGCCGCGATCAGCGGACTCAGCAGCCAACCCGTAGCCGGGTACAGCACGCCCGCAGCAATCGGGATGCCGAGGACGTTGTAGCCGAAGGCGAATAACAGGTTCTGGCGGATATTTCGCACCGTGGCACGGCTCAACTCCAGCGCACGCACGACGCCGCGGAGGTCGCCTCTGACAAGCGTCACTTGCGCACTTTCCATCGCGATATCCGCGCCGGTACCCATCGCAATTCCGACGTCTGCGCGCGCCAGCGCTGGGGCATCATTGATGCCGTCGCCTGCCATCGCGACGCGATGGCCCTGTGCCTGGAGTAGTGCGATGGCGGCGCCCTTGTCCGCTGGCTGCACCTCGGGAATCACCTCATCAATCGGCAACCCGGCGGCCACCGCCTCGGCCGTCATGCGATGGTCACCGGTTACCATGATGATCCGCAGCCCCTGTGCCTTGAGGGCTGCGAGCGCTGCGGGTGTCGTCTCCTTGATGGGATCACCCACGGCGAGTACTCCTGCAGGCCGGCCATCCACTGCCAGATACATCACGGTTCGACCTTCTCGACGTACGGATTCGACATCGGCTTGCAGCTCATCGATCGCCACGGCACCCGCACGCATGAACGTCTTGTTACCGAGTGCAAGCGTTTTGCCACCGGCAACACCCTTCACGCCCTGCCCCACCACGGCCGCAAACCGGTCAACTTCCACGGCAGAGACTCCGCGCGCTGCGGCACCCTCCAGAATGGCCCGGGCGAGCGGGTGCTCGCTGGCGCGTTCGAGTCCGGCAGCGAAGGCGAGCACCTCGTGTTCAGAGAATCCCGCCAGTGCGATGACCCGGGTCAGTGTCGGCCGACCCAGAGTCAGCGTTCCGGTCTTGTCGAGCGCGAGGGTATCCACGTCGCGTAACGTTTCAATCGCCTGGGCATCTCGAAACAGGACACCGAGCTGTGCGCCCCTGCCGCTCGCGACCATGACCGAGATGGGCGTCGCGAGCCCCAACGCACACGGGCAGGCAATGATGAGTACGGCCACGGCGTTGACCACCGCGTAGGCGAGATGGGGCTCGGGACCCAAGAGCCACCATGCGAGGAACGTGACGACCGCAATGACGATCACCGCCGGCACGAACCAGGCGGCCACGCGATCCGCCAGGCGTTGCAACGGCGCGCGTGAGCGCTGGGCTTTGGCCACGAGCGCGACAATTTGTGCAAGAAGACTGTCGGCCCCGACATGTTCGGCCTCAATGATCAGCGCCCCAGTCTGATTGACGGTTGCGCCGACCACGCGATCCCCGCTGCCCTTCTCGACCGGCAAGGGTTCGCCCGTGAGCATGGATTCATCCACGCTCGATTGGCCGCTCAGCACGCGGCCGTCGACCGGAATCTTCTCCCCGGGCCGGACCCGGATCCGGTCTCCGATCTGGAGCAGTTCAAGCGGGATATCTTCTTCCTCGCCGCCGGCCGAGATGCGCCGCGCCGTCTTGGGCGCAAGTCCCAGGAGCTGCCGGATCGCAGCGCTCGTGCGGCCTCGCGCGGCGAGCTCGAGCCATTCGCCCAAGAGCGCGAGCGCCACGATCATCGCGGCCACCTCAAAATAAACACCGACCATGCCGTGTTCATCCCGCATGGCTGGCGGGAACAGACCCGACGCCATCGTCGCGAAGAGACTGTAAGTGAACGCCACGATCACCCCAAGACCGATGAGCGTGTACATGTTAGGGACGCGGTGAATCGCACCCAGCCATCCTCGGCGGTAGTAGGCAGCAGCAGCCCACAGAACCACGGGCGCGCTCAAGGCGAGTTCCCCCATCCGCAACCTCCAGGCGGTCGACTCACTCAACCTCATACCGAACAGATGGGGCACCATGGCGATCAGCATCACCGGAACCGCGAGCGCAAGGGCCGTCCAGAAGCGGTGCCGGACGCCGCGGATCCCACTGTCATCCTCCGTCTCTTTTGGCATCAATGGCTCGAGCGCCATGCCGCACTTGGGGCAATTTCCTGGACCGACCTGCCGGACCTCAGGGTGCATCGGACAGGTATAGATCGTCCGGGCTGGTGGCTCGACACGCGGCGGTGCCTGGGTCGTGGACGCGTGCGTCGGATGCGGGCGGGCGTGATCGGCCCGATGGCGCGAACTGGACGGGACCGTCATCCGCACACCGGATCGATCTGAGTGGCCTTGCCGATGGGCGGACAACTGCGCGACCGATTCATCTCTCGTCCTCCGAATCCGTCAGCGCCTTCAGGATCGGGCAATCGGCGGCCCGCCCGTGGCCAGGGCAGGCTTCAACCAGCTTCGCGAGTCCATCCCGCATGCGCGCAAGCGCCGCGATGCGCAGTTCCACATCCGAGAGCTTCGCCTGTGCCGAGCGCTTCACGCGCCTGACGTCGCGTTGCGCCGAGAGCGCCAGTAGCTCCTTGATCTCCTTCAGCGTGAAGCCGAGGGCCTGTGCGCGACGGATGAAGCGCAGCCGCGCAAGCTCAAGCTCGCTGTAGCGTCGATAGCCTGAGGCCAGCCGCGTGCGAGGCGTCAGCAGGCCGTTGCGCTCGTAATACCGAACGGTGTCGATGCCGACGCCGCCACGCTTCGCCAGTTGTCCGATTCCCAATGGGCTCATCATGGATTCCTCGAACTGCGGCGGCAAGCGTAAACCCTGGACTCCGGTCCAGAGTCAAGACGCAATCCTGCCCGGGCGCGAGCCAAGTCGCCAGCACCGTGAACCGCCCAATGATGTACGACGCGCCGGTGGGGATCTCCCTGGCGCTCGCGGCCTAAAAGGCCACAGACCCCGAACCAGAATGCAACGATCAGCAGCGGATCGGGCGGTACCTGAGCCGCTTCGCTCGAGGTCTCATCGACATTGGACATCGTCGCAGCGGGCGTCGGCGGCGCAGTGTCCTTCTTGCCCATAGGGGCGCAAGACTCTTCGATAGCAGTCAAAATTGCTCGCGAGTAATTTGGACTGCGGGTGAAATTACTTGCCACCCTCGCCCGGTCGCTGGACCGCAGCGCGGCTGCGTACCTCAACTGGGACATCACCGAACAGCGCGAGCGGATTCTCCGAGGAGAGCTTCCGTCGGGAAAACTGTGGATATTCGATGAAATCCACAAATACCGGGGGTGGCGGAATTCCCGCGATTGAGTTGCTAAAGACTCTGACCTGACACCCGGCGTGCGCCCGAGGATGTGCAGATCATTCTGTCGCAGAACGAACGTGACGACTGGTCCTGCGGCAAGGAACTCGCGTCCCACGTAAAATGAGCAGGCGCCTCCTCTCTATCCGATACCGCCTCGCATGCTCAATTTCACCGACGTCACTGTCCGCCGCGGAACGCGCGTGCTGTTCTCCGGCGCCACACTTGGATTGTTTCGCGGGGAGAAAGTCGGAATTACCGGCGCGAACGGCAGCGGCAAGTCGAGCCTGCTGTCCCTGGTCCGCGGGGAACTGCAGCCCGATGCCGGCATGTTCGAAATACCGTCGAATCTCGCAATCGCTCATGTTTCGCAGGAGCTCCTGCCGACGCAGGCGCCCGCCAGCGAGTTCGTGCTCGACGGCGATGTCGAGCTTAGAGGCATAGAGCGGTCCATCGCCGCCGCTGAAGAACGCAATGATGGCCTGCGCCTGGGCGACCTTCATGCACACTACGCGGCGATTGGGGGTTATGACGCTCGCAGCCGCGCAGGACGTCTCATGCACGGCCTTGGATTCAGCCCCGCCGACGAATCCCGTCCGGTGAGCGCGTTCTCCGGCGGCTGGCGAGTGCGGCTCAACGTGGCGCAAGCACTCATGTGCCGCTCGGACCTTTTGCTGCTGGACGAGCCGACCAACCATCTGGATCTCGATGCCATCCTGTGGCTGGAAGCCTGGCTGCGCGAATACCCCGGCACACTGCTGCTCATCGCTCACGATCGGGAGTTTCTCGACCGGATCGTGGACCGCATCGTGAACCTCGAGCACGGCAAGGCGCGAGCCTATCGCGGCAACTACTCGGCCTTCGAGGATCAGCGTGCCGCGGAGCTGGCCGAGCAGTCGGCGCTGTTCACCCGGCAGCAGCGCGAGATCAGGCATATGGAGTCGTTCGTCGAGCGCTTCCGCGCCCAGGCCAGCAAGGCCCGCCAGGCCCAGAGCCGGCTCAAGGCGCTCGAGCGGATGCAGCGTATCGCGCCCGCCCACGTGGACTCGCCGTTCGAGTTCTCGTTTGCCCAGCCAGCCAGGCTGCCGCGCCCCCTGCTCGCACTGGAGAATCAATCCGCGGGCTATGAGGGCCGGGTGATTCTCCAACAAGTGAGCCTGACGCTGGCGCCGTCGGACCGGCTGGCCCTCCTGGGGCGCAATGGCGCCGGCAAGTCAACGTACATGAAGCTGCTGGCGGGCGAGCTGCCCGCGCTCGCCGGAACGCGCACGGAAGCCCGCGATCTGCGCATCGGCTACTTCGCCCAGCACCAGCTCGAGCAGCTGTCTCCCACTGGCTCGCCACTCGACAATCTGCGTCGCGTGGGCGGCGCGACGGCTGCCCGTGCCACGGAGCAGGAGCTGCGGGATTACCTGGCAGGCTTCGGGTTCCGGGGCGATCGCGTCTTCGAGCCCGTCGCCCCGTTCTCCGGAGGCGAGAAGGCCCGCCTGGTGCTCGCGCTCGTCGCCTACCTGCGGCCCAACCTGCTGCTCCTGGATGAGCCGACGAACCATCTGGATCTCGAGATGCGCCAGGCCCTGGCGGTGGCCTTGCAGGACTACGCGGGTGCCGTTGTGTTGGTGTCGCACGACCGGCATCTGCTGCGAACCGTGGCCGACGAATTCCGGATCGTGCATCAGGGGCGCGCCGTACCCTTCGACGGCGATCTGGAGGACTACGCGAAGTGGCTGGCCGAGACGGATCAGGCAGCGGCCAGCGCGGTGGCGCCAGCCAGCACCGGCGCGGCGGCGCCAGGGGCGAATACAGCGATATCTCGCGAGGCGGAACCTCCTGCGTCCGCCGATCCGCGCGACGGAGCGCAGACGGCCGATTTGCGCCGGCAACGCAAGCGGGACGAGGCTCAGCGCCGCAATCGCCTCAGTCCTCTCAAAGCGCGGATCGCGCAATACGATGAGGAGCTCACTCGCCTGGCCCAAAAAGCTGCCGCAGTCCAGGCGCAGCTCGCGGAACCCGACCTCTACACCGATGCCGCGCGGCAACGCCTGCGCGAGCTGTTGGAGTTGCAGGCACAACTCGCGCGCGAGACCGAGAGGGTGGAGACAGCTTGGCTCGAGGTATCTGAAGAGCTCGAGGCGCGGACGCGGGAGACCAGTTGAGCGCGACCCGTCCGGTTGGTCCAGTGCTGCCCTGATTCGGGAAGGCAGGGCAGCTCAAACGGAATCAGGGACCAACCACCACAATGTAGTTCGAAAATGCGGCGGGACCGCTCGCCGGAGGCGAGCGGTTGCCTGCAAGCGTGACGAGGCCGCTGGGAAATACCTTCCGGTATACGACGCGCGACGCGAGCACGCCATCGTTCAAGGAACATCGGTCAGAGCTCTGCGTCCACCCGCCAGCATCGAGCCACGCCGGCGGGCGGGTCGCGAGGCCGCTGTAACATACGTACACGGAACTCTGCCGGGCCAGCGTGAACTGCAGGTACGTCGCCGAGGTCACCCCCTTGTCGTCGTTCGATGTCTGAATGAGCCAATTTCCGGCAAGCGAGCCGGACAGTTCAGTGAGCGTGTAGCTGCGATCCGTGTAGCCAGGTGACCCCACTTGCGCGGCCGCCACGGCGTAGTGCTTGCCGGTTGATACGTACTTGAGCGACGGCGGCGCGCCCATTGCCAGAGTATGGATTTCGCCAGCGCCGAGCACACGACCAAACACGCGTACATCATCGATGATCCCGTCAAAGCCACGCGACAGATCGACGAGACGGTTGCCAATAGTGAGCGGAACTCTCGAATCGTCACCGGCGGTACCCGCGCCGTTCGAGAACGCACCGTCGGATGGAACTCCGTCCACATACAGATGGACACTTGCACCACGAGTGGACCCGTCCCACGTGGCGGCAACCTGCTGCCATGCGTTCAGGGTCAGAGGACGTGCCGCGTTGCGGGTTACCGCCGAGTCGCTGAACTGGTCTGCCGCGAATTGCAGGCTTGTGCCGTCCATCTTCAGAAACCAGCCGACGGCGTTGCCGTCCTTGTCTAGAATCCTGCCGCTGGCGCCAGCCGAGCGCGGCCTGATCCACGCGATCACGGTGACCCCTCGCCTATAGAGGTTGGCCAGACTTGCCGAGCCGGCAATCTCGACGGCCTGCCCGGCCCCGCGAAAATCCAGCGCTCCGCCGGCTTCGCCCGCGGTCCACGCCGGACCATTCATGAGCACGCCGACATTGCCGTGTCCGGAGGAATCCTGCGCAAGGGTTCCTGCATGCTCATCGAACTGCCAAGAGCCCACTTCCGGAAGATCTACCGGCGGGGCGATGGAGTAGTCGCGATATACGCTTACGCCACCTTTCCCGGTCAGCGTCACCCGAATGAGGGTGCCGGCGCCGGCATCCTCGGGCACTGTGAATGTCAGCAAGGGACCCGTTCCGGTTGCGATGTCCGAGCGGTCGTTCATCCTCTGCACCGACCAGGATAGGCCGGTTCCGGTACCCTGCGCGGTGACGCGCTGACCGGGCGATAGCACACTGTCCGGGGCGGGAGCCGTGATTTGCGGGATCGTCCCGTTGGTCGACAGGACGGCCTTGATGACGTTGAAGGAGTCGAAGCCGTCGGTCACGGCGGAAAAGACTCCCCACAGCGTCTTGCCATCCGCACTCAGCCATTTCGACGGAAACGACAAGCCATTCCCCTCACCCGCCGTCTCATTGAGGCCTCCCCAATCGTCGTAGTACGACACGGTCGCCCAGGGACCCCAGGGAGCCGGCGCTTCGAAGAAGCCGATCTGCCCGGCCCCGTTTCCATGTTGGGCGGTCAGCAGATATCGGCCCAATGCCGCGTCATACACGACGCTGGTGCCGGCATATACACCGGGGGGCACGTTGGGATCGAAGAACACGGGCACCGCGTTCGACTCTGTCGCGGACCAGAATGGCGCTCCCTGCGCATCGAGTGCTGTCACGTACTCGAAATGCCCGGGCGTCGCAGGATCCGCGGTCAGCGCGCTCTTCAGAACCCTGCGCAAAAAGATATGCGGCGCATCGTTCATGACGTCGCGCTGGTAATAGAAGTAGACGTGCTCGGCGTCCCAGGCCCCCTTGTAGTCCTCTCCATAGTGCAGCGACGCGCCCGGATCGGAGCGGCTCGCCCAGGGAGCGAGCTGCCAGGTTCGGCCCAGATCGGCGGACCAGGCGAGGCTGCGCTGCGTGGGATTGTCGCCGGATTTGCGCGTGGGATCGGGGCAGTCGCAATTGGCCGCCGTCCACAGGCCACCATACCCATACAACACGCCATCGATCGAGATCAGGTCGCCGACTTTTCCGCCGAAGCTTGCGCGGTTCTGGGCATACGCAGGCGCCGCGCCCCACACGTTCCTGCCCGAATAGCTCGCGGGATCGCCGGCGACCGGCGTACCCGCAATCCGGGCAAATCCCAGGCTGACGCGGCCAACATTGTTGTCATCGCCGTCGAACCCCCCACCGTCTCCCCACGCAGCGTATAGATTCCCGTCTGCCGCCCATGCCGTGGGCCAGAGATCGCTGCCGTGAGCCTTGCGCAGGCTGCCGATCGTATTGAAATCCCAGCTCATCGCGGTGATGAGCGGGCTCTTTGGATAGGGAGCGGCGGCTGCGGCACCCGGGCTGGACATGGCAAGACTCGAAAGCAGCAGAACACCGAATGCGCATTCCCTGCGCGCGCGCGCATAGCGTTGCATCAAGACTCCTCCTTGTGATCTCGATGTGCACGATTCGCGCGACAGGCGCGCGAAGCACATCCGCCGTTCCTGGCTGAAGCATCGCGTGCACCGAGGGCGGCAGTCTCCCCGGCTGGCCGACGCGGCGGCTACGCTCCATTCGTGCCGATCTCCCGCCAAAACAGGTTGCGTCAGCCCCCCGGAGCGGAAGCCATGCCGGTGTCACGGCAGCGGGCGCGCAAGCTCTATCGCAGCAATTACTGGCGGCACGCATGTGCCTCTTCGACTGCCGCGGCTTGTATATTCGTAGCGCGCCGCCCCGAACCGCCGGCGCCGGTCACTCACGCCGACGTGGTCGGCATCGACCGGCGGCTACGGGACCGGCGTGATGGAGAGCGCGATCATGACGTTCGACCGGCGCAGTTTTCTGAAGTCCGCTCTGGCCGTACTCGGACCGGAATTGCCGGCCCGCGCGCCGTCCACGATGCAGGCATCTTCGGACTCGAAGGCCGACTACACGCTGCGGATCTGCAAATCACGCATCGAGTTGGCGCCTCATCGGCTGGTCCATACGACGACCTACGACGGCCAATTTCCCGGGCCGCTGCTGCGGTTCACGCAAGGCCGCCCCGTCGTCATCGATATCCACAACGACACCGGCACGCCCGAGCAGGTGCACTGGCACGGCCAGCATGTTCCCGCCGATGTCGATGGCGCCGCCGAGGAAGGCACACCCTACATTCCGGCTCGCGGCATGCGGAGAATCGCCTTCACGCCGGGACCGTCGGGGTTGCGTTTCTATCATTCACACCTGATCGCGGGCGCCAATCTCGAGGTGGGCCTCTACAGCGGGCAGGCCGGTCCGGTGCTCATCGAGGCGGCGCGCGAACCGGGCCGCTTCGATCGCGAAGTGGTGCTCGTGCTGAAGGAATTCGAGCCTGTCCTGTCCCAGGGCGGGGATATGGCGCTGGACTTTCTCACTCCCGCGCGAACCGATGCGCGGTTGAGGCAGGCCGGGGAGCAAGCCATGGCGGCCTCGCTCAGGCGGCACATGCCGCATGGCTATGAAGTTGGATACAAGCTGTTTTCGATCAACGGGCGCATGCTCGGCCATGGCGAGCCGGTGCGCGTCAGGGCGGGTGAGCGCGTGCTGTTTCATGTGCTGAATGCCAGCGCCACGGAAATCCGCAGCCTGGCACTGCCTGGACATGCCTTTACCGTGGTGGCGCTCGACGGCAATCCCGTACCGATACCCGCGTCGGTGGACACACTATGGATCGGCACCGCCGAAAGAGTCTCGGCGCTGGTCGAGATGAATCATCCGGGGGTCTGGGTTCTCGGCGATCTGTCGGATGACGATCGCAATCGCGGGATGGGCATCGTGGTGGAATATGCGGGTGCAAGCGGAGCGCCCCGCTGGACGAAACCAACCTCCGCCAGGTGGGACTACACGCGCTTCGGTCGGGGGACCGCTCCGGCGCCGGATGCGAGCATCGAGATGGTGTTCGCCAAGAACAATGCCGCGCGCAGCGGCTTCAATCGATGGACGATCAACGGCGTGGCGTTCTCATCCAGACGCATGCGCCCGATGTTCCACGTTCAGCCGGGCCGCCGCTACCGGTTGAAGATGCGCAATGCGAGTGACGACATCCACCCCGTTCACCTGCACCGCCATAGCTTCGAGCTGACGAGCATCGCCGGCAAGCCGACCGCCGGCGTCATGAAAGATGTGGTCATGTTGGGCGGATACCAGCAGCTCGAAGCCGACTTCGTCGCCGACAACCCGGGTCTCACCCTGTTCCATTGTCATCAGCAACTGCACATGGATTTTGGCTTCATGGCGCTCATCGATTACGCCTGACAGGGCCGACGGGCTGCGGGGCCGTGAGACTCCGCGACCTGAGGCGGCGCGTCAAGGACCGCGCGGCACGCTGCGGCTCAACGACCGCCCGCAGGATCGCATTCTCCTCACCCCCGCCCCTGATCCCGAATCTCGGCCTCGACCAGCTTGGCCAGCAAGGTCAGTGACTCCTGCCAGCCCAGATAACAGGCCTCGGCAGGGATGGCCGCAGGAATTCCTTCCTGCACGATGTTCAATTCCACACCACAGGAGACCGAAACAATGGACACGGTGGTCTGCATCTCCCCGGGCAAGTTCGGGTCATCAAAGCGGTTCGTGTAGCGCAAGCGCTGATGCGGTATGAGCTCCAAGTACTTGCCACCGAACGAATGGCTGTGACCCGTCGTGAAGTTGGTGAAGGACATCTTATAAGTGCCGCCGAGGGTCGCATCCATGTGATGAACCTTGCCAGTGAAGCCGTTCGGCGGAATCCACTTGGCAAAGGCGTCGGGCTCGAGGAATGCGCGGTAGAGCCGCTCCGGAGTTGCGCGAAGGACACGGTGAAGCCGGATGGTGCTCGTGGACATGCTCACTTCTCCAGGTAAGAAAGACCTTTCGAGTCAAGGACGATCGAGACTGGCCGAAACCGACAATCCTCCGCGGGCAAACCAAGCTCAGCTGCCAGGCAACAAGCCGGTGAGACATCCGACGTTGGGTGAGCTGGTCCGATGCCGATGGCGCGAGGTATAGTCCACTGTACTTGGTTCAAGTCAGCCGGTTGGCCTGGCTTGAGTTTGCACTCATCCCGCGCAAGGAGTATGGCCATGTCTACGCAACAGGTTGCCACCCGATTGGCGGAGCTTTGCCGCCAGGGCAAGTTCGAAGCCGCGCAGAAGGAGCTGTTCGCCGAAGATGCGGTCAGCATCGAGCGTCAAGCAACGCCCGAATTTCCCAAGGAGACGAAAGGGTTGCGCGCCATCATAGAAAAAGGGCACAAGTGGGAGACCATGCTGGAGCAGGTGCATGGCTGCACAGCTTCCGCGCCGATGGTCGCAGGGAACGCCATCGCCATGACCCTCACGATGGACGTCACGATGAAAGGACGCGGACGCATGAAGATCGAAGAGGTCTGCGTCTACGAGGTCAAGGATGGGAAGATCGCCTCGGAACAGTTCTTCATGTAACCGTAAAAGCTCGATCCGCAACGACCCGGAGTCCCCGCTCGAGCGCGAGCGGGGACAGTCGCTCGAGCACCTGACTGCTGGCCAAGTCCAATGCACGGCAAGCGCGCTGGTTGTCCGCAAGGTTCGGTGGCGATGTTACGCGATGTGCCGGGCCGGTTCGCCTCGGATTCGTTGCGAAGGAGAATGGCGTGAAGCAGCTTGCCAAACGCTTTGGCTGTCCTGTCGAGCTGTCCCTCGAGCTTCTGGCCGGAAAATGGAGCTCCGGACCGCGATGGCCTGGCAGCGGACCGGTGATCCGGAAGCCGTGAAGTCATGGTTCCTGCGCGAGACGCCCGCCTATGAGATTGTGCCAGAGCTCACGCTGGAGCGCTGGCGAGATGCGCGACTTCTGATCAACACCTCACTTTACTCCGCAGCCGCCGGCAGATTCGAGTAAAGGGACGGGAACCAACGATCCCGCGCCACCGGCGGGATCGCGAAGCGCAACACCCCGGTGTGACCTTCGCTCTGGAGGTAACCATTCTCGATGAGCGACCTCGTGATGCGCTGGCCGGTGCGCTCGCTCGCCTGCACAATCGCAGGTACCTCGCCGCGCGGCACCTCACCGTTTTCCAGCGCCGCTCGCATCACCCTGTGCGCGCCGTTCACAAGGGTGCCGATCCTCTCTTCTTCGAGCACCTGCTGCTGAATGCGCTCTGTCAACAACGATGGCGCGAGCAGCCGTTCCATGAACTGCACCTGATCCAGACACTGTGCGAGAAAGTATTCGCAGAACGAGATGAGATTCTTGCGCGACAGATTGCCTCGACCATCGAGATCGCCCTGCCGCGGTTCGTCCGCAACCATCAGGTTCGCCTTGTAGTCGGCGACAGATCGCGCGAGACCGCGCGACACGGACCAAAGCGTTGAGCCGATGCCGAGCTCCTTCAGCATGGCGTGCGAGACGAGACGCGCGACGCGGCCGTTGCCATCCAGGAAAGGATGGATCCACGCAAGGCGATGATGAGATGCGGCGACGCTGACTAGCAGCTTCAATTTGCTGTCCGACCGATACGCCGCTTCGAAGCGTGCCATGAATGCTGGCAGATCTTCCGGCGGTGGCGGAACATGAAGACCTACAGCGACCAAGCGCGTGCGCAGTTCACCGGGAATGACCGGCAGCTTTTCTTTCGTCTTCGGATCCTCGACCAACAGCATTTCGGGTGGTAGCCGCGAGCAGAACACGCGATGTGTCCACAAAATGTAGTCGAGCGACAGCGGAGAGGACTGGGGCGCCTGGCCGCCATCGATCATCCGCTGCACTTCGATGTGCGCACGAGCCTCCAACTGCAGCGCTCGTTTTTCGGGATCCGCTGAATAGTCAGCCACGAGTGCGCGATCGATATCATGCGGATGAGTGTCGTGACCCTCGATGAGGTTCGAGTAGTAGCAGTTCATCGAACGCACGAGCTCACCCACCGCCAGGCGCACTTGCGGCGCCAGGCGCCCTGAGAATTTTCCGGCTGCCAGCGGCAGCTCTATGGCTAAGCTCTCCAGGCGATCGGAGAGAATGTCCGGCAGGAATGGCTCGGCGGCGACGACGTGCATTTTGACGCCCAGAATGGCGGGTTAATTGGCGACTTATGATTCTACCGCGTTATCCTTTCTTAGCAACGACTTAGGCCTAAATGTGTACGGGGCACGCGGCCACTTTGGCGGGCTAGTTGTCGGGTAAGTGGCGGGGGCTTCCTGCCGCCGCGGCAGGACGAGTGGCAACGGGCGCGGCGAGCCAGTCGGCGACAGTATCGGGATCGCGCGCATCAGTTTAGGGTTGCCTCACGCGGACCCTGACCGGCATCGCAGGGACAGCGCAAATCGCTTCTCCGAAATATCCTGCTGGCAGGGTCCGCTACCGAGGCGGCGGAAACTCTCCTCGAAAAGTCAGCGAGCGTCAGGGCTCGACCTATACGGGCGCTCCAACACTCCCGGAACGTGCCTGTGGCTGGTCTGTGCGAAAAGTGGCCGGGTCACTTTAGCCATTCCTTGCCTCCTTCGATCCCACCGACGAGGACGGCGATCGGGCGTCGACCATCCAGCAGGCAGTGTTAAAACGGACTTCATCTCCGTGCACATACGGATCAAAAGCGGCACGCACCTTTTCGACGATCTGAGTGCGAGTCTGCTCGTCCGCCTCGTGAAGGACCCGCCCGAGGGGACCGAGCTGGGTGAAGTAGCGAACCAACTCCTTCTCGGGAAGGTTGCAGGAAACATCGACTGGCCGGATGTCGATCTCGGCCCAGCCGCTCTCCTCCAGGATGCGGTTGACCCGGCGCCGGTCCGCGAATGCGAACTGCCCCGGCGCGTCCGGCTCGCGGGCGGGGATGTTCGGCAGCAGCGGCGCCGCGGCACGCTCGGCTGTCGTCATGAACGGATTTTCGGCAGGACTCCGCCACGCGAGGAACCGCAGCTCAGCGTCGTCCCTTGCGGCACAACGCAGGTTAGCAAATGCCTTGACGGAGTCGTCAAAGAACATAACGCCGAAGCGCGAGATGATCATGTCGAGGCTTGAAGGCTCGAACGCGTGGACCTGCGCGTCGGCACTGATGAAGTCCGCCGTCGTGCCCTCCCGATCGGCGCGGGCTCGGGCGGCAGCGATCATCTGATCCGAAATGTCGATGCCGATGCAGCGACCGTTCGCTCCCAGCAACCGCGCGACAGCGAGCGTTGTGCCACCAGTACCGCAGCCGACATCGAGCACCCGGCCGCCGGATTTTGCGCAGATCGTCTCGACGAGAAGGTTTTCGAGTGGCTTGAGAACCTGGTCGAGCAACGCCTGCATCTCGACCCAGGCGCGTGCAGCGATGCCGCTCCAAAGCGTCGCCTGCTCGCCATTGGTCTGCCGCGCGGGATCCACAATAGTCTGCATTGACTTGCCCTCAAGAAGCGAAAGCGGCAATGTTGACACTTCAAGTCGGCTTGAGGTCAAGTAGATGCGCCACTTGGACATCGCGGAGGTGTCGCTGCAGTCCGGTGTTCCTGCCTCGACGCTGCGATTCTACGAGGAGAAGGGGTTAATCGCCTCTGTCGGCAGGCGGGGCCTGCGCCGCCAGTTCGATGCTGGCGTGCTGGAACGGCTGGCGCTGATCACGCTGGGGCGTGGCGCAGGCTTCTCCCTTGGAGAGCTTGCGCTCATGTTCGCGCCGGACGGGCGGCTGCGTATAGACCGGCAGATCCTCGCCGCCAAGGCAGAGGAATTGGACAGGACGATCCGCAAACTGAGCGCCATGCGCGATGACCTCCGGCATGCCGTTGCCTGCCCGGCGCCAAGCCATATGGAATGCCCGACCTTTCGCCGCCTCCTGCGGGTCGCTGCGTCTGGGGCGGTGGGAGCGCGAAGGAAGGCCTCTACCAAGACAACATGGAGTTAGTCCCAGGAGCATCTACGGACATCTTGGACGCAACTGCATCACTACCGGTACGCCTCTCAACGTAGGCCTAAGCCTTGGATCTCCGCTTCGGGCTGACAGCGAGCAGCCGCTTGGGATTACCTCACGCGGACCCGCACGGGAATCGCAGGAACAGCGTGTAGCGGGTCACCCCGGGCGATTCTACAGATGGCTGCTGACTTCCGCGCTGTTCCACTCGCACGGCTGCTACGCCCGGCTCCGCGGCCTGGTTCGTTCCGCTTCTCCGACGATAAACACGGCTGTGGGTTGCGCGTTGCTGCTCCGACGGCCGCGTCGTGCGACGGAAGTGTAAATGGACATTTTGCTTATTTACAACTCCAATCTGGTGACGTAGGATGGAAGTGTAAATCGACATCCTTCATCTTCCACTGCCATGGTGACCCATGCCCGGTTTCATTGGCCGCCAGGCGGAACTCGAACGCCTGGTCGAGACCACCCAAAAGAGGTCCGCATCCTTCATTGTCGTCAGGGGCCGCCGACGGATCGGAAAGAGCCGACTGATCGAGGAATTCGCGAAGGGCTTCGCCAATTTCCACGTCTTTGTCGGACTGCCGCCGGAAAAGCACACCACGGCTAAACATCAGCTGGATGAGTTTGCGAGGCAGATAGCGCGGCAGTTCCATACTGCCTCCGCCCAGTACCAGGACTGGAGCGACGCTTTATGGGCCGTCGGCGAGCGTGTACAAACCGGCAAGGTGTTGCTGTTTTTCGATGAGATCTCGTGGATGGGGTCGAGGGATCCGACTTTCCTCGGGAAGATAAAAAACGCCTGGGACCAGCAGTTCAAGAAGAACGACCGGCTGGTATTCGTGGTTTGCGGCTCGGCCTCTGCCTGGATCGAGGAGAACCTCCTCAGCAACACCGGCTTCGTCGGCCGAATCTCCTACACCCTGACGCTCGAGGAACTGCCGCTCCCCGACTGCAACCGTTTCTGGCCCGACAGCATTGCCGCGTACGAAAAGTTCAAAATTCTGTCGGTGATGGGCGGAGTACCGAAATACCTCGAGGAGATCGATCCGAAACGCGGTGCCGAAGAGAACATCAAACGGCTGTGCTTCACGCGCGGAGGTTTCCTCGTGGAAGAGTTCGAGCAGGTATTCTCCGATGTCTTCCTGCGTGACAGCGAGTTCTACAAGAGGATCCTCGAAATCCTGTGCGCAGGCGCGAAGGAAATGCCCGCCATCAAGAGCCTGCTCACGGGTGACCAGCACGGTCGCGTCTCGGAATATCTGCGAGAGCTGGAACTGGCCGGCTTCGTCGCCCGGGACTACAGTTGGAACTTGAAGAACGGCACGGACGCTCGACTGAGCCAGTTCCGCCTCAAGGACAACTACCTACGGTTTTATTTGAAATACGTCAAGAAGAACCTCGGTAAGATCAACCGCGACGGCTACGCGCTCAAATCTCTGACCTCGCTGCCGGAGTGGCCCGGAATGATGGGACTGCAATTCCAGAACCTGGTGCTGAACAACCGCCGGCAGCTGCACCGACTACTGCGACTTAATCCCGAGGAGATCGTGAACGAAAACCCGTTCTACCAGCATAAGACGGCGCGGCAGCCCGGGTGCCAGATCGATTACCTGATTCAGACCAAATTCGATACGTTGTATGTCTGCGAAATCAAATTCTCGCGAAATGAAATCGGCAGCGCCATCATTCCGGAGATTCGCGCCAAGATCGATGCGCTGAGCCGCCCGCGGGGCATGTCATGCCGGCCGGTCCTCATTCACGTCAACGGCGTGAACGAAGAAACCACCGACAGCGATTATTTCGCTCATATCGTCGATATGGGCGGGTTGCTGAACTGATGAAGCTCACCGTCGTTCCTGTCACGCCAGATCGCTGGTGCGACCTCGAAGCGGTCTTCAATGCCAAGGGGTGTTCGGTCGCTCGTGGTTGCTGGTGCATGGCCTACCGTCTCAGCGGCAGTAATTGCGGGGTCGACGTGCTCATGAACGGCGCCAACGCGATCAACAACTATTGGGGATCGCCGCGGGGCCCCGGTTCGGATCCGGCGGACAATGTCGGCGAGAAGCCGGTTTGCAATGGCACGATTGCGAACCACGACGCTGGCTTGCCGCCTACCAAGCCATTTGCGACTCAGGCGTTCGCGGTGCTGTAGCGACGTTGCGATCAAGACGGCGCTACAGGTGAGCTGACGGCGCGGGGCGCGACTTGATCCGATCTCAGCGCTGCGCACCGGGCGCCGGTCTGAAAACGACGCCATCCTTCATGACGAACTGCACTTTCTCCAGGACCTGGACGTCCTGGAGTGGATCGCTCGCGACTGCGATGAGGTCGGCGAGTGCGCCGGGCGCGACGACTCCGAGCTGTCCACGCTTGCCGAGCAGCTCCGCGGCGCGGGATGTGGCGGACTGGATGGCCTGCATCGGCGTCATCCCAAGCTCCACCTCGCGCACGAATTCCTGGGCAATGGGATCCGACCAGACGAAGCCGCCGACATCGGTGCCGAACGCCATCTTGACGCCGGCGCGCAAGGCTTTCTGGAACGACACGATGTGGACGGAAATGCGCTTGCGGTCGCGTTTTCCCGTCTCGGTGTCCGGTGGATCGAGATCGTAGTAATAGACCGACAGGGTCGGGACGTACCAGGTGCCTTGCCGGATCATCTGCGAGATCTGCGCATCAGTGATCTCGAGCCCGTGCTCGATGGAATCGCAGCCGCCGTCCAGCGCTCGCTGCAGGCCCGGCCCGTTGTAGGCGTGGCAGGCGACTTTCTTGCGCCAGCCGTGCGCCTCGTCGACGATCGCCTTGAGCTCCTCCACCGTCAGGGTGGGCTGTGAGACGAGCGCGCCCTGCTCATCGACCCACGAGCGATGGGTCATGTAGACCTTGATCCAGTCGGCGCCGTGATCGAGCTGCTCGCGGGCCGCCTTGCGCGCCTCGACCGGCCCATCGACGAGCTGGGCACCTTTCGGCACCGCGATCTCGGGCGCATATCCGTCCAGGGAATAGCCCCCCGTCGAGGATATGGCGCGCGTCGCGACGAACATGCGTGGACCCGGGATGTATCCCTCGTTGATCGCCTGCTTGACGCCCACATCGCCGTAACCGGCACCCTCGGTTTCCACATCGCGAATCGTGGTGAATCCCTGCTCCAGCGCCCGCCGCGCCGCCACGATCGCCCGCGCGACCCGGAACGAGGCGGGGAACTTGAGTAACTGCACATCGTAACCGCCGGCTGCGGGCAATTCTCCCTGCAGAAAGATGTGCGTGTGCGTATCGATGAGACCGGGAAGCACTGTGGCGGCACCCAGATCTATCACTTCAGCGGCCGGCACGGGCGGATGCGAGCCCGCCGGATAGACGTCGACGATGCGATTGCCGCGAATGACGATTTCCTGATTGCGCCGGGACTGGGCGCTGGTACCGTCGATGAGCGACTGGGCTCGGACGACAATGGCGTGTACCGGCGCGCTGGCCATCGGCGTCGCTGGCGATTCCTGTGCAGCGCACAGCCGTGAGGCGCACAACGCAAAGGCGCCCAGACAAGTCATAGGACGCATCGATTGACCCCCGTTCGTGGTGGTGCATGATGCCCGCCGGCGCCCCGGGCGCAAAGCACTTCGTGCATACCGTACTGGAGCATTCGAAAATGAAAAGTCTCGTGGCGTTGACCGCCAGCCTCGCGTTGCTGTCCTCGCCCGCCCTTCTGGGCCAGGACGCGATGCGATACGACCTCCGGCATCTGAAGGTGCTTGCCGAGGATGCGAAAGTCAGGGTGCTGGACTACGCGCCCAAGCGGGGCGACAAGACTCCGATTCACTCCCATCCTGAGTCGGTCGTGTACGTGCTCAAAGGAGGGCGAGTCAAATACACGTTGCCCGACGGCAGCACGGGAATTTCAGAGCTGAAGAGCGGCGAGGCGCTATTGCGCCCGGCCGTCACCCACGCGGACGAGGCGCTGGACGATGTGGAGGCGATCCTGATCGAGCTCAAACAGTAGCCTCCGCAATGCCATGGACAATGGCACTCTTCGCAATGCCGTGGACAATCGCATGGCGAGGCCGCAGCCCACATTTGCGACATCTGCGGCCGAGGCCGGGAACCAATTTCCGATTGACGGCATGCCGGCTGCGCGGCACATTGCGCGTCCGCAGCGAATCGGCAACAAGAGGGATCGGCCAGAATGAAGACGATCGTTAGAATCGCTACCACGACGGCCCTGCTCGCCGCGAATGCGCTCGCCCATGCCCAGACGGACCCCACTGAGCAGCGCTTCCGGGAGCTGTACAAGGAGCTGGTTGAAACGAACACGACGCTGTCTGCGGGCAACTGCACTCTGGCCGCGCAACGCATGGCGGCGCGCCTCAAGGCAGCAGGTTTCACGGATGCCGACCTGCATCCGTTCGCCGTGCCCGAGCACCCGAAGGAAGGCGGCCTGGTCGCGATCTACCCGGGCCGGGATACGAAGCTCAAGGCGATCCTGCTTCTCGCTCACATCGATGTAGTCGAAGCCAAGCGTGAGGATTGGGCGCGTGATCCGTTCAAACTCGTGGAAGAGAACGGCGCGTTCTACGCACGCGGCGCATCGGACGACAAGGCCGAAGCCGCAATCTGGGTAGACACGTTCATCCGGTTACGGGAGGAAAAGTACCGCCCACGCCGTACTCTGAAGCTCGCCCTCACTTGCGGAGAAGAGACGAGCGGAGCATTCAACGGTGCGCAATGGCTCACGGAAAACAGACGTGATCTCATCGACGCGGCCTTCGCCATCAATGAAGGTGCTGACGGCGAGCTGGATGCGAACGGGAAGAAGGTCGCCCTGGAAATCCAGGCGGGAGAGAAGACGGCGCAGAATTTTCGCCTGGAGGTGACGAACCCGGGTGGACACAGCTCCCGGCCCATGAAGGACAATGCCATCTATCGTCTTGCGGATGCGCTGAAGCGGATCGAGGCTTACGAATTTCCGCCGCAGTTCACCGACGGCAATCGCGCGTACTTCTCCGGCATGGCCAAGATCGAGGCAGCCAAGGGCGACACCGACGTCGCCAATGCCATGAGTGCCCTGATTGCGGATCCCAACGATGCGCAGGCGATCGCGCTCGTTGCAAGCAAGGATCCGAGCTGGAATGCCACGCTGCGGACCACTTGCGTCGCCACCATGCTCGATGCCGGGCATGCAACGAACGCGCTGCCGCAGCGCGCGCGGGCCAATATCAACTGCCGCATCTTCCCGGGCACGCCCCAGGAGGACGTGCGCCGCAAGCTCGAAGAGCTCGTCGCCGACCGGGAGGTCAAGGTCACGACCCTCGAGACCCGCGGGCCCAGCTCGCCACCCCCGCCGTTGACGCGCGAGATCGTGGGACCGGTCGAGAAGCTGGCGGCCCACTTCTGGCCGGGAGTCCCGGTGCTGCCGATCCTGCAGCCCGGCGCGACGGACGGCCAGTTCCTGAATGCGGCCGGAATTCCAACCTACGGCATCGAGCCCGTGTTCATCGGACCGGATCTCGGCCATATTCACGGGCTCAACGAGTATGTCGGCGTGAAGTCGCTGATGGAAGGCCGCGCGTTCCTCTACCGCCTGGTCAAGGCTTACGCGGAGCAGAAATAACGCAGCGGCTGCCAGCGGAGCAGCCACCGGCCGGAGGTGGCCGACAAGCTGGTAGAGCTCTGCGAATTCGACTCTGGCCGTCGCTGCCGGGGACGCGCCCATTCGTGTCAAAATCCAGTATGGCCGCGGGGCCCTGCCGGAGATTTGCAAAGTGAGTGGATCGATCGTTTCCTTCTCCATGAGCGAGCTGGACGCGGCCGCCGAGCTGGTGCGTCGCGCGGTGCCGCCGACGCCGCAATACGCGTGGCCCAAGCTCGCCCGCCGGGCGGGCTGCACCGTGTGGGTGAAGCACGAAAATCACACACCGACCGGCGCCTTCAAGGTTCGGGGCGGAATCGTTTACATGGACCGGTTGCGGCGCTCGCATCCGGACATTGCGGGCGTGGTCTCGGCAACCCGCGGCAATCACGGTCAATCCATCTCATTCGCTGCCGCACGCGCCGGCATTGCGGCGACCATCTACGTGCCCGTCGGCAACTCCCCGGACCAGAACGACTCGATGCGGGCGTTCGGCGCAACCGTGGTAGAAGCCGGCCGGGACTTCGACGAAGCAAAGCATGCGGCGATCCGGGCGGCAGCCGAACAGGGCTTGCACTTCGTGCCCTCCTTTCACCCCGATCTGGTCGCGGGCGTGGCCAGCTATGCCCTGGAGCTCCTGCGCGCCGTTCGAGATCTCGATGCCGTCTACGTGGGCGTCGGCATGGGTTCGGGGATCTGCGGACTGATCGCAGCCCGCGACCTGCTCGGTCTGAAAACCGAAATCATCGGTGTCGGAGCGGCCAACGCACCGGCGACGGCGCAATCCTTCGCTGCCGGCCGGCCGGTTGGAACGCAATCCGCGCGGACGTTTGCCGATGGCATTGCCACGCGGGAACCGCACGCGGATGCCATCGAGACCATCCTCCGTGGCGCCGCGCGTTTCGTCGAGGTGAGCGAGGATGCTATCGCCGAGGCGATGCGCGTCTACTTCGACGATACGCACCAGATTGCCGAAGGCGCCGGAGCAGCTCCGCTGGCAGCCCTGTTGCAGGAGCGCCAGCGGGTTGCCAAGCGAAATGTCAGTGTCATATTGACCGGCGGCAACATCGAGCGGGCCCGTCTATTACAGGTCCTCAGCGGCGCTACACCTGCCGCGGGGTGAGCATGCAGCCGGGCCGCAAGCTGGCTCAAAGCTTCCGTCAGGGGAAGTGATTCGGCCGGCGCACGGCCGGCTGAATCACGATCCATCGGGCTAGGGCGTAATGTCGCTGGGGAAGCAGTGCGGCTGCTGGAAACCGGTAGGCGCACTGCCCGCGGGCGCATAGATGATGTTGTCGGTATTCCCGGGCGCAACGCCGCTGGGAATCCGGTCCAACCCCGCCAGTGCCCGCATGCGATAGGCGATCGCATGGTCGGCGCACGAGCTGTCCCCGCTGACTCCCAAGCCTCCAATCACCTTGCCATTCTGGTAAAGCGCGACACCGCCGCCGAACGTGATGATCCCGCCGACGACCTCGCCGTGGCCGGCACCTTGCTCGAGGAACTCAGCGTTGAAAGGATTGGAATTGTTGAGCCCATACAGCGAGCCGCCGGGTTGAGTGGGCGCATACAGGTTCGCGGTCGACAGCGCCAGCGCATCGTTGCTGAAATCGTTGGCAGTGCCGGCCTTGGCGATGGCTATCGCCCTGCTGCCCGGCCACGCATCGCCCACTTTGGTCACCGCGCACAAGCGGCCCGCGCGATCCACCACGGCCGCCCACATACGATTGGGTTTGAATATGCCGCCGTTGGCGTCCGGGAGGCTGACCACGTGCGCCAGTTTGGCTTCGATGGCCTCAACCAGTCTCCCCGGGATGCCACACACATCGTGCTCGTTCGCCAAGGCGGACGAGGAGCAGACGGCAGCCACGATAGCCGCGGCTACCAGCGTTCGATTGCTGAGCATGGAAAGTCCTCCCATTGTTGTTTCAAGAGCGGGAAATGCCGTCCCTCGCGGTACGGCACATATGGGTTATAACCGCTTTCAGCGTCCGATCAAGACATCGACAACAGGAAATTCGGGGGCGGCCGATGCTGCGCCTGCACCATCGGGCGCCGCCACCCGCGCGGCGGTTACAATCAAACGCTTCGGATTCAAGGACTAGCGAGACAAACCTTAGACGGTCCGCCATTTGTCATCCGTGGCACGAGCGGCGATAAGCGTACACTGGCAGCTTGCGAACAAGAACAGAGCCTCCAGGCTCTCGCCGCAAATTCCGACCCGAAGTGAAGGAGCCGCATATGGTGAGCGAACGCCTGGGCCGGTGGCCAGAAGCCAAGGAGCCGCCTACGGTCAGCGAACGCCTGGGCCGGTGGCCAGCCTACTACACAGTGGTGCTTCTGTTATGTGGCGCCGTCTTCATCTCCTACATCGATCGGACGAACATTTCCGTTGGCGCGATTGCGATGCAGGCGCAGTTCGGCTGGAACGAGACCCAGAAGGGTCTGGTGCTGTCAGCGTTCTTTGTCGGCTACATTCTGCTGATGCTGATAAGCGGTACGCTCGCCGATCGCTACGGCGGGAAAAACGTACTCGGTGTCGCGGTCCTCTGGTGGTCTCTTTTTACGATGCTCACGCCGCCCGCAGCGCTCGTCAGCCTGCCGGTGCTCGTAGCAACGCGCATCGCACTCGGACTTGGCGAAGCTGCTGTCTTCCCTGCGTCGATCAACCTGATCGGCCGCTGGGTACCCCCGTTGGGTCGTTCGCGCGCTGTGGCTTTGGTGACGACCACACTGTCACTTGCAACCGTATTTTCACTGCTGGTCACCGGTTGGCTGGTGCGCAGCCACGGCTGGCCACTGCCGTTTTACGCTTTCGGGGCGGTCGGGGTTGTGTGGGCGGTCGGCTGGTTCGCGACTGTCAGCGGCGGATACGCCGTCGAGCCGCCGGCTTCCAGCGAATCCATGATCATTCCGTGGGGACGGCTGCTGCGTCTGCCAGCGGTATGGGCGATAGTTGTGGGCCACTTCTGCAGCAACTGGTTCCTGTATGTCCTGGTGGCGTGGTCGCCCAGTTACTTCAAGAGCACCTTCGGGGTCACGCTCGTGAATGCGGGCATGCTCGCGGCCGCCCCCTGGCTGACGGGTTTTTTGGCAGGTAATGCGGCTGGCAATCTTGCAGACCGCTTGCTGCGTGCAGGCTGGAGCGCGACCTTCGTGCGCAAGCTGATGCAAACGATAGGTCTCGGTGTCGGGGGAATCCTGCTGGTTCAACTGCCGGCCGCCGGATCGGTGACAGAGGGCCTCGTGCTGATGTGCTGCGCGACAGGAGCATGGTCCTTCTGCGCGGCAGGCTTTGCTCCCAATTGCTTCGATGTCGCGCCGCGCTATGCGGGTATCATCTGGGGACTCAGCAACACCGTGGCCACCCTGCCGGGGATCATTGGCATCTTCGTGACAGGATGGCTGGTCGATCGGACCGGCAGTTATGCGGCGCCGTTTTTCCTCACCGCCGCGATCTCGATCCTCGGGGCCCTCGTGTACCTCGCGTGTGCATCCGGAGAGCGCAAGATCGACTGATCCGGCAAGTCAACGTGTCCGCTGCTTCGAGAAGTCAACGGACGCGCTATGGTGCCGATGCCGGTGTCTGGTTCTCCAGAATCGCCAGGACTGCGGCTCGTGCAGCGGGAGAGTGCACGGGCAATGCAAGCACATCGCCCGGGCGCGCCCATTCGAGCGCGCAGCGCGCAGCCTCCACCTCGGTCATTCGTACGGGCAGCGCCGACTCCGGTATCCCCGAGCGCACCAATGCCGCGCGGATGATACGGGGTACTTCACCCTGCTCCCGGCCGCGCAGATGACCCTCGTTCTCCTTCACGACGACCAAGTGCGGCCGAAATTCGGCTGCAACGCGCGCGAGCTGCTCGATTTCCGCGTCCTGCCGATTCCCTGCGTGACCCAACAGCAGTCCCAGACGTCCTGCGCCGCCGCGCAGATGCTCGGCGACCGTCAGCAGTCCCCGCAGCCCTTCGGGATTGTGCGCATAATCCAGCACTACGCGCACGCCGCCGAGGCCGAAGCGCATCATCCGGCCGAGGTTATCGGCAGGGCTCGCGCCGAAACGCGCGAATACCGCTGCGATCGTTGCAGGCGGGATCCCCAATGCGGCGGCGGCAAGCGCCGACCCTGCGAGGCTGGCGATGTTGTATGTCGCACTCGCTTCGACTGTCAGCGGTGTAAACGCCGGAGGTCCGGCGCTGCGAGTCTTGCCAAACGTGACCTCTTCGCCAGCGATGTTCTGAAGCTCGATCGCCACGTGCTCGAGTACGTGCCCGAGCCAGGTCCCCTCGTCCTCCCGCATGCGACGGAAGAAGCCACCCGGCTCGCCGTAGGAACAGCCGTGCTGGGCAAGGCCTGGCAGCGCGGAGGTCAGTGCGTCGACAAACCCGCTGCCGAGGCGGCCTGTGGGCCACGCTTCCAGGGGTCCGAGGTCGAGGTCCAGTCGAATGACCGGGAAGCGTGCGTGCAACGACGGGCCAACGTACACGGAACGATCGAGAATGCGCATGGGATGCTCACCCGTCGGCTGTCGCGGTCCGCGTATTCAAGTTGAACGTTGCGCCCGCAATGAGGACGTGCAACCGCAGCCCGAGCATGCAGACCGGCTGCCCGTCGGCGGCACCGTCGATGGACGAGTAGCTCACATCCGACCCGTCGACGATGGTTACGCCCCCACTGCCCTCGACTTCGACCACCTCATCGGGGCCGATGAAGGCCGCGGTGTCCTCGTCGAGGCCGATACCGACGGCGAACGGGTTGTAGGCGAGCGCCGTCAGCAGCCGTCCGAGCCGGTCGCGCTGCCGGAAGTGCTGATCGATGATGAATCGATTGGTGAGGCCGAGGCCCGGTGCGAGCCGCACGCTGCCGGCAATCGCCGCCGAGCCCTCGTCGCCGGAAGCGATCATGTGCTCGCTCAGAATGCTGGCGCCGGCACTGGTCCCGCCGACTGTGACGCCGCGCGCATTCCGCAGCCGAATCAACTTTGCGACCGGCGTGCCGCCGAGGAGGGTCGTGACTCTCAGTTGGTTGCCGCCCGTGAAAAAGATCCCGGTCGCTGCCTCGAGGCGCTGCAGGCGGCCTGGCTCCTGGCAGTCGCGGCGCGTGTCGAAATCCATGACCGTCACGCGCGCAGCGCCGATATCGGTGAACACGCTTTCGTACCGCGATCCGGTCTCGTGCATGCGGCTCGCCGTAGGGATCACGACTATGTCGGCGTCATGACCGCCCGATACGCGCACAAAGCGTTCCAGAATGTGGCGATCGTTTTCCTTGTTCTCCGCGCCGCCGATCGGAACGATCCAACCGCGCCTCTCACCGTCCGGAACTTTGCTTGGCATCCTCGTGTCCTCGTGGCCCCAGGTCGAATGTGCCCGCCAACCGCATGCCGGCCCGCACCCTGATCCTGCCAGCAATAATGACGGTCCGCGCGCCGCCTGTCGCGTCCAATGCCATCGATACCGGTCAGACCATCAAACCAGCGACATAACGCCGCAGGAGTAACGGATATCGCCGCGCTCAGCGTGCCGGGCTTTGCGGTGTCTTGTAGATATGACCGCCCTTCATCACGAAGCGGACGGCACGGACAGCCTGGATGTCGCGGCTGGGATCGCCCTCGACCGCGACCAGATCGGCGAGCAGGCCGGGTTTCACGCTACCGAGCCGGTCGCCGAGGCCGAATGTATGGGCGTTGCCCGAGGTGGCCACGATGAGCACCTGGGCCGCCGGCAGTCCCCCTGCCGCCATCAATACGAGCTCGCGCGCATTCTCGCCATGTGCAAATACGCCGACATCCCCTCCCGCGCACAACGTCACCCCAGCAGCCCGCGCAGCGGCAAAGGCCTTGCGCGCCTGGGCAACAGCCGGTGGCGCGGGATCCTGGCCATTCCAGCCATGATATCGGGCGACGGCATCGGAGGCTGCAAGCGTTGGGCAATAGGCCACCCCGTGCGCATGCATCAGTTTGAAGATCTCGGGTGTGCCCTCTCCACCATGCTCGACCGTATCCACGCCGGCGAGGATTGCCCGGCGCATCCCTTCAGCGGTGTTTGCGTGTGCGGCGACGATGCGGCCGGCGCTGTGGGCTGCTTCGACCGCCGCGTGCATTTCCGCCTCGGTGAATGTTGGACGGCTGGGCTCGCCGGGACGCCAGTGATAGTCGGCGTAGAGCTTCACGACATCTGCACCGGCGCCGATCTGCCGGCGGGCGGCCGTGACGAGAGCGGCTCCATCTGCTTCCTCGGCCCCCTGCGGGATGCTGAGCCCAGGCTCATGACCCTTGGGTCCGTAGGCGCCAGGGGCGACCAGCGCACGGGTCGCGACCAGCATGCGCGGTCCGGGAATGATCCCCTGCTCGATGGCCTGCTTGAGGCCGACGTCGGCATATCCCGCGCCCTCCGTGCCCAGATCACGCACAGTGGTGAAGCCCGCCATCAACGTCGCTTTGGCTGCGACGGTGGCCCGCGCGGTGCGCAGTGCCAACGGCTCATGCAGCACCTGATCGTCCCAGGACGTTTCGTTGTACGGATGGAGGAACAGATGCGAATGACCCTCGATCAGGCCGGGCATCAAGGTTTCCCCTGGCAAATCGACCACAACCGCGTCCGCGGGCGCCACTATGCTCGCCCCGGCCGCCTCGATGCTCTCGCCGCGGACCAACACCATCCAGCCCTCGTGGGGCTTCGGATCCGTCCCATCGAACACCCGTGCCGGCTTCAACAGGGTTGCGGCCGGGGTTGATATGGTCTGCGCGGCGGCCGAGCCCGCCACGGCAAGCAGCGCGAGGCCGAAAATGAAACTGAGCCGCATGGTTTTGCCTTGGTGGGTTACTCGCCCGGCCGATAGCTCTTCTCGACATGCCCGTGGAGCTCGGCGGGATAGAAATAAATCGGGCGCAGGTTGCCGTCCGCGTAGCGCTGCGCCTGATCGAAGAAATGTCTGGAGGCCGGGTTGCCGCTCTCGCCGCCCGCGCTGACACCCCAGGCGCGCACCTTCGGACCGAACTCGACTACGGCCACGAAGCTGTTGCCGTAGGTCCCGTAGTAGCATCGGGTCCCGGGATAGCGCTTTGCCGCGAACGAGGCCAGCGAGCCCCATCGAGAGGACGTGAAGGGAACGGGGATGCTGGCCTTGGTGTCGTCGAATGTCTGGACGATCGCGGCATCGTTGCGCTGGAAGCGATTGATTTCGCCCCAAGGTACGGCCCAGCTCCCAAAGTCTTTCGTGAGCCGCTGCGACGCCTGGAGCAGGGCGGCCAGCTTTTGCGCATCGGTCGTGCGCTCGGCCATATAGTCCCACACTGAAAGCTGCGCATCCTTCGCGGGTTGCAACGCTACCGCCCACAGCGCCTCGCCCCAGAACACCGCCAGCGAGGTGGGCGTGGATTGCAGGCCCCATTGGTAGTCCCAGTCCCGCAGCAGCTTGATCGGTGCGGCGAGCGTCGCTTTCGCCGGAGCATCCTGCTCCAGCCGGTCATAGGCCGCGACCAGCAGCGGGACGAGCCGCGCGAAAGCCGTGAGATACGGATCGAACGCCGCTCCGATCAGCGTCTGCGGCGTGAAGTCGCGCCGAGCGCTGAGTACACGCACCGCATGGGGGCCGCGCGGATTCTCGCCCGCCTGGTCCATGTAGCGCGGAAACGCGGCCGCCTTCGGACTGTCGTCGCCGGCAGCCGTCCAGGGCCAATTGTTGGTATTCATGACCCAGCCGTTCGCCGGAGTGACCACGTGCGGCAGGCTCGCCAGGGGGTGCAGGCCCTTCCAGTCGGTCGCCGGATCGCTACCGTCCACCGGCTTTCGATAATCGAACCGGTCAGCGCGCAACGGCACGAACTGCGGATGCAGATAGGCGATCTCGCCCTTCGAATCGGCGAAGATCGTGTTGTTCGAAGAGTTGGCCTGGAACTGCGCGACCTTCAGGTAGCTGGCGTAATCGGTCGCCTTGGTGCGCAGGAAGGATTGCTCCAGCGCCGCTACCGGGCGGTTCATCAGTGCGAACGCGATCCATTTGCCGCCGGCCTGCGCCACGATCGGTCCGTGATGCGTGGCGTAGGTGGTGAAGGTGCGCCTGGCGATTGAACCGTCGTCGTTGCGATAGGACAGCGTCACGACTTTCGTGGTCAGCGGCCGCAACGCCTTGCCATAGCGATAGGAGCGCGTGCCGTCCGGGCCGGCGACGATGGTTTCGGCAAACTCATCTACGTTGTCGACGCCGCTGGAGGCATGCATCCACCCGGCCTTCGGGTTGAAGCCCTGGTAGATGAAGAACTGGCCCCAGGTCGCGGCACCGTAGGCGTTCAGGTCTGCATCGCTCGTCACCTGCAGCTCGGACCGGAAAAAGAAGCTCGTATGCGGGTTGATGAGCAGCAGCGCATGGCCATTCTTCGTATGCGATGGCTCGATGGCGAAGCCGTTCGATCCCTGGGGATCGCGCAACAGCAGGCCGCGCTCGGCCTGCGTCATCGGCTGCGGCCGTCCGTCGTAGAAGGCCTGTAACTGGCTCAGGGCCACGCGTTCGATATCGCCGCCGATGCTGCCCTCTGAAAAGCTCAGGGCCATCCACGGCTCGAATCGCGTGAGCACCCGCGGATGCACCTCCGGATGCGTAGCGAGATAGTAGTTCAGGCCATTCGCCCAGCCCTGCATCAGCTTCTTGAGCCAGCCCGGACTGGTGGCGTAGTCGGCCTTCAGCGTCTGCGGATCGATGAACAGCCGTTGCCGCAGATCCTTCCAGATCGCGCTCTCCCCCTGCGCTTCGGCGAGGCGTCCAAGGCTGGTGAGATAGTTGACTTGCACCCGGTTGAAGTCGTCTTCGGCCTGGGCGTAGATCATGCCGAAGACCGCGTCGGCGTCGGTTCTGCCCCTGACATGCGCGATACCCCAGTCATCCCGCGTGATCCGCACCCGGGCGGCCTGGGCCTTCCATGCGGCACGTTCCGCACCCGTCTGCGCCTGAACGGGGCTGATCCAACACAGGGCAGCGAGCAACAGGATCGTGGCACGCAGGAGTCGGATCGGCATGGGCCATTATGCCACGGCGACGCCCCGAACCGTCACGGC
>JBOIAD010000041.1:0-10311 GCA_050738795.1 Steroidobacteraceae bacterium
TTGTACAACAGCACCGGAACCTCCGAGGCAGCCGCAACAGCCTCGAAATGCCGGTACAGGCCCTCCTGCGTCGGCTTGTTATAGGCCGGCGTCACCACCAGCAGCGCGTCGACCCCGAGCGCGGACAGCCGGCGTGAACGCTCCACGGTGGCAGCGGTGCTGCTGGTGCCGGTGCCCGCAATCAGCGCGGCGCGCCCTGCAATCTGTTTGCGCGCATGCGCGAGCAACTGCATCAGCTCCGCTTCGGTGAGCGTGACCGACTCGCCGGTCGAGCCGCCGACGACGATGCCGCGGGTGCCGGCCGCCAGCTGCATCGCCAGCAGCCGCTCCCAGCCCGGCCAGTCGATACGGCCGTCCGGGTACATGGGGGTCACGATAGCGACCAAGCTGCCGCAAAACATACGCTGGGTTGTCATGATGCCTGATGAAAGGGGGCGGGCGATGTTACGGGGCCGACCCATCCCGGTGCAAGCCGGCCGCGGCGCCTGCCATTCGCAAGCCGCGTGAGTCCCGGTACACTGCCCGCCAGGTTCCGATGTCCGACCCAATGAAACAGCACCTGGCCGTCTCCGCTATCGGTAGCGACCGCACCGGCATGGTGCGCGATCTCACGCAGATCGTCAGCGAGTGCGGGGGCAATGTGGCGGAAAGCCGCATGGCGGCGCTGGGCGCGGAATTCGCGATGATGCTGCTGGTGAGCGGCAACTGGCACGCGTTGGCTCGGATCGAGTCCGAGCTGTCCCGCCTGGCGGACAGCGGCGCGTTGATCCTGCACGTCAAGCGCACCGAGGCACGCGCCGTGCGCACCGACATGCTGCCGTACTCGGTCGATATCGTGAGCCTCGATCAGACCGGGATCGTGGCCGGACTGGCCGGCTTCTTCACCGCCCGCGCCATCGAGATCGGGGACGTTTCCACCCGCACCTATGCCGCGTCGCACACGGGAGCGCCGATGTTCGCAATGCAGATGGTGGTGCAGGTGCCCACGAAGCTGCACATCGCGCAGCTGCGCGAGGAATTCATGGACTTCTGCGACTCGCTCAACCTCGATGCGATCCTCGAGCCGGTGAAGTCATGAGCGCCGGCACTGCGACCGCCGCGAGCACCGTGACGGTCGGCAAGGCGGTGGCCGAGTTCTCGCTGCCGCAGACCGGCGGCGGGATGTGGCGCCTGGCGGATGCACGCGGCAGCAAGCTCGTGTTGTACTTCTATCCGCGCGACAATACCCCGGGCTGCACGCTCGAGGGCAGCGAGTTCGCAGCGTTGGCGGCACGCTTCCAGCGCAGCGGCACAGCCATCGCCGGGATCTCGCGCGACAGCATCGCCGCCCACGAGAAATTCCGTGACAAAATGGGGTTCCCATTCCCATTGCTGTCGGATGAGGATGAGAGCGTCTGCCGCCAATTCGATGTCATCCGGGACAAACTCCTGTACGGGCGCGTGTCGCGCGGTATCGAGCGCAGCACCTTCCTGCTCGACGCCAAGGGGGTGTTACGCAACAGCTGGCGCAAGGTGAAGGTCGCGGGCCACGCCCTCGAAGTGCTCGAGGCAGCCAAGTCGCTGTGAAGGCCGCGACCCGCCGCTTGTTCGTGCTCGACACCAACGTGTTGATGCACGATCCGACCGCGATCTTCCGGTTCGAGGAACATGACATCTATCTGCCGATGGTGGTGCTCGAGGAACTCGACGCCAACAAGAAAGGGCTGTCCGAGGCTTCGCGCAATGCGCGCCAGGTCAGCCGCTTTCTCGACGACATCATGCGTGAGGTCGTCAAGGAGCAGATCGACGCAGGATTGACGATTCCGTCGGCCAATGGGAGCAATCACGGCAAGAAGGCCCCGAGCGGCCGGCTGTTCTTCCAGACACGCGCACTCTCGGGCAACTTGCCCGCGGGCCTGCCGGGTACCGGCGCGGACAACCTGATTCTCGGTCAGACCCTGGCACTGCAGCTCGAAGACGCGCGCACACGGGTGACGCTGGTGTCCAAGGACATCAATCTGCGCATCAAGGCGGCCGTTCTCGGGGTGCATGCCGAGGACTACACCTCCGACCGTACCATCGAAGATGCCGATGTGCTCTACACCGGCGTCGAGGCGCTGAGCGACAATTTCTGGGAACGGCACGGCAAGGACATGCGCTCGTGGAAAGAAGCCGAGCGAACGTTCTACGAGGTTAAGGGACCCTCCGTGGACGAGTGGCAGCCCAATCAGGGGATCTACGAAGATACCCCGCAGGGCATCGAAGCCATCGTGCGCAAGCTTCCCGGCGCCACCGCCACGATTGAGCTGCTGCGCGACTATCGCACCGAGCGCCATAACGTGTGGGGCATAACGGCCCGCAATCGTGAACAGAACTTTGCACTCAACCTGCTCATGGATCCGGATATCGACTTCGTGACCGTGCTGGGGCCGGCGGGTACGGGCAAGACTCTGCTCACGCTGGCGGCCGGGCTCACGCAGACGCTGGAGACCAACCGTTTCGTCGAGATCATCATGACGCGGGTGACGATCCCGCTCGGCGAGGACATCGGCTTCCTGCCAGGCACCGAAGAGGAGAAGATGGAACCCTGGATGGGCGCCCTGATGGACAATCTCGAGGTGCTGACCGGCAGCCAGGAGGGGGGCAACTGGGGCCGCGCCGCGACGAACGACCTGCTGCGCAACCGGATCAAGATCCGCTCGCTGAATTTCATGCGCGGGCGTACCTTCCTCAATCGCTTCATCATCCTGGACGAGGCGCAGAATCTCACGCCGAAGCAGATGAAGGCGCTGATCACCCGTGCGGGGCCAGGCACCAAGGTGGCCTGTCTGGGCAATATCGCCCAGATCGATACCCCCTATCTCACGGAAATGACATCGGGCCTGACTTATGCTGTGAATCGGTTCCGTGGCTGGCCACACTCCGGACACATCACGCTGGTGCGCGGAGAGCGCTCCCGGTTGGCGGATTTCGCATCAGACATTTTGTAAGCATCTGTAAGCACACGGAAACTCTGGCCGGCTGACCGCGGTCCAACCCCGATAATGCGCCCCTTGCTGCTGTGCCTTCTCGCCGCCCTGACCACGCTCACCACGGTGGCGGCGGCAGAGGAGCCGATCTCGGCCCCGTCCCCGCCGGAATTGCCGGACATGGGCAGCCCCGCCGCGGCCGTCCTCAACGGCACCGAGGAGTACCAGCTGGGCGCGATGGTGATTCACCAGTTCCGGGAGCAGAACGCGCTCATCGAGGATCCCGAGGTCACCGAATACCTGAACGCGGTGGGCTCCAAGCTCGCCACCCAGGCGCCCGACGGCGCCCCGCATTTTCAGTTCTTTGCGTTCCGCGAATCCCAGATCAATGCGTTCGCCCTGCCCGGCGGCTTCATCTGCATCAACTACGGCCTGATCCTCGCCACGCGCAACGAATCGGAGCTGGCCAGCGTGATGGCGCACGAAATGGCGCACGTGACCCAACATCACATCGCCCGCCAGATTCGTGCACAGAGCCAGCAGAGCATGACGGCCGCGGCAGCCATGCTCGCCGCGGTCCTGCTCGGTGCGCTCGGCGGCGGCGGCGGCCAGGCGATCGAAGGCGGCATCGCGGCCGCGCAAGGCATGGCCGCGCAGCAACAGATCAATTTCACGCGCGACAACGAGGCGGAGGCGGACCGCGTCGGTATCGGTTTTCTCGCCGGAGCGGGCTTCGACACCCGCGCCATGGCCAACTTCTTCGAGACCATCGGCCGAACCGAAGGTCTCGCCGGCACCTACATTCCCGCGATGCTCCAGGATCACCCCGTGACGTCCGTGCGTATTGCCGAAGCCCGCGAGCGCGCTGCCCAGTTCGGGCCGCCGAAGGTCAAGGAATCCCTGAGCTACTCGCTCATTCGCGAGCGGTTGCGGGTATTGACGGCGCCCGGTGACACGGACCTCGAGAAGGAATATGCGCAGAAGATCGCCAGGGGCAATACGGATATCGGCACCCGCTACGGCGAAGCACTCGCTTTGATGGCCGACAACAGGCCCGTGGAAGCGGAGAAGATACTCGGCAAGCTGACGGAGCAGCACGAGGGATTGACGCTTCTGCACGCTGCGTTGGGCCAGGCACAGGTGAAGGCCGGCCAGACCAACGACGGCGTTGCCTCGCTTCAGCATGCCGTGGAATTGTTTCCCCGCAATGTGCCGGTTACGATCCGCTACGCCGAAGCGCTCATGAAAGCGGGCCGCGCAGCGCAGGCGCACTCCGTTTTGCTGGATCTGTTCAACAACGTGCCGCCCACACCCGAACAGATCCGGCTGACCGCTCTCGCAGCCAGCGCCGCCGGCGATGCCGGTGATGCGTATTTCTACATGGGGGAATATCAGATTGCCGGCGGCGATCTGCCCATGGCCGCGCGCCAACTGCAACTTGCGCTCGCCGCACCCAACCTCACGCAGGTACAGCGGGCCCGCTACCAGGCGCGTCTCGACGAGGTACGGGAATATCTTGCCAGCACGCGCATGCGCCACGTCAGCAACACACAGGATGAATCGGGCGGCCGCTGAAGGCACCCGCTGACGGCCGCGGCTCCGGAGCCCAGGCGGACGTTGCGGCCGCAGGGCTCAACAACACTGCTACAATGCTGGCCTTCCATTCCGGATCATTCCAGCATCATGCAAAGAACAGCCTGCGCCCCGCTGCTCGTCGTTGCCTGCCTGACTCTGTTCGGGTGCGCGACCCTGCCCAACGCGAAGCGCGATCCTCGCGATCCGTGGGAGCGGATGAACCGGACGACTTACCGCGTCAACGACGCGGTGGATCACGCGATCACGCGGCCGATCGCAGTGACTTATCGCAGGATAACGCCGCAATTCGTGCAGACCGGCGTGTCGAACTTCGTGGACAACTTCGAATACCCGATCACCATCGTCAACGACCTGCTGCAGGCGAAATTCAAGCCGTTCTTCCAGGATATCGGGCGGCTGGTGATCAATACGACGGTGGGCGTAGGCGGGCTGTTCGATCCCGCCACGGCCGCGGGACTCGACAAGAACAACGAGGACTTCGGCCAGACGATGGGCCGATGGGGAATGCATCCGGGTCCTTATCTGGTCATTCCGCTTCTCGGCCCGTCCGATGTGCGCGACGCGCTCGGGAGGGTGCCCGATTCATACCTGTTTGCCCCCCAAAGCTACATCAACGACTGGAGAATTCGCTACGGACTGTGGGGCCTGGAGCTTCTTGACACCAGAGCGCATTTGCTCGACACGGAAAAGGCGCTCGAAGGCGTCTACGATCGTTACGCGTTCATCCGCAACGCCTACCTGCAGCGGCGCCGCTACCTGGTGACCGACGGACGGGAGTCGGACGAGCAACAGGACGAACAGCAATACGAGGAGGAGCAGAAGATCTTCGAAGAATCGGAAGGCGGCGATCAGCCGGACGCGGGCGCGGTGAAGCCCCGCCCAGATCAGCCGAAGCCCCAGCAGGATCAGTCGAAACCGCCACCAACGGCTACGCCACCGCCGGACTAGACGCCGCGCTGGATCAGCTCCAGCACATCGCTGATCCGGGCGAGCGCCTGAACCTGGGGCGGCAGAGATTCGAAATGCAATGAGCGGCTCGATCGCTTCGCAAACGCGAGCCAGTCGAGCAGCACCGTCATGCCGGCACTGTCGGAAGCGGTGATCCCGCTAAGGTCAATCTCGATCTGCGGCTCGCTCGTTCCTGCAATCGCCGCCAATCCCAACTCTCTGGAACGCCTCGCAGTTGCAAATGTCAGCAGCCCGCGTGCTGCGAGATGCCCGGATGATTGAGACACGAGCTCGATCGCCGCAGGCCCCGCGCCGGCAGATGCCGGGCTGGCCGGCCCTGGGCTGACCGGACCCGGGGTCACTGACTGTCCCGAATTCAATGCCCACCCCGCGCTACCGCTGCCCGCACGCTCACGTTTTACCGCCGGCGGTCTTGGCGATGTCGCTCGGCTTCTCCCCCCGCTCGAGGCGAGCGATAACGGCGTCAATGCCTTGCTGCTGTATCTGTGAGCCGAAATCCTCGCGGTAACTCTTGACGTAGCTGATGCCGTCAATGTTGACGTCGTACGCTTTCCAGCCTTCCGGCGTCTTGCGCAGACTGTAGTTGACGGCAATTCGATCGCCGTTATCGCGCTTGATTTCGGTCCGCACCGTCGCATGGTCAGCGTTGGGATCGACGCGCGAGGGAAACACCTTCAGCCGGTCCGCCGTGAAGTCGGTGAGATAGTTGCCGTAATTATTGAGCAATGAATGGTAGAACGCATCGATGAAGCGCTTGCGCTGGTCCGGGGTCGCGGTCCGCCAATACTGTCCCAGCACGAGACGGGCTGAATATTCGGTGTCGAAGTGCGGCAGGAGATATTTGTCCACCAGCACTCCGACCTTGGAGGGATCCTTCTTATAGGCGGCGCGGTTCGCTTCCAGATCCTTCAGGATCCCTTCCGCGGTCTGTTGCACCAGATCGCTGGGGCTTTGCTGGGATTGCGCACCCGGGGCGGCCGCTGGCGCATCAGCCGCCGGTGCCTGCGCGGCCACTGCATCGCGCGTCAGCGCCGCGGCAGGCAGCCAGGCCAGCGCGGCAACTGCGAGCCATCCGCTGCTTGCGAGGATTCTCAGGGCTCTCATTTCTTCGTGTCCTCCGGTTTCGGGCTTGGGTTGTTGCCGCTGCTGCCGTTGCTGTTGCCGTTGTTGCCGCCGCCACCGCTGCCGCCCTTGTCCGCGAAATTCGCGAACAGCTTGTTGATCAGGCTCTCCAGCACGATCGCCGACTGCGTCTGCTCGACACGGCCGCCGTTCTTGAGATACGTATCCGAGCCGCCGGGGCTGAAGCCGACGTATTTGCCACCCAGCAGCCCCTGTGTCTGAATGCTCGCAAAGCTGTCGTCGGGTATCTCTTTGTACTGCGAGTCGATCCGCAGTCCCACGACCGCCTTGTAGGTTTTTGAGTCGAAACGGATGCCCTCCACCTCACCGATCCGTACTCCCGCCATGGTAACGGGCGAACCGACCTTGAGATCCCCGATGTTGTCGAAGTCGGCGGTGACATGGTATCCGGCCTTGCCAGCGCCAAGCTTCAGCCCGCTCGCGGGCAGCTGCGTCGTTAGAAAGAACAGTGCCGCGAAGCCCAGCAACACGAACAATCCCGTTCCGATTTCCAAGGTCCGATTGGCACGCATAGCGCTTTCCTCCAGGGCCGTGGCCTAATTTACCGCAGAAAGCGCGCCTGCGGCGCTTTGTCCTTCCGCCGAAAGCGGCCTGCGGCCCTTGAATCCATTGCTGAAAGCGGCCTACGGCCCTTTCAGCCCGTGGCCCAAAGGCGCGGCTTTTGGCCACTTGCGGCCCGCTCGCGAAAGGCGCGCCTTTCGCTCGCTCTGCCGGTCCGCGCATCGCTACAGGAACTCGGCGGTCAGTACGTAATCGAGCAGCAGCGTCAATACGGAAGATGCGACCACGGTTCGCGTCGTCGCAAGTCCTACCCCTGCGGCGGTCGGCTCCGCGTTGTAGCCCTCATGCACGGCTATCAGGCTGCAGGACACGCCAAACACGATGCTTTTGACAATCCCCTCGGTCACATCCCGCAGTCCCACGGAGCCCTGCATCTGCGACCAGAATGCGCCCTTGTCAACGCCCATCAGCTGCACGCCGATGAGTTGCGCACCGAAAAGTCCAATGAGACTGAAGATAGCCGCGAGCAACGGCATTGCGATCACTCCGCCCAGGAACCGCGGGGCGGCCACATAGCGCAGCGGATCGACCGCCATGATCTCCATCGCCGTGAGCTGGTCGGTTGCGCGCATCAGCCCGATCTCGGATGTCAGCGCGGTGCCGGCGCGGCCCGCGAACAGCAAGGCGGTGACGACCGGACCCAACTCCTTGAGCAGCCCGAGAGCCGCCGCCGTACCCAAGGCCTCTTCGGATCCGAAACGCTGCAGCAGCTCAAAACCCTGCAGGCCGAGCACCATGCCGACGAACAGGCCAGACAACATGATGATGATCAACGAGCGGGCGCCCGCGTTGTAGACCTGCAGGACGACGAGGCGCGGCCGTGCAAGCGCTGGCACGCATTGGGCGGCGAGCTTGAACAGGAAGAGCAGCACCGCGCCCATCCTGCGAACGCCCTGGAGCAAAAAGCCGTCGCGCTCGTCGCTCACGGCTCCTCCGCCGTCAACAGCTGCTCGGCATAATCGGCCGCGGGATAGTGAAACGCCACCGGACCATCCGCTGCGCCTGTCATGAACTGGCGGACGACCTGCGAATCGCTTGTCGCAAGCTCCTGCGGCGACCCTGCGGCGACCACGCGGCCTCCGGAAAGGAGATAACTGTCATGGGCGATCGTGGCGAGCTCTTTGACGTCGTGCGACACAACCACACTCGTAATTCCCAGCGCCTCGTTCATCTGCTTGATCAGGCGCACGATAACGCCGAGTGAGATCGGATCGAGGCCCACGAACGGCTCGTCATAAATCAGAATCTCCGGATCCATCACGATGGCGCGTGCCAGGGCCACGCGCCGCGCCATGCCGCCCGACAGCTCGGCGGGCATCAGCTCCGCCGCTCCGCGCAGACCCACGGATTGCAGCTTGGTGAGCACCAGGCGGCGCACCAGCGGCTCGGGCAGGTCCGTGTGCTCGCGTACGGGGAACGCGACGTTCTCAAAGACGCTCATGTCCGTGAGCAGCGCGCCGTTTTGAAACAACATGCCCATGCGTTTGCGCAGGGCGTACACCTCGGCGCTCTTCGCCTGTGCAACATCGTGACCGAACACGACCACCTGCCCGCGTTGCGCAACGATCTGTCCCGTAATCAGCCTGAGCAGAGTGGTCTTTCCGGTGCCGCTCGGACCCATGACCGCCGTGATGCGGCCGCGGCGGACCTGGACATTGAGCGCTGAGAATATCGGGCGCTTGCCGACGGCGTAATGCACGTCGTGCACGTCGACCACTACGTCGTCGGCCGTCGCCGGCGACGCGCTCAGCAGCGAGTCAGGTTTAGTCACGCGAGCTTGAGGCAGCCTTACGGGGCCTGGGTCTCCATGGCAGACGTGTAGCGGCCCGTGGTCGCCAGACCATTGAGCTTCGCTCGCTTCGCCAGTTCCATTTGGCCGGCGCCGAAATTGGCGGCTTTGCCGCCCCAGGTTTTGAGCGCGTGGTCCTGCAATGCGCGGCCGTAGCTGAAGGTAAGCGACCACGGGAGGGGTCCCTGCTTGTTCATGAGCGACAGATGCAATGTGGCTTCCTCCGAGGACTGGCCGCCGGAGAGAAATGCGATGCCGGGCACAGCCGGGGGCACATGCCGTTTGAGACAGCGGAGTGTTGCCTGCGCAACTTGCTCTGGAGAGGCGCGGTTCTGCGCCTTCTTCCCCGAGATGACCATGTTCGGCTTGAGGACCATGCCCTCGAGGTCGATGCGATGCTCGAAGAGTTGGTTGAAGACGGTCTGCAGCACGGTATCCGTCACTTCTTCGCAGCGCTCGATACTGTGGGCGCCATCCATGAGAACTTCAGGCTCGACGATTGGAACGATGCCCTGCTCCTGGCACAGAGCGGCGTAGCGCGCGAGCGCGTGTGCATTGGCCTCGAGCGCGAACGACGTCGGAATTCCCTCGCCGATGTCGATCACAGCGCGCCATTTCGCGAATCGCGCGCCCAGCTTGTGATACTCGGCCAGGCGCTCGCGCAGACCGTCGAGTCCCTCGGTAATGGTCTCTCCCGGGAATCCGGCAAGCGGCTTTGCGCCGGTATCCACCTTGATCCCTGGAATCACGTCGTGCTTGCTCAGGTACTCGGGAAAGGGCGTTCCCTCCCGGGTTTTTTGCCTGAGGGTCTCGTCGTAGAGAATCACGCCACTGATGTATTCCGCGGCGCCCGGCGCGGTGAACAGCATCTCGCGGTAGGTGCGCCGCTGCTCTTCGGTGGACTCGAGCTTGATGCCGTCGAAGCGCTTCTTGATCGTACCGGTGCTTTCGTCCGCCGCCAGAATGCCCCTGTTCTTGGCCACCATTGCCCCGGCAATACGAGCAAGCTCAGCGCGATTCATCGTTAGATCCTCCGGCGGAAATTCATTTGGCCGCATCGATTCGGCCCGGAAGAATAGCAAATTGGCCGGGCCGCCGGCCTTTGCCTGCCTGCGGGCGCCACTGAGCCGGGACTGACACAGCCTGGCTTGGCGGACATGTGCTTGAGCGCAGCCTCACTTGGGACATCAGACGGTGGCCGCCATGCGGCCCTGAAGCGGTGCCGACACCCTCGCGATACCTGTGCGCCGATCCCGCCCCTCGCTGCCGCCCCCCAGCGCTGCCGCCCCCAGCGCTGCCGCCCCC
>JBOIAD010000042.1:0-29752 GCA_050738795.1 Steroidobacteraceae bacterium
AGCCCCACGAGGTCGGGCCGGCCCTGGAACGCGGACTCGAGCAGACCCGCCGCGGCCGGCCCGCGGTCATCGCCATCTGGCTCGCCCGGCTGCTGCAGCCCGACTGACGCAAGCAGCTTGCCGTGCCCGTATTGTCAGACAATACAGGCGACTTGCCGATTTTCCAAGTCCTGCGCGCCGCTGATCGCCGCGTACCTATTTCTACGCCCCGAGGGGTAGATTCGATTCCGCTGACATCGCAGCGTGGGTCGCCGATGTCATATGTATAGACCATCAGCACTTTTATCGTCATAATGCTGGCGATGTATACACGTCAACTGCCGCTTCCCGCACGCTCTTTCCTGCTGCTCGGGCCCCGTGGCGTAGGCAAAACCACCTGGCTTCGCCAGGCGTTGCCGCGCGCACGCTGGTATAACCTGCTGCTCGATCATGAGCTGCTGCGCCTGATGCGCGAGCCGGGACTCTTTCGTCGCGAAATAGCGGCGCTACCCGCCGGATCGTGGATCGTGGTGGATGAGGTGCAGAAACTCCCTTCACTTCTAAACGAGGTGCACGACGCGCTCGCCTCGGCCCCGCGGCGCTGGCGCTTCGCACTCACGGGATCCTCGGCGCGTCGACTGCGGCGTGGCGACGTGAACTTGCTGGCCGGACGAGTGATCAGCCGCCAAATGTACCCCCTGACGGTCGCAGAATTGCGGTCGGAAGCCCCGGTCGACGATCTGCTGCGGTTCGGCGGATTGCCGCTCGTGCGCAGCGAGCGTTCCGCAACCGCGCGTATCGACCTGCTTGAGGCCTATGTCGAGACCTATCTCACGCAGGAAATTCGCGCCGAGGCTCTTGTGCGGAGTCTGGAGTCATTTACACGGTTTCTGGAGGTCGCGGCGCTCGCCAACGCCCAGGCGACAAACGTCGCCTCGCTCGCGCGGGATGCGGCGGTGGCTCGACCTACCGTACAGGGATACTTTGAAGTGCTGACTGACACGTTGATCGGCGCGTGGCTGCCAGCCTGGCGTCCGCGCGCGAAGGTCAAGGAGGTGGCGCATTCGAAGTTCTATCTGTTCGATTCCGGCGTGGTGCGCGCGCTGTCGCGCAGATTGCGCGAGCCGCTCGAAGGTGCCGAGCGCGGCACCCTGCTCGAAACGTTGGTTTTTCACGAGCTGCGCGCGCAAGTCGCATACGCGAACTGCGGCGGCGTCTTTTCTTACTACCGCACGCCCTCCGGAACGGAAGTGGATTTCATCTGGAGCCGGGGTAAGGTCACCGTCGGCATCCAGGTGAAGGCGAGCCCGCGCTGGCGATCCGAGCATGGTCGCGCCCTGTTCGACCTGCATGAGTCGGGAGTATTGACCGCATGCTACGGTGTCTATCTCGGGGACGTCCCGCTTCAAGACGGGCCGGTGCGCGTGCTGCCGCTATTTGCGTTCCTGCAGGAGCTCTCCGCGGGGCGGATCCTGGCTCCGTTGAAGCGGAAGGGCCGACGCGCAGCATCGCCCGGTTGACCGGCGTTGGATGTTCGCGAATGCATCACTGGAAAGCGGAAAATGGCCGACGAACTGTTCTCGTTGCCGCCGGTGGGTCTTGACGCCTCCGCATGCGTACTGTGGCTGGAATGACGCCTTAACCGCCAGTGGCAAAACCCGGATACAGCGTCATGCCGCCATCGATAAAAAGAGTCGTCCCAACCACATAATCGGAATGATCGGAGGCGAGCCAGACAGCCGCCCGCGCGATGTCCAGCGGCTCACCGATTCGGCCGTAAGGGATCAGCGTCATGAGCTGAGCGTAGGCCTGCGGCGTCTGCCAGGCGGTGGTGTTGATCGGCGTACGGATCGCGCCGGGAGCGATGCCGTTCACCCGGATGTGATGAGGGGCAGCCTCTTGCGCCAGACTTTCCATCATCAACTTGATGCCACCCTTGGACGCGGCATAGTTCGCGTGACCACCCCACGGAATTTCCTGATGCACGGAGCTCATGCAAATGATTTTCCCGGCTGCGCAGGACACGGACGGAACGATGCCACGCCGCAGGAATTCGCGGATGGCCTCGCGAGCGCACAGGAATTGGCCTGTCAGATTCACGCTGAGCACCGTATTCCACTGCGCCAGGGTCATTTCAGCGAACGACGCGTCCCGCTGCAGGCCGGCGTTGTTGACGAGGATATCGATGGTCCCAAATTCCCGCACCATGCGTTTGAACATGTCGGCAACCTGCTCTTCCGAGGAGACATCGGCTTTGTGGGCAATGGCGTTGGCACCGGATTGACGGATTTCATCCACCACCGACTGTGCAGCTTCCTCGCCCGAGACGTAATTCACGACGACATCCGCGCCGGCCTGGCCCAGGCCGATCGCGACGCCCCGGCCGATACCGGAGTTCGCGCCCGTAACCAGCGCCTTTTGCCCTGCGAGCACCTTGTGGGTGGGCAGCGCGGGCGCCGTTGATCCGGCGGCAACGGGAGCCGAGCCTTGCTCAGCGGCCGGGCCCATCACCCACCGACCTGCGCGAGCGCATGCAGTATCGTGGGGTGGCCCAACAACACCCGATGGTCGACGCCTTCCCAGCCCGCTTCGTAACGGCGCGTAAAGTCGAATTGATGGTGGCGCGCAAGCTCATCGGCTGCCAACAGGACCGACCATGTCCCAAACGGCTGCGCGGCAGCGATGCGATCTTGAACTTCCCCCCATCCATCAAATCCGAAGTGCAGGCTGAAAGGCCGCCGGTCCTCGATATGCAGCGCGCGCCCCTTCTCGAGCCGCCATACCGGCACCTCATCGCGCCAGTGCCACGTCTCGGCACGACGGGTCGTGGGTCCGCCGTAGCGCTGCTCCACCGCTTGCAGCATTTCGACCGGACGACCACTCTCTCTCGCAATCAACAGCTTGAGGAACTCGGCGTGCGCCCACAGCAGGGGCATGGCGCTGCCGGAAGGCCGGCCTGGAATGAGACCGAGCGATGGAATCGGAGCCGCGTCCCACACCTGTTCCGGCAGCAATCCGCCCGCGCTGGCGCAATTCCAGATCGTTTCCAGATATGAAATCGATTCTGCTCCGGCCTGCAGCGCCAGATGCCCGCGCTCGCCGACCAGCAGCGGCCAAGCCCGGCCGATGCCATGGCCATCGAAGGGGTGCCCGTCTCGATGCTCACCGTATCCGTCCTCGTTGTAACGATGATAGAGGGCGCCCGAGGGCGTCTCGACGCGCAGGATTTTGTCGACGACCTTGATCGTGTCCTGCACCCGCGAATCGTGTGCGCTACGAAGTCCGAGCCGCACCAGGTAGGAAAAGTCCATGCTAACCATCGCGGATGCCCGGATCAACTCGCCGTTGCGGTTGCACAGCTGCACGCGGCCGCTCAGATCGCCCGGTTTATGGGCACGCGAAATACGTACATAGTAGCCCGACACGCCCAGATCTCTCGCGAGGGCTGAGCCTTGGACGTAACACCAAGCTTCGAGCCGCTCGTTCCAATCATCCGCGAGCGACTCGGCATAGGCGCGTTCCGCCTGAGTCAGCCACGGCGCGGCTGCAATGAGCGCGCTGATTGCAACGGCGAGCGTGAAAGGGCTGACACCCGGGTTCTCTTCCCAGCGGTCTTGCTCGCTTGAAGGTCCCGTGCGCGCGATGAATCCGACGGCTCTTCGGACCATCTGCGTGACGCCAGGCAGCTCTCCCTCGCCAAGCTCGCGCAACCTCGCCGCGAGCAGTACCGGAAACCCAGCCTCGTCGAGCTGTGTTCCGGTCCAAAATGGCTCGCCGCTGGGAAAGTAGTTCTGCGGCCAGCGCCCGTCTTGTTTTTGTGTCGCCGCCAGATGACCGAGGATGTGGCGCGCGTCGACGAGTTGCTTCGCGGCGAGCAACGCAAAGGCGGTGAGCGTGGCGTCGCGTGGCCACACCAGGTGGTAGCCGCCCAGAGTGTCTGAAGTATTGCCCCAGGGTACGCTGAGACTGGCCACGACGGCGCCTGGGAAAGTGCGGTCCTCATGAATTTTTAGAATCGTTGCCGAAAGCAGTCCGGCATCGCCCAAGGTGTCATTGGGTCGCGGCAACTGCAGCTGGGCACCCCACGCCTGCCAAGCCTGCAGGAACAGCGCGCGCAGAGTGTCGAAGTCATCGGACAGCGCCGTGCGCACCAATGTCCGCGCTCCGAAAGCAGACTCCGCAAAGCCCAAGGCCAGGACACCGTCACGGCCTTGCGCCTCACCGCTCAACGCGACCGTGCCGTTGTCAGCATGCGAATAGTCGTAGCTCAGCCTTCCATGGCGACTCAAATCCTGCCAACCGTCCGAGGCCCCGACATAGCCACAGCTCAGATGCACGAGCGGAGGATTGGCGGTCAGACACACGCTAACGTCACCGCGCCGCGCAAAGCTGACGTTGTCGTCTATCCACGCTCTATTGTCATGTCCGGTACTATCCAGGTGCGGCGCAAGGATCACCACGAGTCGGTACGCGCCCTCAACCTTGAAACGTACCAGCAGAACATCGCGCCGAGGATCCGGAAGGATGTCGAGCACAACCTGATAATCATCGCCATGGTGGGTCACGGTGAGGGCCGGCAGATAAGGACCGGGCGTCGACAGCCGATAGCGTCGGACACGCTTCAGATCGATCCAGCCGCCCGTACCGATCAGATAGAAGCTGAGGTCACGGATTTGCGGTTGGCCGGTCGCAGGCCAGTACACCTCGTTGACAATGCCATGTCCGACGGTTGCCCACAGCCGTGAGGCGCCGAGTGCGGTCGTTACGAAGTCCTTGTCGCTCGAACACCATGTCGGCGCAACGCCGGGCGCGCCGAACGCCGTCGCACTCATTTCCAGGCTGCCCTCATGAAAGCTGCAACGCTCATCAATTGGATCCGAGGTGATATGTCACGAATCTGCGCCCCCGACTGGGTTCGGCAGCGTCGCAATTGACTCGCCAGTGCCACCTGTCGCGGAGTTGGTTTGACAGCCTGCCTGGGCGAAGAGTTCCCGTGGGGTGAGCGCTCAGCGTAGCACTTGCAACGCTTGCTCCAGATCCGCGATCAGATCCTCGACATCCTCGATACCGGTCGAATAGCGGACCAATCCTTCAGGGATGCCGGCTGCCGCGCGTTCCTCAGTCGTGCATTCGACGTGGCTCGTGACAGCCGGCGGGCCAACCACGGTCTCGACACAGCCAAGGTTGGCTGCGCGATGCGCGTATCGCAGCCTCGGGAGGAATTTCCGGATAGCATCGAACCCGCCGCGCACGCTGAAGCTCAAAACGCCGCCAAAACCGCGCATCTGACGCCTCGCCACATCGTGATACTGGTGAGATTCCAGCCCGGGGTAGTTCACCTGCTCGATTGCCGGATGGCGTTGCAACCACCGTGCGATGTTGAGTGCGCTCTGATTCTGCTGCCGGATACGCAGGCTGAGCGTCTTCATTCCCCGCAGCAAATTGTAAGCGTCCCCGGCCGCGAGCGTCGCGCCGTTAATTTCCCGGAAGTGATAAAGATGCTCGACCAGAGCCTTGCCGCCGCACGCCGCGCCGCCGAGCGCGTCGGCATGTCCGCCAAGAAACTTGGTCGCGCTGTGCAGCACCAGGTCAGCGCCCAACTCGAGGGGATTCTGATTAATGGGTGTGGCGAACGTGTTGTCCACGGCCACGAGCGCACCTGCTTTGTGCGCGGCCGCCGCGAGGCGCGAGATGTCCACGATCCTGACCGTCGGGTTCGTCGGTGTTTCCAGATACAGCAGTTTGCAGCCCTTCGCGACCTCCGCTTCGATCTGCTCATGGTCGGCGGTGTCACACAGCTCGACCTGGATCCCGAATGGCGGCAGGAACTCCGTGAACAGCTTGTTGGTTCCACCGTAGCTGTCCTTGATTGACACGAGGCGATCACCTGGCCGCAGGAGCGCGAAGAATGTTGCGCTGATGGCCGCCATGCCCGAGGAGAAACTGGTCGCCGCTTCGGCCGCCTCCAGGTCGCGAATCTTCTCCTCGAACGCGCGCACGGTCGGGTTGGTATTGCGTGAGTAGATATGTCCAGCTTGCCGGCCTAGCGCGACCGCCTGCCAGCTATCGACGTCCGGATAGCCAAAGGAAACGCTGTGGACGACGGGGACCTGTGTGGCACGCTCGTAAGGCTCGTGCTGTTGCTCGCCTCCCCAGATCGCCGTCGTCGCTTGACCTTGGGGGCGCGTCTCTTTCGCTTCCGTCATGGCGTATACCTCGAATGCGGGCTCGGACCCTCACTTGCACACGCGACTGCATGCGTGCTCATCTAGAGATCACCGAGTCGTGACTTGGCGAGTCCTGACTCGGTGACCAGGCTACGCACTAGCCGACCGGTTAGTGCCAACGAGTCAACAGCTCATCAAGGGCAGCGATGATCTTATCGCCCTCTTCCTCCAGCGATCCGACTTGTTCCCCAAGATTCTCCTTGGCAACGGAAACAATCTCAAGGGGGTGCAGGACGACCGACTGGCCCTTGATCCGGAAAGTCGGATTGAAGCGCGGATTGGTAACTTTCCCGAGCGACGATTTGTCGACCAACGGCACCACGACCCGGCGACGGTAATCGTCGTAGAGAGTCGACTGCACGATGACGACGAACGGAATGCTGTCGCTGTGTCGTCCGGGGTTGCGATGGACGTCGAATTGAGCCATCAGAGGGTGGAGTGATCGTCGGCGAACGAGCCGGTCTCTTCAGCGAACTGATTCCACATCGCGACGGTGGACTCGATAATCTTGACTTGAGCGGCGCGGCGCTGCCTTTCCCTGGCGAGGTACTCTGCGAGCAACGACTCGACAACGCTCGAGAGGTTTTCCGTGACCTCCCGAACGTGTGTAAGGAGATCCTCATTGAGCGTCAGATTGACCGCGCGCTTCCGGGCATCGACGTTGTAGCCAAGCTTCATGGGCATTTCCTCCACCTTCATGTTATGCGCATGCCATGCGCATGGTCAAGTCGGCCGAGCGCGAGTCCTGGACCTCATCCCGCGCAGGAGCGGACGGGACTCGAACCCGCCGCAAGCGTCGTTCAAGCCAACGTGACACTTGGCGCCGCGGCTTCGCATGACACGAGCACACTCTCAGTCGCCCTCCGGCTATGTCCGAGATTCAAGGGGGCTTCTGCGAGACGTCAAGGCCCCCCATATGCCCTCTTGAGGAGAATCCGAGGATTCCCCTCAATTGACGATTAGAAAGGGATCGCGCAGTGAGGTGAATCCGGCCATACGTCCTTGACTGCATCGGGCGACACGCCGGGTAGGATCCGGCAGTTTACGTTTGCGGTCGCAAGGTGTGGTAGTGCATTGTCCGCGTGACCACCAACGAGCCGCGCGGCTACGAGATTCATCAATTCGCAGGAGTGACGTTTCTGCAGCTGGATCGATTCGATCGTAAGGGCCTGAACGGCCGAGTCGGCGTCACGTCGCTGCTATCAATATGGGATGCTCGATAATTGGGTCGCTTCGGCAATGAGGCTCCTGCAAGAGTGCGGCTCATGGATCGCTTACCAAAATATGCCACCAGGATGCCACCAGAACAGGGGTGGGGACGCCTAAGTTGGAGAAAAGTGAAGCATTTCAACAGCTTAACTGGCGGAACGGACGGGACTCGAACCCCCCAAAGTCCCTCGAGGAATCAACAAGTTACTGATTCTGACAGAAATCCGATCCCCACCGATCCCCTGGAATCCCCATAGCTGTCACTAAAGCTGTCACTAGTCCGCTGCCAGACTTTCTGCATGCATCCGCTGATCCGGCACCGACACTGGGCGCCGAAGCCACCATCAGTCCGAATCCACCTCTGGATGCTTGATTTTAAAGCCCCGGAATTGTAACGTCTCTCGTTATTTTTCCGGGGTTCTGAATTGTGATAACCAGGCGGCTGCGGCCTTACATTGAAGATCGTCTCGAGCACATGCCGGGGGTGGTCCTGCTGGGACCTCGGCAGGTCGGAAAGACGACACTGGCCCGCACTATCGCATCCCGACGGGCCAAGACCTCTGCTCTCTATCTTGATTTGGAACGCCCCGCTGACCAGCGTCGCTTGCAGGACGCCGATGCGTTTCTGCGCGCCCAGGCGGGGAAACTGGTGGTTATCGACGAGATCCATCGAGCACCCACGTTGTTTGAAATCCTACGGGGAATCATTGACGACCGGCGTGCCGCAGGCGAGCGCTCCGGGCACTTTCTTCTCCTCGGATCTGCGGCAATTGAACTCATGCGTCAGGCATCAGAATCGCTCGCGGGCCGTGTTGCGTACGTAAACCTCGAGCCGATAGACGCACTCGAACTGCCGCACCAAGTGGGAGATACCAACCGCCTATGGGTGCGTGGAGGCTTTCCAGAGAGCGTACTCGCCGCCAACGATGGCGCAAGTCTCGACTGGCGTCGCGATTTCATCCGCAGTTATCTCGAACGCGATGTGCCGATGTTCGCTCCACGCATGCCAGCTGAAACCATCGGGCGCCTTTGGATGATGCTTGCACACGCCCAAGGCACGCTACTCAACCAAGCGAAATTGGCCTCCAGTCTGGGCGTGTCATCGCCGGCTGTTGCACGCTACCTCGACCTGCTCGTAGATCTGCTGTTGGTGCGCCGCTTGCAACCCTGGACGGGCAATGTCGGCAAGCGGCTCGTGCGCACAGCTAAAGTCTACATCCGCGACAGCGGCGTTGCACACGCGCTGCTGGATATTGAAACGTTCGAGGACTTGCTTGGGCATCCCGTCGCAGGTCCCAGCTGGGAGGGTTTTGTCATCGAAAACCTGATCGCTGCTGCTGGAGACCGTCGTATACCCTACTTCTACAGAACAGAAGACGGCGCTGAGATTGATCTGCTGTTCGAGCGCGGAGGAAAACCGGACATGGCCATTGAGGTCAAGCGATCGTCCGCCCCTACACTGTCGCGTGGCTTCCATCTTGCACGTGAAGTCTTAAAGATAAAGGAGTCATTTCTCGTCCATGGCGGTAACGGAACCTGGCCCGAAGCTGACGGCGTCACCGCGATCGGGCTCGTGGAACTGATGCGCAAGCTATCAAAGTAAACACGTCCGCGGCAAAAACAAAGACCAGAGTATCTGACTGTTAGTCCCCGACACTAGCCGCAGCCGCTCCGATCCATACACCCCCTCAAAAGCGTGGCTTCGCGACCAAGAGGTAAAACACCGCAAGCATCGCGACGAAAGCGGGATAACCGAGCCACTCCCACCATCTAGCGTAGTGTCCCACAAACGACTGGATTTATTTCCTGCGTGATTTGGCACGTTTCTTTCGCGACCGCGGCAGGGTGATCCCGGGCTGGATGCGCTCCAGGGTTTGTCGGCAGCCCTGCAACTTCTTCAGGATCGATTCGACCGTCGCAGTCCAAACCAATGGCTTTGGATTCTGGTTCCAACGTTCCATAAACTCTTCAATGGCGGCAATGAGATCGGGGACGCTGTGGAATACCCCGCGTCGGATCCGTTTGCTTGTGAGTTCTCCAAACCATCGTTCCACGAGATTCAACCAACTGGAGCTGGTCGGAACGAAATGCGGTACGAATCGAGGATTTCGTTGCAACCATGCCTGAACACGAGGGTGTTTGTGAGTGCCGTAGTTGTCCATGACCAAGTGAAGCGGCACCTTGCCGGGAAACTCTTGATCCAGGCATTTGAGAAATTTCAAGAACTCCTGATTTCGATGTCTGGAATAGCATTGCCCGACCACCTTACCCTCGGCAACTTCCAACGCGGCAAATAATGTCGTGGTCCCATTGCGCTTGTAGTCGTGCGTCATCGTGCCGCAACGTCCCTTTTTAAGGGGCAATCCTGGCTGGGTTCGATCCAGAGCTTGAATTTGGCTCTTTTCATCGATGCATAACACCAGCGCCTTCGCAGGCGGATTCAGATAAAGTCCGACCACATCGGTTAACTTCTCGAGAAACCTTACGTCGCGCGAGAGCTTAAAAGTCTCCGTAAGGTGTGGTTTGAGTTGATGACTGTGCCACACCCGGCTAATGGTGTTCTTGCTGACGCCTTGGCTCTCAGCGAGGCTCCGGCAACTCCAGTGCGTGGCCCCTGCGGGACGAGTTTCGAGTGTGGCTTTCACAATCGCTTCGATCTTCTTTTCTGAAAAATGCGGTTTACGTCCCCGGCCGGCAGCTACCTCCCATAAGCAATCAACACCTTCATTGCGAAAGCGTCCGCGCCACAACGACACGGTTTTGGAGTTGATCCCAAGCTCCTCAGCAATCGTCCTATCCTGCTCGCCATCTGCGGCGGCCAGGATGATTTGGCAACGCTGAGATACTTGCTGCGGCGTTTGATGAGCGCTCACCCATCGCTGCAGTTCCGTTCGATCGGTTTCCGACACTGTGACCGGCATGGCTTGGCGTGGCATATCGGGACGATACGCCATTTCTCTCAATACATCCAGTCATTTACGGGACACTACACTAGGGCCAGCGCCTCGAGGCCCTGCGGATTGGCCAGCGCCTCGAGGCCCGATAGCGCCCTGCCTGCTGGATCGTTCGCGAATCCGAGCGGGATCGATGGAGCGGCGTCCGCTATGATCAAGGAAGCAGGGGCGGCTGGGGACTGCGCGGGAGCCCCCGTGAATGCGCCGTCAGCGCAGCGGAACAAGAGGAAGCTCACGCGATGGCAGGGCCGCTCGCCGGGGTGAAGGTAATCGAGATAGCGGGCCTGGGAGCCGCCCCTTACGGTTGCATGATGCTGGCCGATTTGGGCGCGGAAGTCGTGCGGGTGGATCGCATCGGCGGCCATGCGGATATGCCCGAGAGCTCTCCACTGCTGCGCAACCGGCGGTCCATGAGCCTGGATCTCAAGCAGCCTGCCGCTCGCGATGTCGTCCTCGCGATGACGGAGAAGGCGGACGCGTTGATCGAAGCGTTTCGCCCCGGCGTCGCCGAGCGGCTTGGCATTGGCCCCGATGCCTGTCTGGCGCGCAATGCGCGACTCGTGTACGGGCGCATGACCGGCTGGGGGCAGACGGGACCGCTTGCGCGATCCGCCGGGCACGATCTCAACTACATCGGCCTTGCTGGCCTGTTGCATCAGATCGGACCGACCGGCGGCAAACCTGTCGTGCCGCTCAACGTGATCGGCGATTTCGGCGGCGGCGGTCTTCTGCTTGCGTTCGGTATCGTGTGCGCCATTCTGGAAACCCGGCGCTCGGGTCGCGGCCAGGTCGTCGACGCATCGATGCTGGATGGCGCCTTGTCGTTCATGGCGATGTTCTTCGGCTATCGCGAGCTGGGTCAGTTCTGCGATCGGACCGGCGCCCATCTGTTGGGCGGCGGGGCTCACTACTACGACGTCTACGAAGCCAGGGACGGCGGCCATCTGGCGGTGGCGGCGATCGAGCCGCAGTTCTACCGGGCATTCCTGCAAAAGCTCGGGCTGAATGATGCCCGCTGGCTGGCGGCGGGATATCCGGTGCATACGGCGCAAGTGCGCGAGCGGGACTGGCCGCAGTTGAAAGCGGAGTTGGCCGCCATTTTCCGCACGAAGACCCGTGACGAATGGTGTGAGCTGTTTGCGGGCAGTGACGCGTGCGTGACGCCGGTGCTGACGCTCGCCGAGGCTGCGCAACATCCTCACAATCGCGTGCGCCAGGCCTTCATCCAGGTCGGCGGCGTCGAGCAGAATGCTCCCGCACCTCGCTTCTCGCGCACCGCGGCCCTGCATCCCCAGCCGCCCCGGCAGATCGGAATCGACACCCGCGACGTCCTTCGCGATTGGGGAATCGATCCCGCCCTCCTCACGCGTGCCGGGGAGGAGCGGGCCTTCGGATAGTGCCGCTCCGGTCAAGGGACCGCGTCATCAACCAGGGACTTGCAATCTCGCCTATATTACTGGCACCGCTACCGTGCGGATTCCGGAATGAACCGCAACGTGCGTTGAGAGCACTACACCATGAACATGTTGACACGCGATCTCGTGTACGAGGCGGACGGGGCCCGAATGATCGGCTACTACGCTGCGGACGGGCAGCGCACGGGCAGACGGCCGGGTATCCTCGTCGCACACCCGGGCCCCGGACTGGGCGAGCAGGCCAGGTCGGTCGCCCGCCGTCTCGCGGGCATCGGCTACGCGGCATTCGCCCTCGACTATCATGGCGGCGGCGCCGTGCTGACCGACACGGCCGATATGATGACGCGGATCCAGCGCTTTCTGGAGAATCCGCTCCCGATCCGCGCGCGCCTGCAAAGGGCCCTCGAAATGCTGCATGAGCAGCCGGAAGTCGATGGCGCGAAGATCGGCAGCATCGGCTATTGCTTTGGCGGAACGTCGGTCCTCGAGCTCGCCCGCAGTGGCGCATCGATTGCGGCCACCGTGGGCTTTCACAGTGGATTGAAGACGGCCAGGCCTCAGGACGCGGCCAATATCAAAGGCAAGGTGCTCGTCTGCCTGGGCGCTGACGATCCACTGATACCGCTGCCGGAGCGCAATGCGTTCGAAGACGAGATGCGCAAAGGCGGTGCCGATTGGCAGATGCACGTTTACGGGGGCGCGCAGCACAGCTTTACCGACCCAAACGTCGAGGCGCGGGCGCGCGCCGCGGGCCTGACAGGGATGAAATACGACGAGGCGGTCGACCGTCGCTCGTGGCGCTCGATGCTCGAGCTGTTCGCCGAAGTCTTTGGCACTGCCGCGGCAGGCGGCATCGCCAGCTAGCTCCAGACAGCGCGCCGCTGCGGCGCCATCGAGCATCATGAATCACGCCGCGGTTTCATCCACCACGGGATTGCGCAATATCCCCAGTCCCTCGATTTCGACTTCGCACACATCGCCTGCCTTCATGAACACTGGGGGTGTACGTGCCATGCCAACGCCGGACGGGGTACCCATCACCAGCACGTCGCCGACTTCGAGCGTCAAAGCTTCGGTGATCAGCGCGACGGTCGTCGCAACATCAAAGATCATCTGGGTCGTCGATGCGCTCTGCATGACGGTACCGTTCAGCCGGGTCTGAAGCTTCAAACCTACCGCGCCCGCTGGCAGTTCATCCGCGGTAACGAATGCCGGCCCGAACGCCCCGGTGCCGTCGAAGTTCTTGCCAACCGTCCACTGTGGAGTTCGCATCTGGAAGTCGCGAACCGAGGCGTCGTTGAAGATGGAATAGCCGCTGATATGCTCGAGAGCCTGCGCGCGGGAGATATGTCGGCCGCCGCGTCCGACGACGGCTACGAGCTCGCCTTCGTAGTCGAATTGAGAAGAGACGCGTGGACGGATGAGCGGGGCGCCATGGCCGACGAGACTGGATCCGAAGCGGGCAAAGATCGTCGGATAGGTGGGCGCCTTGAAGCCACCCTCGGCTGCGTGGTCCGCGTAGTTCAGCCCCAGGCAGATGATCTTCGGAGGCGCCGGAAAAGGGGGCAAATATTCGACCTGGCCACCATCCAGAGCTGGCGCATCAGCGAGCGCGCGACCTGCCGAGCCCAATGCGCTGCTGCCGCGGGTTACGAGATCGGCGAGGGTGCCCGGATGCTTCGGATCGTCAGCAAATCGTCCGACCAGCGACCCGTCCTTCTTCTGCAGTGCGATCCCCGTGCGGCCATTCGATCGGAAATTGACGAAGCGCATTGTGAGCTGGTGTGTGCAAAGCTACGATAGATGTGAAAATAATATATCGACTTATGGATCATCTATCCAGAGCGCGTTTCGACCCGTGGGCGCCGTGAGCCTGACCGGGCTGACCGGATTGCGCGACGTTGTGGCTGGCGATGATCTGGCTGATCTCATCCTCCAGGCACTGGAGTCGTTGGCGCTCGCGTTGCAACCGCAGGACGTGCTGGTCATCGCGCAGAAAATCATCTCCAAGGCAGAGGGCCGCTATGTCGCCCTCGATGATGTAGCCCCCTCGGATCGGGCGCGCGAGCTGGCCGAAGTGACGGGCAAGGACGCAAGGCTCGTGGAGCTCATCCTCTGTGAGTCCAGCCACGTTCTTCGGGCGCTTCCCGACGTGCTGATCGTGCGGCATCGTTTGGGGTACGTCATGGCAAATGCGGGAATAGACCGCTCCAACGTCGAGAGTGAGGGCGGCCGGGAACGAGTGTTGTTATTGCCGCTCGACCCGGATAGATCGGCTGCTGAGCTTCGCCAGGGCATGGCGCAACGCTGCGGTGTCAGTGCCGGCATCATCATTAGTGACAGTTTCGGTCGCCCCTGGCGCATGGGTGTCACCAATGTCGCACTCGGCGCAGCGGGAGTTCCCACTCTGATCGATCGGCGCGGGGAAGCGGATCGCTATGGCCGCCCGTTGGAGATCACGCAGGTCGCTCTCGGCGATGCAATTGCCGCGGCGGCCGGGGTGGTCATGGGTGAGGCGGCCGAGGGAACACCGGTCGTTCTGGTGCGCGGATTGACTCTGCTCGCGCCAGCCCGCTCCGCCCTGACATTGATCCGGCCACTGGCGCAGGACTTGTTTCAGTGAGCAGCCCTTCGACGGTGGCGCTGTCGGGTGGAATCGGCGGCGCCAAGCTGGCGCTGGGGCTGTATCGGGTCCTGCCGCCCGCCGCCCTGAGCGTTATCGTGAATACCGCGGACGACTTCGATCATCTCGGTCTGCACATCTGTCCCGACATCGACACCGTGCTGTACACGCTCGCCGGCCTGTCGAATCCTGAGCTCGGCTGGGGCCGCGGCACTGAAACCTGGACTTTTCTGAGCGTGCTGGAGAAACTCGGAGGGGAGACCTGGTTTCGCCTCGGCGACGGTGATCTCGCGTTGCACGTATACCGCACTCAGCGCCTGGCCGCGGGCGCGTCGTTGTCCGATGTCACTGCGGATGCGGCGCGGCAATTCGGCATCACCGCGACGATCGTGCCGATGAGTGAAGCCTCCATACAAACACGTGTGCTAACGGAGGAAGGGGAGCTGGCCTTTCAGGAGTATTTTGTCCGAAGGCGATGTCAGCCCCGTGTCCGGGCGCTCCGATTCGAAGGGGCGGAGAACTCTGAGCCCGCCACCGCCGCGGTGCGTGCGCTCGAGCCCGGAGCGGCCGGCGCCATAGTGATTTGTCCGTCCAATCCCTACCTGAGTGTTGACCCGATCCTGGCGGTATCCGATATGCGCCGGCTCCTGCGCGCGGCCCGGGCTCCGATCGTCGCTGTCACTCCCCTGATCGGCGGCGCTGCCGTAAAAGGACCCACCACGAAGATCATGAACGAGCTCGGCGTTGTGCCGTCGCCGCTCGCCGTCGCCCAACACTATCAAGGCTTGATCGATGGGTTCGTGCTCGATGCCCGCGACCGGCATCTGGAATCGAACTTCGACGTGCCCGTGCACGTTACCGACACCCTCATGTTGACGCTATCGGATCGTGAGCGTTTGGCACGCGAGGTGCTTGAGTTCGCTGCATCCGACAGGGTGAGACTACGCGCGGCATCCCGCTGAAACGCGCGCCAAATCTCGCGACGTGTGTGCAGTCTGAGGTTCGCCGTAGAACGTAGTGCGCTGGCGCACGGGCCGATTCACGGCTCCCGCCGCAGCAGCGATGCGTTCTGGTCCCAGCTCCTGGCCGTTGACGCCGCCCGCGGCGCGAGTGATGGATTCATTCATCAGTGTCCCGCCCAGATCGTTTGCTCCACACCGCAGGCAGAACGCCGCACCCTCCACACCCATCTTGACCCATGATGTCTGGATGTTCGTGATCAAGGGGTGCAGCACGAGCCGGGCTACGGCGTGCATCAGTACTGCCTCCCGATATGTCGGTCCCGACCGTGCCAGCCCGCGACGCCACATCGGCGCCTCCATGTGAACGAAGGGGAGCGGCACGAATTCGGTGAATCCACCCGTATCCTGCTGCAGCGAGCGTATGCGCAACAAATGACGTGCCCAGTGATGTGGGTGATCGACGTGGCCATACATGATGGTGGCCGTACTGCGAAGTCCCACATCGTGCGCATTACGCATTACGGCAAGCCATTGCTCGGTCATGATCTTGTCCGGACAGATCTGCGCGCGCACCTCATCATCGAGTATCTCTGCGGCGGTACCGGGCAGGCTGGAGAGTCCGGCGGACCGCAACTGACTCAAATATTGGGCCAGGGACAGCCCCAGTGTCTGTGCTCCGTGCGTGACTTCCAAAGGCGAGAACGCATGCACGTGAATTTCGGGCGCCGCCGCTTTTACCGCTGCGACGATGTCGAGGTACGTGTGGCCCGTGTACGATGGATGTATGCCGCCCTGCAGGCACACTTCGGTGGCTCCGGCAGCTTGCGCCTCGACCGTGCGCCTGGCGATTTCGTCGAGGTCGAGGCGATAGGCTGCGCCGCGCAAGTCGCGGGAGCTGCGCCCCTTCGAGAAGGCGCAGAATCCGCACTTGTAAGTGCAGATATTCGTGTAGTTGATATTGCGATTGATCACGAACGTTACGGTGTCGCCGCTCACCTCCCGGCGCAAGCGGTCAGCTTCCAGCAACACGTCCGTAAGCTCTCGGCCGCGGGCCGCGAAAAGCCCGACGATCTCGTCCTCGACAAGCGAATCCCCACGTAGCGCACGTTCGAGCACGCGAGCATTCGTCCGCGATTCGACGCGCCCGCGCCGCCCATTTGGGCTCAGCCAGCTCAAAGCGCGATCGGGCACGGCGTGACCCGCACCCGCATGCCAGGGATCTGCGCGCGCGAGCCCAACGGCATCGCTGTGACGGCGCACGAGAGTTTGCAACCCCCGATCGAGCCACCGGGTCGGTTGTCGGGCGTAAGGAGGGCAAATGGCGAGGCGTTCGACCAACTCCCGGTCCGCCGCTGCAGTCTCCTCGCGCAGATTCTCCAGATGGGGCCACGGTGCCTCGGGGTTGACATGATCCGGGGTTACCGGCGATACACCGCCCCAATCGTTGATCCCCGCGCGCACGAGTGCGCCAAGCGCTCCGGGGCGCAGGTTCGGTGGCGCCTGCACGCTCATTTCCGGACCGAAAAGCAGGCGAGTGGCCGCAATCGTCCACAACTGCTCCTCGAGCGCCGGCTCGGGGGTATTCGCCATCTTGGTACCGGGTTTGGCACGGAAGTTCTGTACGATTATTTCCTGTATGTGTCCGTAGCGCGCGTGCAGATTCTGAATGGCCAGGAGTGACTCCAGACGCTCCCGACGGGTTTCTCCGATTCCAATCAACACGCCGGTGGTAAATGGAACGGCGCGTTCGCCCGCGGCGCGCAAGGTAGCCAGACGCGCCGACGGCCGTTTGTCAGGCGACCCCCAATGGGGGCCGCCGCGCAGCGCCAACCGTTCCGAAGCCGTTTCGAGCATCAGCCCCATCGACACACTCAGCGGCCGCAGGCGTTCGATGTCCGATTCACTCAGGAGGCCCGGGTTGAGATGGGGCAGAAGTCCGGTCTCATCCAGCACGAGTTTCGCGGCAGCAGCGAGATATTCGAGCGTGCTGGCGTAGCCCAGTGTTTCCAGAGCACGCCGTGCGATTGCGTAACGCTTCTCCGGCTGGTCGCCCAGTGTGAAGAGAGCTTCCTTGCAGCCGGCCGCCACACCGGCACGCGCAATGCTCAATACCTGGTCGAGCGGCAGGTAGGGGCTCTGAAGCGCGCGAGGTGCCTTCGCAAACGTACAGTAGTGGCATACGTCGCGGCATAGCTGCGTGAGCGGAATGAACACCTTGCGGGAATAGCTGACCAGTCGGCCGTGACCGGCGAGGGTTAGGCGCTGCGCGCCTGTCATCAGCTCGTCGAGCGGCGTGCGCAGCAGTTGCTCGATTAGATTCTGCGCGTCAGGGGACTCTTGGCGCCGCTCCTCGGGAATCGCGAAGCCGCCCACGCCGCCGTGAGCGCGAAGAGTCAGCCAACGCCAATCCGCCTCGGTGTCCAGGTCGAAGCCAAGCGTGGGACTACGGACGCAGGCTGCCTTGTCGAACCGCGCCGACGCCTGCTGACTGTGTTTCGCGAAGCTGTTGCCGCCGAGCTGCATGTGTAGTCGCGTGGACGCGCGCATGCCCAGGGCGTTCGTTCCCTGCTCGTGCCGGTCCGGCGCCAGCGCGATTCCTGAATCACGAGCCGCCGCCAATAGCTGCAGAACGTCGTCAACTCGAAGCAACGGCAGATCCGCCGGAAAAATGAGCATGATCGATGCGCCGCGCACGACGGCCTGATTCATCCCTTTCTCCAGGCTCGCGTTGAGATCCGCCGCATCGTCACAGATCAGTGTCACATCTGGCGGAACATCATCGCGTTCGCCGCTGATCACAGCGATGTGGTCGATTCCCGGCGTGGCGCGCAATATCGTCAGCACATGAAGCAGCATTGAACGCACGACGGACTCGCGCTCTCTTGGCGGCAGCACGGTCGCCAGCCGTGACTTGCACCGCGCCCGCTGCTTGATCGGAACCAGCGCCCAAGTGCTCATGCATCAACCTCTTCAAGATGCGCGGCCTGCCTGTGGCCCGGAAATCCGCATAGCCCGCAGAGGCCACTATATATTATTCGGCCACACAGGCCCGGCTCTGACCTGTCTTTCGGCAGGCGACCCCGTCGCACACGTAGCATTCTCGCTTGGCCGGATGGACGTGTCACGGGTGCGACGGAAGCTCTGGCAGATGCTTGACGCGTCGCGGAATGCTCTGGCGCGACGGGCTTCACGGACTCCGTTCCGATACGGGCTATTTACCCCACGCCTGGCGCAGGAATGCATCACTCTTGCGCAGCATCTGCGCCCTGGGGTTGGAATCTTCCAGGTAGTGATCGAGGTTGTCCCACGTGACTCATTGAACGACGATCGTGCCGACCATGCGCGGGTGGATTGAACAGGTAAAATGATACGTGCCGGGCTTGTTGAACGTGAAAGAATAGCTGTCGTTCGTATCCAGGGCTCCCGAACGGAATAATCCCGTGTCGCTGATGACGGTGTGCGGCTCGTCGTCCATGTTCGCCCAGGTCACCGTCGAGCCCGCCTTCACGGTCAGCGACGTCGGCATGAACATGAAATTCTTGACCACGACGTTGCCAGGTTCCGGGGCTTGCGCCGGCGAGGGATCGCAGGCCGCAAACCAGCAAATCAACGCCGCGCCGCATGCTTTCTGCAGTGATCGAAATCGTCCCGCGCTCATGTGCGAGTTCTCCTGTTGAATCGTTGGGGGTCAGGCGAGCGTCGTGTCATCCAGCGCTAGCGATCGCGGCTGCCCGGCTACCGATACGCTGGTCACTCCGAGCATCCGGCGCAGCTGATCCGCAGGGACCGTGAGCGGCCCCGGGCCCGGGCCCGTCCCGGCGGCGGGTTGCGGATAGGCGGTGGATCGGGCGGTGTGAAAAGTCACGTGACCCTCCACCTTCTGAACGATCTGGTGGATATGGCCATTCAGCACGGTGACCGAGCCGAAACGGCGCAGTTGGCTCATGAGTTGGTCCGCATCGCCGGTGCCCCAGCCCCAGGGCTCGTAGATGGTCCACAGCGGCATATGGGCAAAGACCACGATCGGCGTGCTGGCGGAGCGGCCCTGCAAATCGCTGGCCACCCAGGCGAGCTGCTCCGCCCCCAGCGTGCCGAGGCCGCCCGGCTTGAACTGCAGCACATTGATCAGGGCCACGAAGTGCACGCCGGCATGATCAAAGCTGTAATACCCTTTGTTGGCGGAGGGTTTGCCGAATCGGTTGAAGTACTCCGTCACGGCCGCGTCGGTCGTGTCGTGCTCGCCTGGCACCGTGTGCAACTCTGTGACCCGCAGACGGGAAAGCATCTGCTGTGCGCGGTCGAATTCGACGGGCTTCGAGAGGTGAGTGATATCGCCCGTGTGGAGGATCAATGCGGGCTGCTCGCGCATTGCGTTCACGAGGTCAATGGTCTGCGTCAGCGTGCCGTTCACGTCGGGATTCGCATCCTTGTTGAACCCGATGTGCGTGTCGCTGATTTGCACGAACAGCGGCTTTCCGACCGGGGCGGCTTGTTTTTCCCTGCCAGCCGCTACCGCCAGCTCGATCGGCGTGAGTACGCCGCCTGCCAGCGCGAATAGGGTGCCGGCACCACCAAAGGCCATGCACTTCAGGGCACTGCGTCGCCCCTGGAGCGATTTCTCATTCGACATGTCCATCTCCTTGCACGTTCAGGAGAGAAGACTTCGGAATGAGGCGTTTTATTCCCTGACGGCCAGTTAATTCCCGCGAGGGGCGTCGTGAGCGCTCAGATTCCGCAATAGGCCCACCAGGCCCAGGAGCTCGTCCCACCCGGTATCCGACACGGCGCAATACTCCAGATCTCCCGCCTTCCAGAAGGTCATGCGGTAACCATCGCGGATCGTATTGCTCGGCAGGGTGCGCCGACTCGCCGCCCAACTGAACACGTTGATGACGTGTGGGCCATGTTGGTAGACGACGACGGCTGCGCGTTGGTGATCCAGGTAGTCCGCGCGTCCGCCAATGAGTCGATAGCCTTGCTGAGCGAAGTCGGCGACCTCGGGCGAGACGTCGGCGTGGCCAGCAAACCACGGCTTTACCGTATGCTGGTCGGTGGACACGACATCGATCAAATGCGACGGCATGAGCGAACGCACGTGAGAGGCAACCACCTCATCGAGCAATGGGCTGGTGAGCGAGGGTGCGAGGAGCACCAGCGCAAGGGCCGCCGCCACTGCGGAAGCCCCAACACCGCCCAGTGCCCCCAGCCAGAACGGCCGCGTCAGCCAGGAGGACCGCGCCAGCCTGGCGGGCTGTGGGCTCGTTTGCCCGGCTTCGCGATCGAGGGCACGCATGATCCGCGCCCGCAGCTCGGGCGGGGTGTGGCGATGGGCCAAGTCCCGATGCAACTCGTTGCGCAACTGCTCGAGCTGGCCCAGCAGGGCTCGGCATTCGGCGCACTGCTCAATGTGTCGTTCGATGTCCGCAGACACGACTGCATCGACCTCGCCGTCAAAGTAAGCCTGCGTGCGCAGCGATTCACCGCACTGCACGGGGTTCTCCTTCGGCATCCTCCAGCCATTGCGCCTTCAGTGCGCCGCGTGCGCGCGCCAGCCTCGACATGACCGTTCCGATCGGCAGATTCGTTACCGCGGCAATTTCGCGATAGCTCATGTCTTCAATTTCCCTCAAGACCAGGATTTCGCGCTGCTCCCGTGGCAACGCCGAAACGAGACGATCGAGCGTGCGTGCCTCGTCTCGCTGAATCAAGGCGCTTTCCGGATCGGGAGTGGTGGCCACCATGGTGTAGCCGAGCTGCGCATCGTGCTCTTCCGGTAGGGGCACAAAGGCGCGTCGCTCCCGTTGCTTCAGCGTCGTTGCATGGCAATTCCTCACGATCGCCAGCAACCACGCTTTCACATCCGAGCCTCGCAGGGTGTCGAATCCCCGGAATGCGCGCACGACCGCTTCCTGCACGACGTCGTCTGCATCGCCCGGCGAACGGCATAGCCACCGTGCAAATCGGTACGCGGCGTCCAGGTGCGGCAATACCTGCGCCTCGAATCGACCGCTTTTGTCATCCATGGAGGAGACCGAACACTACCCTCACGGTGTGCCACCCATCCTGACCAGTGGAGTAAGACTCGCGGACCGCGCATTTTATTCCCAACTGGGCTTTATTCAGCGTCATTGGGGCAGGACTGGTGCGGTGCAGCATGCCGGGAGTTCTGATCTGAAGCGTCGCAGTTGCCGAAGAGTCTCGCCAGTCCATTGGAAAGTCGCCTGCGGCGCTTTTTCGGACCGTGGCTGCGATTTCCGGCCTCAAAAGGCCTGCCCGGCGACAACGCGCAAGTCCGACAAGCTGCCGTTGACGCGACGATAGACCGAAGACGATAGACCGAAGACGATTGACCGAAGAGGCAAAGCTGATGAGCACTACCGACGTCCTCCAGGAAGCTCCGGCGCTCCAATTCACGGATGCGGCCGCACGCAAGGTGGGCGACCTCATTCGCGGGGAGGGGAACCCGAACCTCATGCTGCGCGTATTCGTCCAGGGCGGCGGCTGCTCGGGGCTGCAGTACGGCTTCGAGTTCGATGAGCAGCTACAGGACGGTGACACCTGCGTCGAGAATCTGGGCGTGAAGCTGCTCGTGGACCCCATGAGCGTGCAGTACCTGACCGGCGCCGAAATCGACTATCGCGAAGGACTCGAAGGTGCGCAGTTCGTGATACGAAATCCTAACGCGGCCACCACGTGCGGTTGTGGGTCGTCGTTCGCTGCCTAGTTCCCGGCGCAGCGCGTGAGTCCGGCTGCCGCGACCGAACCGGCCGCATCGCACGCAAACTCCTCCGCTCCTGCTCCCTTGATTGACCGCAGGAAGTCGCCTGCGGCGCTTTCTGCCCGCGGGCAAGAGACGTGACTCTTGCCCGCTCTGTCCCTGACGTCCTGGCCGCTGTCGATCTGGGGTCGAACAGCTTTCATCTGGTCGTGGCGCGGTACTCGCACGGCCAGCTCACGATCATCGATCGCCTTCGCGAGATGGTACGTCTCGCCGCCGGTGTCGAGGAGAACGGCCGCATCGACAAGGAGGTCGCCGCTCGCGCTCTGGCCTGCCTGCATCGATTCGGTCAGCGGCTTCGCGACATGCATGCGGACGGCGTCCGCGTGGTCGGCACGAATGCGTTGCGCGTCGCGCATCGCAAGCAGGCATTTCTCGAGCGGGCTCGCGATGCGCTCGGCCATCCGATCGAGATCATCTCCGGCATGGAAGAGGCGCGCCTGATCTATTCGGGCGTGGCGCACACCATGCCGAGCGAGCCCGGCCGCCGCTTCGTGGCCGACATCGGCGGCGGCAGCACCGAGCTCATCATCGGGGACGGCCTTACGCCGGTGTTGTTGGAAAGCCTGCAGATGGGCTGCGTATCCTTGAGCGAGCGTTTTTTCCGCGACGGAAAGATCTCCGCCAAGCGAATCGAGCGCGCGCGCATGGCCGCACGTCTCGAGCTCGAGCCCGTCCAGGCAGCCTTCCGCAGGCAGGGTTGGGAACATTGCGCCGGCAGCTCCGGAACGGTGCGGGCCATCGGCGAGGTGATTCGCGAGCTCGATCCGCAGGCGCTCACGATCACCGCCGCGGGCCTGGACCGCGCGATCAAATACATCATCGACGCAGGGCATGTGCGCGAGTTGCGGCTCTCCCCGATCACCGAGGACCGGCGGCCCGTGTTTCCCGGCGGCACGGTGATCCTTGCCGAGATTTTCGCGGTGCTGGGCGTGAAGGAGATGCGTGCGGCGGAAGGCGCGATGCGCGAGGGATTGTTGTACGACATGCTCGGTCGCTTCAAGAACGAAGATGCGCGCGACCGCACGGTGCGCGGCATGCAGAAGCGCTATCACGTGGATCTCGCCCAGGCCGAGCGAGTTGAATCGACCGTCCTGCAATTCCTGCAGCAGACACGCGAGACCTGGCACCTCGAGACGCCGCTGGCGGAACTGGCGCTGCAGTGGGCCGCGCGCTTGCACGAGATCGGTCTCGACGTTTCACACAGCGGCTATCACCGGCACGGCGCGTATCTGCTCGAGAACGCGGATATGCCGGGTTTCCCACGCGAAGAGCAGCGGCTGCTCGCGCGGCTGGTTGGCGGCCACCGGCGCAAGCTTGTCCTCGAAGGTGTCGAGGAGCTCGTCCCTCCGTGGGACCGCAACGCGCTGTATGTCATCGTGCTGCTGCGGTTGGCGGTGTTACTGCATCGGGGCCGCAGCCCCACGGCGCTGCCGGCAATCGAGCTCAGAGCGACCCCACGGTCGCTGGAGATGCAGTTCCCGGGCCGCTGGCTGAAGGATCATCCGCTTACCTCGGCCGACCTGCAGCAGGAGACGGATTACCTGCGCGCGAGCGGTTTTCGGCTGCGGGTCTTCAGCCGCGGACGGTAGTTGATTGGCTGAAAACGCCTTTGGCGTTTTCAGCAGACCAGGCCAAGCAGCGTTTCGTACACCCGCGGGCAAAAGGCGTGCCTTTTGCCCGCGAAAAGCCGGTCGCTCAGGCGGCGATTTCAGTGAATCCCGCGCGGCGCCCTTTTGGCGTGGCATGGGTAGCGCCTATGGTGCAAAGGTCAGGCTTGGCCCCGCGGCGTAGGTTGCGAGCAGCTCCACCTGTGTGCTGACGCCCCGATCCTCCGCAGCTTTCTCAACGTGTTGGTAACCACCGTCGGACAGCAGCCGCCAGGCCTGGATATTGTCGCGCAGGCAGAAATCCAGGTCGCGCAGGATCCGTTCGCGATGCGCTTCGCGTTGAATCGGAAACGCGATCTCCACGCGGCGGAAGAAATTCCGCTCCATCCAGTCGGCGCTCGCGCAGTACATCTCGGGCTCGCCGCCGTTTTCGAAATAGAACACGCGCGAGTGCTCGAGGAAACGCCCCACGATCGAGCGTACCGTGATGTTCTCCGACACGCCCGGTACCCCGGGGCGCAGCGCGCAGACGCCCCGGATGATCAGATCGACTTGCACGCCGGCGCACGAAGCCTTGTACAGCGCCTCGATCGTCTGCGCATCCACCAGCGCGTTCATCTTGGCGATGACGCGAGCCGGCCGGCCCCCCCGGGCATGAGCGGCCTCGCGCGCAAGCTTCGAGATGACGGCCTCATGCATGCCGAACGGTGATTGCACGAGCCGGTTCAACTTCGGCGTCTGCGTCAGGCTGGTGAGCTGCAGAAACAGCTCGTGCACGTCCTGCCCGATCTCTTCGTTAGAGGTGAGAAGACCGTAATCCGTATAGGTGCGGGCCGTGCGTGGATGGTAGTTGCCGGTGCCCAGATGGCAGTAGCGGCGAATGCCGCCCGGCTCGCGGCGCACGACCAGCGCGACCTTGGCGTGCGTCTTGTAGCCGACCACGCCATACATGACGTGCGCGCCGGCCTCCTGCAGGCGATTGGACAGCTCGATGTTGGCTTCTTCGTCGAAGCGCGCGCGCAGCTCGACGATCACGGTCACATCCTTGCCGGCATTCGCCGCCGCGACCAGTGCATCGACTACGGGAGACTCGTGCCCGGCGCGGTAGAGCGTCTGCTTGATTGCGAGGACCTGCGGATCCGCAGCCGCCTGGCGCACGAAATCCATCACCGGCGCGAAGCTCTGATAGGGATGGTGAAGCAGCACGTCGTTCTGGCGGATGACCGAGAACATGTCGGGATTGGTGACCAGCCGCTTCGGCAGCCCCGGCGTGAAGATCGGATACTTGAGGTCCGGCCGTTGCACCAGATCGTAGATCGCCGACAGCCGATTCAGATTGACGGGCCCGGGCATCCGGTACATGTCCACATCGGTCAGCGCGAACTGGTGCAGCAGGAATTGCACCATGTCCTCGGGGCAGTCGCTGGAGGTCTCCAGGCGCACGGCGGCGCCGTACCGCCGATGCGCAAGCTCGCCTTCGAGTGCGCGGCGCAGATCGTCGATCTCCTCCTCGTCCACGAACAGGTCGCTGTTGCGCGTGACGCGGAACTGGTAACAGCCGAGGACCTCGATGCCGGCGAACAGCTTCTGCACGAACGAGTGCACGATGACCGACAGCAGCATGAGCGTCCGCTCGGAGCCCTCGTTGGGAACCGGGACGACACGAGGCAGCGAGCGCGGCGCCTGCACGATGGCGTGCTCGCTGTCGCGGCCGAAGGCATCCTTGCCTTTCAGGCGCACGATGAAATTCAGGCTCTTGTTCTGGATACGCGGGAAGGGACGTGCCGGGTCGAGCCCCAGCGGACTCAAGACCGGCTCGATCTCGTGCTCGAAATAGCGCTCCAGCCACTTTTCGGCCGCCGGGCTCCAGGCTGCCCGTCCCTGCAGCGAAATGCCCTGGGCCTCCAGGGCCGGCATCAGGACAGCGTTCAGGCAGCGGTACTGCTCGGAGCACAGGTGCAAGGCGCGCTCATGGATGGCGACGAGCTGATCGGGCAGCGACATCGCATCGGCGGCGAACTGCCCCGAGCCGAGCTCGAGCAACTGCTTGAGGCCCGCGACACGGATCTCGAAGAATTCGTCCAGGTTGCTCGAGGAGATGCACAGGAACCGAAGGCGCTCCAGCAGGGGGACCGACTCGTCGAACGCCTGGGCGAGTACCCGCTGGTTGAACTCGAGAAAGGAGAGCTCACGGTTGATGTAGAGTTGCGATGCCTTGAGATCCGGCGAGTCCATCGACTGATTACCTCGGCAGCGCGGGTGAGAGCGGCGCCGCTACGGAACAAGCGCGCATAGGATCACGACCTGCGTGCGCGCAGAGGGTCACGAGTGCGCGCATAGAATCACGACTAGCGTGACAGTGAAGTGACAAGTCAGCGTGCCACGAGCGCGGTGCCCAGCGGCGCCTCGAGAGTGGCCAGCATTGGAGCGGACTTCGCCAGGAAGTCGTCCCGATAGCGGGCCTCGATCGGGGCTGCATCCGGCAGGGGGACGGTCTGGGGATTCTTGAAAACACCGTTCACGCGGTATTCGTAGTGCAGATGGGGCCCTGTCGCAAGTCCCGTCATCCCGACAAATGCGATGACCGTGCCCTGGGTCACGTGCTGCCCGACCCGCAGCCCCTTCGCGAAGCGCGACAGATGACCATAAACGGTCATGATGCTGCGGGAGTGCTCGATCTCCACCACATTGCCGTAGCCGCCTTTCGGGCCCGCGTAGCTGATGCGCCCGTCGCCCGCCGCACGTACCGGGGTGCCGATGGGTGCGGCGTAGTCGATGCCCTTATGCGCACGGATCAGGTTCAGGATCGGGTGCATGCGGGCGGTGTTGAACCGGGAGCTGATGCGGGTGAATTCTACCGGCGCGCGTAGAAACGCCTTGTGCATGTTTCGGCCGTCGGGTGTGAGATACCGGGCATTGCCGTCCGGATCGACGTAGCGCACGGCGAAATACGCTCGCCCCTCGTTGACGAATTTGGCGGCCAGGACCGGTCCATCCTTCATGTAGACGCCGTTCTGATAGAGCTCCCGGTAGGTCACGGCGAATGAGTCGCCGGGCTGGATGTCCAGCACGAAATCGATGTCCCAGCCGAAGATCTCGGCGAGATTCACCGCCGTCTGGTCGTGGGCACCGGCCGCCGTCACGGCCTCGAACAACGAATGGTCGATCACGCCCCGAATGGTGCGGGCGCGCCCTTCGAGCGGATCCTGCAGGACGTTGGCGCGCAGGTCGCCGTTCTCGCGCACCACCTTCAGGGTCTCGTTCTCATTCAGTCTGCGCTCGAAGCCGACGAGCTCGGCGTCGCGATGGGTGAGGTGCAGCAACTCGCCCGGACGCAGATGGTCCAGGTGCGTCTTGATCCCCGGCATGCTGCGCAGGGAGGCCAGGTCCGCGAGACTGAGATCAAGCTTTCTGAAGATGTGGTCGAGCGTGTCGTTGCGGTTAACGATCACGTCAATGGCGGCTGTACCGATCGATACGGCCTGCGCCGCCGTCCCTTGCTGGGGGGATGCGTTTTTCGCCGGCTGCGCGCCTTGCGACAGGGTCCGTGTTTGACCGGGGCTCGCGCCTGCCGCGCTCGCGGGCGATCCATCCGCCCCTGCGGCCGACTGTGCTGCGGCCGTTCCAGCGATTCCGGCCGCCGTGCCCTGCGACTGTGCCTGGGGCGCTTTTGCCGGCGCAGGCGGCGCATTGTGCGGTGCCGGCCGCAGCCATACCCACGCGACCACGGCGCACGCACCGAGCTGCAGCCAGCGAGTCCATGACACATCGAGTCCCAGGCGAGCCAATTTGAGCAAGGCCGGTTTGAAGCTGAAGGCCATCGACTACACTTGGCGGGCAGGGGGGTGGAAACCTACCCGAGCGGCAAACGTCCGGTCAATGCACCGCGGACGATGGCACTCCTTTGCACGGCCGGACACAACGGGTTGCAGGACACCATGACCGATTTCGATGCACAACTCGCAGAGCTCGAGCGCGGAACGGAGGAGGTTCTCGTCGCTGCAGAGCTCGTGCGCAAGCTGCGGCGAAACCAGCCTCTGCGCATCAAGGCGGGGTTCGACCCCACCGCCCCGGATCTGCATCTCGGACACACGGTGCTGCTCAACAAGATGCGCCAGTTCCAGCAGCTCGGCCACGAAGTCATTTTTCTGATCGGCGACTTCACCGGTCTGATCGGGGATCCCACGGGCCGCAATACCACCCGGCCGGCGCTCACCGCCGAAGCCGTCCAGGCCAATGCACGCACCTACGAGCAGCAGGTCTTCAAGATCCTCGACGCCGAGCGGACCCGGGTGGACTTCAACTCGCGGTGGCTGTCCGCGATGCCGGCTCCCGAATTCGTCAAGATCGCCGCGCACTACACGGTCGCCCGGATGCTGGAGCGCGAGGACTTCTCCCAGCGATACAAGAGCGGCCAGGCGATCTCCATTCATGAGTTTCTGTATCCACTGGCCCAGGGCTATGACTCCGTCGCGCTGCGGGCCGACGTCGAGCTCGGCGGGACCGACCAGAAGTTCAACCTGCTCGTCGGCCGCCATCTGCAGGCCGCCTATGGGCAGGAGCCGCAGATCGTGATGACGATGCCATTGCTGGAGGGCACGGACGGCCTCAACAAGATGTCGAAGTCGCAGGGCAATTACATAGGAATTGCGGAAGAGCCGTCCGTGATGTTCGGCAAGATCATGTCGATCTCGGATGTGCTGATGTGGCGGTATTTCGAGCTGCTGAGCTTCAGACCGCTCGCTGAGCTTGCTGCGCTGCGGCGCGCGACCGAGGAGGGCCGCAACCCCCGAGACGTCAAGCTCGAGCTGGCGCAAGAGCTGGTGGCGCGCTTTCACGATGCCGGCGCGGCTGAGCGCGCACAACGCGAATTCATGGCGCGCGTCAGCGATAAGGAGGTTCCTGCCGAGCTCCCGCCCCGGACCTTGTATGTCGATGCGGCGGGGCTGCGGCTGGCAAACGTGCTGAAGGAAGCCGGCCTGGCCGCGAGTACCTCCGAAGCGAACCGGAAGATTGGCGAGGGCGCGGTCAGGATCGACGGCGCCCGCGTCACCGATCGGGGCCTGACGCTGGTCGCGGGCGCCGATCATGTTTTCCAGGTCGGCTCCCGGCGCTTCGCGCGCCTCAAACTCGAGCTAAAGTCCTGAGCGCGTCTCAAGCTCAGCTAAGACCCTGAAAAATAAGGAACCGTCGCGGCGCAGCAGGATGGCCGGACGGAACTCCCGTGCATTCGGCTGATCTCATCAAATGAGGCCCTGGCGCAGCGTGCGGGCCTGATTGAGATCACAGCGTCTGCGCGTTGACAAGGCGGCGATGGCCGCTATACTGCGCGCCCCTTCGAGACCTGCAGCGCAGCGCCGCCGGACTTGAGGTGAATTCGAACACGCGCCGGCACGGCGCCATCCAGCCAAGGTTGACGGAAGATTGGCGAGGGCTATACTTCCGCCCCCCTTGAGGGATGGCGCGCTTCGGCGCGGCCTGCAGCTTCGCGCGGCAGGATGCTCTTTAAAAATCTGGCAGGTAATTTGTGTGGGGACTCGCGTCGAGGCCTTTAGTGCTATTGACCGAGTGACCAAGAAAGTCCAGCAATGAGTCTTTTTTGAGCCATTCATTTCGATGTTTCAAGTTCTTCAAGTGAAGAGTTTGATCCTGGCTCAGATTGAACGCTGGCGGCGTGCCTAACACATGCAAGTCGAGCGGTAACAGGTGTAGCAATACATGCTGACGAGCGGCGAACGGGTGAGTAATACTTCGGAATCTGCCCAATGGTGGGGAATAACCAGCCGAAAGGTTGGCTAATACCGCATACGTCCCCTTTTCTTTATTGAGAAGGGTAGAAAGCAGGGGATCGCAAGACCTTGCGCCATCGGATGAGCCGAAGCCGGATTAGCTAGTTGGTAGGGTAACGGCCTACCAAGGCGACGATCCGTAGCTGGTCTGAGAGGACGACCAGCCACACTGGGACTGAGACACGGCCCAGACTCCTACGGGAGGC
>JBOIAD010000043.1:0-25805 GCA_050738795.1 Steroidobacteraceae bacterium
ACAATTGGGCTAAATGAACCGATGGCTATTGGAGGGCAGCCGCGGATGAACCTGGAAGACGCCTTGAATCTCGAGCTGCGCGCGTATCGTGTCGAGCAGTGCGTCGGCGAAGACGAGCTGACCTTCCGCGCGGAAATACCCGGGTATCCCCAATGCACCGGCTTCGGCCCCACGGCGGCGGAGGCGTTGCGTGCCGCTCGCCATCTGTTCACGCAGTTGCGTGACGGTCAGACCGCGGTCAGCGTCTGCGATCTGGAGCGTGAACGCTCCGAGCGGCTGCGCGAGGCCATGCGGTTCGTGGTGACTCGCGCCCTGTCCTGAGCAACCGTACACGCATCCAGCCCGGCTTTACGTTCACCGAAGAACGCTCCATGAATTACATCAAGCTCGGGCGGACGGGCCTGGACGTCTCGCGCATCTGTCTCGGTTGCATGAGCTACGGCGATCCCGAGAGCAAGAGCCAGCCGTGGGCGCTCAACGAGCGCGACAGCCGCCCGTTCATTCAACAGGCGGTGGAGCTCGGCATCAATTTCTTCGACACGGCCAATGTCTATTCAGGCGGCGCCAGCGAGCAGGTGGTCGGACGCGCGCTCAAGGAATTCGCGCAGCGGGATGAGATCGTATTGGCGACGAAGCTGTGGGGTCGCATGCGCCCGGGCCCGAATGGGGCCGGATTGTCCCGCAAAGCGGTGTTCGCCGAGATCGATGCCAGCCTGCGGAGGCTCGGGACCGACTACGTGGATCTGTACCAGATCCATCGATGGGACCCGGGGACGCCGATCGAGGAGACGCTCGAGGCGCTTCACGATGTCGTCAAGGCCGGCAAGGCGCGCTATATCGGCGCCTCGACGCTGTATGCCTGGCAGTTCGGCAAAGCGCTGGCGATCAGTGAGCGCAATCGCTGGGCGCGCTTCGTCACGATGCAGAACTTCGTCAATTTGCTCTACCGCGAGGAAGAGCGGGAAATGCTGCCGCTATGTCAGTCCGAGGGCATCGGTGTCATTCCCTGGAGCCCGCTGGCGCGCGGACGGCTCGCGCGTCCCTGGAACGCCGAAGCGACGAATCGATCCGGGAAGGACGTGTTCGGCTCGCGTCTCTACGCGACGATCACGGATTCGGACCGCAGGATCATCGACGAGGTCGGCGCGGTCGCGGCCAGGCGAGGCCTGCCGCGTGCGCAGGTGGCTCTCGCCTGGCTACTCGGCAAATCGGAGATTTCGGCGCCCATCATCGGCGCGACCCGGCCGGAGCACCTGAAGGATGCCGTAGCCGCTCTCGATGTAAGGCTCAGCGACGAGGAGGTGAGCGCGCTGGAGGCGCCGTACGTTCCTCATCCGGTCGCCGGATTTGCCTGAGGCTCAGCTGCCCACGCGGTTGGGGTCGCGCCAGGCGCGCTCGAATGGAAGTCTCCAGGCACGGGGCGCCACGAGTTGATGAATGGCGTTCGGCCCCCAGGAATTGGGCGCGTACAGGCGAACCGGAGGCGGCGCTTCCAGTAGCGGGGTCGAGATCTCCCACAGCCGCTCGATACCCTCCGCGGTGGTAAACAGAGTGGGGTCGCCGCGCATGGCATCGAGGATCAACCGCTCGTAGGCCTCGAGCACATCGCCGATCAAGCCCGTGTCGTGCATGGCGAACTGCAGGCTCAGTTTATCCAACCGCATGCCCGGCCCGGGACGCTTGCCGTAGAACGACAGCGACATCTTCGAGGCATCCGCGAGATCGAAGGTGAGGTGGTCCGGCCCTTGCGCGCCAACACCTGAGCCGGGTGGGAACATGCTCTTGGGCGGCTCCCGGAAGGCGATCGAGATGATCCGCTGCCCTTCGGCGAGGCGTTTGCCGGTGCGCAGGTAGAACGGCACGCCCGCCCAGCGCCAATTGTCGATGGAACACTTCAGCGCGATGAAGGTCTCCGTTTCCGACTCAGGACTGACACCCGCCTCGGAGCGATAGCCGGTGTACTGTCCCCGCACGACATCGGCGGGCTGGATGGGCAGCATGCTGCGGAACACTTTGTTCTTCTCTTCGCTGATAGGCGCAGGCTCCAGGGCCGTCGGCGGCTCCATGCCCATGAACGCGAGAATCTGGAACAGGTGAGTGACCACCATGTCGCGATACGCGCCGGTGGCCTCGTAGAACGCGGCGCGCGTGCCCAGACTCAACGTTTCGGGCACGTCGATCTGTACGTGATCGATGAAGTTGCGATTCCAGATCGGCTCGAACAACCCGTTGGCGAAGCGGAATGCGAGGATATTCTGCGCCGGCTCCTTGCCCAGGAAGTGATCGATCCGGAAAATCTGCTCCTCGCGAAAGACCTCGTGCAGCTTTGCGTTCAGCGATACCGCGCTCGCAAGGTCGGTCCCGAATGGCTTTTCCATGACGATCCGCGAACGGCCGACCAGATCAGCTTCTCCCAGCAGTCGCACGGCGGACAGTGCGGCACTGGGCGGGACGCTCAGGTAGTGCAGCCGCTGATTCTGGCCGTCGAGTGTCCGTTCGGCGTTGTGCACGGCTTGCGCCAACGCCGCGGCGCCGGCAGCCAGCGGCACATAGTCCAGGCCCTTGGCGAAGTTGTCCCAGTCGGGCTCCAGCACCTTGCGGGTCGAGAATTCATTGAGCGCCTGTCGCGTGGCGTCGCGGAAACCATCGGCATCCAGGGCGTCCAGCGAGACCCCGATGATGCGGCAAGCCGGGATGAACCCGGCATTCGCCAGATGGAACAGACCGGGCAACAGCTTGCGGCGCGCAAGATCACCCGTGGCACCAACCAGGACCACGACCTGCGCAGATCGAGGACCCACCCCCGGAGGAATCTTTGCCACCGTGCGTACCCTTTTCGTCAAGATAAGCGCGCCGAGACGTTCGGATGCGCGATGCCAATGTAGCGCATCCTCTTCGTCGCTGCCGTGCAGGCCTCACACGACGGCCGACCGATCGGGTCGCAACCCTTGCGCAGAGGTGTCAGTCTCGAGCGCCCTGGGGTGCAGCACTCACCCGGAGGTACGCACCGCGTTTCTGATCAGACTCGCAAGCCCTGACTTGCTGACGAAACGCCGTCCCCCCGCCTCGCTCAGATGCATCTCGTCCCGGTACAGGAGCTCGCCCGAGCCGAGCTCCTGCGGGCAGTACCGGGAGTTGCACAGCACCGGAATCGGGTCAACGAGCACGAGCCGGGGGAACTTGTCCTGCACCTCTTCGAGGCTGCTGGTGTAAGCAGACCTGCGCAGCTCCAGGGCACCGCGGGCCACGAACGCCGAACATTTGCCGCCCGGGAGCTTGACGGGCCGCAGATAGCAGGAGGGGGCGCTCTCGAATATGGGAATCTCGCGTACATACACGACGCGGGAGGTGTCCTGAAGGGCACCCAGCAGATGCTCCAGCCCCTGTTTGAACGCTGCTTCGCGGATGGTGACATCATTTCGGGAATCCGGCCTGGGGCTGCTGCCGTCGAAAAAGCGGTTGCCGTCGCCTACGAGCACCACGACACCGGGTTTGGCTTCCTGCACGTAACGGACAAAGGATCGCCAGGTCGCGTTGCAGCTGCGCCTGTTTGAATCGGACTTGTAGACGCCTTCCACGTGCACGTTGAGCACCGGCGGGCACCCGCCACGGCCCAGGAGCATCAACGGATAGCTGCGGCCCAGGGCTGCCACCGTCCCGTCATAGACCGCCTGGGTCTGCGAGTCACCCAGAAACACAACGTCCGGATGCCTGGAGTTCGTCCGCTTGCAGTAGTTGAAGGGTGTCCGGCTGCCGACGGTGCGCCGGCAAAGGGGATCCGTCCTGGGCGCGGGCCGCATACCGAGCACGTGTGCATTGAAGCGATGTGCAAATCCTGAGGCTCCGAACACGAGCAACCCTGCAATCCCCACCAGCGCAAGCGGGCTGGCGAGCACGGGGCCGATGCGCAGTGAACGCAGGCCCGTCCGTATGGGGCGCTCGACGAATCGATAAGTCATCAACGCCAGTGCTGCACTCAGCAGCACACAGCAGGCGCGGATTGCAGGCTCGGGAGTGCGGGAATCGAGGATTGCGGCAAACGACAGGATCGGCCAGTGCCACAGATAAAGCGGATAGCTGATGAGGCCCACGGACACCATCGCGGGGTGGGCCATGATCCTGCGTTGAAACCACGTGTCGCCCGGCGCGCAGAGGAAGCAGAGTGCGCCGCCTGCTGGAACCAGCGTAGCCCAGCCGGGAAATTCCGTATGGCTGTTGAAGCAGAAGAGCGACGTGACGATCAACCCGGCTCCGAGAATGGGCAGGAGCGGGCGAGCCGCGAGCAGTCGCCCCTTCAGCGGCAAAGCCGAAGGATGGACATGGTAATCGGGACTCGAGCGCGTGGCCGGGCCCTCGACCTCACAGGAGCTGCGCCTCCAGGCCAATAGACATCCCAGGCCGAGCTCCCAGAAGCGCGCCAATGGGAAATAGAAGGCGGCGGTCGGATCCCGCTTCAACAGGGCAAGGTCCAATGCGAAGGAGGCTGCCGTCGCCGCCGCAATGAACAGGCCCACAGCCCTTGTGCGCTTCGGGAGCAACATGAGCAGAAGAGGCCAGCACAGATAGAACTGCTCCTCGATACCCAGGGACCACAGGTGCAGCAGAGGCTTCAATTGGGCGGCGGGCGCGAAGTAGCCTGTCTCATCCCACAGCGCAAAGTTCGAGCCGAAAACGGCCGCCGCAGCCACCTGCTTCCCCAGGTATTTGAACTCCTCTGGCAGAAGCGCATACCAGCCGAAGCCAAGGCACGCCAGCAGCACGATGAGCAGAGCCGGAAGAATGCGGCGCGCACGTCTGCGGTAGAAGTTAGCGAGGCTGAACGTGGAGCGCTGCTGCTCTTTGAGGATGAGCGAGGAAATCAGAAATCCGGAGATGACGAAGAAAACATCCACGCCGACGAATCCGCCCGGAACGGCCCTGGGAAAGGCGTGAAATCCAACCACGGCAAGCACCGCGATGGCCCGCAGGCCATCGATATCAGGCCGGTACTCGAGCTTGGGAAGGCGCTGCAGTCGTTGCGTAGCGGCGCCACTGAGTCGAAGGGCGCCCATCATCCGCGAACGCGGGGACTCTCGGCTGCGCTCACGCAGAAGCAGATATCGCGGCAACGCCCCGGCTTTATCATGGACTCCGTCTCGCAAAGATGACCTTGGATAACGGCAAACGCCTCGATGTGACAGCGGTTCCGAGCGCATTGCGGCGCATGTGACGAGGTCGTCACAATGTGCTGCAGGAACGCGTCGCATTGCGTCGCTTGCATTGCGAGACCTCAACCGAGTGTGCTCAACTGCAGCACAATCTGTGCTTTGACGGGGGCGACACGTTGATGGTCATGAAAACGAAGCCCTGGATGCTGGGGATCTGTCTGCTCGGTCTGTTGCTGGCCGTTGCGTCGCGAGGAATTGCCGCGGGACCGGATTATCAGGACCGGATTGCAAAGGTCCTCAAAAGGACGCCGTTGATCGACGGGCACAACGATCTGCCCTGGGAAATTCGCGAGCGATGGCACGGCCGGCTTTCGGCAATCGATCTGATGTCCGACACGTCCAGGCTGCCGCCGCCGGCGGACGGGGCCCCGTTGATGACGGACATTCCGCGCTTGCGTGCTGGCATGGTCGGAGGCCAGTTCTGGTCGGTCTGGGTACCGGTCGAGATCAAGGGATTCGAGGCCGTTCAGACCACGATCGAGCAGATCGACCTGGTCAAGCGGATGGCGGCCCGCTACCCGGCCGTATTCGAGATCGCGCGGACGGCGGCCGACGTGCGCCGCATCCACCAGTCCGGGAAAATTGCCTCGCTGATCGGCATCGAAGGCGGACACCAGATCAACGATTCCCTGCCCGTGTTGCGCCAGATGTACGCCCTGGGCGCGCGCTACATGACTCTGACTCACATACAGAATACGAGCTGGGCTGACGCCGCCACCGATGCGCCCGTACACCACGGCTTGACCCCCTTCGGTGAGGAAGTCGTCCGGGAAATGAACAGGCTGGGCATGCTGGTGGACATCAGCCATGTATCGCCGGAAACGATGCGGGCCGCGCTGGCGGTAAGCGCAGCGCCGGTGATTTTCTCTCACTCATCCGCGCGCGCGCTCGTCGATCACCCGCGCGATGTTCCCGACGATATCCTGCGGCTCGTCGCGAAGAACGACGGCGTCGTGATGGTGAATTTCAATCCGGGCTATGTCTCGGCGGAGCGCAACAGGTGGGATGCGGACCGATCCGCCGAAATGGCGCGGTACAGCAGTCCGCCGTATGGGGGTCTGTACATCGGCCAGCCGGACCGGGCGAAAACGGCCCTGGAAGAATGGGAACACGAGCATCCGAAACCGGTCACGACGCTCGCGCAAGTCGCCGACCATATCGAGCACATCCGGCAGGTTGCCGGCGTGGATCACGTGGGTCTGGGGTCGGACTTCGACGGCATTCCGGATACGCCGCTGGGCCTCGAAGGCGTGGACCGATATCCGGCCCTGCTGGTGGAGCTCATGCGTCGCGGCTGGACGGATGCCGAGGTGGCGAAAGTCGCGGGTGAAAATGTTCTGCGGGTGATGGCGGACGCCGAACGCGTCGCAGCGAAGCAGAGTGCCTCCCATCCCCCATCAGAAGCCGTACCCGAGGGCAATCAACCGCATTGAGCCGGCAACCCACGGCACTGAGCCGGCACTCACTAACAGCGGCCTCTCACCCGTCGGGTCTCGGGGAGGACTTGCCGTCCGCGCCGTCAATCAGGACCGCGCCTGCAGCGGATCGGTCTTCATTGAGGTAATGATCGAACCAGTCGAGCGTGCGCTGCAGCGCATCTGCGATATGGTCCGGATCACGAAGGCCGTGACCCTCGCCCGGATAGATCATGACGGAAGTTGGGACGCCCAACGCCTTCAACGCGTGCCAGAACTCCTGTGTCTGCGGAGCCGGGCACTCGATGTCGCGCTCGCCCACATACTCGAATGTCGGCGTGTGAACGTTACGGATGAAATTGATTGGCGACGACTTCGCGTACACACCGGGGTCCGCGTAGACCGAAGCGCCGAAGTAGGGCAGCATCCAGGCATCTATACCGTTCTCCCCATAGTAGGACAGCCAGTCGCTGACTCCGGCAGCGGCGACGGCGGCCTTGAACCGGTTGGTCTGGGTCACCGCCCACATGGTCATGAAACCACCGTAGCTGCCGCCCGTAATGCCAAGCCGCGCATCATCGATAGGCGCGGCCTTCTCCGCCGCATCGATTCCGGCCAACACGTCTCTCAGGTCGCCGTGGCCGAAATCGCGCACGTTGGCGGCTGCGAAGCGCTCACCCTGGCCGTAACTGCCCCGCGGGTTCGGCCTGAACAACGCATAGCCGCGCCCGAGCAGCGTTTGATCCAATCCCGGCCCCCTGAAAGAGGGTCCCGCCGCGGCCGCCGGGCCACCGTGGATGATGGTCACCAGCGGCACTTTTCCGGCCGCGCGTTCGGGCAGGAGCAGCCATCCCTGCACGTCGAACCCATCACTCTTCCAGGTCAGGCTCTGTATACGCGCCGCGATGCTCATCCCCTCATTCACTTTCGTGATATCGCGCCAGTGTCCCAGCTTGCCTGCCTCGATCTCGGGAGGTGCGGTGAACGATTCGTGGGCCGTGGCGGTCATGCCGGAGGCACAGGCCCATGAGAGCCCCGCATCGCGATGAGACAAGGACTCCGTGCCGCTCCACAGGACATGACTCGCGGCGGGTTGCTGTCCCGCGCCCAGATCGGCAATCTCGGTATTCTCACCGGCGAGCAACTGAGCCAGCAGGTGCCCGCCGCAACTCCACGTGACAGAGGTCGCGGTTGCGGCCATGTTGGGCGTCACGTCGATCGCGGCACCACCTGCTGCGGGCAGTGTATAAACATCCCCCCCGGTTGAGCCGAAGTCGCTCATGATGCCGCCGATGAAGGCGATGGTCCGCCCGTCGCGCGACACTTTCGGCACAGCGATCTGCTGGCGAATGTCCGTCGGACTGTACAGAACCTCGGCTGCCGCACCACCGCCGGCAAACGAATACAGCCTGGCCGTCCACCAGTTATCGTCGCCGTTGCCGGGCGATGCCGTGCCGATAAAACTCTTTCCATCCGGCCGCCAATCGAATTCGTAGACGAACAGATCCGCAGGCGAGATCCATTGCAGCGAGCCGTGCTCCAGCACGGCAATCCGCTGCTCGGCAGGCGATTGGTCCAGATCGCCGGCAATGGGCGTCCCGGCCTCCGTCGCACCGACTTCCTTGCGTGCACCCTGGGTGGCCAGCATCGCGAGCCGCCCATCGGGCATGGTGCGCAAATCCACGATGGTTCCGTCAAAATCGGTCACTTTGGCAAGTCCGCCGCCATCGACTGCCACGCTGTAGACGGAATAGGCGTGGCTGCCCGGAGTACGCAGCGTAAAGCTGATGTGACTGCTGTCCGCGGTCCAGGTGGGAAAGCCGGGCCAACACTGCGCAACGCGGCCGCACGGAAGTTGGATTCGCGTTGCCTCCCCGCCGCGCACTCGCCGGATGACCAGCGCGCGAATCGGCGGGTAGAAGCCACTCAAGGGCGCATCGCCCTCCACTGAAGCAACGAACACTCCATTCGGTGACAGCTCAACGTGCAGAAACCGATGAACGAGCCTGTGTGGCGGGGGTGCGTCCTGCGCGGCGAGCCACCGCGCAGCCGCCAGCAGGACACCGGCGGCCAAGGAAAGGATGACGTTGCGCAACAGGGTACTGCGGGTGCGCCCGGCCGCATCGATCGGCTTGTGAACGGTCGGCACCGTGTTCAACTCGTCAGCCACTTCGCGAATACGAGCCAAGCGGGTGTCGCGCCCACCAGCAGCCGCACTGGCTGGGACAGGATGAGCAACAATCCGCCCCAGAGAGTCGCCGGGTGCAGGCGGCGCAGCGTAGCGAAATCGCGAAGGGCGATCGCCACGATGAACAGATCGGCCACCGGAAAGAATACCAGCGGCCCCAGGGCCAGGAGGCCCGGCAACCGCGCCACCGCGGCGGTGACGAGCTCCACCGTTGCCAGCATGACGAGGCGTTTGTGATAGTCGCCGCGCCGGCGGTTGTAAATGGCGGCGCCCAGGAGCACCGGGAAGACGATCACGCCCATCAGCGGGATAGTCAGAAAGATGAGCGGCGGCGGCGATCCTGGCCCGAGCACGCCTTGCTTCGCGCGAACGATCGCGACAACTGTGAATAGTACGGTCAGCAGCGTCGCGAGGGCCGCGCCGGCCACGCCCAGCCGCCTGTGCCAGTCGACGCGTCGCGCCGAGATGAGCGAGGTCTGAATGAGCAGCAGCGCTATCCAGGATGTCATCACAGCCCCGTGCAGCTTCAGTAGCGGCGTGAGATGCGGACCCGCGTGGAAATGTGCCTTGAGGTAGTAGGACGGTGCAAAACCCAGGAACGCGACGAGCGCGAATGCGGCCGCCATTGCGCCCCAGAAATGCCGCTCGCTCCTTTCCCACGCCGCAGATCCCGGCGATCTGCTCAGGCCGCGCTCGTTCACCGCCACCGATGGTGTGCTCATAACGTCCCCCGGAGATTTACTTCTCGTGATGTTGTTTGTCCAGCGCCCGATTTCGCTCCCGAGTCGCTGGGTTGCCGAAAGATGCCGATGATACTACCGGCAGGGTCCGCGAATCGTCCCGCGATCTGCAGGAGGTCGGGCGCACGCCGTTTTCAGCTGCTCGCAACCCCTCCAGCGCGCGAGCGGAATCAACACACGCATGCCGTGCTGCAGCATCGCGACCCACGACACAGGCCACGTGTTGGCAGGGTTGTACAGCTGATATACGACGAACGCTCCACCAGCAGACAGGGAGACAAAGAACTGGCTCGCAAACAATGCGATTCTTCGCGCCACGTTATTTCCCCCCGTTTTTTCCGGCAGCCGTAACATCTGACGTGCAGGCCATCCGCGGTGCTGTGCGGCAATGAAGCCCGTCGAGCAGAGGCACTCTACCTCAATCATCCGTCCCTGGCACCGGCGCAAGCTGTCGGCGCCGGTATCCGGCAAGGGGAATCCTATGCGGCACGGGGAATCCGCTGCAACCCACGGGTCGCTCTGCAGGGCGGGCCTGCCAACGGCGCCGTCGGTTCCCCGCGCTGTCTGGAGGCGGTGGCGCGCGATGCGGTACGTTTGCCGATCCTGGACGGCCAGGATCTCAAGAGTGGCCACAGATCGCGGAATTCGTGCATCAGGTGCGGCAAGCAGCGTTTCACAGTTTGGGCCGTTGGCTGTCCCCGGCCGGGGGTCGTCGGCCCGCGAGCGGCGCAAACCGTGATGCCCATCACGTTCCCCACGGCGGCAGCACGTAAGAGTCATACCATGAGCGCTCTCTTCAGACTATCAGGTGCGCTGATCTGCTGTTATGTCGCCCAGGCGCTCGTAACCGGCACGGTCTACGCAAAGTCCGGCATGTGGGGGCGCAATTTCCGGCGCGACGAGGACATGTTGAGCTACTGGTCCGCAGTCGGCGCGTACGGCGGTCTTGCGGTCATGCTGTTGTTCCTTTTCTGAGACGCAGCCATCCCGAAGCTTATGCCACCTGCTACCTCGCCGGTTCCGATCCTGCGATGGGTAATCTTGCTCGGCGGCATTGGCTTCGTTGCGGGATATTTCGGCCCGATCGCTCTCGATCCGGACGCCAACCAGGGACCGCTGCTCGGGATTTTCGTCACCGGCCCGGGCGGCGCGGTGGCCGGTCTGATCCTCGGCGCGATCTTCCGCGTGCTGCCGGTTTCCAACACGCTGCGCTCGCGAGTGCTTTGGTTCGCGTGCGCAACTTGGGGTGCCTGGACGCTGTATCGGTGCCTTCCGGAGCCCGCGGTACGTGGCTATGTGATCGACGCTACTGTGGAAGACTGTGTTCCACCCACCGAGATGCTTGATGCCGCGGTCACCGACTGGGAACACGCTGTCGCTCGCGTGACGTGGGCACAGCCACCAGCGCACTGGAAAGAGACGGCCATACGCAACGTCGAGGACGATCCGGGTGTCGTGCTCACGATGCACATCCAGCGAAGAAGCGCGATCCTGGAACATCGCAGGCCCTGGAACCGGGGCCGCAAGACGGCAAGCCCGTGGGTGGCCGTAAGTGAGTCCAAACGCTACTACGCGCCTGACGCGGGTAGCTCTTGCGAGCCTTATCTGGCGCGCGGGCGTGAGCTGTATTTCCCCGTCATCGATCCGGACTCGAGTCCGAACGAGCCGGCAAAAACCTGGCCGCCCACCGAGGCAGCGGACTTCCTGGACCTGCAGGCCCTCGGTCCGGTCCCGCCGCAATACCAGCGCCTTCTCGACCGAGGTGTACAGCACCCGATTCCCGCACGATGACAGCAGGCATGGCATCGTGTATTCGGCCGATGTACGGGCATGGCAGGCGGCGGCATTGCGGCAGACGCAAGCTGAGCGTTTGGCCTGCTTGCCGCAACGCGAGACGCCTCACTTGCCGAGGTTGCTGGTCCGATCGATGAACCCCGCGACATTGTCGTGCAGCTGTTTCAGCGATGCTTCCTTTGCATAGACCATGTGTCCGGACTCGTAGAACCGGTATTCGATGTTGGCCTGCAGACGCGGCGGGATCGGCAGATGGTGCATCTCGTAGACGCCCTGGAAGAACGGTGTCGCGAGATCGAAATATCCCGCGTTCAACTGGATCTTCAGGTTCGGATTGAGCTTCATCGCATTCGCCAGATCGGGCATGACGTTGGTGCCCTGGCGTGAGGACGCGGGCTCTTCCTCCTGTCCAGGAAGCTGGTGCGCGAAGTTCCATGTCCTGAATGTCCGGATGCTCGGCTTGAAGATCTTGCCTTCGCCGAAGTGCAGATCCTTGCGCACATAGTCATTGAACGCAGAGACATACGCCGAGCCCAGCGATGCGGATTGCGGATCGTAATTGGCGCGCTGACTCAGGGGGTCGATGTCCGGGCCGGAAAATCGGCTATCGAGGCGGCCCGTCGTCATGCCATCGGCGCCCTGCAGGTTCTGACGAAACTCGCCGCCGTCGATGCGCAGGTCCGCCTTGAGGATGTAGTCCACGGGAAGGCCCGTGTACTCGTGAAGCTTCTCGGCGATTGCCGCGCGTTCCGTCGCACCCAGCTCCGACCCAGCCGCGAGCGCACGCGCATAATCTCCCATGCAGAACTGTTCTACCTCGCTCAGCAGCGCGTCGAGACTCTTATGCTCGCCCGGCAGCTTATGGTGGTACCAGGCAGTCGCGGCGTAGGTCGGCAGGACGGTCTGATAAGGCAGATCGACACCCGGATTACCCGTGGGTCGGTCGGGGCTCAAATCGAAATTCAGGATCTGCGAGAGCAGGATGACGCCGTTGAAATCGATCGAGCGATCCGCTTCGAGCTCGTTGACGACCACCGCCGACCGCGGCGTTCCGTAGCTTTCGCCGAACAGATACTTGGGCGAATTCCACCGGCCGTACTTGGACAGGAATTGCGAGATGAATTCCGTGAACGCATAGGCATCCGGGTCGACGCCGAAGAAAGCCTTTTCCTTGTCCTTGCCCGCGATGCGGCTGAAGCCCGTGCCCGGCGCGTCGATGAAGACGAGATCGGTTGCATCAAGCAGGCTGGACGCATTGTTGACCAGGGAGTAGGGCGCGGCCGGCGTGTGAGAATCGGTAGACGTGACGATGCGGCGCGGTCCGAAAGCACCCAGGTGCAGCCAGAGCGTCGCCGAGCCCGGACCGCCGTTATAGAAAAAGGTCACGGGCCGGGGACTCCCGCCGTTCTTGAAGTAGGCGACGTAGAACATCGATGCTTCGGCGGTCGGATTCTTCGCATCAGCACCGTCCCCCGCCGCGGGGTTCGGTTTCTGTGCATTCGGGTCGCGCGGCACGTCGTCCCAGCCTTTCGGATGCACGATGAGGGTGCCTGCGATCGCCTGGTAGGCAATCGAGTGCCCGCCGATGCTCACCGTGCCGGTGCTGTTGCTCGCCTCGGGCTGGAAGGGCTCGAACTTGTGGCCATCCGGCTTCTGCGAATCGTTGTCTTGTCCTTTGTCCTGCTTTTTGTCCTGCGGGCTCGGCGCATCCGTTGCCGCGGCCAAGGTTGCATACGACGTCAGCGCGAAGGCCGCCGCCAGACACAGCCCGAAACTGAATCGAGTCATGAACGTCCTCCTTAGGAGCCCAGCCCAGATTGGGACGCGAGTCTAGCGGACCTGCCCGTCGATGTAAGCCAGCCGGCTTGCCGTCAGCCTTCCGTTAGGCAAAGTATTGTCAAGAAGCCATCCATGGGCGGACGATGCGCATGCCAGGGATGACCGGAATGTTCGCGTCGCTTGACTTGCCGCCATCGAACAGTCGTACGAGTCAACACAGGTGCGCAGTGAATCCACTGACCCCAGCGTTGCGTGTTCCCGGCCGGATCCCCTACTTGAGGAGCGCCAATGACGCGAGCCGCAGTGCACCTGTTTTTCAGCGTGGTAACACTGGTCGGGGCGTGGTCGGGTCACGCCGCGACGCTGCGCATCAGCCTCGAAGTCGACGCGCGCGATGTCCTGCACGGCATCCAGCATGTGCATCTCAGTTTTCCAGTGCATGCGGGGCCGCTGGCACTTGCATACCCCAAATGGATTCCCGGCGAGCACAAACCTTCTGGGCCGATTACACAGCTGATGAACCTGCATATCAGGGCAGGTGAAAGCCCGCTGTTGTGGAGGCGAGACTCGCTGGACGCCTTTTCGTTCCATCTCGTAGTCCCGCCGCACGTCAGTGTCCTGGACGTGCGGTTCGATTATTTCTCGCCACCGAGATCCTTCGGAAGTGGTTACGGTGAGACGCCCAGCTCGACGCCGCACCTGCTCTTCCTGATATTCAATCAGCTCGTTCTTTACCCTGCGGACGCAGCTGCCCTGGCGGTCGAAGTCAAGGCACAAGTACTCATCCCGCCCGGCTGGATGTTCGATGGGGCGCTACGGCCTGAGCACATCGATAGTGGAGTGATTTCCCTGCCGGCCGTCTCCCTCCCTACGTTGATCGATTCGCCGCTGCTGGCGGGAGAGTATTTCCGGAGCATTCCGCTGACCGAGGGCGCCGCAAGCACAAGAATCAGCATCGCGGCCGATGCGTCGGGCGATCTTGCCGTGAGTGATACTTTGATCGCCGGCATGCGCAAGCTCGTGGCCGAGGGGACGGTGCTGTTCGGGCCCGGTCACTACCGCGAATACGTCTGGCTGCTGGCGCTCAGCGGCAGCCTCGGGCATGACGGTCTCGAGCATCACGAGTCGAGCGATGTGCGGGAGGTTGAGGCGCTGCTCACCGATCCGGCATACCGCATCGATTGGCGACTCTTTCCGCACGAATACATCCATTCCTGGAACGGCAAGTACAGGCGCCCGGAAGGACTGGCGACGCGCAATTATCAGCAGCCGATGGTCGATGATCTGCTGTGGCTCTACGAGGGCTTGACCCGATTTTACGGCGATCTCGTTCTCACCGCCCGGAGTGGGCTGGCGACGCCCGAGCAGACGCGCGCCTACCTCGCGTACGTGGGCGCACTGATGGATAGAGATCGCCCTGGCCGAGATTGGCGCAGTGTCGGGGATACGGCCACTGCCGCGCCGGCGTACGGCGATGCCCCGGGTGATTGGACTACGATTCGACGCGGTTCCGACTATTACAGCGAAATGCTGCTGGTCTGGCTCGAGGCCGACACGCTGATCCGTCGGAGCACGCGCGGCAAGCGTTCGCTTGATGATTTCTGCCAGAGCTTCTTTGGAGGCCCGGAGCGCTCGCCCGCGATGAGGCCCTACTCGCGTTCCAACGTGGTCGAGGCGCTCCATGCTGGCTGCGCGTGCCGTCGGCCCCCCATGATCGGTCGATGGCTCTGCGAGCCGTCGTGGCGGGACCTGTTCGCGTGACTTACTGCATGGGAGTGGCAGCGCCATGAGTTTTTCGAGTCGGCGATCGTTCATCAACCGTGCGGCTTGGATCGCTGCGGCATCCGTCTGCGTGCTCGGGAAGAGAGCAGGCGCCCGAGACGGTGCGAGTCGCGCCGATACGTCGCCCGAGCTTGAATCTCTCGTCGCCCCCGAGCGCAAGAACGTAGTGCAGAGCATGGTGAGGGAGGACATCCCCGGCGTCGCCGTCTGCCTGATCGACGAAGGCAAGGCCTGGATCGAGGGCTTCGGAGTTACCGATGGAGGCTCGAACCGCCGCGTTGTCACCGACACGATATTCAGCATTCAGTCGACGTCCAAGAACTTCACGGCAACCGCCATAATGCTTGCCGTACAGCGCGGGCTTCTGGACCTCGACGAGCCGATTACGGCCTACCTGCCAGACTTCACGGTCCACAGCCGTTTCGAGTTGGTGCCGCAACGCAAGATGACGCTGCGGCATCTGCTCAGTCACCGCGCAGGCTTCACGCATGAGACGCCCGTCGGCAACAACTACGAGCCTGCGTTTCCGGACTTTGAAGCTCACGTTCGCAGCATTTCCCAAACCTGGTTGCGCTACCCGATCGGCGAGCGATACCGCTACTCGAATCTCGGCTTTGATCTGGCCGGCTACATCTTGCAGGTTCGCAGCGGGATGCCTTTTGCGCAGTGGCTCAGGGCGAAGCTGTTCGAGCCACTCGGGATGAGCGACAGCACGGCCGCGACCGACATGTACGTTCGCCATCACAACCGGGCCGTGGGCCACGAGAAGGGCTACACGACGGTGCCTTTGAAAACCCCGCTGATTCCCTCCGGTGGCGTGTATACCAGCGCACGCGATATGGCGGCTTACTGCCGGTTCCACCTCAATCGAGGCAAGGCCGATGGACAGGTCATTCTGCGGGAGGACCTGTGGGACGAGATGCACGGCTTTTCTTTCGGCGGTGATTACGGTCTGGGTGTGATTCGCACCGAGCTGCGCCATGGCGACACTGCGCTGCGCTTGTTCAGTCATCGAGGCGGCGGTTTTGGATTCGGATCCGTATTCGACTACTGCCCTCAGGCCGGCCTGGCGTGGGTGGCGCTCTTTAATCGCCCCGTTTCAGCCGCTTATCGCTTTGGCGACGGACTCGTCCAGGCGGCTTTGACCAGGCGTTATGGCGCACGCAAGCCGAGGCTGCCCAGCCGGGACCTGGCGCCCATTGAGCCGACGCAGCAGCGGTTGCGGCAATTCGTCGGCAACTACGTAGGCCGTAACATGAACGTAGACATCAAGCTCGAGGGCCAAACATTGGGCATACAGGCGGGCTCGACGTTCAAACCCATGCGATTCATCTCGCCCAGTGAGACGTTCGTTGAAGGTCCGGACGCCGACACGGTGGCCTATCAATACTATGCGCCCAGCGACCTCGAGCCCGCTCACTTCGAGTGCTCAATTGGCGAGGATAGCCTCGATTACAACGACGGCGGACAGGATGTCGCCGGACCCGACAAGCCAGCCTGGGCTGCCTACCTCGGCCGATATCGAATCTACCAGTGGGGCAGGGAATCAGACAGCGTGACGATCCAGCGAAAGAACGGCTACCTGTACCTCGACCACATTCGGTTGATCCTCGAACTCGAACCGGGCCTGTTCTTCACTTCCGACGGTGAGGCCGTCGATTTCAGGCACGGCGAGCCGACGTGGAAGAACATTCGTCTGCGGCGCGTGATCGGTGCGTGAGCAGCGGCTGCTGCTACCCCTGGGCTCCCGTGCCTGCTTCCCGGCTGTCCAAGGCGGCCCCGCCGGTGTTTCTGCCACCGCCGCGATTAATGGATTCGAGGTCAAGGAAATTCATCACTCACTTCGTCCCTACCCGCTTCACCTGAGTCGGAACCCGCAAAGTTTCCGTAAAGCCCGAATAGAAACTGAGGATTGAATGCGGATAGACGAATTCCGCACCCACCGCGGCCACGTACAGCATCCAAGGATCCGAGTCCGTGGCATTCCCCGTGGGAAGGATGACGTTGGGGATGCACGATAGGGTCACGCCAATGCCGGTGCTGACCACGTACGGCTCGGGAAGCAGGAATTTATTGGCCGGGCCCAACGTCAAATGATCACCGTACCCGATCAGACCGCCCCTTGGATCGGTGGCGGGTGGACGCTTGGATGTTTTGAGATCGGTGGGATCAGACGAAAAGTTCGTTATGAAATTATTGGCGTCGTAGACGTAAATTTGATTGAGCGTCACGAATCCCTTGGTCTGGTAAAGGACATACACGTTGGTCAACCACGGAGCCGAGCCGTCCACCCATGCCGGGGTTGGGATGGGTACGTGCGTATACCGCGGCGACATCTGGTCGGGATCCTCGTTCTCGCGGGGCCGCGCGAACGTGAGTTCGACCGCATACCCCCGATGACGAATGGTTTGATACTCACCCGGATCTTCGACCCTAAGCGAATTACCGTGAGTCCACATCGTCGTGAGGCTCACAGGACACGTCCTCGATGCATCGCAGCAGTCCTGGTCAATTTTACAATTCTCATATTTTGCTTCTCCAGGTGAAAAGATCTCCTACACGGAACGTATGAACCGGATCCCTCGACCAATCCCGCCATCAGTTCCTTCGCGGGAGGAACGGTAAATGACAGCTCCGCCACGCACGGGCCGAGATCTCGGCAGATGGGCTTTCGGGCAGAACGCCGATCAGGCGACGAGCTCCGGGAGGCACTGCCATGAGCGCCGTCACTTCGGCGTCGGCGGATGGCGCGGTCGTTCGGCGCAGCCCTCCGGGCGCATCGGGCGCGTCTTGGGATTTCGCAGGAGTCGTTCGTCTCTACGTGCGGGGTTTGACCGCACGTTTCCCTCGCTCCTCGAACGTGGGCTACGGACGCCGACGCTGACGGTGTTCTGCACCATCGCCGACGCGCTTGAAGTTCCGCCGGTGGAATTGCTTAACGACACGTTGGCGAATTTCCATAAGAGCGGCGGACCGCAGCCATAGAGGAGGTTCGGAGATCGCAAGAGAAGAGCGCCGCCGCCGGGCGGCGACTCTCGTCACCGTCGGGTATGTCTGCGCGAGCTTGCGCTGTCGGACGTCTACTACAATTGGTCCACGAGATCGTGACGACGGTTTCATTGCCCTCAGTGAATTCGATTGCGATGTCAAAGCAGTCGAGGGCAGATGGGGGTTTTCATATGGTAACGTTTGTGGGACCTTTGACTACAGTTACGGGCTGCGGCGAAGATCGTCACGGCCTTGGCTCGTCTCGAACAGGGAGGGACGTCTAACGTCAAGGCAGTCGGCGAGGGCGTGAACGAGATCAAGGTAAACTTTGGTCCCGGCTAGCGCGTCTACTTTGGCTGGGATGGCCCTTCACTCGTCATTCTGCTTGGCGGCGGAACGAAGAAGCAGCGAGACCGAGACATCAAGAAGGCGACAGAGTTTTGGAACGACTACAAATCGCGCAAGCGAGAAGCGCACAAGAAAGCGGCGCACCAATGCCACTGACCAAGGACTTCAAAGAGACCGTGCGCGCTCGCGCTCAGCGAGACCGCCAGTTCAGAGAGGCGCTTCTGCGAGAAGCGGCAGACTGTTTCTTGGCTGGTGACGTGGATACTGGCAAGGCAGTATTGCGCGACTATGTACACGCCACAGTGGGCTTCGATGCACTCGCGCGAGCCACGAAGAAGTCCTCCAAGAGCTTGATGCGCATGCTCGGCCCTAATGGAAACCCGCAAGCGAGTAATCTCTTTGAAATCCTTCACTTCCTCCAACAGAAGGCGAAGATTCGATTGACTGTAACCGGGTCGCGGAGCAGCACAGCTGCGTGAAGCCTGAGCGCCACTTCGAAAGCGCTGCTCGAAGCGGTTCGTACGGAAGGGAGATACCGCGCTCCTTGCCGCCGAAGGAGAGAGATCTGCCCGAGTCCGGCACCCAATCGTTGGAGCGTTCGCCCGCGAGAGCGTCTCGATTTCGACGACGGCTCCAGGGTGGAGATGGTGATCTGGCGGGTCCCCACGCCGGTGCCAGGCTGCAACCATCCGTACAAGTATCGGCTCTTCTATGGCCGCCCAGGAAAGCGCATCGTGGGGTACGACAACGAGCGCCCGAAGGGCGATCACCGGCACCGGGATGGTCAAGAGGAACCCTACGAATTCAAGGACGTGGGAACGCTGATCCGCGACTCATCACGCGTACCGAGGGTGGAAAGGTTCAAGTCCCCTACGACGTGATTCACGCCGATTTCGATTTGTGTGCGGTTGCGTGACTGTCTACTAGTTGCGTCCTGGCGATGATGCAGGTAGATCACTCAGGACGAAGATTCGAATAAGAATCGCCGCAGGCAAACTTGCCCGACGGCACCACGGAGGATTCAGGTTGCCTCGCAAGGCCGGGAACCCCGTCGTGATTGACGCATCCAGCGAATTGCCGGCAGAGCAAGCTCACAACGGTACCTAGTTCACGGCAAACCGAGGCCGCCCGGTGGTATTGAGTCGACTGACATACGCGAAGGCTGGGTCGTCAAAAGGCGAGGGAGAAGGCCAATGTCCGGGATCGTCGCTCTAGCGGTTGTCGTTGGGATCGCGGCAATCGTCGTCGCAGCGTTGCAAACAAAGACAGGACGCGCTTCGGAGGCGGGCGAGTGGCCCTACTACGCGAAGAAGCCGCTATCCGCCCCCGAGCAAATTCTTTACCTCCGTCTCAGCGGCGCCCTTCCTCAGCACATGGTCCTGGCACAGGTCGGGTTGTCGCGCTTGCTTGGGGTCAAAAAGGGCAGCAGCTTTCACGCGTGGAACAATCGCATCAACCGGATGAGCGTGGACTTCGTCGTCTGCGGCAAAGACTCGAGCATTGTCGCCGCGATTGAGTTGGATGACGCGTCGCACGACCGTGACGATCGGAGAGTCGCGGATGCGAAGAAGGACAGGGCACTTGCCGCTGCCGGCATTCGTATCATTCGCTGGCAAGCGAGAGCCATACCGGATGAGGCGTCCATCAAGGCGCAGATATTGACGCATCCAGCGCCCCCGGTGAACTCTGCAAAGACAGAACCGGTCGCGGCTGCGGAGCGTTCGCGCACCACTTCGCGGAGAGCGTCCTGACGACCTTCGTGCTGGTGGATTTCGAGAACATTCAGCGCATCAGCGCCGACGTGCTGAAAGGCGACCCAGTGAAGATCAAGGTCTTCCTGGGCGAGCACCAAAGTAATGTCCCACTGGAGACCACACGTGCCCTGCAGCGGTTCGGGTCGGATGTTGAGTACATCCAGATAGATGGCAACGGAAGGAACGCGCTGGATTTCCACATCGCGTACTACATTGGTCGTCTCGCCGCGGATCACCCTGGGTCCCGGTTCCATATCGTCTCGAAGGACACCGGGTTTGATCCGCTCATCAGCCACTTGAAAGCGCGATCCGGCAAGCCTCGAACGCTCAAGACCCTGCGAAGCACCATTCACGCCCTTTTCGGGAAGGAGATGCTCGAGCAGGAGCTTGATGGGCTCGTCCGCCAGCTCAAGTCGCGCGGGCTGATAACTGTTACCGACGGGAAGGTAAGTTACACGGGTTTGGCGTGATGGCGAGTGGCGACCGTCAGAAAAGATGGCTCGGAGTACAACGTCCACTGGGTGGACATCCCGCCGCCGACAGTGGTCGCGTATCAAGGACTCCGCCAACCGCTGCGCGCGATTGTAGGCAGCCCTAGCCGTGAGCTCGCGGATCGGCCGGCTACCGATTTCGGACAGTATCTGCTCCAGCAACCATGTCGCCTTCTGCTGCGTGATGGCCGCCGTGGTCTTGGCACGGTGCGCCAGCCACTCGCGGGCAATCGCCTGAAAGGTCTCGGCTTGAGCCGTGCGGTCCGTTTTTCGCCTGGACTGCCCGGAGCCGGACTCCCAGGTCCGGCCTAACGTCTTGAGTTGCAAGGCGTTCTGGCAACACCCTAACACCTGTACCCCGCAGCAGTACCCCCTTCAGAAGCCTCCTGGCCGGCCAAGAGCGGCGCCCGCCCGTGCTACTAACACGAGCGAGCGCCCACCCGACCTGTTAACGAGGCCGAACATGGGTTCTACAAGGCGTTCAAAGTTTACCCGCGCGCGACGCGGGCGACGTTCCAAATCGTCTGAGACCAAGAGTGCGCTTTACGAGGTACTCGACCACTTCAGCAGGGCGCTATCCATCATTGAAACCGTTGCGCGGGCGTTGGAGGCCGCCGAGAACGACGGCCAATGTGTCGGTTTGATGGCAGGATAGCGAAGTGTCCGCGTTTCGCAGCACGAGGGGTCCACCCCTCGTGACTAGCGATCGCTCCACTTCATCGATTCCAACGATCACGGCGCGACCTTCGCCGGCTGACAAGGCGCGCTTCGCTGAATTGGCCACCAGTCGTGGAATCTCCGAATCGGCTCTGGCCCTGATTGCCATTCGAGCGCTGCTGGACACAAACGCTCCGGTGCCGCCTGCCGCACACTTGGCAACGAGCCGTGAACCCGCGACGAATCGGATTACGATTCGGCTGCGCCCTGGCGATGGACACGCCATTCACGACCGTGCTGCGCGGCGCGGATTTCAACCGTCGGCCTATATCGCGGCTTTGGTACGGGCCCACGTGTCCCGCAATCCGCCGCTCCCCTCGAGTGAACTGATGGTATTGAAGCAGGGAGTCGCCGTTCTCGCTCGCCTCGGACAGCTCATGGCTTATACCGCACGGAGAGCCGCAGAGAAGGGCGCGCTGCCTCCCGAGCTAGCAAAGGAACTTAGTCAAACCCGGGCCGTCGTGGCGGGCCTGGAGCGGTGTATGCACGAACTGGCGCGAGCCGCGCTCATTGCCTGGGAGAGCAGATATGACTAGACGCCCGATCCGGCTTCCGAGGGATGGGGAACCCATGCTGGACATCTTCAGCCTCGGCCGAGTGGGGTCATCAGAACGTTTCACATCGTCTCAAATCGAACAAATCCGGCGCACGGTCGGCCGAACACCGGAGGTGATGGTGAAGGTCACCGGCGGCGGTGCGAAGGTAGGCACAGTTGCAGCGCATCTGACATACATCAGCCGGAAGGGCGAATTGGAGATCGAGACAGACGAGGGAACTCTCATCGGCAACAAGGACGAGCAGAAGGCGCTATTGAGGGAGTGGCACCTAGAACTGTCCGCTGGCCAATATCGCGGGCGGCGCGACGGTCATAGCAAGGCTCGCACCACAAAGCTCGTTCACAACGTGGTCCTGTCGATGCCAACGCCGACGCCACCGGATAAGGTCCTGGCAGCAGCGCGAAAGTTCGCGCGTGATGGTGCTGCACACCGACCAGCAGCACCCACACGTGCACATGGTCGTCAAAGCCGAGAGCGAGCACGGCCAACGGTTGCATATCGACAAGGAAATGCTGCGTCAATGGCGCGAGGATTTCGCGCGGATGATGAGAGAGCAGGGGGTCGCTGCTAACGCGACGCCGCGCGAGGCCGGAACAAGGGGAAGACGCGGGATGCGATCTACCGGGCGCAACAGAGAGGTAAATCGACTGCGTCACGGGACCGGGCGATGACCATCGCCAAACAACTGTGGGATGCAAACTCCTTTCGCGATCCGGCTCGATTCCGGCTGCTTGAGACACGCAAGGCCGTCGTGGCGCATTGGACGAAGATTGCCGACGCCCTGGACGCACAGGGTGAGGTTGCATTGGCCGGTGACGTCCGTTACTTCGCGCACAAGCTGCCGCAAGTCATGACAGATGGCGAGAGAATTGCTCTACACCTCGTGCGGCATTTCGAAAGAACGCGAATGCGCCAAACGCCTGTTTCCCAGAATTCGCCGGACAAATCAGATGACTTCACACGATAGCGATCAAACATCTTGCTCCACGAATGTGGTATATATACAGCACATACAGGCGGCCATGATGAGCGCCTGAGCTTCGATGAAGCATCAGCTCGGTCGTCAGGATCGTTCAATCTGATCGAGGAGATAACGTGAATTCCGAGAACGGTTTGCAAAAGCGAGACAAACGCGCGGAGTCCTTATGAAGAGGGAATATGATTTTTCACGCGGTACGCGAGGTCCGGTAGGCGCCACCTGTGGCAAAACGCGCGTCACTGTCTATCTGGAAAACGTGATCGTGATGCACCTGAAAGCCATATCCGAGAAGACCGGTCAGGACTACCAAACACTCATCAACGAAGCTTTAGCGAAAAGTGTGGGCGGCCTCGAACCGACGATGCAGCCGACCGGAAAGAGAAGCGTTGGTCATGACGTAGTTGCCCGGTGTCGTTCCGAATCACACCCACTGTACTTGGAACGATCACGGAAATGATGCGCTCTGGGCAACCGACAAAGCCTAGCGAGCATGTCTCTGTATTGAAGAGACATTCGGGTGAAATTCGACTACGCGCTGGCGCCACAGCAAAGGATGCGGGAGATGACCATCGGAACGTCACTGGAAGAACTACTCGCACACCTTCCTCCGGAACGACGCGTCGAGATCGATGCTCGCGCCCGGCAGTTGATCGCCGACGAGCGATTGTCACGAGAAGCCCGCAAGAAACGGCGGTCTGCGCAAAGGTACCTGCGGCCGAAACGTCGTGGCTAGCCGGCGGGGGATCGACTTCGGCACGCCGGTCGCGCGACCCTGGTAATTTATCTCAAATTGAGATACTATCTGTTCATGGTGTCACATGCGAGTGATCTCACGAAGGCCGCTTCGCGAATTTTGGGAGACTCACCCGCAGGCTAAGGCGCCGTTAGTCTCTTGGTTCCGCGTGATGGAGCAATCCAAGTTTCTGGATTTCAACTCAATCAAGGCGACATTCCGCACAGCAGACTACGTTGCGCCGTTCACAGTATTCGATATTGGCGGAAACAATTTCCGTCTAATAGCAGCAATTCATTACAACACAGGACGCGTTTACGTCAGACACGTTTTCACCCATCATGACTACGATAGTTGGTCGTACGAAATGAATCGGCGAAAGCGAAAACCTACCAAAGGTAAGTGATGCCATCAACAGAAACCTATGATCTCGAGGCCCTGGCTCCGGCTTGGCGTGAATTCCAGACCCGGACTCCGGTGAAGCTCAGCACCGTGGAGACCGATCGGCACTATCGGGCCATGATCAAGCTCATGAACAAGCTTGTCGACGAGATCGGCGATTGGGAGACGCATCCGCTCATGGGCTTGCTCGATATCGTGACCTTCTTCGTGCATGACTACGAAGAGCGCAATGTCGAAATTCCCGACGCAGAGCCGTCTGCAGTTCTTCGGTTCCTCATGGATCAGCATGATTTGCGCCAGACCGACCTTACAGAAATATTTGGCTCTCAGTCGAACGTCAGCGAGGTCTTAAGCGGGAAGCGCGAAATAAATGCGCGCCAAGCACGCGCACTTGCCGCACGATTCCGGGTGTCGCCCGCAGTATTCATCTGACGCGTCGAAGCGATCATCGGGTCAGACTACGCCGCCGAGCAGGCGCAGCTGCCGGCGGAACACATTTCGCGATCAATCTACGCGGCCGACGCGTCATGTTCAGATTGCGAACTGGCTGTGAGTTTCGGAGCCAAAACTCGGATGCTCAATCGCGCCGTCAGGTGCAAGAGTGCAGGATTTCCTCGCTTGAGGACCAGAACCGTCTCATATAGATATTCGATAGCAGTGGTGAGATGGGTGAGCCTTGGGGAATACCCCGGTTCTCATCGCGGTTACGGGTCGTTCGCTTCTTGTTGCCGCGCTTGTCAGTCTCTTCTACAGGGGCGTTGAGCCACATCCCAATGAGATGTAGCACCTGCCGGTCTACGACCCGGCGCGCCACCGATTTCATCAGTTCGGCGTGCGGGATCGTGTCGAAGTACCCGGACAAATCGGCGTCCACCACATTCCGGTGGCCGCCGCTCAAGAGTCCGTGCACTCTGCGTACGGCGTCTTGCGCATTCCGGTTTTGCCGGTAGGCGTATTGTTCAGATGGCATATCGGCCTCGAAGATCGGTTCGAGGACCAACATGGCTGCCATCTGGCATACCCTGTCCGCCAGCCGCGGAATGCCGAGAGGCCTCTGTTTGCCGTTTGGTTTTGGAATAAAGACCCGTCGCACCGCGTCCGGACGGTAGTTCTCTTCTCTGAGTTGTTGCGCCAGTTCCCCGATCCATCGTTCCCGTCCATACCACTCGACATCAACAAACGTGAGACCGTCCACTCCGGCTACGCCCTTGTTGGCACGGCAGCAATCGTAGGCATGAGCCAACACGTCCGGTCGATAGATCTTGTCGTATAGTGCGTAGAATCGAAAGCCGGGTTCTTCCTTCGCTTTCGCATGTAACGCCGTCCGCAGTCTTTGAACACTTTCCGGAGTTGATAGGTTGCCCAATCTCCTGTCCCTTTCCGCTTCCCGCGTTGTTCTGAACTGAGGCCCCTTCCCTCCACCGGCGTTACCCGGCTTCCCCGGTATTACGAGCCTCTCCGCCACCCCGCTGCGCCCGGCCCTCACCGTCACCGGTCGCCGGTTGGCCGATGCACTCGGCCCCGCACGGGGCTTCCCGTGTTGCATCGGTCTTCCTCTTGTATGCGTGCTGTCGCCATTACCCCGGCGGAATTGCAAGGTGCTCGCTTCGCTCACTTCCCTTGCGATGGCAGCCTTCCCCGGAATTTTGGCGGGTCGGCTTCCGCATTGCGTCTTTCGAGGCCTGCTCAGCGTTCACTCGCGTTACGGCCCACATACTCGCCAAGTCACTTACATGACCCTCTACACCGGAGGCTTCAGCCGTTTCATTGCTTCCACGACTGCTCCGATTGCTACCGGCTGGAGCGAAAGCTTGCCGGGCGGGATTTGCACCCACTGGAAAACCATGCCTTTGCACGGCGCACAAAACTCTGGACACTACCAGGAATTCCACACGCTTACAATCTGGCGGGTGCTTTTATGCGTGGAAAGG
>JBOIAD010000044.1:0-56924 GCA_050738795.1 Steroidobacteraceae bacterium
TTGTCGATCGCGGCCATCCGCTCCTTGTGCCGATGCTCGAGCTCGTGCACGTCACGCCGATGCCTCACGACGATCGCGACAATGACGGCGCCGAGACCCAGCGTGACCGCCAGGACCGGAATCAGCAGGGACATGAATTCCATACCCACAAGCTCGCCTCCGGTCAGCCCGTCAACATGCGAATGATCGATCCGATCTGCGGGAACAGTCTCATGAGGAAGTCGCGGCCATGCTGGCGATGCCGGTAGGAACCGTCAAAACCCTGCTGCACCGCGCCCGCGCACGATTGAGTGCTGGCGCATGAATACGCGCAGCGCCCCGGGTGCCAAGTCTCTGGATGAGCGGCTGTCCGCCGCATTTGCCGGGATCGATGCGAGCCCGGATTTCGACGTGCGGCTCATGGCCCGAATCGCCACAGAATCGCAAACGGATGCCATTCTTCAGGCAAGCCGGGCACGGCGGCTGGAGCAGGAGCGCTACTCGGTCGCAAGACGTGAGCTGCTGAGCTGGGGACATAAGCTGCGATCCTTGCTGCGGTTGGCGACGCTTGATGTCCTGGGCACGGCCGCACTAGTGGTTATCGCGGCCCTCGCGGCCTGGTCTGAGCTTGCACCGCTGCTCGGGCGAGAGATCGGACCGCAGCTCATGGGTGAGCTGCGTCAGAATGCGGTGATCATGCTGCCTTCGGTGCTGGGGATTCTCATTGGATTGATCCCCCTGGCTGGCATCATGGTCAAGCAACATCGCGCCCGGCTGCAGTATCCCTAAGCGTTACGCGTACGCCAGCCTTCGTGGTACCCCTCGCGCGCGTCGCGCGCGTAGGGAACAGGCGATACCTTCACGCGAACCTCGAGTTGCTTGTGCCGCTCGACGGTTGTCTTTTTCGTGCCTCCGTCTTCTTCACCCCAGACGAGCGTAAGCACGTCCCCGAGGTTGATGTTCGGATCGACCACGCCCAGGGAAAGCCCCGTCCGTTCGTTGTAGCTGTAACCACCGAACATGGAAAACCCGACGGTCTTGCCGCCCATCGTCACCTTGTCGTATGACGATGAGGCGTAGTTCGCGATCGGCAGGTCGAAGAATTTGTAGCTCTCGGCTCCGGGCACGAACAGTGAGGCGTACACCCTGGCAAGATCGTCGCCATTCCACGCGAAGGTCACTTTCTTGCGCTGCGGCTGCCCGCCCATCCTCTGCAATGCCTCGCGGCCGATGAAGTCATGATCGAACTTGATGAACGGCCCGTAGCCCAGCTCGTACGGATTCAGGTAATAGTCTTCGATGCTCCCGGAAACAAAGCTGCCGCCTATCGAGCCCGTGCCCTCGTAGCCGCCCGCCGGCAGCCACTCGCGGTACTTCCTCATGCTCTCGCCGGTATACACCGCGGGCAGCGGCGAGGGGATCCAGCCGGACTCGAGCGTATTGCTGGCATAGGCGCGCGAGCCGACCGGCACCAGTCCGAATTCCCGGCCGGCCTCGAGAATGGTTGCGCGGATCTCATCACTCTGCTCGTAGGGACCCCAGATCTCCAGGCCCGGGGCTCCCGCCATGCCATGACGCAGGGCGCGCACCTTGCGGCCCTGGATGTTGATGGCATCCATGGCGAAGAATTTGACGTCCGGAAGCGGACCGCCGTGCAGCTTCTCGAGGATCCGGGCTGCATTCGGCCCCTGGATCTGGAACCGGTAGTGCCGGCGCACGACGGCCTTGCCGCGCGGATGCGAGGGCGAGCGGTCATCACGGATCAGATCGACCTTGTAGCCTCCGGTTTGCGCGTGAAACTGGAGCCAGTTCACCGCGGGAGCGCGGCCCACGAACAGCAGCTCGTTCTCGGCCAGATAAAACAGGATCCCGTCCCCAATCACGTAGCCCTCGTAGCTCACCGGCACCATCTGCTTGGCCTTGTTGGGCGCAAAGTTGGCGAAGCTGTTGATCGTGGTATGCGACATCAGCTTGAGCGCGTCGGGGCCCTTGACGGTGAGCTCGGCCATGTGGTGGGACTGGTCGAACAGGACGGCCGTCTCGCGCCAGGCACGCTGCTCGTCGCGCCAGTTGCTGAACTCGCTCGGAACGACCGGATAGACATAGGCGCCGAGCTGCGAAGTGCGCAACATTCTCACCGGGTCGCTCGCGCCCTGGAGCAATTCCTGCAAGCTGCGCGGGCTCATGAGCGACTCCTCGTGCGACATGGCCTGCACGGTAAGAGTCCGCAGGCAGGGGCGCAAATCGATGCTGGGAATGGGAGCTATAGGCGATGCGAATGGAAGGCGGCATCGAGAGTGTTCGACAGGAGCATCGCAATCGTCATGGGCCCCAGCCCGCCCGGGACCGGAGTGATCCAGCCGGCGCGCTCGGCGGCCCGGTCGAATTCCACGTCTCCCACGAGCTTTCCGCAAGTATTGCGGTTGATCCCGACATCGAACACCGCCGCGCCGGGACGGATCCACTCTCCCGGTATGAACCCGGCCCTGCCGACGGCGGCCACGACAAGCTCGGCCCGCTCGACTTCCGCCTTCAGGTCGCGGGTTCCCGTGTGACATACCGTGACGGTCGCGCGGGCGAGCAGTAGCTCGAGCGCCATCGGGCGGCCCACAATATTCGACGCGCCGACGACCGTAGCGCGCAGACCCGTCAGGTCGATTCCATACTCCCGCGCCAACCGGATCACGCCGAATGGCGTGCACGGGCGCAACCGAGGCCGCTTCTGCGCAAGCAGCCCCGTATTGACCGGGTGAAATCCGTCCACGTCCTTCGCGGGATCGACGGCGTCCATGATGACGTTGGCGTCAACGCCCTTGGGCAGCGGCAACTGCACAAGAATGCCGTCCACACGCGTGTCGCGGTTCAGACTTTGAACCAGCGCGAGAATATCGGCCTGGCCCGTCGTGTCCGGCAGGTCGTGCGCGATGGACTCGATGCCCGCTTCCTCGGAAGACCTTCTCTTGTTGCGCACATACACCGACGATGCCGGATCCTGGCCCACCTGCACGACGGCAAGCCCCGGCCGCCGCCCTACGCGGGCGGCAAACTCACTCGCCCGCTTCGCGACCTCCTGCCGCACCTTGGCTGCGACGGATTTGCCATCCAGCACAATGGCGCCGCCCGGTGCACGGGTTGCGGCTATGACGTTCGCGGCCGATCCGAGCGTACTCGCCGACATGCGCCTTACCTCAGCACAACGGTCTTGTAACCGTTGCGGAACACGCGCCTCTCTGCGTGCCACTTGATGGCCCGATTCAACGCGACACTCTCGAGCTCGCTGCCTATAACCGTCAGGTCCTCGGGCGAGAGTGTGTGATCGACACGTTCGACTTCCTGCTCGATGATCGGACCTTCATCGAGATCCGTCGTCACGTAGTGCGCAGTGGCGCCTATGAGCTTTACCCCGCGTGTAAACGCCTGGTGATACGCCTTGGCTCCCTTGAACCCCGGCAGGAACGAGTGATGGATGTTGATCGCACGGCCCTCGAAGTAGCGGCACGCCTCTGGTGTCAGGATCTGCATGTAGCGGGCCAGTACCATGAGCTCCGAGTCGGACCGCTCGAACAGCTCGATCATCCGCCGCTCCTGCTCGGCCTTGCGACCGTCGATGATCGGCAGGTAGTGATATGGAACGCCGTGCCACTCGGCAAGGCTGCGCATGTCCTGATGATTCGACACGACCGCGACCACTTCGATCGGCAGTGTGCCCGTGCTCCAGCGGTGCAGTATGCTGTTCAGGCAATGTCCCTGCCGCGATACCGCGAGCAGCACGCGGCACTTGCGCCGCACTTCGTGAAATTGCCATTTCATCCCGAAGCGCTTGCCCACGCTGGCGGCGAACTTCTCATCCAGCTCCTCGATCGAGGGCATCGCATGACTGTTGTCATGAAACACTGTCCGCATGAACGACGTGTTCCCGTAGGGATCGTCGTAGTGCTGCGCCTCGGTGATCAGAGCATCGTGTGATGCAAGAAACCCCGAGATGGCGGCCACGATGCCCGTCGTATCCGGACAGGCGGTGGTCAGGATGAACGGACGCGGCGCAACCGCCGGCTGGGTTGCGCGCTCCGAGGCTTGGCCGGCGGGGGCGCCGGCCGGGGAAGCGCCCGGGGCCATGCTCGAGCCCGGGGCGCTGGTCGCAATCGACATCAATGACAGCCTTTCGATGGATTCCGGTCAGGATCAATAGCGGTAGTGGTCGGGCTTGTAGGGACCTTCCTTGGCAACGCCGATGTAGCGCGCCTGCGTGTCGGTCAGCTCGGTGAGCGTCGCGTTGAGCTTCCTGAGCTGCAGGCGGGCGACCTTCTCATCCAGGTGCTTGGGCAGGACGTGCACGCCGACCGGGTATTTGTCTGGATGGCTGAACAGCTCGATCTGCGCGATCGTCTGGTTGGCGAAGCTCGAGCTCATCACGTAGCTGGGGTGGCCGGTGCCGCACCCGAGGTTCACCAGCCGCCCCTCCGCCAGCAGGATGAGCCGCCGCCCGTCGGGCTGGATGATGTGGTCCACCTGCGGCTTGATATTTTCCCACTGGTACGGCTTGAGGCTCGCCACATCGATCTCGTTGTCGAAGTGGCCGATGTTGCACACGATGGCGTTGTTCTTCATGCGCTGCATGTGCTCATGCCGGATCACATGGAAGTTGCCCGTGGCGGTGACGAAGATGTCGGCCTTGTCGGCCGCATACTCCATGGTCACGACCCGGTAACCTTCCATTGCCGCCTGCAACGCGCAAATCGGGTCGACCTCCGTCACCCACACCTGCGCGGAAAGTGCGCGCAGCGCCTGGGCGCAGCCCTTGCCGACATCGCCATAGCCGGCCACGACCGCGACCTTGCCGGCGATCATCACATCCGTAGCGCGCTTGATGCCATCGACCAGCGACTCGCGGCAGCCATACAGGTTGTCGAACTTGCTCTTGGTGACCGAGTCGTTCACGTTGATCGCGGGGAACGCCAGATCACCCTCCCTGGCCATCTGGTACAGACGGTGCACTCCCGTAGTGGTCTCCTCGGTGACGCCTTTCACGTGGCCGAGGCGCGTGGAGTACCACTTCGGATCGCTCTTGAGCTTGCTGCCGATAGCCGCAAACAACGCCGCTTCCTCATCGCTGGCGGGCGTGCGGATCACGTTTGCATCGCGCTCGGCGCGCGCCCCCAGGTGTAGCAGCAGCGTCGCATCGCCGCCGTCATCCAGAATCATGTTGGAGTAGCCCGCATCGGGCCACTCGAAGATCCGGTGGGTATAGTCCCAGTAGTCGTTCGGGGACTCGCCCTTCCACGCGAACACCGCCGTGCCCTGGGCGGCGATGGCCGCGGCCGCATGGTCCTGGGTGGAGAAGATGTTGCAGGAAGCCCAGCGCACCTGCGCGCCGAGCGCCTGCAGCGTCTCGATCAGCACCGCGGTCTGGATCGTCATGTGCAGCGAGCCAGTGATGCGCGCGCCGCGCAGCGGCTGCAGGGGGGCAAACTCCTCGCGAATCGCCATCAGGCCGGGCATCTCGACTTGCGCGATCAGGATCTCCTTGCGGCCCCAGTCGGCCAGCGCGAGGTCCGCAACCTTGTAGTCGGCGTTAACGTGTGCCTGGGCGGTTTTCAAATTGGCATTCATGCGTCGTGCTCCAGTAAAAGAACGAGCGCCGTGTGGATGACACGCCCTGGTTTTTGAGCCTGGCAGGCCTGAGGCGAATCCATCTTCGCCAACCTGTCGCAACGCTCCTCAAAAACCCGGCGCTGCCGCACCGCGTGCGGCTGAATTCATGGGTCAAGCGGCTTTGGCCGCGCGTGCCGGCGTACCCGCGGACTTGGCCTCATCCGCCAGCAGCTCGGCTTTGTCCGTACGTTCCCAGGAGAACTCCGGCTCCGTGCGCCCGAAGTGTCCATAGGCGGCGGTCTTCTGATAGATCGGCCGGACCAGTTCCAGCATCTCGCGCAGTCCGTACGGTGTCAGATCGAAGTGCCTGCGCACGAGCTGCGTCAGGCGCTCGCGCGAGAGGCGGCTCGTGCCGAAGGTCTCGACCATGATCGAGGTCGGCTCGGCCACCCCGATCGCATAAGACACCTGCACCTCGCAGCGCGAGGCAATTCCTGCCGCCACGATATTCTTCGCGACATAGCGCGCCGCATAGGCCGCCGAGCGATCCACCTTGGAGGGATCCTTGCCCGAGAATGCCCCGCCGCCGTGCCGCGCAAAGCCGCCGTAGGTATCCACGATGATCTTGCGCCCCGTCAGGCCACAGTCGCCCACCGGACCGCCAATCACGAATCGGCCGGTCGGATTGATGTGGTACTTGGTGCGCTTGTCCACCCATTTCCCCGGCAGGCTGGGCTTGAGGATCTCCTCCATCACCGCCTCGCGCAGCGCCCTGGTGGAGACGTCCGGACTGTGCTGCGTGGAGAGTACGACCGCCTCGATCCCCACCGGCTGGTCATCCTCGTAGCGCAGCGTCACCTGGCTCTTCGCATCCGGGCGCAGCCAGCCGAGCTTGCCCGACTTTCGCACCTGCGCCTGGCGCTTCACGAGCCGGTGCGCGAGCGTGATCGGCGCGGGCATCAATACGTCGGTCTCGTTCGTCGCATAGCCGAACATCAGACCCTGGTCCCCCGCACCCTGCTTGCGCTCGTCCTTGCGATCCACGCCCTGGGCGATGTCGGGAGACTGCTTGCCGATGATGTTCACCACGCCGCAGCTCGCGCCGTCGAAGCCCATCTCCGAGGAGTTGTAGCCGATCTCCAGCACCGTCTTGCGGACCAGAGCTTCCACATCCACCCACGCCTTGGTCGTCACTTCGCCGGCCACGACCACCACGCCGGTCTTGATCAGGGTCTCGCACGCCACCCGCCCGCGCACGTCTTCCTTCAGAATCGCATCGAGCATCGCATCGGAAATCTGATCCGCCACCTTGTCCGGATGGCCCTCGGAGACGGATTCGGAGGTAAAGAGATAATTGTTCGCCATTTGACTGATTCCACCGGGAAGCAAAATGAATGGGCTGGGAGCGCCACGCACAGTTTACAGGGAGTTTGGCTCGTCTGCGGCCGGACTGAGTGGCCTCACGTAGCCGCGGCAGTGCCGAAGCTGTGGCTGAGCCGCTGCTCGAACTCCGCGGATGTAAAGCGATGATTCTGGGTCCCCAGCGATTCGATCTTGATTGCCCCCATGAGCGAGGCAATATGTCCGGTCGTGCGCCAGTCGAGCCCATTGAGCAGGCCGTGGATCAGGCCTGCCCGGTATGCATCCCCGCAGCCGGTCGGGTCCACCACCGATTTGGGCTTTGCACAGGGTATGGCGATGTCGCCGTCCCGCGTATGGATCACCGATCCGTGCGCACCCCGGGTCACGATCAGGGCCTGGACCCGGCGCGTGACATCCTGAACCGTCCACCCGGTCTTCTGCTGCACGAGCTGCCACTCGTAGTCATTGACCGCCACCCAGCTCGCCTGGTCCACGAAGCGCGCCAGATCCTCGCCATCGAACATCGGCAGTCCCTGCCCCGGGTCGAAAATGAAGGGAATGCCGGCGGCCGCGAACTGCTCCGCGTGCTGGATCATGCCGTCACGACCGTCCGGGGCCACGATGCCGATGCCGATGTCCCGGGCATCCGCCACCCGATTGAGGTGCGAATGCTGCATCGCGCCCGCATGGAAGGCCGTGATCTGGTTGTCGTCGAGATCCGTGGTGATGAAGGCCTGGGCGGTGTGCTCGGAATCGATGACTTTGAGGTAATCCGCAGGCACCCCGACGCGCGCCATCCATTCCCGATACGGACCGAAGTCGCGGCCGACCGTCGCCATCGGATAGCCGGCGTCCCCCAGCAATTTCAGGTTGTACGCGATGTTGCCGGCACAGCCGCCGTACTCGCGGCGCAGCTGCGGGACCAGGAACGACACGTTCAGGATATGAATCTGGTCGGGCAGGATGTGGCGGCTGAAGCGGTCCGCAAACACCATGATGGTATCGAAGGCGGCCGAGCCGCAGATCAGGGCCCGGCGATGCGTGATTTTTCCAGGTTCGTGCTGCATGTGGTGTATCGACCGGTCCTATGAGGCATTGAGAACGAATGGGTGGATCGAGCCCATGAGCATCTCATCCGGGAAGGTTGCCCGTCGAGCGGGCCGGCCGTGGCGCCGGTTCGACATAAGGCGAGGCTCACCCTCTCTTTCAGGAGTTACGGCGGCTCACGACGAACGTCTCGTCGTTGAACCACAGCCCACCATGTTTCTGCAGCACGGCCTGAGTGGCCTCGAGATAGGCGCCCGTCTGCACGACCGAGTCCAGCCGCTCGTCCTCGATCTGATTCACGTAGATCGCCGCGTTCCACGCCGCAAACAGCGTCGAGGTCCCGATACGGTCGCCGATCTCCGAGGGCAGCGTATGCATGTCGAAGCGAAACAGAGCCTTCTCATCCGCAAGCGCCGCGAGGGTGTAATCGCGCGCATCCGCACCCAGCTCCGCCTTGAGAGCGGCCAGCAACTGGTGCCGATCCACCTTGAATGGATCCTCGCCGGGCCACAGCCTGCGCACGATCTCGAGCCCCGGATCGTGGCCGCAGGATTGGATGGCCAGCAGGCGACCACCCGGCGCGAGACTGCGGGCAAGCGGTCCCAGAATCCTCTGCGCCTTTAAGTCGGCTGGCGTGCGCGCCCGCCACGGCTGCGAGGCGAGAATCAGATCATAGTTTTCGCGTGTCCGGCCGGGCTTCGGAATGACGCCATGCAGGAGAAACTGGTGGTCCTCGCGATAGATCACGAGTACGGACGGGCGCACGTAGACTGGATTGCCGGTCCGGGCACTCGGCTTGGTCAGCCACCCGTAGGTGAGCGTGGGCTCGAGCGCCTCGATCTGCTCGGCGTACTCGTGCGCCGAGCCGCCGATGAGCCGCACTTCCTGCCAGTTGAGGGCCTCGGTCGTGTGCGCCTCGCGCGGCATCAGTCGCGACGCATCGGCGTAATTCAGATTCGTGATGACCAGAACCAGGGCGGGATGCTCGTAGAAGCGGTCGGGCATCTTCTCCAGGCCCAGCCTCACATCCTCGTGGCTGATCTCCTTCGCGACCGCCAGCAGCGGCACGGTTGGATACGCGCAGTGTGTGCTGCGCATGAGCCGCGAGAGCACCGTGGCATCACCCATGCCGGCATCGAAGAATCGCAGCGCCGGCGGGGTTGGCCGCAGCTGCGCGAGCTCCTGCGCCGCCCGCCGCGCGACCGCTGATTTCTCGTTGCAGGTGTTGACGAAGGCGAGGTATTTCTGCCGGTTATCGTAAAAGCGGAACGGTGGCGAGCCCATGGGCGGACGCTAGCCTGTCAGGCGCCGCGGGTTCGCATAGACCACGTGCCGGTCACGGCGCGCGAACGCGACCAACGTCAGGCCGGCCTGATTGGCCAACCTCACCGCGAAGGCCGTGGGCGCCGAGAGCGCCGCCAGGAAGGCGATGCCGACCGTGGCGCTTTTCTGGACCATCTCATAGCTCGCGCGGCTCGTGATCAGCATGTAGCCCGAACCGAAATCGACACCGGACCGCACGAGGGCCCCGATCGCCTTGTCGAGCGCATTGTGCCGCCCCACGTCTTCGCGCACGAGTTGGATTCCCTTGCCGGGAACGACCCACGCCGCCGCATGCACGCTTCCTGTGCGTGCGTTGATAGGCTGCAGGGCGACAAGCTGCTCGATGGCCTCATGCAAGTCCCGGGTCGAAACGCTGGGGCCGGGACCGACCGGCCCGCATTCACGAATCGCATCCTCCGCAGTCTCGGCTCCGCATAATCCGCAACCCGTGCGGCCGGTGAGATTGCGCCGGCGCTGAAGCAGTGCGGAGAACCTGTCCCAGGCCACGGTTACGCGCACGTCGGCCGCCTCCTCGCCCTGCGTAACCTCCACGGAGCGGATCTCGTCGGGACGCGCTACCAGGCCCTCGCTTAGAGTGAAGCCGACTGCGAAGTCCTCCAGGTTGGCCGGAGTAGCCAACATCACGACGTGCGGCACGCCGTGATAGACGAGCGCGACGGGAATCTCTTCCGCCACCTGGTCGGTCTTGTGCGTCACCTCTCCGCGCTCCCAGCGCTCGACGCTGACCTCGGCACTGACGGCCTTCGGCTCGATCTCGCCAGGGGATATTGGCTGCATGTCGGTTCGAGTATACGTCCGGCGCCCGGCCCCGGCGGGAAGCCCGTACTATAGCGGCGCCGGCGCGTGCCCGAAGCGTCCCGCGCGCTCAGGGCAGTTCCGTAGGCCGGCTCACTGAAGGACCATGCAGCTCAACCGGTTCGACCTCAACCTGCTCGTCGCCCTCGATGCGCTGCTGCACGAGAAAAACGTTACCCGGGCCGCGGAGCGGGTCTTCGTGTCGCAGCCGGCGATGAGCGCCGCACTGCAAAAACTGCGGGAATATTTCAATGACCAGCTCCTGGTCCGCGTCGGCCGCGACATGCAGCTCACGCCGCGTGGCCTGTCGCTCGTCGAGCCCGTACGGGAGGCTCTGCTGCGGATCCAGGCCACGCTGGGAACACAGCCGACCTTCGACCCCGCAACGGTACAGCGGACCTTCACCCTCATCGTCTCAGCCGACGCCCTGTTGCGGGTCATGCCGGCGGTCTTCAGGCGCCTGGCTCACGAAGCGCCTGGCATCCGCTGCCACGTCGAGCATTTCTCCGAGACCACCCTCTCCCGGCTGGAATACGGGGACGCGGATCTGTACCTGGGACTCAACAGTCTGCGGCTGTTCGGCCTGCGCGCGTTCCCCGATTCGCTGCGCATCGTGGATTTGCGCCCGGTCAAATGGCTGTGCGTGGTGGCATCGGATCATCCGACCGTCGGGGATACGATTACGGAGCCGCAATACCTCGCTTTGCCCCATGTGTTCGGCCGGCCGAGCGGGCATACCATCCCTTTGGAAGAGCTCGTGCGCCGCCTGCTGAGCGCCGAGCTGGACGTGCGGGCGACGACCCAGGGCCTCATCGAGATCCCATTCATGCTCGCCGGAACGTCGCTGGTGGCGACCTTGCCGGAGCATCTCGCGCGGACGCTGGCAAGGCTGGCCCCCGTGAAACTGATTTCCTTGCCCTTCGAAACGCCCGACACGCGCGAAGTCGTGATCTGGCACAAGCGCAACGAGCCCGACCCCGGGCACGCCTGGCTGCGCGACGTGCTCATCGGGGCGGCGGGAGCGCTTTAAAGGTCCCCTGCACCTCGCGCACGGTCCCGACCATCAGCCGCAGGAAGCTGCCGACATGCTCGGCGCGAAAAACGTGCGTGCCGCTCATGACCGCTCAGCCCCGCGCGCCGAGTATTTTCCCGTGGTGACGCAGGTGATCTTCCATGAAGGTCGACATGAAATAATAACCGTGGTCGTAGCCCTCATGGCGCCGCAGTGTCAGCGGATAGCCCACCTTGCGGCACGCCGCCTCGAACAGGTGCGGATGCAGCTGTTTCTCGAGAAACTGGTCGGCGAGTCCCTGGTCGATCAGGATCGGAGGCCGGCGCGCGGCATCCTTCACGCGCGCCACAAGCTCGGTGGCGTCATACGCGCTCCACTGCGCCCGATCCGCTCCCAGGTAACCCGCGAACGCCTTCTGCCCCCACGGACATTGCGACGGCGCGGCGATCGGCGCAAAAGCCGAAACCGACTTATAGAGATCGGGATTGCGCAGGGCGAGGGTCAGGGCACCATGTCCGCCCATCGAGTGGCCGAAAATACCGGTTCGGGTCGCGTCCGCCGGGAATTGGGATTCCACGAGCGCCCGCAACTCCTGCGTGACATACGTGTACATCCTGTAGTGCTTCGACCACGGCTCCTGCGTGGCATCCACATAGAAACCGGCTGCCACGCCGAAGTCCCATGAATCACTTTCCCCCGCCAGCTTCAGACCCCGCGGACTGGTATCCGGCGCGACGAGCAGCATTCCCAGCTCGGCCGCGACGCGCTGCGCACCGGCCTTGATCATGAATGTCTCCTCGGTGCACGTGAGCCCGGCGAGGTAATACAACACCGGTACCCGGCCGGAGCGCGCCTGCGGCGGCGCGAAGACCGAAAACCGCATGGACGATGCGGTGCTGGCCGAATCGTGGCGGTAGAAGCCCACGACGCCACCGAAACAGTGATGTTGGCTGATGACTTCGAACGCTGCTGTGCCTGCCATTGAGCTACCCTTGATCGAGATGCGCAAACTGCGATGCCCTGATTGCGCATTATGGCTCATACCGCGCTGCCTGGCGTGTGCGGTGATCGGCCGCCCGCGGCCTCGAAGGTGCGCGCGCGCCGCCGCGAATTCATACTGTGCAGGCTGCGGCAGCACTCGGTGCAAAACCGTGGCAACAGCCGACCAGCAGCCGCGGGCTTCCAGCACGAGAGGGCGTATTCTTCCGTGAACACCGACCCGCGTGAAACGCTCTCCAGTGCGCCGATGAGCGCGCTGCAGATTCTTGCAGTGGCCGTCACGTTCGGTCTGACCGCGCTGGACGGTTTCGATGTGCTGTCGGTCAGCTTCGCCGCGCCCGGAATCGCGACCGAGTGGGGCATCGACCGTGCCGCGCTCGGCGTGGTGCTCTCGATGGAGCTCATCGGCATGGCCATCGGCTCGATACTGCTGGGCGGCGTGGCGGACAGGATCGGCAGGCGACCGACGATGCTCGGTTGCCTGATCCTGATGACCGCCGGCATGTTCCTGGTGACCACGGTCAGGCAGATCGCCGAGCTCGAAGTGTGGCGCGTCATGACGGGACTGGGCATCGGCGGCCTGCTCGCGGCCGGCAACGCGGTCGCCGCCGAGTTCTCGAATTTCCGCCGGCGCAACCTGAGCGTGTCGCTGATGGCCATCGGCTATCCCGTGGGCGCGGTCATCGGCGGCGTCATCGTCGCGCACCTGCTGCGTGGGCATGAGTGGCGCGCGGTCTTCTACTTCGGCGGGGCCATCACCGCGGTGTTCATCCCGCTGGTCTATTGCTTCGTACCCGAATCCATCCATTGGCTTGCGCAGAAGCAGCCGGACAGCGCACTCGCACAGATCAACCGGACGCTCCGGCGCATGAGGCATGCGGCCGTCAGCGTGCTGCCCGCCATATCGGCCGAAGTGCGCAAGCGCTCGGTCGCGGACATCTTCGCGCCGGGATTGATAGCGCTCACCGTGCTCGCCACTGCTGCGTATTTCTTCCACATCATGACGTTTTATTTCATCGTGAAATGGGTCCCGAAGATCGTGGTGGACATGCACTTCCCGCCTTCGTCGGCTGCCAATGTGCTCGTCTGGGCCAACGTAGGCGGAGCGCTCGGAGGCGTCGCGGTAGGAATTCTGACGCAGCGCACCGGAGTGAAGCCGGTCACGATCGCCGCAATGTTGCTATCCACCGCGATGGTCACTCTCTTTGGCCGAAGCGCGGCGGATCTACAGCAGCTGTCGCTACTTTGCGCGTGCGCCGGGTTCTGCACCAATGCGGGAGTCGTCGGCTTGTATGCGATTTTTGCGCAGGCATTTCCGACGCATGTACGCGCAACCGGTACGGGCTTCGCGATAGGGGTCGGCCGTGGCGGCTCGGTCCTGGGACCGATTACCGCCGGCTTCCTGTTCAAGTGGGGTTACGACCTGCCGACGGTCGCACAGTTCATGGCAATGGGCTCGCTCATCGCGGCGGCCATTCTCGCGATGCTGAAGCTCAAGCCGGATCAGCCCGAATCCATGACCTTGTTGAGCAGCGTCAACAATTGATCGTGTCCGCGCTTGCCCAGGCGTGCGAGGAATCGAGCCTCGTACACCTCGTGAATCGCTCGCGCCCGCTGCAGCGTTGAATGGCCGAGCGGCGTCAGGTGCAGCGCGGAGGAGCGCTTATCGGCGACGCCCGCGTGACGCATCGCGAATCCACGCCGCTGCAGCTCGTTCAGCAGCGGAACGAAATTCGCCTTCTGAATACCGAGCGCGGCACAGACCTCGGTCTGACGGATACCCGGGTTCTCGTTGATGATCGTCAGCACGGCGAACTGGGTCGGGCGCAGATCGACGTCCTTGAAGGCCTCGAGAAATTGCGCTACCGCCGACATCTGCGCACGGCGCAGCGCGTAGCCGAGGTACTCGGTCAATGGGCCGAAGCGGACATGCCTGGGGGATGCGCCTGTAGGTGCCCCGTGCCGTACCTTGCGCCTGGCTGTCGCCATCGATTCTCGGTCTCCCTTCACTGACAACCGCCGCCGGCGCGCGGCGCGGTCGCTCCTGAGCCGTGCCGATGCTGACTTGCCGCGCCCGCATTACCGGGGCACGGACACCTTGCCGGCCCGCTTGGCCAGGAAATCGCGGATGCGGTCCTTGGCCTCTTCGTCGCTCTGGGCGATGGCCGACATGAGCGATTCAGTCAGATAGCCTGCCGCAGGATCGCTCTGCGCGATCCGTGGCAGCGCATGCATCACCGCGAAGTTGGTCAGCGGAGCGTTGGCGCAGACTTTGCCGGCGAGCTCGAGTGCCTTCTCGAGGCCGCGGCCCGATTCCACCAGGTAGTGCGAGATGCCCATGCCGTGGCCGGCCTGGGCATCGTGCACACGGCCGGTCAGCATCATGTCGGTCATTCGCGCGACACCGATCAGTTGCGGCAGCCGTACCGAGCCGCCGCCGCCCACGAAGATGCCACGCTCTCCCTCGGGGAGGGCATAGAAGGCGCTGTCTTCCGCAACGCGCAGATGTGCGGTGCAGGCAAGCTCCAGCCCGCCTCCGACCACGGCACCCTTGAGGACTGCGATGACCGGCACGGTGCCGAACTGGATGTTCTCGAAGACCCGGTGCCACATCCTTGAATGCGCAATGCCGCCGGCGAGATCCTGGGAAACGAGCTCGGACAGGTCCAGGCCGGCCGAGAAGTGCGCCCCCTCCCCCTCGAGCACCACGACCCGCACGCTGGGCGGCAATGCTTCGAACACGGCGCCGAGCCCGCGAACGGTGACATCATCCAGTGCGTTGCGCTTCTGCGGGCGCGCCAGCGTGACGAGCAGTACGTCGTCGGCGCCGTGCAGCGCGATTCTGACGGACGGCGGCAAGGCCCCCGCCAGGGCTTCCAGGCCGGTCGAGTTGGAGTCTTGCATCGGCGCTAGGGCTGCCTTACCATCGGTGCGTTACGGTTATAATATATAACCGTAGTGCCGGAATAACAAAATCGCCGCGCCGGTGCGCGCGCCCGGACTGAGGCGGGGGGTGGCAAGTTGAAGCTGGGGTCGCAACCTTGAGGGGGCACCGATATGAGTCAGCTTGAATCCTTCTCCACGGCCGGCCTCGAGCCGCGCCGCAAGATCGAATACTGGAACGACGCCGCCTGCGCATCGTTCACTCCGATCGTCTCGGACCCGTTCGACCTGCGAAACTTCGCCGGCAGACTGAGCCGCACCAAGGTGGGCGACATGCGCCTCGCCGAGGTCTACTCCGATGCCCAGACGGTGCGCCATCTGCGCTCGCACGTGGCGCGGTCCCGCGCCGCCATGTTCTTCCTGCACATGCAGCTCGAGGGCGAGAGCATCAACCGGCAGGACGGCCGCGAAGCGCGGCTCGGACCAGGCGACTTCACGCTGTGTGACACGACGCGGCCCTACGAGATGCTGTTCGAGAAGGCGAACCTCATGTTCGTCGTGGGCATCCCGGACACGATGCTGCGCCGTCATCTGGCCTGCCCGGAGAGTGTGGTGGCGGTACCCATGTCGGGCGCCTCGGGCCTGAGCGGCCTGCTCTCGCACTTCCTGAGAGATTTCTGGGCGCGGTGCCGCGATGATTTCGACCCCGCCGTGGCACCGCGCATCACGCGCGCCATCCTGGACTTGATGGCCAGCGCGTACACCGTGCTGCCGCAGTCTCATTCGGACCGCTCGTCTCTCGCCACCGCGCACCGCATCCGTATCGTGAATTACATCGAGGCCCACCTCGGCGATCCGGACCTCACGCCCATGCGCGTTGCCGAAGCCTGCAAGATGACTCCGCGTTATCTGCACCACCTGTTCTCGCATGAATCCGAAACCGCTGCCCGGTACATACTGCGACGCCGCCTGGAGGAATGCTCCGGGGCGCTGACAGTCGCCGCACAGCGCGGCCGCACCGTGACGTCCATCGCGTTCGACTACGGTTTCAACAGCCCGACACACTTCGGCCGCGTTTTTCGCGCCCGCTTCGGCACCACGCCCCGGGAATATCGCCACCAGCACTGCGGCTAGCTCTTCACAGGCAGCACACCGGCTGGCTCTTCACAGGGCCTGAGCCGCAATCCAGTTGCCGTGCACGCCAACACGCAGGCGTAACGGAATCTTGATGCGCGCGATCGGCCCCTTGTCCAGATGCTCGGCCTCCACGATGAACACCTCGGACTGGTTCTCGGCGTGCCGATCGACGATGAATCCCAGATAACCCTCGTGGCCGGCCGCGCCTGATGGAATGTGAAAGTGCTCCTGGACCGTGCAGTGCGTTCCGGGCACGAAGCTCTTCAGCTTGCCGCTGCGCACCTCCAGACGCAGTATGGTGTTGAATCCTGCGCCGACCGGCCCCGCCACCAGCGGCGCTCCGGCTACGGGGTCGAACGTCTGGTAGTAGCCGATCTCGTAGTCGCGCATCGCATCCTTTGCGGCCGCGCGCGGCATGTCGCCGCCCGGTCCGAGGATCGTCTCCTCGAACGCCTCGCCGGGCTTCGACAGATCGAACGTCCAGCGCACGAAACCGCCGGCCATGTCCTGCGGCTGCACCTCGATGGCGGTCGCCGCACGGATGAACTGAAACGGATTCACCTTGCCGCAGCCGAAGTCCAGATGAACGCGGGGACCCTCGGTGTAGGCATTCATGAAGTGATAGGCAGAGCGTGCCGGCCCCCGGAACCAGCGCAGGTCCTTCACGCGGCCGTCGCGGGGCATGATGCCGATGAACGTGTCCCGGGTCGGCTCCCAGATCCAGTGCGGGCCGCCCGCTTTGAGGCGCGCAAGATCGGCCGTCGTCGGAAACACGGGGAAGATCGCGTGCTCCTTGGTGACCGCAAAGTCGTGCATCATGGAGCAGTAAGGTGCCTCGAACCATTCTTCGCGGATCAGCTCGCCGCTCTTGTCCGCAACACAATAGGCGACGTCACGCGAGGCGAGACCGCCCGCCTCGTAGCCGAAGAAATACAACTCGCCGGTATCCGGATCGGGCCGGGTGTGCGCGGTCATGGTCCGGCTGCGCAGTTTGCCGCGGTAGTCCCATTCACCCAGCGTCTCGAGCGTGCGCGGATGAATTTCCATCGCGCGGCTGTCCTCTTTCAACGCGAGCAGGCGGCCGCCGTGATAGATCGGTGTAGTGTTGTTCACGCCGCGGGGCTTGCCGCGCACGCTCGGATCGTCTGTGTACGGATTGCGATACAGCCCGTGCAGTGAGCGGCGCGCGCGGCGCTCGTTCTTGAAGCGCTCGGTCTGGATGTAGCGCTGCTTCAGATCCACGTGACCGTTCTCGAAGCGCAGCAACCTCATCATCCCGTCGCCGCTCAGATACGTATCGTCGCCGAGCATCGGCGGATACTGCGGATCGGGCACCGTCTGGAACCAGGATCCATTGATCCCGGCAGGCAGCTCGCCTTCGACCACGAGGTCGTGGATGTCGCACTCGATCCGCGAGGGCGCGTTGAACCCGGTGAAATCCATCGAAGCGGGGAACGGACTGGTCATGTGCGCCTCCGAAGCCGCCTGGAGCTCGCCGGCCAGTTCACAGCGCCTGCCATTTCCTGCCAGTCACGGGATGCGTGTAGTGGAACGGCACAACATCGGTATCAGGCCACAGCACCGGCGCCGGTTCGATGAGCGCATCGGGCCCAACGGGGTCCTCGGGATGGGTCTTGCTGAAGAACGGCACGAAATTCGGCGGCGTGTGCGCCCAGCCCTGCTCGAACAGGCCGTGATAGATCGCGCGGTAATTCAGGATCCGGATCTTCCAGAGGCCATCCTCGGGGATGTAGGTGTTCTCGTAGATTCCGCCTTCCCACCACTGCCTGGGCGTGTGCGGCACTGCACTCTTCCTGCTCTCATGGCTGCCCGCCTGCATGAAGCAGCGAAAGCGGCCGAAGGCGCTGGCGCGATCCGGCGCCACGTCGACGATATCCTGCAGGATCAGGTGATCGAGCAGGAACCCGTGCACCGGGCCGTTGTGTCCGCCGGTGAAGTTCCTGCGGAAGCGATCGCAATACAGGCGCTGCAGCCCGGCCCTGCCGCGGAACACGCCACCCATGAAACGTACTTCGCCCTGGTCGGAAAACAGATCGACGACTTCATCGTACAGGCACTTGTCGAGGTAGTACCCGTATGCGTGCTGCAACTTGCGAATCGAGTGGAGGTCGCGCAACGCGCCCACCTCGTTCGCGAGTTGCCCGAGTTGCATGCGCAGGGCGCTCAAGTCACCCGTCGATTCGCCCCCGGCCATTGATTCCTCCTCCACCCGGCTCGTCTCGCGGAGCGTCTATATGGCACGAAAAGCTGTCCCGCGGACTCGACTGACACTGCAACGATATTCGATTCTGCGTGCACTTGAGCAGGTGCGAGCACCCCCAATGCAGATCGCAGCCGGCTAGACCCAGGTCGCGGTGCGCTTCACGCTGGCACCGTAGGCCTTCAGGCCGGACCACCAGAGCAGCGCCGCAAGCGGTCCCATGATGGCGCCGGACAGCATCAGAGAATAGCGCAGCAGCGCTTCGCTGCGAAAAACGTAGTCCGTCAGCACCGCGACGAACGTGGGGCCGATGCCGAAACCCACGACATTGAAGACGAACAGAAACAGGGCCGTCACCTGGCCGCGCATCTGGTTCGGGGTGATGATCTGCAAGGCCGCATTCAATGGCCCGGGCAGAAACATGGAGAAGAAGAACTGCACCGACAGCACGGCGATCGCGAGCTGCGGCGTGGGCATGAGCGGAAAGAGAACGGCGCACGGGATGCCGGCCGTCGCGCCGATGATGGTGACGCGCATGTTCGCATCGGCGTAGCCTTTCTTCGTGAACCACTCCGACAGTGCCGTGCCCATCATGAGCCCGAAGGGCGCGGTGAACACCACGACCAGGCCTTGAACGAACCCGGCATGCGCCGGTGTCCAGCCGTGCGTGCGCGCGAAGAATGTTGGAATCCATGCCTGGTTGCCAAAGGCGAGCACCACGTTGCACGCCAGGCCGAGAAACATCGGAAAGTACGCCGAACGATTGTCTTTCATGTACCGCAGGATGGCGCGCACGGGCAGCGATTGCGCGACCACACCTGCGATTCGCCCGCGTCGCAAGGGTTCCGGTACCGTCATGAGCAGCGCGGCGACGAGCAGTCCGGGCAAGCCGACGAGCAGGAAAGTGATCTGCCAGGGGTGCAGTGTGCCCACGACCGGCAATGACACCGGCGGCATGCCGGATACGAAATGAACCACCGTCCCGCCCAGCAGCAGCGCGAGGCCCGTGCCGGCGACGAATCCAAAATTCAACACCGAGATGGCGCGCGGCAGCTTCTCGCGGGGAAACAGGTCGGCCAGCATCGAGAACGTCGCCGGCCCGTTGCACGCCTCGCCCACACCGACTCCGATGCGCGCGATGAACAGTTGGATGAAGCTCTGCGCGAGGCCGCAGAACGCCGTCATGATGCTCCAGAGGGCGATGCCCGTTCCGATGATGGCCCTGCGGCTCTTCGTATCCACCAGCCGCGCAATCGGCAAGCCCAGAAAGACGTAGAAGAACACAAATGCAAACCCGACGAGCAGGCTCGCCTTCGTGTCCGACAGCTGCAGATCGTGCTTGATGGGCCCGATCAGCAGCGTGACGACACCGCGGTCGAGGAAATTGATGGTCAGAGCGAGCGCGAAGATGCCCACCGCGTACCAGGCGCGCCGCGGGCTCGGCCATGGCGGCTCCCCGGTCGCACTGGCCGTATCGAGCAGATCCGCTGCCGCCAAGCTCATCGCGCGCCCCGCTGCCTAGACCAGGAACTTGCGGCCAGCGTCGACCGTCTGCTGCGTACGGCTTCCGAGGTCCACCGCCGGCGGTACGGCGAGGCCACGCTTCACCGCCGGACGCGCGGCAATGAGGTCGTTCCAACGCTGCAGGTGCTCGAGGCCCTCGAGGGTCACTCCCGACCAGTCATACCCTTTCACCCACGGCCACAAAGCCATGTCGGCAATGCTGTAATCGCCCGCAATGTATTCGTGCGTCGCGAGCTGTTTGTCGAGCACTCCGAACAGGCGCAGCGTCTCGCGCTGGTAGCGCTCGATGGCGTAGGGAATCTTCTCCGGCGCGTAGCGGAGGAACACATTTGCCTGCCCCATCATCGGACCCACGCCGGACATCTGGAACATCAGCCACTGCAGGACGCGCGAACGGCCTTGCTCATCCTTCGACAGGAACCTGCCGGACTTCTCCGCGAGATAGACGAGGATCGCGCCGGACTCGAAGACGGCGAAGTCATCGTTGTCGTGGTCGATGAGCGTCGGGATGCGCCCATTGGGGTTGAGCCTCAAGTACCAGTCCTGCTTCTGCTCCATTTCGGAGAGCTTGATGTGCCGGAAGGTGTACGGCAGGCCCATCTCCTCCAGTGCAATGGAGATCTTCCAGCCATTGGGTGTTTCGGAAGTGAGCAGCTCGATCATGGGAGCGCAACCTCGTCGCGCTGTTCAGTCCGCAGCATCAATCAGCCGCCGAAAGTGCGCAGCACTTCCGGTACCTTGTTGGGCATCGCCAGGGCGGCCTTGACGGCCGCACGCTCGTTCAAATGTGCCAGCCATTCCACTGAGCGCGGCGTGCGCTTGTCGTTCATCAGCTCCGGGAAGAAGCGCGACACGCCCGCCACCATCGAATAGCTGTTGATATCCGCGAGAGAGTACGTGGCACCGGCGATCCAGCGCGAGTTCGCCAGGATGCTCTCCAGCCGCTGAAGCGAGACGCCGATCCTGCGCCGCGAGTCCGCGAGCTGCGCCTCGGTGAAGGACTCGCCCGCGATCGTTGCCCATTTGTCGCGCTGCTCCTGCAGCGGAATGCGCGCCAGCACCTCATCGAGCTCGTCCTTCTTCAGACTGCGGGCGACGCGCCGCACCATCGTGTGCCAGCCGATCATGGACAGTGCCGGACAGAAGTACTCATCGACGAACTTGCCCCAGATGCGCATACGGGCACGCTCCACGGGATCGATCGGCCGCAACGGCACTTGCGGGAAGACCTCGTCCACGTATTCATTGATGACGGTGGATTCGGTGATGATCGCGCCGTCGTGCACCAGAACGGGAACCTGGCCGTTCGGATTGATTCGGACGAATGGTGGCTGGTGCTGCTCGAAGCGCAGCAGATCGACGTAGTGGCTGACGAACTCGATGCCCTTCTCTTTCAGGCACAGCAGGACCTTCATGGAGTTGGCAACGGGCTCGGCGTGATACAGCTCCAGCATGGCGGCTAAGTCCGGTGGCGGGCAGAACAGTCGCGCTGCGCCGCTTCTCGCGGCGCATCCATGGCACAGAGTATTGGGCCCGAGGCTCGCGCCCGCGCTCTCGACCCAGCGTGAAGCGGGCATACACCAGGAAGGAAATGGCGGCATCTTGCGCCGCGCCGGGGATTCCGATTGACTACCGTACTGGGGTGCCGGCGTCTCGAGGGGCCTCGTTCGCACGGATTCCCGGTGTCGCGCACGGAACGGTACACTGTTCCCGAATGGCTCTAAACTTGCGCCCTACCCGGATTTGCCGGTCTCGCCTCGAGGGGCATAGTGGGTCAATCAAGACGTCCCTGCCGATTCAGCTGCACCTTCTTGCACTCGTGGATCGCGGTGGTCGCCGTGGCCTCGCCTGTCGCACAGGCTGTCTCTGTGGGAGGCGATGTGACCCTCACCACGGACTACATATACCGCGGGATCTCCGAGAGCGACGGACGGGGCGCCGGACAGCTGGATCTGCACGCCACGACCCTGGGAGGCAGTTTCATCGGTGCCTTCGCGTCCACGCTCGGCGAAGTCCGGGGCCGCGGCCCGGACTATGAGCTGGAAGCGTATGTCGGCCATCGCTTTGACCTGTCGCCGGCCTGGAGCACGACAGTCACGGCGGTCGAGTATTTCTATCTTCACGGCAACGTGCCTTTCTCCAACGACTACCAGGAGCTGTCCGCGACGCTCGCGTATCTGGATCGCTGGTCCTTGTCGTTGGCGGCCTCGCCGAATACCGTGCGTTACGAGATCCCCTATCGGCTCGGAAGGTATGCCACTTTCATCGCCGACGTATCCGGCCAGCTACCCATTGCAGGCCGGCTGTTCGCAACCGGCGGCATCGGCTACTACGGGCTATCCGGACCCGAAGGTAGTGGCTATGCATATGGCAATGCGGGGCTGGCTTTCGAATACCGGGCCTGGCGCATCGACGCCGCCTATTATGTCGTTCAGCGGCACGCGCAGGAGCTGTTTCCCTACGGGCGGGCGGTTGACCGGCTGGCCGCCACCCTCAGCTGGCATTTCTGAGCGGCGGGCGGGCTCATCCGATAGATAGAATCAGCCGCTCGTTTGAACCCGGATGCCTCCTTGGGACCACCTACCGGGAGAGGGCAAGATTCTTGAGAGGTCCATCCCAAAACGAAACGAAGGGTCCGCCTGGTCCGGTGGAGCCGGGTTACCGAAGCGGCGCCTCCGCCGCCCGCGAGTCGGAGCTGATCGCCAGGATCGCAACCGGCGATCGGCGCGCATTCGAGGAGCTGTACCACCTCTATCATCGGCGGCTCGCGCGGTTCCTGACACGCCTGACGCGGCGGTATGACATCGCGGAAGAGGTCATCAACGACACCTTCTGGATCGTATGGCGAAAGGCCGGCGACTTCCGCGGCGACTCGCAGCCATCCACGTGGATACTGGGCATTGCCTACCGCAGAGCGAGAAATGCGTTCCGCTCCGCGGCACGGGCCGGTGCGGGAGAGAACCTGGATGCCCCGCTACAGCCACCTACCAGCGACGAACCGATGCGGACTGAAGAGCTGCGCGACTGGCTGGTCCAGGCCCTGGTGCAACTGCCGGTGGAGCAGCGGCTCGCGGTCGAACTGTGCTACGAACTCGGCTATTCATGTGAGGAGATCGCTGCAATCATGGGCTGTCCTGTCAACACGGTGAAGACGCGCCTGTTCCACGCGCGGGCCAAACTGCAGAAGCTGCTGCCCGTGCTGGGCGGAAGCGCCGCTCCTATCGACGCACGAGGCAGGAAATGATTTTCGCAGACGAACGGAGTTGCCACGAGGAAGTATGGCTGCTGTTGCCATGGCTCGCGAACGGCCGGCTTGCGCCATCCGAGCGCGAGCGTGCGGAGGAGCATGTCCGGCGCTGCTGCGCGTGCGAGCGGGAGCTTGCGCTGCAGCATCTGACGTGCGGCGCTCTTACCGAGCCGGATCGCGTGACTTATGCGCCGGCACCGTCGTTCCGCAAATTGATGGATCGCATCGATGCGGAAGGCCACAGGACGGCGGAGCGGGCCAGGCAGGCGGCGCCCCGGGGACTCGCGGCCCGCCTGGGCAATGTCTCCCTGTGGCGGCCACCGGGACTGGCCTGGGCGGCGAGCTTTCTCATGCTGTTCGGCATAACAGGACTGCTGGCTACGGCTTACCGCTGGTCGGAGCCGGTGTACAGGACACATACGGACACCGCCGCCGCGACGCCGAACGTCCTGCACATTGCCCTCGACCGGTCGCTCACGATCGCAGATGTCGAAGAGATGATGCGTGCGAACGGCGCGCGGGTCGTCGAGGGCCCCGGCAACACTGGCGTGTTTGGAGTAGCCCCGGCCGGCGTCGTCTCCGGGCAAACATCGGCGGAGGCTGCGAGGCAGCGGCTGCGGCAGCTCTCGGCACGTCTGCGGGCCGATCCGCGCGTGCTTTGGGTTCAGCCGCTCGCGGAAGATGCAACACCGGCAAACCGGCAAGCGCCGCCTGCCCAGGAACACTGATGCGCGCGCCTGCGCACGCCTGCGCTCTCGCCGTCCTGATTCTGGCGGCGGGGATGAGCTCGTGCGCGGCCGCAGCGGCCCCCACCTCGACGATTGCCTCCCACCATCACCTCATCGTCGTGACCTTCGCAAACGAACCATACCGTTCGGCTGCGCGCGCCGGCACGACCGGGCGACGCTACTCTGGTGACGGGTATAGCATTGCGCAAGGCGCGCACGACCGGGCAAAGCGGGTGGCCAGCACATACTCGCTGCGCGAGGTTGCGAGCTGGCCCATCAAGGCGCTCGCGGTCCATTGTGTCGTCTATGAGATTCCGGACTCCCGGACCGTCGCGGAGGTTCTGGCAGCCCTCACGAAGGATCCGGGCATCACTCTCGCGCAGCCGCTGCAGGAATTCCACACGCTCACGCAACCCGAGCCGGCCGGCGCGTACAACGATCCCCTCTACGCTCTGCAGACCAATCTCGTCTCGCTGGGTATCTCGGCGGCCCACGAGCGTTCGCAGGGCGCCGGGGTGCGCATCGCGCTGATCGACACCGGCGTGGACAGCAAACATCCCGATCTGCGCGACCGCATCACCGCCACACGATCTTTCATCGAATCGCACCCTGCACCCGCGAGCGCCTACCGCCACGGCACCGCGATGGCCGGCCTCATTGCGGCAGTGGCGAACAATCATCTGGGCATGGTCGGCATCGCCCCGCTTGCGCAGATCGAGGTCTTCGAGGCCTGCTGGCAGCTCAAGCCCGACGCCGATGAAGCGGCGTGCGACACCTTCACACTGGCGAAGGCGCTCGCGGCGGCACTCGAGGCGCGCCTCCCCTTGATCAATCTGAGCATTGCCGGACCGCCCGACCCGCTGCTCACCGCTCTGGTGCGCACCGGCCTGCGGCGGGGCGTGATTTTCGTCGGCTCCGCGGCCGACGCCGCCGATGCATTTCCAACCAACATCGAGGGCGTGATCGGCGTCAGCAACAGCGAACGCGAGCACGCCCCGGGCACACTGGCAGCTCCAGCGACCCACATCCTCACGCTGCGCCCCGGAGGCGAATACGACTTCGAGTCCGGCACTTCGGTGGCCGCAGCAGAGATCACCGGAGTGATCGCACTGCTGCTCAGCGCAAACACACATCTGGGCACCGATGCGATCGTGTCGCTGCTGAAGGAGACCTCCGGGCACGGCGTCTCGGGGGCCGGCGATGCGGCATCGATCGATGTTGCCGCCGCGCTCGCCAAACTGGATGCGGACAGGCCGAACGGCCGCATGGCGGCAGCCCGCCCGGCGCCAGCCCGCCCGGTCCACTGACCTGCGGCCCGCTCAGATCCGGATCACGACCTTCCCGAAGGCACCGCCGCGCTGGTGGCGAAAAGCTTCGTGAGCCGCCCCGAAATCGAATACCCGGTCGATCACCGGTTTGAGGCCGTTGACATCGATTGCCGCGCTCAACTCCTCGAGCATGGACCGGTTGCCCACGAAAATGCCATGCAGGGCCGCGCCTTTCACCATGAGCGGATGCGGACCAGTATCGCCCTCGAACCCCGCGAGCAAGCCGATCAAGGCGATGTGGCCGCCATAACCGATCGCGCGCATGGAGCGCGCCAGGGTGCCGGGACCGCCCACTTCGACGATGTGATCGACTCCCCGGCCGGCAGTAGCCCGCAGTACCTCCTGCTCCCACTCGGGCGCACGCCTGTAGTTGATCCCGACATCGGCGCCCAATGCGCGGCCGCGCTCGATCTTCTCGTCGCTCGAGGAAATCAGGATGATCCTTGCGCCGACCGCCCGGGCAAACTGCAGAGCGAAGAGTGAGACTCCGCCCGTGCCCATGATCAGTACGGCCTGGCCGGGTTTCACCCCGCAGGTGCGCACAATGGCGTTCCAGGCGGTTACGCCGGCGCAGGCCAGAGTTGCGCCTTCCTCGAAGGACAGGGATTTCGGCAGCTCTGCGGCATCGTTCTGATCGAGTACGGCGTACTCGGCCAGAATGCCATCCGCGGGGTTGCCCAGAGCCACCAGCGGGCCCCGCGGCGGACCCTCCGCCCAACCCCTGAAGAATGTCGCGGTGAGGCGATCGCCCACCTTGAAACGCGTGACGCCGTGGCCTATCTCCACGACCTCGCCGGCACCGTCCGACATGGGAATGGTATCGCGTGCAACCGAGCCCCCGAAGTAGGTCCCGGCGACGATGAGCTGGTCCCGATAGTTGAGCGCCGCCGCCCGCATGCGCACGAGCACCTGGCCCGCGCCGGGCCGCGGATCCGGGCGCTCCACCCGCCGCAGACCTTCGAGGCTGGTCGCACCCTGCTGAACCACATATGCCTGCATGCTGCGTGCTCCGGCTTGCCCCTGCGCAGGCTACATCTTTTGCCCGTGCATGGCGGCTCGTCAACCACGTCCGGCATGTTATGTTGCGCACGCGGCCGATTCGGAACGCAGTTCGCTCTGAGTTGATAAAAATCGCTCCGCCGGGGCGGTGAGCTCGAGCTGCGCCTTCTCAACCTGCCGCTTGGGGGCGATCGAGCACAGTGCACTCGCGGAGCATTGCAATTTCCCTGACGGTGGATGGCGGCCGGCCGCCTGGCCGCGGTAGGCTCGTTTGTTGCGGGCCACCGCCTTCCCTGCACACTCGGCAGCCCGTTCCGGTCGCGAACAGGAGCAGTCATCCATGCGCATGAAAAAGCTTGGCAATACAGGTCTCGTCGTGTCCGAGATCTGTCTCGGGACCATGACCTTCGGCAGCGGCGAGGGGATGTGGCGCGCCATCGGTAAAATGGAGCAGCCAGCGGTCGACGCTATCGTGCGCGCCGCATTCGAGCATGGCGTCAACTTCCTGGATACGGCGGACATTTACCACGCGGGGCGTTCGGAGACGATGACCGGCCAGGCTCTGAAAAATCTCGGCCTCGGGCGCGACCAGTTCGTGCTCGCTACGAAGGTGCATGGACGGATGGGACCCGGAGCGAATCAAGCGGGGCTTTCGCGCGGTCACATCCTCCACGCGGTGGATCAGAGCCTGCAGCGGCTGAAACTCGACTACATCGACCTCTATCAGATCCACGGCCTGGATGCGCTTACACCGCTGGAAGAGACACTCGGTGCCCTGAACGATTGCGTGCGTGCAGGCAAGGTGCGTTATATCGGCTTGTGCAACCTGGCCGCATGGCAGATCGCGAAGTCCCTGTGGATCTCGCAGGTGCGCGGTTTCGAGCGGTTCCAGAGCGTGCAGGCGTATTACACGATCGCCGGCCGTGATCTGGAGCGCGAGATCGTGCCGCTGGCCAACGACCAGCAATTGGCCATCCTGCCATGGAGTCCGCTTGCCGGCGGCCTGTTGAGCGGAAAGTTCTCACGCGATGGCAAGGGACCCGAGGGCGCGCGCCGCGCGGCGTTCGATTTTCCACCAGTCGACAAGGACCGCGCGTTCCGCGTCATAGACGCGATGCGTCCCATAGCGGAAGCGCACGGCGTGTCGGTGGCCCGGGTCGCGATCGCGTGGCTGTTGCACAAGCCGCCGGTCACCTCCGTCATCATCGGCGCGAAGACCGGCGAGCAGTTGCTCGACAACATTGCCGCTTGCGACCTCGAGCTGGACGCCGGACAGATGGCGACGCTCGACAAAGTCTCCGCATTGCCCGCGGAATATCCGGGCTGGATGCTCGAGCGGCTGTCGGAGGACCGGCTCGGAGTGGTCAATCCCCGCCGCAGCTGAAGGCGAAGGTCTCATAGGGGACGGTCACCGGCGAGACGTAACCGCTCTCTTCATCAGAACGGGTAATGCCGCGGCGTCGTCTGCACCGTTATCCAGCGCAGCTCGGTGAAGGCTTCGATCGCGGCCTTGCCGCCGAAGCGGCCGTACCCGGAGGCTTTCACCCCGCCGAACGGCATTTGCGCCTCATCGTGCACCGTGGGGCCGTTGATGTGACAGATTCCGGTCTCGATCCGCTTTGCAAGCTCGAGGGCGCGGGCGATGTCGCGGCTGAACACGGCCGCAGACAACCCGTAATCGGTGTCGTTCGCGAGCTTCACCGCCTCATCCGCCGACTTCACGCGAGTGATCGACACCTGCGGACCGAATGACTCTTCGCGAAACAGCGCCATATCCGCTGTCACCCAATCGATGACGATGCCGTTCATGATAGTGCCGGCACCGCTGCCATCCTGATCCGGGCCACCGCAGAGCACCCTGGCGCCCTTGGCGACGGCTGCGTCGACCAGCCGTTGTACGCGCTCCACGGTTGATTTGCCGATGACGGATCCCAGTACGAAGTCGCCCTTGCGCGGGTCTCCGGTTGGCAGCGCTGCGACGCGTTTGGCGAGCTTCGCCGCGAATTGATCCGCGACCTTCTCGTCCACGATGACACGCTCGGTTGACATGCAGATCTGCCCCGAGTTGGCGAACGCGCCGAATACAGTTGCATCCACCGCCGCATCGAGATCTGCATCATCCAACACGACCAGGGGCGCCTTGCCGCCCAGCTCGAGCAACACGGGCTTCAGGTGCCTGGCGCCCAGCATCGCAATGATCCGGCCGACGCGGGTCGAGCCGGTGAAGTTGATTCGCTTGACGGCGGGGTGGGAGATGAGCGCCTCCGCAATCGCTTCCGCATCCTTCGCGGCGTGCGTGACGACATTGACGACGCCCTCGCCCAGGCCCGCCTCGTTCAACACGGCGCCGATCAGCCGGTGCGTCGCGGGACACACTTCGGACGCCTTGAGGATGACGGTGTTGCCGCAGGCCAGCGGCGCTGCGATGGCGCGGACGCCGAGAATAATCGGGGCATTCCAGGGCGCGATTCCGAGCACGACACCGGCCGGCTGCCGGAACGCCATGGCGAGGCTGCCCGGAACGTCCGAAGGAATGACTTCGCCGCAAACCTGCGTGGTCATGGCGGCCGCTTCGCGCAGCATGTTGGCCGCCAGGTGCACGTTGAAGTGTCCCCAGCCGGCGGTTGCCCCGGTCTCGGCCGTCACGATGGCTGCGAATTGCGCCGCGTGGGACTCGAGCAGCTCGGCCGCCTTGTTCAGCTTTGCGCGCCGCTCGTTCGGGCCCGCCGCCGCCCATTTCGGAAATGCGGCTGCGGCCGCGTCGGCAGCCGCGCGCGCATCCGCTGCCGAGGCCGCGGCGGCACGCGTGGCCACGTCGCCGGAAATGGGATTCAGGCGCTCGAACGTGGCCGACTGGGCGGCCGGCACGTCGCGCCCCGCGATGAGCAAGTTGATGTCCTGCATGATTTCTCCTGGCGATTCTCAGGTGCGCAGCGAGTAGTCGGCCTGGTTCCTGGCGTAGTCCGCGAAATAGTCCAGGGCCTGCGGATTCGCCACTGCATCGCGGTTGGCGGCGCGTTCCGGCGCGATCCCCAGCAGGATCCTGCGCACCGGGACTTCCATTTTCTTGCCCGTCAGCGTGAACGGGATCCCGGCGACCTGATGGATCCTGTCCGGCACGTGGCGCGGCGAATAGTCCCGCCGCAAGGTGGCGCGGATCTTCTCGCACAGCGCTTCATCGAGGCTCAGGCCTTCCTTGAGCTTCACGAACAGCGGCATGAAGAACTTCCCGTGCGGCAGATCGAGATTGACGATGAGCGCATCGTCGATCTCCCGCAGGCTCGCCAGCGACCGATAGATCTCCGCTGTTCCGATCCGCACTCCATGGCGATTGAGCGTGGCATCGGAACGGCCCAGGACGAACGCACCCCCACGCTGGTTGATCCGGAAGAAGTCCCCGTGGCGCCAGAGGCCGGGATACTCCCGAAAATACGAGTCGAGGTAGCGTTTGTCCTGCGTGTCGTTCCAGAAGCACACCGGCATGGAGGGCATCGGCTGCGTCACGACGAGCTCGCCGACGCGATTCACGACTTGCTCGCCGTGCTCATCGAAAGCGTAAACCGCGGCGCCGAGGGCGCGAGCCTGGATCTCTCCGGCGTACACAGGAAGGATCGACACACCGCCGACGAACCCGGTACACACATCTGTGCCGCCGCTGCCGGAGGCGACCCACAGGTCCCGCTTCACGTTCTCGTAGAGCCACGCCATGCACTCGGGCGTCACGGGCGACCCGGCCAGAGTCACGCTCTGCAGCGTCGTCAGTTTAAATTTGTCCTTCGGGATGAAGCCGCCCTTCTCGAGGGCGGTCACATACGTCGGGCTGGTTCCAAAGAGCGTGGCGCCGGAGTCGTCCACCATCTTCCACAGCACGTCCGGGCTCGGCCAGGCCGGATTGCCGTCGTACAGAACCGGCACGACATCGGACAGCAGAGCGCTGACGAGGAAATTCCACATCATCCAGCCGGTCGTCGTGAAGAAGAACAGCCGCTCGCCCGGCTGCGCGTCGAAGTTGAATGCGAGATGCTTGAGCTGCTCGAGAATGATGCCGCCATGGCTGTGGCAGATCGGCTTGGGCAGGCCGGTCGTGCCCGAGGAGAACAGGATCCACAACGGATGCTCGAAGGGAACCTGCTCGAAGTGAAAGTCGCGCGCCGCAACCGGCGGATGCTTGAAAAGATCCTCCCACAGCGTGGCGTGCGGCGACACGGGCCGCCGGTCGTCCCGATTCAGGTACGGCAGGTAGATGACATGCTCGAGCGAGGCGAGCTGGCCGATGATCTGCTGCACGTCGGCCTTGCGATCGAATGGCTTGCCGCCGTACTGGTAGCCATCCACGCAGAACATCGCTTTCGGAGTGAGCTGCGAATAGCGATCGAGGACGCCCCGCGTGCCGAAGTCCGGTCCGCAGCTCGACCAGATCGCACCGATGCTCGTCGTCGCCAGCATGGCGATGATGGCCTCGGGCGAATTGGGCAGGTACGCGACCACCCTCTCACCAGGGCGCACGCCGAGCTTGCGCAGCTGTGTCGCGAGGATGCGCACCTTCGCACCGAGCTCCTGCCAGGACATGCGCGACAGCGCCTGCCGCTCGCTCAGAAACATCAGCGCGTCCGCATCAGGCCTCTCGTGTCGCAACGCATGCTGCGCGTAGTTCAGGCGTGCGCCGGGAAACCACTTCGCACCCGGCATGCGACGGTCCGCGAGAACACACTCGTAAGCCGCCGATGACTCCACCCCGAAATAGTTCCAGATGGCCTGCCAGAACTCCTCCAGGTCGGCCACCGACCAGCGCCACAGGTCCTCGTAGCTTGCGAAACCCAGCCCCCGTTCTTGCTGCAGCCAGCGCATGAATGCCGTGAGATGCGATTTCTCCACCCTCTCGCGGCTGGGTGTCCACAACAGATCACCTTCATTCACCACCGGGATCTCCACGCGATCGCGCCGCCTCGCTAAACCCGCTCAATGATCATCGCGATGCCCTGTCCGACTCCTATGCACATGGTGCACAGCGCATAGCGGCCGCGGGTCGCGGCGAGCTGGTATGTCGCGGTGGTAGCGAGCCGGGCACCGCTCATGCCAAGCGGATGGCCGATGGCTATGGCGCCGCCATTGGGATTGACGTGCTCCGCATCGTCCGCCAGCGCGAGCTCGCGCAGCACCGCGAGACTCTGCGATGCAAACGCCTCGTTCAGCTCCACGACGTCCATGTTGCCGATATCCAGGCGGGCGTTGGCCAGCGCCTTGCGGCTCGCCGGTACGGGGCCCATCCCCATGATGCGCGGCGCAACCCCGGCGCTTGCAGCGGTCACTATCCGCGCGCGCGGTGTCATCCCGTAGCGCTTCGCTGCCGCCTCGGATGCGATGATGAGCGCACAAGCGCCGTCATTGACCCCGGACGCATTGCCGGCGGTAACCGTGCCATTCGCGCGGAACGGCGTGGGCAGTTTCGCCAACTGCTCCAGGGTGGTCTCGGGGCGCGGATGTTCGTCCCGGCTGACCAGCAGGGGCTTGCCTTTGCGTTGCGGAATCTCCACTGGGATCAGCTCGGATTCGAAGAAGCCGCGGGCATAGGCAGCGGCCGTGCGCTGCTGGCTGCGCAAGGCGAACTTGTCCTGGTCCTGGCGAGACACCGCGAAGTCGGCGGCCACGTTTTCGCCCGTCTCGGGCATGGAGTCCACGCCGTACTTCTGCTTCAGGCGTGGGTTGATGAAGCGCCATCCGATGGTCGTGTCGTAGATCTGCGCTGCGCGGCTGAAGGCCGCATCGGCCTTCGGCATGACGAAGGGCGCCCGCGACATCGACTCGACGCCCCCCGCCACGATGACCTGCGCCTCGGCGCACTTGATCGCCCGCGCGGCCGAGGCGATCGCATCCAGGCCTGAGCCGCACAACCGGTTGAGGGTTGCGCCGGCGACTTCCACCGGAAGGCCCGCGAGCAGCGCCGCCATCCGGGCGACGTTGCGATTGTCCTCTCCGGCCTGGTTGGCGCAGCCCAGGAGTACTTCGTCCACGGCTGAAGGCTCGAGCGACGGATTGCGCGCCAGCAACGCGGCTATGGCCAGCGCCGCCAGGTCATCGGGGCGCACGGCGGCGAGAACCCCGCCGTACCGGCCGACAGGTGTTCGCACCGCGTCACAAATGAAAGCGTCAGTCATCGGTCAGGGCCTCGATACAGCAGCACCCCACAGTGGGTCGAAGATGATACCGCCCAGGCTCGGGATGTACCGCGTCCACACCGTCGCAGGCCGGGATGTACGGTGCCCACCCACCACCGTCCCAGCCCGGGATGGCCCCGATGCGGCGTGAGGATGACACCCGGCTCGCCACCGGGTACGATTACCGCACCCGACATCCATGCCTGCAAGATCGAACCATGTTGCACTCTAAGACATTTCCCAAGAATTCGGGTTCGTTTATCGCTCAGCGCGTGATGAGCGCCACCGATCCGGACAACGCGCTGTTCCGGGCGGGCGATCCGGACTTCATGACCTCCCTCGCGCGCGGACTGCACGTCATCCGCGCCTTCGCCGGCGTGGATCGCCGTCTTACGATCGCCGACGTGAGCCGCGCGACCGGATTGACGCGCGCAGTCGTGCGCCGCTGCCTTTACACGCTGCGCGAGCTCGGCTACGCCGCGACCGATGGCCGCATGTATTTTCTGCAGCCGAGAATTCTCAATCTCGGCTATGCCTACCTGGCCACGGCGCCGGTTCCGATCGCGGCGCAGCCGGTGCTGGAGGAGCTGAGCGAAGAGCTCGGCGAAACCTCGTCCGTCGCGGTGCTCGACGACGGCGCGGTCGTATATGTCGGACGCGCGGCGACGAAACGGATCATGTCCGTGACGCTTGGAGTCGGCAGCCGCCTGCCGGCCTACTGCACCGCCTTGGGGCGTGTGCTGCTGTCGCATCTGGATGAGCAGCAGGTGGAGTTGGAGCTGTCGAAAGTCGACTTCATCCAGCACACCAAACACACGGTGACTTCGCGCAAGAGGCTGGAGGAGATCCTGGCTACGGTGCAGGCGGATGGTTTCGCCCTCAATGACCAGGAGCTCGAGATCGGCCTGCGCTCCATTGCCGTGCCCGTGCGAAATGTCGTGGGGACCGTGGTCGCAGCGATGAATGTCAGCGCGCAGGCCTCGCGCGTCTCGCGGCGTGAGTTGCTCGAAAGATGTCTGCCGATACTTCGGGGCGCGGCGCAGAAGCTCAGCAGCCAACTGTCGCCGCCGCGCTGAGAGTCGTGTCGCCGTCGCGCTGAGAGTCGTGTACCGGTCGGGAGCCGGTACAGTGCGCGGCGCGTTGCGGCGAGCGTACCTGCCGCGCACAGGTCCAACAGCGAGCCCGCCACCTGCCACCGGGTGCTGTCGCTCGCGGAGCAGTTCGGCTTTGCGATCATCGAAGACGATGTGTACGGCGATCTGCATGACGGGCCGGCCGTGCGGCTCGCCCAGATAGACGGCCTGCGCCACGTCATCCATGTCGGCCCGCTCGGCACTGGAGGCGACCGGCATCCGTTTTGAGAGCGACAGCGGCGAGGGAATCTTCCTCTGGGGCCGTGTGCCCGAGGGGGTCGCGGTGGACGAGCTGGTGCGCAGCGCCCGCGCTCAGTCGATCCTGCTCGCCAGCGGCTCGCTGTTTTCTTCCGCGGGCGGTTGCGGCCAGTGGCTGAGGTTCAACGCCGCGCACAGCGCTTGCGCGCCGCTGGTGCGATTTCTGGGTGAGGCGCTGAGGTAGACTGGGTGGATGTTCCGGTCCATGCCGCCTGCAACCCGCGCCATCATCCTGCTCAACGCGGCTGTGTTCCTGCTGCAGCAGGGCGCGCCGCAGGCTCTCGAGACCCGCTTCGCATTGTGGCCGCTCGGGCCGCAATTCGAGCCCTGGCAGCTCGTCACGTATGCATTCCTGCACGGCGGCTTCGCGCACATCTTCTTCAACATGTTCGCGCTCTTCATGTTCGGCGGCGCGCTCGAGCGCTTCTGGGGCAGCCGGCGCTTCGTGACGTTCTACCTTGCGAGCGTGCTGGCCGCGGCGGGGACCCAACTTGCCATGCAGGCGCTATCCCACACCGGAGAGCCGGTCATCGGGGCATCCGGCGGCGTCTTCGGATTGCTGCTCGCTTTCGCCTGGTATTTTCCACGGCAGCGTATCCTGCTGCTCTTTCCGCCGATTCCGATGCCAGCGTGGCTGTTCGTCACGCTCTACGGCGCGCTCGAGCTGGTGCTGGGGGTGACCGGCGCACAGGCGAGCGTCGCCCATTTCGCGCACCTGGGAGGCATGCTGGGCGGAGCTTTCATGATCCTCATCTGGCGGGCGCAGGATGCTACGCGCCCGCGCAGTGGCCGCATTTGACGCCTTGAGCGCGAAGAACCGTTCCGTGCGTGACGAGCCGTCGCCGCAGCAGATCATCGCCGCCTACGAGCTGATTTCTCCCCACATCCGCCGCACTCCCGTCATCGAAGTGGATGCACGCGACTTCGCTCTGGAGCCGCGCGTGTTGACCCTGAAGCTCGAGCTTCTGCAGCACGCCGGCTCCTTCAAGACACGCGGCGCCTTCGCCCAGCTTCTGATGCGCAAGCTACCCGCGCCGGGTGTGGTGGCCGCATCCGGCGGAAATCACGGCGTCGCGGTTGCTTTCGCAGCAAGCAAGCTCGGCGTGCCTGCGCGGATCTTCGTCCCGAGCGTCGCATCTTCTGCCAAGCAGGAGCAGATCCGCCGTCTGGGCGCAGAGCTCATCGTAGCGGGCGAGCGTTATGCCGATGCCCTCGCGGCCAGCAGGCAATGGATCGAGGCGTCGGGCGCTCTGGAGGTGCACGCGTTCGATCAAGTGGAGACCCTGCTGGGCCAGGGAACGATCGGGCTCGAGCTCGAACGCCAGGCTGCTGGCCTCGACACCGTGCTGGTCGCGGTGGGCGGCGGCGGGCTCATAGGCGGCATCGCCGCATGGTTTCGGGGCAGAGTCAGGCTCATTTCAGTCGAGCCGGCCACGGCACCGACCCTGGCCAAGGCGCTTGAAGCGGGGCGGCCGGTCGACGCGGAAGCGGGTGGCATCGCGGCGGACTCCCTCGCTCCCCGCCGCGTAGGCGAGCTCATGTTTCCGCTTGCACAAAAGTTCGTCAGCGCCGCGGTGTTGGTCGAGGACGATGCGATCCGCGATGCCCAGCGGCTTCTGTGGCGGGAATTGCGGATCGCATCGGAGCCGGGAGGGGCCGCCGCGTTCGCGGCGATTCTGAGCGGCCGCTACGTGCCGGCCCCGGGCGAACGGGTTGCTGTCCTGATCTGCGGCGGCAATACGGCTGCGGTCAAATTCGACTGACCCGTACCGGCCCGCGTGCGCGCAGAGGCGCGTGCCGATCTTCCGATCAACCTCAGCTACTCAGCTTAAGATTCGGATATTACGAAAGAATTTCACTCGACCTGGCCGGGACTTTCTGCATCGAGGCGCGCGCGCTTGAATTCCATACGCGGCCGCGTTCACAATCCCGCGCCAGCCGCGCCTGCGAAATAACGAAAGGCAACGGCGCGAGAGCTCGGCTTCGCAGTGTTGCCCGTCACCGTACGGGGGAACTTTTGTACGTTCCTTCCCTCTACAGCGCCATCCTATGATCAAGACTGAACATCTGAGCAAGCGCTACGACTCGCTCATCGCCGTGGACGATGTGAGCTTTCAGGTGGGTCCGGGCGAGGTGCTCGGATTCCTGGGCCCGAACGGCGCGGGCAAGACCACCACCATGCGGATGCTGGCGGGGTTCGTCACGCCGAGCGCCGGAAAGGCGAGCATCTGCGGTCACGACATTGCCACGGATCCGCTGGGCGCGAAGGCCAGCCTGGGGTATCTGCCCGAAGGCGCGCCCACGTACGGCGAGATGAGTGTGCGGAGTTTCCTGGACTTCATCGCGGACCTGCGCCGGCTGGAAGGCGACCGGCGGCGCGCGCGGCTGAATCATGTAATCGAACGGCTGCAGCTGTCCTCCGTCCTCCAGCAGAGCATCGAGACGCTGTCGAAAGGCTTTCGTCGCCGCGTCGGGCTTGCGCAGGCCATCGTGCACGATCCGCCGGTCCTGATTCTCGACGAGCCCACCGATGGCCTCGACCCGAATCAGAAGCACGAAGTGCGCACCCTCATCAACGAGATGGCCCGGGACAAGATTATCGTGATCTCGACCCACATCCTGGAAGAAGTGGATGCGGTGTGCAGCCGCGCCATCATCATCGCGCGGGGACGGATCGTAGCCGATGACACCCCGCTCGCCCTCGCGGGGAAATCCCGCTACCACAATGCGGTGTCACTGCAACTCGAGAGCGCCACTCAGCTCGAAGCGGCGCGGGCCGCGGTGGCCGCCCTGCCCGCGGTCGCCGAAGTGGAAGTCAGCGAGCGCGACGCACGCCTCACGGCGCTGCCGCGAGCCGGGGCGACCATCCTTCCGGCGGTATCGGAGCTCGCCAGCCGCCAGGGATTGAAGCTCAAGGAGCTGCACCTGGAATCGGGCCGGCTCGACGAAGTCTTCCGCACCATCACCGCTTAGCGCCGTTCGGGGCCGCACCAGACCAAAAAGGCACGCCATGCGAAACGTGGGCATCATCATGCGCCGCGAGCTAGCGAGTTACTTCGCTACGCCGCTGGCCTATGTGTTCATCCTGATCTTTCTCGTGCTGGCGAATGCCTTCACGTTCTACCTCGGGGGCTTCTTCGAGCGCGGCCAGGCCGACCTGCAGCCCTTCTTCAATTTCCATCCGTGGCTGTACCTGTTCCTGATCCCGGCCCTCTCGATGCGCCTGTGGGCGGAGGAGCGCAAGTCCGGCAGCATCGAGCTGCTCATGACCCAGCCGGTGACGCTGTGGGAAGCCGTTCTCGGCAAGTACTTCGCCGCCTGGATCTTCACAGCGCTGGCGCTCGCCCTGACCTTTCCCCTGTGGATCACGGTCAACTACCTCGGCAAGCCCGACAACGGCACGATCCTGGCCGCATACATCGGCAGCCTGCTCCTCGCTGGAGGCTTCCTCGCCATCGGCTCGTGCATGTCCGCGCTGACGCGCAACCAGGTCATCGCGTTCATTCTCGGAGTCGTGGGCTGCTTCGTGTTCCTGCTGGCCGGATTTCCGCTCGTGCTCGATGTATTCCGCGCCTGGGCGCCGCAGGCGCTCGTGGATGCGATCGCCTCGCTTTCCTTCCTCACTCACTTCGAGTCGATTGCCAAAGGCGTCATCGACGTGCGTGACCTGCTGTATTTCGCGATGCTGATCGGATTCTTCCTGCTCGCGACCTCGATCGCGCTCGACCTGCGCAAAGCAGATTAGCCCCGGAGCCGCGCACATGACGAATCGCTCAACACTCGGCGGCGGCGCACTGCTCGCGCTCGCGCTCCTGTTCATCGGCCTGACGATCCTGTTCGCTCATACTCTGCGCGGCTGGAGGCTGGATCTTACGCAGAACCATCTCTATACGACCGCTCCGGGCACCAATCGCATCCTCAAGAGCATCAAGGAGCCGATCAATCTGTATTTCTTCTTCTCCGAGAAGACCGCCGCCCAGCTGCCGCAGGTGAAGACCTACGGCGTGCGCGTGCGGGAGTTCCTCGAGGAGCTGGCGGCCCGGTCCGGCGGCAAGCTGCGGCTGCATGTCATCGATCCGCAGCCCTTCTCCGAGGACGAGGATCGCGCAGCGGAGCTCGGCGTGCACGGCACACCCGTGGGCGCCTCGGGCTCACAGCTGTATTTCGGCCTGGCCGGGACCAATTCGACGGATGGCCATCAGGCCATCGAGCTCTTCGATCCCGCCAAGGAGGAATTCCTCGAGTACGACGTCGTGAAGCTGGTCTACGAGCTCGCGAGTCCGAAGAAGCCGGTCATCGCGTGGCTGTCGAGCCTGCCGATGGCCTCGGGCTACGATCCGCAGACGGGCCAGATGCGCGAGCCGTGGGCGGTGTACACCCAGGCGGAACAGCTGTTCGACGTGCGCCCGCTCGAGCCGAGCGCGACGAAGATCGATCCGGATGTCAATGTGCTCGTGCTGGTGCATCCGAAGAATCTCCCGGCGCCGCTGCAGTTTGCCATCGACCAGTTCGCCTTGCGCGGCGGGCACATCGTGGCCTTCGTCGATCCGCTGGCGGAATCCGACCGCTCCGGCGCCGACCCGCAGAACCCGATGGCCGCGATGGCGGCCGACAAATCCTCGCAGCTCGGCAGCCTGCTCACGGCCTGGGGCGTGCAATTCAACCCCCGCCAGGTGGTGGCCGACCGCGCCCGCGCGCTGTCCGTATCGATGCGCCAGGGCGGTGCGCCCGTGCCGCATCTGGGCATCCTTGGGCTGGGCAACTCCGATTTCACTTCGGGCGACGTGATCACGGCCGGGCTGTCGAACGTCAATGTCGCGACCGCCGGCAATCTCGAGCCGCTCAAGGGCGCGAAAACCCGGTTCGAGCCCCTGTTACGCTCCAGCGCCGATGCCCAGCTGCTGCCCGTCGAGCGCTTCGCAATGTTGTTTGACCCGTCGAGCCTGCGGGATGGCTTCCGGCCCACCGGCAAGCGCTACACGCTGGCCGCCCGCGTCACGGGAAGTCCGAAGACGGCGTTCCCGGGTGGCGCGCCGGCGGGCGTCACGCTGCCCGCGGGCCATGCCGCGCTGAAGGAATCCGCGAAACCCTTCAACCTCGTGGTGTTTGCGGATACCGACCTGTTATCCGACTACCTGTGGGTGCACCAGCAGGATTTCTTCGGCCAGCACCTCGCACAGGCATGGGCCAACAATGGCGATCTCGTGCTCAACACGCTGGACAACCTCTCAGGCAGCGCAGACCTGATCAGCGTCCGCGGCCGCGCCACGTTCAGCCGTCCCTTCGATCGGGTCGAAGCGCTTCGCCGCAGCGCCGACGACCGCTTCCGCGCCAAGGAGCAGGAGCTGGAGCAACAGTTGCGTGAGGCCGAACAGAAGCTGACGGCGCTGCAATCGCGACGCAACGACAAATCCGCAGTGATCCTGACACCGGAGCAGGAGCAGGAGATCGCGCGCTTCCAGCAGGAGAAGCTGCGCATCCGCAAGGATCTGCGCGCCGTGCGGGCCGGACTCGACCAGGACATCAAGGGGCTGGGCACGGAGATCAAGATCGTGAACATCGTGGTCGTCCCGTTCGCGTTCGCCGTGATCGCCCTGCTCGTGGGGTTATGGCGGCGGCGGCGCACGGCCAGGGAGGCCAGGCCATGACGGTGCGGCGTGTCACGATCCTGCTGGCCGCCGGTCTGCTGGTGATCGGGTTCGCGATCTGGCTGTCCTCCAGGCGGCATCTCGAGCGCACCACGCTCGCGGGCGAGCTGGTTCTGCCGGGGCTGGACAAGGCGGTCAATTCGATCACCGAGGTGCGGCTGCGCAAGGGCGACGGCACGCAGACCACTCTGCGTAAAGGTGCGTCCGACTGGACCGTCCAGCAGCGTGACTACGCGGCCGATTCGGGCAAGGTGCGCAAGCTCCTCCTGGATCTTGCCGAGCTCAACGTCGTGGAAGAAAAGACCCGCACGCCGGAGAACTATCCGCGGCTTGGCGTCGAGGACGTCAACTCGCCAAAGGCTACGGGCACGCGCGTCGAGGCCGTCACACCTGCAAAGACCTATGCTCTCATCGTCGGCAAGTCCTCGGGCGCCAAATCCGGCTATGTCCGCGTGGCCGACTCGCCGCAAAGCCTGCTCGCCTCGCCGTCGATTACGCTGGATGCAGATCCGCGCCACTGGCTCGACCACACGCTGATCGATATACCGCAGGAGCGCGTGCAGGAAGTCGTGGTCAAGCCGGCCGCCGGGCCCGGTTACACCGTGACGCGTGCCAAGAAGGAGCAACAGGACTTTACGGTCCCCGATATTCCCAAGGGCCGTGAGCTCAGCAACCCCGCTGCGGCCGACCCCATCGCGGGCTCGCTCGCGGGACTGACCTCGGACGACGTTCAGCGCGCCTCACAACCTGCACCGGGCGGTCCACCGAATGCGGCCGCGAAAAGCCCGCCGCCCGCAGCACCCGTACATGCCACGTTTCGCACGTTCGATGGCCTGGAGCTCGACTTCACCGGGCACAAGGACGGCTCGCGCACGCTCATTGCCGTAACGGCCCGCTCGAGTGCCAAGGAATCGCAACCCGAGGCGCAGTCCCTCGCCGCGCGCGTCAAGGACTGGGAGTTCGAAGTGCCGAGCTACAAGTACGACGCCATGTTCCGCCCGCTCGAGGAGCTATTGAAGAAACCGCCGGAGCCGGCCGCGAAGAAGACGAAGGGTGCCGGTAAAGATGCGGACAAGGGCGCCAAAAAGGCTCCCTCGCCCGTCCTCCCCGCAGCCGTGCCGCCTCCGCCGGGAAAGTGATTCAGCGCGCGCGCGCCAGGAGCAGAAGGGTCACGGTTGCCAGCACGGCGGTGGGCAACCACGCCAGGATGACCGGGTTGAGATCGAATACCACGGTGCCGCTCTCGATCAGACGCTGCAGCAGGAACAGGCCGATACCGACGATGAGCCCCATCATCGTGCGCGTGCCGGCACCCGCCGAGCGCAGCGACCCCAGCACGAACGGGATCGCCAGGAGGACGGAAAACAGTATTGCGACCGTGCGCGCGATACGTGACGAGAACGCGAACAGGTATTCGCGCGCATTCAGCGAGTTGGCCTGCAGGTAGCGGATCAGGCTCACCAGCGAGCGGCTGGTGAGCTGCCCGGGATCCTCCACCGCAAGGCCGAGAAACCCCGCTGTCACGTTGGACTCCAGCAGGCGCCGCCCCAGCGGCTGTGCCACGACGCGGTCCCGGCTGAAGCGCGACTCGGTGTAGTCGCTGAGCAGCCAGCGCCGGTTGGCTTCCGCGGTTGCGCGCGCCGCATGTCCGATGGCAAGCAGCCGATGCTGCGGCGACAACTCGAATATCTGCATCCCGCCGAACTGGCGCTGGCCCGACTGTCGTGCGACGTTGATGATGAGATTGCCGTCGCGCACCCATGCGCCGCTGCCGCCGCCGAAGCTGATGTCGTTGAACTTGCTGAAGGCTTTCTGCTCCTTGGCGGCTTCCTGCAGGGGCGGAGCGAGCACCTCGCCCAGCAGGACCTCCACGCCGATCAGCAGCAGTCCGGCGATCGCCGCGGCACCGGCAATGCGCAGCGTGGAAACCCCCGTTGCTCGAATCACCACCAGCTCGCTGCCACGCGCGAGCGAGCCCAGGCCGAGCAGCGCGCCGATGAGCGCGGTAATGGGCAGCAGCTCATAGGCCTGCTGCGGCAGGTTGAGCAACGTGAACCACAGGGCGCTGAGCGCGGTGTAGCGGCCGACCCCGATGTCATCCTGCTGGTCGATGAAGAGGAACAAGGCCCCGAGGACGAGCACGACGGACATCACGAGCAGCACCGACCCGATGATGGTTCGCACGATGTAACGGTCGAGCACGTTCATCGCCGGAACCGCAAACGAAGGCTGGCCATGGAGCGCGGCCCCACAATCACGGCCAGCGCGAGCAGAATGACGACCGCATGCGTCCACCACAGGCCCAGCGCCTCGGGAACCGTGCCGTGCGCCAGCCAGGTCTTGCCGGCCGAGATGAGATTCGAGTACACAAAGTAGATGACGATGGCCAGCCAGACGCGCGCGTAGCGTCCCTGCCGCGGCCTGAGGCGGCCAAGCGGTACCGCCAGCAATGTGAGCACCAGGCACATTGAAGGCAGCGCGATCCGCCAATGCAGCTCCGCACGCCTGTCGGGATCCTGCGAGCCCAGAAGCGCGCGCGAGGGTTGTGCTTCGAGATTCCTGATCACGTCGGACAGCGGCGGAACCTGCACGGGAACGATGTGCTCGGCGAAGCGGACTATCCGGAACTGAGGACTCCCGGGGACGCCCTCAAAACGCTCGCCGTCGTAAAGCGTGATGGTATGCGTCATGCCATCGGCGGTGACGGCGTGACGTGCGCGCTCCGCGACGACTACTTCGACCCGCGCGCCCTCGTTGTGCTCGACGAACACGTTTCCGAGCGTGCCGTCCGGCTTCACGTCCTGCGCGTAGACCACTGCGCTGCCACCGCCAAAAGTACGAAATTTTCCCGGCGTGACCGGTGCGAACTGCCCCGCGCGCACCGCGGCGTTGCGCAGGCTCAAGGCACGGGCGGTGGCATCGGGCGCGAGCGACAACGTGAGCCATGCCAACGTGGCGGCGACCACTATCGCGAGCAACGCCACGGGGGCATAGATGCTGGCGGGCCTCACCCCGCACGCCCACGCGGCGGCCATCTCGCTGTCGTGATAGAGCCGGCCGAATGCAAGCACCACTCCAAGCAGCAGCCCCACAGGAATGAGAATGCTCAGGTTCTGCAGGGCTCCCAGCCCGATCAGCTCGAGCACCACGCCCTGCGGAAACTGATTCAGCGCGGCGCGCTCGAGCACCACCGCCACCTGATTGGCGAGCAGAATCACGAGCAGGACCGCGGTGACGACCACCGAGGCCGTCACGACTTCCCGCAAAATGTAGCGCCCGAGGATTTTCCCCAACCGGTGGCTCGCTCGATGTGCCGCCGCAATGCCGGCGGGCTGTTAGTCAATTGCCGCAGGCGCCCGGCGCCAGCAGCGGGTCGAAAGGGGCCTGCGGCCCGGTCGACGCACGGGCAAAAAGCGTCGTTTTTGCCCGCTTGGGTTACACTTGGCGCTCGCCTGCGCCGCTGCCTGCATACGCACGAATCAACAAGCGGGCAGTAGCACGGGCGACCGGCTAAGGTAAATCAGATTCTTCCAGACGCGCAATCAAAGGGGAGATCGAATGCACTTCGAGGTTTGGGTCAAGGGATTGGCGGCGCTGGGCGTTGATTGCCTCGTCGTGGGCGTCTTCGAGGATGGCGAACTGGGCCAAGAGGCCCAGGGCATCGATTCGGCCGCCGGGGGCCGGCTGAAGAAGCTCGTCGCGCGGGGCGACTTCAGCGGCCGTGCCGGTGAGACATTGCTGCTCACAGAGCTGCCGGGCGTACAGGCTTCGCGCGCCCTCCTGACTGGACTCGGCCCGAAAAAGAGCTTCGGCCGCAAGAGCTGGCGCCGCGCCCTGACGGCGGCGGTGGCCGCGCTTGCGCGCACGCGCGTCGGCAGCGCCGCGGTGGCGATCGAGCGGCCCGGGGGAAAGGAGCTGGACGACTACTACTTCGGACGGGCCATTGCCGAAATCGTGGGCGCGGGCCTTTATCGCATCAACGATCTCAAGAGCGCCAAGAAGCCTAAGCCCTCCGCGCTGCAAAAGATCGTGGCTGGCCCGGTCCGCAAGGCCGGTGTGCATGCGGCGGAGCGTGGCCTGGAACATGGGCAGGCCGTCGCCGTCGCCGCGGGGCTGCAGCGCGATCTGGCCAATCTCCCGGCCAATGTGTGTACCCCGATCTATCTTGCGGATCAGGCGCGCGCACTTGCGAAGCAGCACGCGTCGCTGCGCGTGCAGGTCCTGGATGAGGCGGCGATACGGCGCGAGAAAATGGGATGCCTGCTCGCCGTTGCGCAGGGCAGTCATCAAGCACCGAGATTCATCGTGCTGGAGCACCGGGGCGGCAAGAGAGACTCCGCGCCGGTGGTTCTGGTCGGCAAGGGCGTCACGTTCGACTCAGGCGGTATCTCCCTCAAGGATCCGCCCGCCATGGACGAGATGAAATTCGACATGAGCGGCGCTGCAGCGGTCATCGCCTCGTTGTCGCTGGCTGCGAAGCTGCGGCTGCCGTTACGCGTCGTGGGGCTGGTGGCAGCGGTCGAGAACATGCCTAGCGGACATGCCATCAAGCCGGGCGACATCGCCACCAGCGCCGCCGGGTTGACGGTCGAGATCCTCAACACGGATGCGGAAGGCCGGCTGATTCTCAGCGATGCGCTCCACTATGCACGGCGCTTCAACCCGGCCGCCGTGGTAGACATCGCCACGTTGACCGGTGCATGTGTGGTCGCGCTGGGGCATCATCACGCGGGCGCCATGGGCAACGACGACGAGCTCGTGCGCGAGCTCGTGGAAGCCGGCGTTCGCGCCGATGATCGTGCGTGGCATCTGCCTCTCACCGACGAATACGCCGAGCAACTGAAGAGCAACTTCGCGGATTTCGCGAATGTCGGCGGGCGCGAAGGCGGGGCCATCACGGCAGCGGCATTCCTCAGCAAATTCACCCAGGGGCTCAAATGGGCGCATCTCGACGTCGCAGGAACCGCATATCAGGCCGGTGCGCAGAAAGGAAGTACGGGCCGGCCCACGCCACTCCTCGCGGATTTTCTGATCCGTCGCGCCGCCCGCTGACCCGCCACGGAGTCAGTCATGGCCGACAGCGCCGACACATCCGCTTCTGCCGCCTCGAGCGCCGAAAGGCCCTCGCCGCTCGCCTCGTCAGGCGATAACGCGCGCGTACCGGGCTCAGGGGCGGACCCATCGCTCCGCGTCGATTTCTATGTGCTTGCCGAGGCGTCCGCCACCGCGAGACTGAAGCTGGCGTGCAAGCTGGCCGAAAAGGCTTACCTGACCGCGCAAAGGGCGCTCGTTTGGCATACCGATCCGCGGGAGCTCAAAGAATTCGACGAGTTGCTGTGGACGTTCATGGATGGCAGTTTCGTGCCTCACGACATGCTCGCCCCCGGAGCCACGCGCAATGAGGCTCCGGTTCTGCTCAGCACTGACACCGCGCCACCCGGGGAAATCGACATCATCATCAATCTCGCGCCGGAGGTGCCGTCCTGCCTGTCGCAGACCCGGCGCGTCGCCGAGATCATCGATGGCGACGATTCCCGCCGCCGGGCGGGCCGGGCCCGCTTCAAAGCGTACCGGGATCTGGGCGTGCAGCCTGCATCGCATAACGTCAGCGGCTAATAGCCTTACAGCCTCGAAAAGCCCCGCAGCCTCACAGCCCTGCGCTGCGCAGCCGCGGCGCAATGCGGCGCTCGATCGTTATAATCAAGCGGCGCACCTTTAGCGCCTCCACCGCTCATCTTGAGCAGCAGCATCGATGGATAAAGTCTACGCGCCGCGCGACATCGAGCGGCGAATCTACGAACAGTGGGAGTCCCATGGCTGGTTCGCGCCCTGCGGCGAGGGCGCGCCCTACAGCATCGTGATACCGCCGCCGAACGTAACGGGAACGCTGCATCTGGGGCATGCCTTTCAGCAAACGCTCATGGATGCCCTCACCCGCTATCACCGCATGCGGGGGGACAACACTCTGTGGCAACCGGGCTTCGACCATGCCGGGATCGCCACGCAGATGATCGTCGAGCGCCAGTTGGATGCGCAGGGCATCAAGCGCGCCGATCTCGGCCGTGAGGCATTCGTGGACCGTGTCTGGGAATGGAAGAACCAATCCGGTGGCACGATGGCCGCCCAGATGCGCCGTCTGGGCGACTCCGTGGACTGGTCCCGTGATCGTTTCACGATGGATCCGGAGCTCTCGGCCGCCGTCGCGGAAGTGTTCGTGCGGTTGCACGACGAGGGCTTGATCTATCGGGGCAAGCGGCTGGTCAACTGGGATCCCGTGCTGCTCACGGCACTTTCCGACCTCGAGGTACAAAGCGAGCAGGAAGAAGGCCAGCTCTGGTACCTGCGCTATCCCCTGGAAGATGGCTCCGGGCACATCGTCGTGGCAACGACCCGGCCCGAAACGATGTTCGGCGACTCGGCGGTTGCGGTGAATCCCGAGGACGAGCGCTACAGGCACCTCGCCGGCAAGCTCGTTCGACTGCCGCTCGCCGACCGCGCCATCCCCATCATTGCCGACTCCTACGTCGATGCGGCATTCGGCTCAGGCGCGGTGAAGATCACGCCGGCTCATGATTTCAATGATTACGAGCTGGGCGTGCGTCACGGGCTCGCGCAAATCAACATACTGACGCCGCGCGCCGCGCTCAACGACAACGTGCCGGAACGCTTCAGAGGCCTGGATCGCTTCGAGGCGCGCAAGCGCGTGGTCGCGGAGCTGCAGGCCGCGGGTCTCATGCAGAGCATCGAGAAGCATCTGCTGGTCGTCCCGCGAGGCGACCGCACCGGCGCCGTGCTGGAGCCCTACCTCACCGATCAGTGGTATGTGAGGATCGCGCCGCTCGCCGGACCCGCAATCGCCGCCGTCCAACAGGGACGCACGCGGTTTGTTCCGGAGAACTGGGCGAAGACCTACTTCGAATGGATGCGCAACATCAAGGACTGGTGCGTCAGCCGTCAGTTATGGTGGGGACATCGTATTCCCGCCTGGTACGACCCTCAGGGCACGGTCTACGTCGGCCGTAGCGAAGCGGAGGTCCGCAGCCGCCACAAGCTGGCGCCGGGTGTACGGCTGAGGCAGGACGAAGATGTCCTCGATACCTGGTTTTCCTCCGCACTGTGGCCGTTCTCCACGCTGGGCTGGCCGCGCCAGACAGCGGAGCTGGCCCGGTTCTATCCGACCAGCGTCCTCATCACGGGCTTCGACATCATCTTCTTCTGGGTCGCTCGCATGATGATGATGGGGCTGAAATTCATGGACGACGTGCCGTTCCGCGACGTCTACATCACCGGCCTGATCCGCGACGAGCACGGCGACAAGATGTCCAAGTCCAAGGGCAACGTGATCGACCCGCTCGACATCATCGACGGCATCGAGCTCGAGGCGCTGGTGGCCAAACGAACGAGCGGGCTCATGCAGCCGCAACTGGCCGCGAGCATCGAGGCATCGACTCGCAAGCAGTTTCCACAGGGAATCGCCTCCCACGGCACGGATGCGTTGCGCTTCACCCTCGCGGCGCTTGCCTCGCCGAGCCGGGACATCCGCTTCGACCTGGGACGTGTCGGCGGCTACCGCAACTTCTGCAACAAGTTGTGGAACGCCGCGCGCTTCGTCGCGCTCTCGGTCGGCGACACGGCCCGCGCGGCCGCGGAACCGGTGGAATTGTCGGTGGCGGATCGGTGGATCCGCTCGCGGTTCGGCAGCATGATCCACGAGGTGGAAGCCGCGTTCCGCGATTACAGATTCGACTTTGCGGCAACCGCGCTATACGAATTCACCTGGTACGCATTCTGTGATTGGTATCTGGAGCTGACGAAGCCCGTGCTGCTGTCCGAAAGCAGCAGCGCTGCAACCAAACGCGGCACCCGCAGGACGCTCGTGGAGATTCTCGAGGCCCTGCAGCGGGCGTTGCACCCGCTGATGCCCTACATCACCGAAGAGATCTGGCAGGGCGTGGCCACGCTGGCGGGTCGTTCCCGTCCGAGCATCATGCTCGCCGGCTATCCGGACGCCGCGGGCTATCCCCGCGATGCGGCGGCCGAAAGCGAGATCTCCTGGATTCAGTCCTTCGTGCTCGGCGTACGGCAGATCCGCGGCGAGATGAATATCAAGCCCTCCAGACTCATCCCCGTTCTTCTGAAGGGCGCCTCGGAGCGGGACGCGTCCTATGTCGAACGGCATCTGGCCTATCTCGAGAAACTCGCGGGCCTGCAGAGCGTGACGCTCCTCGACTCAGGAACGCAGCCGCCGCAATCCGCCACCGCGTTGGTCGGCGAGCTGTCGATCCTGGTTCCCATGGCCGGACTGATCGATGCAGGCGCGGAAGCGGAGCGTCTCGGAAAGCAGCTGGCCAAGACGCAGCAGGACCTGGCCAAGGCGCGCCTCAAGCTGGCCAATGAAAACTTCGTGCGCAATGCGCCCGCCACGGTTGTCGAGACAGAGCGCGGGCGCGCGGCCGAGCTGGAACGCACTGTGACAAGCCTCACGGCACAACTCGAACGTGTACGCGTATTAATGACCTCATGAATGCCGTCGCCGCGATTGACTCCAACGCCGCGGCTTTGCAACGCGCGCTCGGCACGCTCGAATCCATCATACTGGGCAAGCCGGCGCAAGTTCGGATGTGCCTGGCCTGCCTTCTTGCACGCGGGCATCTCCTGATCGAAGACGTGCCGGGCGTGGGCAAAACGACGCTGGCGCACGCGCTCGCGCACGTGTTGGGGCTCGCATGGCAGAGAGTGCAATTCACCAGCGACCTGCTCCCCGCCGACATCATCGGCGTCTCGGTGTTCGATCGGTCCACGCAGCAGTTCCATTTCAGGCAGGGACCGATCTTCACTCAGCTTCTGCTGGCCGATGAGGTCAATCGCGCCAGTCCGCGAACGCAGAGCGCACTTCTGGAGGCGATGGAGGAGCGCCAGGTCAGCGCCGACCTGACCACCTATCGGTTACCGGAGCCTTTCTTCGTCGTCGCTACGCAGAATCCACACGAGCAGCTCGGCACGTTTTCCCTCCCGGAGTCGCAGCTCGACCGCTTCCTCATGCGCGTCACGCTGGGCTACCCCGATGCCGTGCATGAGCGCGAGCTGCTGCGCAGCGGTGAGCGGCGCGACCTGTTACCCCAAATATCGCCGGCGCTCAGTCCGGAGGCCGTCGTGCGAATCCAGAGCGATGTCCGCACCGTCCACGTCTCCGATGCCGTGCTCGACTATGCCCAGGAGTTGATCGCCCGCACGCGCGAGCGCGCCGACCTGAAACTCGGGTTGTCGCCCCGCGCCGGTCAGGGACTCATTCGGGCCGCTCAGGCCTGGACCTACCTCGAGAGCCGCAATTCGGTGCTCCCCGATGACATCCAGGCGGTGCTGCCGGCCGTCGCCGCGCACCGGCTCGAGCGGCGTGACTCCAACGGCAGCAGCGACGGCCACTCGATCGCGCGTGAACTGATCAGGGCCGTGCCCGTGCCGCTCTGATGAAACGCTACCTGCGTGACCGGATGGCCCGCTGGGCCAGGCGGCGCCAGGGACCCGACACTCTGCCGGCAGTTCTCCTGAGGCGCAGGCTGTACATCCTGCCCACCCGCGCCGGCCTGGGATTCGGGCTGCTGCTGATCCTCATGCTCGTGGCCGGCCTCAACTACGCCAACAGCGTCGCGCTGTTCCTCACCTTCGCGCTGCTGGGCTTCATGCTCGTCACGATGCATCAATGCCATCGAAATCTGCTCGGAACGACCCTGCTCACGGCCGCAGCCGCGCCCACTTTTGCGCGCGGTAGCGGCACCCTGAGCCTGAACTTCGACAACCCGGCGGCAATCGTCCGATACCGGATTGCGGCACGTATCGAAGACGGGCCGGCCGTCGCGACCGATCTGACTGGCGGCCGGGGAACACTCGAGCTGCCGGTCGCCGCGCCCAAGCGGGGTGTTGTGCGGGTCGAGCGTCTGCTTCTCATGACGACCCATCCCTTCGGTCTGTTCAGAACCTGGACCTGGGTGCATGCATCGATAGCGATGCTCGTCTACCCCCATCCCCAAGGCGGGCTTCCGATGCCGGCTCACCCTGGAAACAAGGCGGGCGCGCACGTTCGCGCTGCCGCGGGCGCGGACGAATGGCTCGGGCTGCGGCCGTTTCGCGACGGCGACTCGCCTCGCCAGGTTGACTGGAAAGCGTACGCGCGTGAGGCACCACTCCTGGTCAAGGAATATGGCGCCGCGGGTTCGGAGCTGCGCATGTTTGAATTCGGCGCACTCGCGAGCCTGCAGACCGAGGCGAGACTGGAGCAGCTTGCGCGCTGGGTGGTGGATGCGGAAGCCGGCGGTGAGCGCTACGGCCTCGTACTTCCAGGCACTCACATCGAGCCTGCCCGCGGCCCTGAGCACCGGCACCGATGCCTTGCCGCGCTTGCGCTCTTCGGGCTCGGGGATGGGATTCGTGGCGATGTCGCAGAGCGCTGATCGACAGCGGGTGACGCCAAGTTGGATTCCGCGCAGTGGCCTTGCGTGGACCGCTGCAGCACTGTGCGCCGGCGTCGTGCTGAACATCGATCGCGTGCCGCTGTGGGTGCCCATCGCTGCCTTCGTGTTCATGGCATGGCGGCTGCTTGCCGCGACGCGGCCTGTATGGTTGCCCGGCAGCATCGTGCGAAGTCTCGTCGCACTCGTCCTGGTGGCGATCGTGCTCCTGCGGTTCCATACGCTCAATGGGTTAAGTGCAGGCACGGCGCTGCTCGCACTCATGGGCGCCATCAAGCTGCTCGAGACGCGCGCCCAGCGCGATCAGTACATCGTGATCGGAGCCGCACTGTTTCTGCTGCTGGCCGCATGCCTCGACCGTCAAGGATTATTGCGAGCACCGCTGTATCTGCTGCACACATGGCTTTGCTGCACAGCGCTGGCGGTGGTCGCATACGCTTCGGATGCGCGCGCCAACAGCCGCGCGCGCGCGGTCGACCAAACATGGAGCGCGGGGCCGGTCCCGCAGCCGGCGCGGCCGGCAGCCTTCGACAATTACGCTGCACTCCTACTCGCGGGGCGCAGCCTGCTGCTCGCATTACCCTTGGCTGGCTTCCTGTTCCTGTTTTTCCCGCGTCTGCCCGGCGCGTTCTGGGCAGTCCCGCGAACCGATGAGGCGGTGACCGGCCTCAGTGACACGATGAGCCCCGGCAGCATCACGCAGCTCACCGCATCGTACGATGTGGCGTTCAGGGCGCGCTTCGACGGGCCGCCGCCGCCGCCGCAGGAGCGCTATTGGCGCGGTCCTGTCCTGCATGAGTTCGACGGCTACACCTGGCGGCGCACGGCTGACAGTTTCTATCGGCCGCAGCCGCTGGAGTATCTCGGCAAGGCCTACCGCTATCGCATCGCGCTCGAGCCCAGCTCGCAGCGCTGGTGGTTCTCGCTCGATACCGCAACCGCCGCGCCGGGCCCCAAAGCGTTCCTCACCTACGATTATCTGCTGATTTCTGCCGAACCCGTGATGGAGCCGACGAGCTTTACGCTTGTCTCACACACGAGCACGCGTTCGACAGCGGAGCTCTCCTCGCGCGCGCGGCGTCAGGACACTTCGTTGCCGGCGGACCGCAATCCCCGCTCACGCGGCCTGGCACTGAAATTGCGGGAGAGCGCCGGGTCGGACCGGGCGTTCGTCGCCGGCGTGCTCGACTTCCTGCGCACGGGCGGGTTTCAGTATTCGCTGACGCCCCCGCGCCTCGGCCCCGACTCGGTGGATGATTTCCTGTTCAACAGCCGGGTCGGCTTCTGCGGCCACTACGCGTCCGCCTTCGTTGCATTGATGCGCGCCGGCGGCGTGCCGGCCCGCGTCGTTACCGGCTACCTGGGCGGCGAATGGAATCCGATCGGAAGCTACTTCATCGTGCGCCAGTCGGACGCCCATTCCTGGGCGGAAGTCTGGCTCGAAGGCCGTGGCTGGACCCGCGTCGATCCTACGGCCGTCGTGGAGCCGGGGCGCCTGCGCAGAGGCATACTCGATCTGCTGCCCAATGCCGTCTCGGCGCCCGCCCGCTTCGTCTGGTCGCAGCCCTGGCTGACCGCGGCGCTGCAGCGGTGGGATGCGGTCAACGCATGGTGGAAGGATCGCATCGTAAAATTCAATTACGACGATCAGGTGCGGTTGCTGCAACGGCTCGGGTTCGCCTCCCCGGGTGTGCGGGAGTTGGGATGGGCATTCGTTGCTGGGCTGGTGGGATGGCTGATGTGGATTGCGTGGCAGGTGGGGCGCAGTCCGCGAGCGCGCAAACCGGACCGGCTGGCGCGCGCCTACGCCCGGCTATGCCGCAAGCTCGCAAGGGCCGGTGCGGCCAGGGAATCTCACTTCGGGCCCCTCGCCTATGCCGATGAGGTCGCGAAGCGCAGACCTGACCTGGCACAGCCGGTGCGGTCACTGCTCGTACGCTACGCTCAACTGCGTTTCGGTCCTGCGGCGGCTGCCGGGCATTACGCGAGCATCATCGGCTTTGAGCGCGAGGTGGACCGTCTGAAACCGGAACCCTCAGCAGCAAGACGGCCCCGATGACGAACAGGACGACGATCGAGAGAATTGCCAGCCGCGAGTCGTGGGTCAACAGGGCCACGACGCCCGTGAGGGTGGGGCCCAGAATCGCCGCGGCCTTGCCCATCAGGTTGTAGAAGCCGAAGAACTCCCCGGCCTTGCCCGCGGGCACGAGACGACCGAACAGCGATCTGGACAGGGACTGAACACCGCCCTGCACCAGCCCGATGATGATGGCCATGACCATGAACTCGGCCTCGCTGTGCAGGAAGTACGCGTAACCGGCAATCCCGCAATACACCGCGATGCCGATGAAAATGCCCGCGCGCGGCCCGAGCCTCTGTCCGAGCCAGCCGAAGCCGAGGGCGGCCGGGAAGCCCACGAACTGTACGACCAGCAGCGCCGTGATCAGGCTGTTCTGTTTCAGGCCGATCGACAGTCCGTAATCGACAGCCATCTTGATGATGGTGTTCACGCCGTCGATGTAGAACCAGTAGGCGAGCAGGAACCACAGGATGGCGCGGTCGCCGCGCAGAAGCCTGATCGTGTTGATCAGTTCCGCGGCGCCGGCACGGATGGCCGCCATCGCGGGCAGCGCCGCATGAGTGCGGCGTTCGCGCACCAGGGTGAGGGTGAAAATCGTGAACACCGCCCACCAAATGCCGACGGATACGAACGACCAGCGGATCGCCTCTGCCGTGCCGGCCAGGCCGAACAGCGCAGGTCTCAACACCATGGCGACGTTGACCGCGAAGAGCAGGCCGCCGCCGAGGTAGCCGAGGGCATAGCCGTATCCGGATACGAGATCGTACTCGTGCGCCTCCGACACGTCGGTCAGCAGCGAGTCGTAGAACTGGTTGCCTCCCCAGAACCCGAGCGAAGCGACTACATACAGGATGGCCGCCGTCAGCCAGTCGCCTTTGCCGACCAGAAACAGCCCGGCGGTCATCGCTGCGCCCAGCACGGTGAACAGGCCCAGCAGGCGCACCCGGGCGCCGCCCTTGTCGGCGATGGCACCAACCAGCGGCGCCATGAGAGCCACCACCAAGCTGGCCGTTCCGTTGGCGATGCCGAGCCGGAAGGTGCTTTCCGTGGCCGGCACGCCCGCGTTCCAGAACTGCTTGAAGAAAAGCGGAAAGAACCCCGCCATGACCGTCGTGGCAAACGAGGAGTTTGCCCAGTCGTACATGGCCCAGCCGAACACCGGGCGGCGCGTCAGCACCCGCGCACGTCTGCGTGGCGGCGCTTCGCCCACGGTGGGTGTCCCGGGCACACCGCTCATGTCGCGTGCTCGCGCGTCTCATGGAACTCGATGTCCGGCCAGCGCTCCAGTGTCAGCTGCAGATTGACCCTGGAGGGCGCCAGATACACCAGCGCGCCACTGTGATCGACCGCCAGGTTGTCGTACGCCCGGCCGCGGAACTCCTCGAGTTTGCGCTCATCGCTGGAGGCGACCCAGCGTGCCGTGTGCACGTTGATGGCATCGAACACGCACTGCACGCCGTATTCGTCCTGCAACCGGAACGCGACGACTTCGAACTGGAGCTGCCCGACCGCGCCCAGAATCAGATCGTTGTTGCGCAGCGGCTTGAAGAGCTGTGTCGCGCCCTCCTCGCACAGTTGCGACAGCCCCTTGCTGAGCGCCTTCATCTTCAAGGGATCCTTCAGCACGGCACGCCGGAATATCTCCGGCGCGAAGTTGGGTATGCCGGTGAAGGTGAGAGGCTCGCCGGCGGTGAAGGTATCGCCGATGTTGATCGTACCGTGATTGTGCAACCCGATGATGTCGCCCGCGAATGCCTCCTGCGCCTGTGCGCGGTCGGCCGCCATGAAGGTGAGCGCATCCGCCACGCGTACTTCCTTGGCGAGCCGGGCGTGATAGAGCCGCATGCCGCGGGTGTATTTCCCGGAGCACAGGCGCAGAAATGCGATCCGGTCGCGGTGCATGGGATCCATGTTCGCCTGGATCTTGAACACGAAGCCCGCGAGGCTGCTCTCCAGCGGATCCACGCTGCGTTCCCGCGCAAGCCGCGCAAGTGGCCCGGGCGCATGGGCCGTGAACGAGGCCAACAGCTCCTCGACGCCGAAGTTGTTGATGGCGGATCCGAAGAATACGGGCGTCTGGCGACCGGCCCGATACTCTGCGGCGTCGAAGCCTTCCGTAGCGCCCTGCACCAGCTCGATCTCGTCGTCGAAGGGCCGTGCCAGGTCGCCGAGAAACTCGCGCCCCGCGGGGCTCCTCAACCCATCGATGATGCGATTCTCGCCGACCCGGCCGCGCTCGCCGGCCGAATAGGCATAAATGCGGTCCTCGGGCAGGTGATAGATACCGCGCAGGTCGCGCCCCATGCCGATGGGCCACGTCACGGGCGTGGTGCGGATGCCCAGGACTTTCTCGATCTCATCGAGGAGCTCCACGGGCGGCCGGCCATCGCGGTCGAGCTTGTTGATGAAGGTCATGATGGGCGTGTCGCGCAGCCGGCAGACCTCCATGAGCTTGATCGTCCGCTCCTCGACACCCTTCGCGCAGTCTATGACCATCAGTGCCGAATCCACCGCGGTGAGTGTCCGATAGGTGTCTTCGGAGAAGTCCTCATGCCCCGGCGTATCGAGAAGATTCACGATGCAATCGGCATACGGGAACTGCATCACCGAGGAGGTCACGGAGATGCCACGCTGTTGTTCGAGGCGCATCCAGTCCGACGTCGCATGGCGCGCCGCTTTGCGGCCCTTCACCGTACCCGCCATCTGGATGGCACCGCCGAAGAGCAGGAGCTTCTCGGTCAGCGTCGTCTTGCCGGCATCCGGATGGGAAATGATGGCGAACGTGCGCCGGCGCGCGACGTCGCGCACGAGATCGGCAGGAAAACGGGCGTGGCTCATCGGCTGGTCGACGGCGAAAGCCGCATCGGCTCCGGGACAAAACAAACGCCGCCAACCGGAAGCGGCGGGCGGCGCACGGTCGTCATTATACCGCGCCCGCGGCGGACCGGGCGCAGCGTGAATTTTCGGCATTTGCGGCGCCGAGTTGTCCGTTACGTCCTGGCACCGTGGCGCCTAGAGTCCTGCTTACGGCTTGCGCGTCCGGTGCCGGGTGAATTTTCTCCCGGCCCAAGGCGGACGCGGCAGACTCAAGGCCGAGGAGATCGCGATGCATGTTGCTCAATCGTCGTACCCCGCCCTTCCCGTGCGACCGCTTGCGGGAATCCTGTCGGCGACGCTCGCCGTCGTCGTCGGCATCGTAACCGTGCTGACTGAGCACGCGCGGGCGCTTCGGGCCGCGGACGCGGCAATGCTGCCCCGCCGCCAGGTGGCCGCCCTGCGGGCGCTGTACTGCGGGCAACGCTGGCCCTTCTCCTGACCGCGATTAACTGGAAAAATACGGCATGCGAACCATGCATGCCGCACCGGCGCTGATCGCAGCGCCGATCCCCCCGCCGCGGCTGCGCCGCGCAGCGCGCCCCCGGCGCCGGGCGCCCCACCGCCACGGACACGCGCGATGAAGCTCGGCCCCGCCGATCTCGACGCGATCGCCGCGGGCACGCTCGAGCACTACCAACAGCGCTCGGAGTCTTTCTGGGAAGGCACGCGCGATCACGACGTCCGCCAGAACATCGCCGCGCTGCTGCGCCACATCGAGGGCGCCCCGCCGTTCGCCATTCTCGACCTCGGCTGCGGACCCGGTCGCGATCTGAAGGCGTTCCGCGCGCTCGGCCACCTCGCCGTGGGACTGGAAGGCGCGCCGCGCTTCGCGGCGATGGCGCGTGCGCACAGCGGCTGTGAGGTGTGGGAACAGGACTTCCTGCGATTGGACCTGCCGGCGCAGCGCTTCGACGGCGTATTCGCCAATGCCGCCTTGTTTCATGTGCCAAGGCAGGAATTGCCGCGCGTGCTGCGCGAGATCCACGCCACGTTGAAGCCGCGCGGCGTGCTGTTCAGCTCGAATCCGCACGGTGACGACAGCGAAGGCTGGAATCGCGGCCGCTACGGCGCCTATCTTCGCCATGAAACCTGGCGCCAGCACCTGGCCGATGCCGGCTTCGTCGAGCTCGAGCACTACTACCGGCCTGCCGGCGTGCCCCGCGAGCAGCAGCCGTGGCTCGCCAGCGTGGCGCGGGCGGCCTGATCGATGCGCGTCGCAATCGACGAAGTCGAGTTGACCGCCGTGCGCGCGCAGGGCGCCGGCGGACAGAACGTCAACAAGGTATCGAACGCGGTGCACCTGCGTTTCGACATCGGCGCTTCGACGTTGCCGGAGACGGTAAAAGGGCGGCTGCTCGCGCGCGGCGATCGACGCATCACCTCGGACGGCGTCGTCGTCATCAAGGCGCAACGCTACCGCAGCCTCGACCAGAATCGCGCCGACGCCATCGCACGCCTGCAGCGGCTGGTCGACGCCGCCGCGGTGGCTCCGCGTCCGCGCAAACCGACCAAGCCGACAGCCGGTTCGCAGCGCAGGCGGGTCGACGCCAAGGTCCGGCGCGGCGAAATCAAGTCGGCGCGAGGCCGCATCGTCGACGATTGAAGCGCCCGATCGGTCGCGCCCATGGGCAGGAAAACAGGCGGTCGGCCCCCATTTCACATCGCGGCCGTCCCGAACAGACCTTCACGCGCACCACCCGGTTGACAGGGCGGGCCCGATGATCGCATTGTGTGAATCGTCGTCCATTCGCGCCCCCGATCGGCGCAAGGTTGCGGGCACCACCCGCGGAGGAATCGAATTGCAACTCACGGCGCAGCAGGTCGAACGCTTCGACCGCGACGGATACCTGTTCTTCGAGTCCCTGTTCTCCCCGGCCGAGATCGGGACGCTGCGGGACGAAGTGCCGCGTCTTTACGCACAGCGCCGCATCGAGAACGTCAGGGAAAAGGGCAGCGACGCGGTGCGCACGAATTTCGCCGCGCACATGTACAGCGCCCCGTTCGCCCGGCTGGCGCGGCATCCGCGGATGATCGAGCCGGTGGTCGCGCTGCTCGGCGAGCCGGTGTACATGCACCAGTTCAAGATCAACGGCAAGATGGCGTTCGACGG
>JBOIAD010000045.1:0-18038 GCA_050738795.1 Steroidobacteraceae bacterium
CGCTCGTTGACTTTGATATAGCCGCGCGCGTCCAGTTCGACCCCTGCTGTTTCCAACCCGGTTCCCTGAGTATTGGGTGTTCGTCCTGTGGCGACCAATAGGTCAGTTCCCTCAATCGTCCGTTGCCCATGGCTGCTTTCGACGAGGAGCTGCACCTTCCGACCGGACAACCCTTGGACTTCTCGCACACGTGTATCGAGCAGAACGTCGATTTCTTCGCTGGCAAAATTCTCCACAAGCCCTTGTGCAACATCGGTATCTTCAGCGGCGACGATTTGGCTGCCGCGCTCGATCACCGTCACCGCGGATCCGAAGCGGCGCAGGGCTTGCGCGAGTTCGAGGCCAACGTATCCTCCGCCGAGCACGACAACATGTTCCGGTAAACGTTCGAGATCGAGAGCTTCGACGTGAGTCATAGGCTTTGCAGCTGTTAAGCCCGGGAGATCCGGAATCGTGGAGCGCGATCCGAGGTCGAGAAACACCTGATCGCCTGTGATGATCCGCGAACCTCCTTCGCCAAGGCGGACCTCGACCGTTTTCCTAGCGACGAACCGTGCTTCGCCCTTGATCAGCTCCGCACCCGTCTCCTTGAAGCGGTCGAGATGAAACCGAACCTCAGCCTGCACCATATTTCGCTTGCGGTTGAACACACCGCTCATGTCTGTGGATACGGGCCCCGTTTGGATGCCGTATTCTGCAGCGTGACGGACGAACCAATTCGCTTTCGCGCTGCGAATTACGTTCTTGCTGGGCAAGCAGGCAATGTTCGGACACGATCCTCCGATATATTTACGTTCCACCACCGCCGTGCGGTGGCCCGCTTGGGCCATATTCCACGTCAGATGCTTTCCCGCCTCTCCGCTTCCGATCACAAGGATCTCGTAGTGTTCTAGGTTAGGCATCGTTCACCTCCGTGGATTTCAAATGGCGGAGCGGCCGCCGCCGATCGCGAGTTTCGCCCCGTGAATAGACTCGAACGTCGTAATGCGGACCGGCACATACGTTTCCGCGATATCGTAAGTGATGACGACCACTTTTTCTTCCTCGTGGACCGGATCGATGCGAAAGGGCCCGGGCTTCGCCGGAACCATGGCGCAGCGCGCCGCTCAGCACAAGAAACGCAATCCATGGCATACCTCGTCAAAATTTGACGCAGAGATTTGAGGGCTCGGAAATAGACATGAGGAACGGATGCCTCGAACGACAGCCGACCGCTGATCACCTCTCCTCGGTGTGCCATGACCCGCCTTCAGCGACTTCAGTACCGCATTGATCGCCTCAACGGTGCCGTCGACGGTCTGGCTGACATCGGCTAGGGCCGCCGCTCGTTCAGGTTACTGCGAGCTGTTCTGGAAGGCCCCGCGAACCAGAACGACGGACACCGGCCGTTTTTCTGCCGTCTGCGCCAGTGCGAAGCCAGCGACGGGGACGGTAAGAACGGCTGCCAGCAACAACTTCACATGCAACAATTTGCGCATGTAAGTACTTTGGGAGTGACCACAGAGGTTCTGCAGACGCGGCCTGCGGCGGCGCTGCAGGATCTGCGCCTCACGGGACGATGTCAGAGATGCCCGAACTTAGCCGTATCGACGAGCAGCTTGTCGTCAATGCGCGCGCCGGCCCTATCTGATGCTGTTGCCTGCGCCCGACCGCACGAGAAGGGTTACGACCATACCGCCGATCGCTCCGAACGGGCGTCCCATAACTTTCGATTCAGCCGCGGGCACCATGCGGCCCGTAGCGCGGAGTTAAGAGAATTCGGAGGCGTGCCCCACGCGCAATGCCTATCCGTGCTCGAGATTTCGTGCCAAGAAACGCTGCATCAACACAAAGGCTTGCTTGAGGGAGCACAAGGCGACATGAAGGAGACGCCATGGGGTTTGACTCACTAGTCGAACTCGCTCAACGATTTCTTCGGTTTCTCGCTCTTGCTGCTAATTTCGAGAATATGCCCATGGCCTCTCCCTGACTGAGAGAGCGACACGTCCGACTACGGCTACTTAGAAGAATGATGAGGTTGCGCGCTCCGGCGGCCGCCCTTGGTCTTCGCATGGCGCTTCCCGGCTTCCGCCAGAACCCGCAGCGCGTCGTTCACCGCCTTGGACGTCGGGAAAATCTTCGCCACATCCCGGTCGAGCACCACGATATTTGCCCCCTTGGCGAGCCGCGGCAGGTACTTGCCGCGGACACCGTCAGAGAAATCGTAGTGTGATCTCATTACGTCAGAATCAGGTTTTTTCATAGCTTGCTCGTTCGCGGCGGTTGGCCCGGCGTGCACTGATGATGCGAATTCGGCGACCGCGGTCGGTGTGGGAGACGACTACGAGACGTCCCGTGAGGGTCATTCCGATGAGCAGGAAGCGACTCTCGTCCACAGAATGATCAGGATCCGGAATGGTCACCGAGAGCGCGTCATAGAAAGCGGTCGTCGCGTCGTCGAACTTTACGCCGTGCTTGCGGACGTTGTTCCTCGCCTTCGCGTCGTCCCATTCGAACTCGATCGCCATTCACGCAGGTTACCGAACGGACCCTGAAATTCAAGCCACGTTTCCGTTCAGCGACGCGTGCGCCTCAGGCGTCAGAGAACCCGAGTCGACTACGGCCCGCTCAGGAGGCGGATATCCCGATGAGGCTGAATGGACGTGGGGCGCTCTACACCCTCCCACCGTCAATTCGGTCGCCCAATTCTCCAGGGCGATCCGCATTTCACGCACGTATGCATAGCGATTGTAGATTGCCGTAACGGAGCCGTCGGAATGACCGAGCACACGCTTGACGAGCTTCTCTCCCTGCTCGCTAAGGGCCTCCGCAAGCCGCGTCGCCACCGTCCGTCTCAGATCGTGAGACGTGAACTCCTTTGCAAGTTTCCCTCCCGTATTGGCAATGATCGCGCTCTGCAAGCGTGTCCGGTAATACTTCGAGATACCACTGATGGGCGTGCGCCCGCCGTCGCTCGATAGCAGGTAGTCACCGTTCCGGCGCTCCGGAATCACTTTGATGATCTCGAGTGCCTGACGAACGAGCGGGACCACATGGACGTGATCGCTCTTGTATCCCTCCCGAGGAATGACGATCAGACCCTCATTCAGATCGACCCAACCGACCCGCGCCGAGGCCCACTCGTCCAGCCGGCAGCCCGTCAGCAGCATGAGTTGTACGTGAGTGCCGAACGGATAGCCCGTCGCTTGAGCGGCGTCCCAGACGATCCTGGCTTCGGCCGTCGAGAGCACCACATCGCCCTGAGTTTTGTTCGGCAGGTTCTTGGTGATCTTGCTGACCGGGTTGTCCTTACGCTTCAGCGTCCCCTCGTCCATCGCCCAGGAGAACATGTGCCTGAGGATACTCATGGCCGAGCGAGCCGCCTCAATTCCGCCCAAGGCCGGTCCTCGCTGGCCGGCGGGACGCTTGCGCTTCACCCGCGCCGCATTCATCACCGCGCGCACGTCCTCGCGCGTCAGCAGCTCGGCCAGCTTGTCGCCAATCTTGGGGTTGATGTGGACCTTGAGGGCGTTCTCGTAGTTGCTCGCGGAATCCAGGTTTCTCGAGCGCACATGGTTCTCGAGAAATTCATCCGACAAGGCACGCACCGTCAGGCCGCCGGCGGTCGCATTGGCCTGCAGGGCGGCCTTTGGATTGACGCCCTTCTTCGCCTGCTCGATGAGCACATTTGCCTTGGCACGCGCAGCGTGCAGCGAGACCGTCGGATACTGGCCGAGAGCCACGCGGATCTTCTCGCCGCGAAGCGCTCTGCCGTGCCGATTGGTTCCCCCTTCGCCGGCCACGCGGAGCATCAGCGTCCAACTTGCGCCGCCGCCCAGCGAAAGGCGGACGCCTAGACCGGGAACCGAGCCGTCGAATACCGTGTGCCGTTTGGTTCGAGGTTGCTTCAGAAGCGCCTGTAAGCGGGCATCGGTCAATCGAGGCGGTGGTTCCATGCTTACACCCGAAGGTTCCAGTTTGGGTGCCGAATCGAGCTAGCTGCCAGCGGTACGCAGCGTACTTCGATAGCCTTCAGGCGTCTACAACTACTTGATTCAGAAACCTTAATGGCCTTCCGTGGACGTCAGTGGAATGCGGCATTTAAAATTCGGGACGTAGGTGTCGCAGGTTCAAATCCTGTCACCCCGACCAATAGATACAATGACTTACGCGGTCTCTAAAGGCTTGAACCTTCGGCGCTAATTATCGCGGGGGCACTCTTCGCCAGTGCGGCGCTACCCATCTCCATCTGATCGTCGGCACGTTGCCGTTAGCTTGAGCCACTCTTCGGTGGTTATGGTGTGGATTGGTAGGGGTGGGTATAATACCTACCAATGAGCAGCGATGACCTGATCCGGGAATTGCGGAAAGCGGGCTGGGTCGAGGTCCGATGCGTCGGCAGCCATCACATTTTCAAGCACGCTAAGCGGCCGTGGCACCTGACGGTGCCACATCCGAAAAAGGATCTCGGAAAAGGGCTGGTCCAAAAGATCAGGAAGCAAGCGGGGCTCATCTAGCTACCTTCATGTACATATTTCATAGGGCTCATGAACCATGAAATTCGCAATCGCAATTGAGACGGGGACTCGTAAGAGCGCCTTTGGTGTCGCGGTGCCTGATCTCCCGGGCTGCTTCAGCGCGGGAGATACAGTCGAGGATGCCTTCGACAACGCCCGTGAAGCGATTGAAGCTCACTGCGAGGTGTTGGCGGAGGGCGGGAAAGATCTACCTGAGCCCAAGAAGCTGAGTGAATGGCAGGCGGACCGGGAGTACAAGGGATGGACTTGGGGGATCGTCGATGTGCCGGTCGACAAGTTTTTCGGTCCGGCTGAAAAGATCAACATCACCATACCCGGTCGATTGCTCAAGCAGATCGACGACTTCGCCAAGTCGCGCGGCCAGAGCCGCAGCGGTTTCCTGACGAATGCAGCGTTGGAGGCGATGCGCAAGTAGTCAGCTGGCACGCAAAACGCCTAGCAGGTCACTCCGCCTTGAGTACCGGTGGCGAGTAGAGGTTTCCGGACTTCCGGACGCCGTCAGTCAGCGGTAAAGATCTTCAAGGTAACGCCGGCACGGCCGAAGGTGGTGCGAAGGCCGGCGAGGTAATAAGCAAACTGCAAGGCGCCGCGCTTGCGCTCCGTGCCGCCCAAATCCGACTTCGCCCGCTGTTTGCTCAAGAGGCCCGCTGTGACCACCCAAACTTCACGCCGATACGTGGGGTCCGCCAGCGTCGCCACAACGCGGACATGCGCCTCTTGGGGGGTGGTTGGCTGGCGGCTATGAATTCGATCGACGGCCTTGATCAGCTTCTTCGACTTGCGGTTCTTGATCTTGAGCTGCTTCGGCCAGTGTGTGGGAAATGCGAGCGGCGTGCGCGACGAGCCGATGAAGGCCAAGCTCGCGGAGGCTTGCCGTCCCACCGTTTCGAGATTCGCCGCGGAAACACCCGCCTCGGCATTCTTCGCTTTGGCGTGAATGAGCAGTATCTTCTTGTTCCGCGGCTGCAGACACACGAAATCCGCGATCTCGGGCGCTCCGTCATCACACACTAAAAGCTCGCTCTTGGCGATCTCGGAGGTCAGGACATCGTTCCTGCTGACACCGTGGATGATGAAAGGCGTTAAGAATGATGCCAAATTGGGAGTGAGTATCCCAAGTCGATGGCGTGACGCCCGACTCACCTTTTTTCGCTCACTACATGTTGGAGGCTATTGGATACGACCAGATGGTCCAGGAGATTGCCCTCTTGATCCATGTTCACCGCGTCCCAGTCGATCGAGGGCCTGAAGAACAAGCCGTTGGCATACACCAGGCCACTCGCGGCGGGAATCACCCGAAAGCATTGTTCCTGATTGATGAGCGCCATGAGCGATGTGGCGTGGTCCACCGCGCCGCCTCCGAAGGGACTTAGCTCAAGTGTGCCCGGAGTGGGCGTATTTCGCTCTGATCGAACCAGACCTCGATATTGGAGGCCCTGAGCGCCTCGCGGATTCCGGCGGCGGCAGAAGAGATCAACTCCACACCTCCATTTTGAGACCAGAAACGCTCGAGAAATGCTTGATGTTATTCGTGACCAGAGTCATGCCTTGGGATACCGCGTGGGACGCGATTAGAAGATCCATATTCCCGATCGGCTTGCCAGAGCGCTCTAACTCAGACCGAATCCGCGCATAGTGCCCGGTGACTTCGTTGGTCCAGTCGAGAATCGCAAGTCGCTCCAAGTAGGCCTCAACCAACTCGGCGAGCTGCGGCCGACGGGCCTTCTCTGCGCCAAAACGTAACTCCGCGGCGGTCATTACGGACACGCTTAGTGTCTCAGCGTGTCGCTCGAATTTTTCTACCAGCGTGGCCGGCCGGCGCTTGATTATGTAGCTGGAGATATCTGTATCCAGCATGAACCCCGTCATGACGGGTCGCGTTGCTGCGGAGGCAAGTCATTACGGCTGTCAAGAAAATCATCTGGCACGTCTACCTGCAGCGCAAAGAACGAAGACCAGTCAGGTTTGACTGGTGTAATGAACAGCCCGTCTCCCTGCTTGCGAATCCGGACTTCTTTGACGTCCTCTGGGAAGCGCAAATTCTGTGGGAGTCGTACGGCCTGGTTGGCGCCGTTGCGAAATATTGACGCTCGCTTGGTGACGGCGCTGGTCATAGACCTCGCCGCGGCCTTGGGCTTCGCTGACTTACTCTTTCCGGTTCGCGCGCGCTTCATGACATTTCCTCAAATGATGAACCGGGGGTAGCATATGCTTAGCATATGGCAATTTCAAGACGCCTCGCCTGGAAGAGCCAAAGGCTGCGCGTCTCACCCTGGCAAGAGGCGAAGGGCGGTGCTCACTGTTTCAATCTCGTCAAGTTGGCGATAAACGACGGTACCCATGTCGTCCCACCATCATTCGAATACGATTCCTCGTATTGGTGCGAATCCGGCTTGATGTCGGACCACACGGCCCTCACCAGGATCGTCTTGTATTTCAATGTGTCCTGACCAATCAGCACGCCTCGGCGGTCCTTGAATTCACCGACATTCGGCGACGACGACAGTGTCCCGACCTTGCTGTTCACGAACGACTGACTCCACTGGTGCGCCTCCGGGTTGTACAGAAACAGGGTCAACCCCTCCCAGTGTCCCTTCGACCCGTCCGCTTCGATTTCCTCCAGTTGCGCCCGACCATCCCACACCTTGCGCACGGTCACCGTTCCATTGAGCTCGATCGACTTCGTGCCACCCTCGAACGGATCGAGAAAGCGCTTGATATGGGTCTTCCACACGCCGATGTTGAAATCAAAATCATGCTGTCCATCGCGCATCGCGGTGGTAGGAGTCGGAGACTGGGATGCTCCGATGCGGGGATACGAAAGAGCAATGCCTGCGACGGCTCCCAGAACTACCGCAGTCTGCGGCCAATGTTTCACTTGCTTCTCCAAAACGTTGGTCAATGAGTGTCGCGGTGCTTATCCAAAGCCGCTGTAACATTAGCCGCTGTGGCATTGCGGGTTACTGTGGCTTACGGAACTTTAGGATGAACTGATCCGTGTGGCCTTGGATGGACTTGTCAAATACCTTAATGGTGCGGGGATCAGCTGGATTCGCCAGGGTCACACTTTCGCTGTCGAAGACAAAGCCCGCAGCTTCCACTTCGCGACGTACTGTGGCGGGATCGATGCGGTGTAGGGTCTCCGTGACATCAGCCGGGGCACCGGGTGCGGCTGTGTGGTCGAGGACGACGTACGAGCCGCCAGGCTTCAAGGCATCGAACACGGCTTTGTTGAACGCGGCGATGTCCACCGGACCAAAATACTTGTTATGGAGATCGTGGTAGTTCTGCGAAATCCAGAAGAGATCAAGCTTCCTGGGCAAGTGGAGACTCTCGAGCGCAGTCTCGACTGAGACTGTGATGTTGCGGTGATTGGCTGCGTAACCCCGTAACCCGGCTGTCGATTTCGCAATGTATTGCTGAATTTCAACGGGCTCGATGGCGTAGACATGGCCGCGGCTCCCAACGACGTCAGAAAACAGACGCGTGAAGTACCCGGCACTGGCATTAAAATCCGCGACCGCATCACCTGGTTTGACCCCTGAGAATTGCAGTGATTCGACGGGCTTGCGTGCCACATCGCGATTGCGATCGCCTTCCGGCCGCGCCGGATTTGCGACGGCCGTTGTAATGACGTCAGCCAGGGAGCTAGCGGCCTGCGCATACCCGCCGATGAGGCTAGCGCCGGCGAATAGCAGCGCGCAAAGGGCGGCGGAAAGCGTCAATTTCATCGGATCTACCTCGGTTTTGTCAGCGCACCCTCTTACGGTATTCTGTAAGTGGCCCCTGCTGAAGGGCTGCTTTTTTGAAATAGACCTGGGCCACTTCATGGATCCGTTGTTCGAGATCGAGCTAGAACGCCCTACTCCGGGATCGCGGGATGCCCGCCGCCGTCTCTATCGCCAATTGAAGGAGGCTATTCAAGATGGCCGCCTCGCTGGCGGCACCCAGCTACCGGCCAGCCGCAAGTCGGCGGGATTCTTTGGCCTGTCGCGCAACACCGTGGCCGAGGTCTATGACCGATTGTCCAATGACGGCCTCTTGATCGCCCGTCAGGGTTCCGGCACCTATGTCGCCAATCTGCTCGCGGAACCTGAATCGTCACCTTCGCCGGCCAGCAACTACCGGCTGAACGCCTTTTGGCTGCAAGAGGATGTAACAGCGGCCATGGGGTTCTGGCGCGATGATCCGCCGGCAGTCCCGCGCGCCGAAGCGCCGGTCGATTTCCGGCCTGCCTTGATCGATCCGCGCCTGTTTCCGTTCGACGTCTATCGTCGCATCAGCGCCAAGCAGTTGCGCGGTCTTGAAAAAAAGCCCGCTGCGTACAAGAGTCCGCAAGGCAACCAGGGCAATTTTCATCTGCGCGAGGCCATCACCAACCATATCGCGCTGACCCGCGCCGTGGTGTGTCGGCCCGAGGATGTGGTCGTGACGGCGGGCGCCCAGCAGGCCTTCGATCTCTTGGCCCGCATCCTGGTGACGCCGGGCGAGACGGTGGTAGCGGTCGAAGATCCCGGTTATCCGCCGATGCGCGTCGCCTTTGCGGCAGCCGGGGCGCGGATCACGCCGGTGGAGGTGGACGAAGAGGGGCTGGTGGTCGACAGCTTACCGCCTGGCCTTGGAGTGATCTGCGTCTGTCCATCCCATCAGTTTCCGTTGGGCGTCACCATGTCGAAGCGCCGTCGCGCCGCATTGGTGGACTTCGCCCGCCGGCATGGGGCGGTCATCGTCGAGGATGACTATGACGGCGAGTTTCGGTTTGACGGCAACCCGCTGCAATCGCTGCGCGCCGCCGATGCGGCAGATGTCGTGTTCTATGTCGGCACCTTCTCAAAGTGCATGCTGCCGTCCCTTCGCCTCGCCTTCGTCGTGGTGCCGGAGTGGGCGCGGCGCACCTTCGTTGCGGCGAAGAACTGTGTCGACTGGCATTGCTCTACGCTCCTGCAGATCGGCGTGTCCGCCTTCATCGCGGAAGGCCACCTGGCGCATCACGTCCGTAAGATGCGTCAGATCTATAAGAGGCGACGCCAGCTGCTGCTCGATCTGCTCAAGCGGGAGTTCAGCGACTGGCTGGAGCCGATTCCCTCACTGTACGGCATACACGTCGCTGCCTGGGCTCGGCACGGAGTCGATCTGGAAGCTGCTGTACAGGCCCTTGCGGGTTGCTCAGTGAAGATTCATACGCTCGGACGCTATCATTTGATGCAGTCGCCGCGCCCGGGACTTGTGTTCGGCTACGGCGCGGTTGATCTGCCCGAGATCGAGCGCGGCCTAGCTGCGCTAAAAGGGCTGCTGGCGCGATGAGGCCCCGCTGGCGGCTGGCCGCTTCGCGCTCCGCGTCACAACGCCCATTTACTTCACACGGACTCGCCTGGGGAGTGCAGGAATACCGTGTAGCGGATCGTCGCGACCACTCCACTGAAGGCCGCCGACTTCCACAGAGTTCCGGTCGGACCACGACGAATTCGGCGACCGCGTCCGTGCCGCGTGCCGGTATCACGGACTTCCGATCCGGGCTGGGCGACGTGATCGATGACGAGAAATGCGCCGCCGGGCTTCAGCGCATCGTATATGGACTTCGTCACTGCCGGCACATCTGCAGGACCCATGAAGGAATCGTAGAGGTCATGGAAATTGAGGGAAGTCCAAACCAGGTCGAGCGGTTCGGGCGCTCGGAACCGGTTGACTGGCCCTGTCAGTACGCTGACGTTGGCGTATCTGGGGTCATGCTCAAGGGCACGGGTTCCGGCGGTCTCCTCCGGAGCGCAATACTTCAGCTCCTCTTCGGGCAGGAAGGCGTAGACGTGGCCTTCTTTGCCGACGACACGGCTCAAGATCCGCGTGAAGTAAGCACCGCCTGACATGAAATCGGCGACGCGCTCTCCGGGTTTCACCCCCGCGAACTTGAGTACTTCGACGGGTTTGCGACCTGCGTCCCAGGATACTTGCTCCTGGGGGCGGTCGGGATCAGTCACTGCCGCTGCTATATATTCAGAGGGGGCGGGAGCCGCATACGCCTGGAGCATCCCAAATGCGAAGAGTATCGACGGGAACGCGCCCAATCTGATGTTGACACGAATCCTATCGAGTCCCCTCGTGGTTGTGTGCGGCCAACTCTACGAGTTAAAGTGCACTTTAAGTCAAGCGAAGGAACCTTCAACTTGCGAGAGCTCTCGATAGGCGAAGTCGCGCGCGAGACGGGCTTGAGGGCTTCGGCGTTGCGGTTCTATGAGAAGTCGGGTCTCCTGCCTGCTCCACCGCGAAGGTCGAAGCAACGACGCTATGACGAGGTGGTTCTCGGGCGGATCTATCTCATCAAGCTCGCTTTGGAGGCCGGTTTTACGATCGTCGAGACACGGATGTTCTTGTCCGGATTCTCAAAGGAGACGCCACCGGCCAGGCGCTGGCGGGCGCTGGCCGAACGCAAACTGGACGAGGTGAATGCGCTCATGGAGCGAGCCCAGAAGATGAAGCTACTTCTAGAAACAAGCTTCCATTGCGGCTGCCCGAGCCTGGAGGACTGCGAGAGATTGCTTCAGGGTGGAATGTCTACTTCTCGGCCGCGCTGACGCGCGCCATCTCCTCCTCGGCAGCCAATGCCTCGAGATAACGTCGGTAGACGTACACCCGATCTCGGGCGCGTCCGGTGGACTCTTTGATGATCCCGCGCGACTCCAACTCGCGCAGCAACGAATTGATGGTCGGCGTCGTGAGCCCCGTAGCCTTTCTCAGTGTCGCCGCCGTGGCGACAGGCTTCGCCTGCAGTGCCTCCTGCATCATGAGCAGCATGCCGGCAATTCGCGGTACGGCGCGTAGCTGCGCTCGATCTTCGCGGAACGCCTGCGTCATGCGCCGGCCGGTTTCGATCGCGACCTCCGCGCTGTGCCGAATTGCCTCCGCGAAACAATCGATCCAGCGCTCATAGTCCCCGCCGGCACCCGCCGCGTTCAGGGTTTAGCGGGAACGACTCAATCTTCGTTCCCGGGCGAGGCTTTCTTGAACCCACCACTTCGCTTCGGAAACTCACTGTTGCCCATCTTGTGTCATGTGCACAAAACCCAACGTAAGGGGAGAAGTCACCATGAAGGCCCTCAAGCGTCATCTGATCGTGTCGCTGATTTTTGCGACGACCACCTGTGTGACAGACGTCGTGCGCGCTGACAACGATGACCTCGCCTACAAACAGATCAACTTGGTGTCGGATGGCGCAGCTTCCGCTGTGACGCCCGACTCGCAACTCAAGAACCCCTGGGGAATCGCGACGCTTCCGGGGGCGCCGTTCTGGATCGCCGACAACGGTACCGGGGTTTCGACCCTGTATGACGGTCACGGTAATATCGTGCCGCTGACGGTAAAGATTCCGGCGCCGAAGGGCGTGCCGGACGGCTCCAAGGCGACGCCCACCGGCATTGTCTGGAATCCAAACGGTCAGCTATTCCTCGTCAAGCCGCAACTGGCGGCCCTGTTCATCTTCGCAACCGAGGACGGCACGATTTCGGCTTGGAATCCCAACGTGGATCTGCACAATGCAATCCTCGAGGCCGACGAGTCTCAAATCGGCGCCGGCGCCGTCTACAAAGGACTTGCGCTTGCGACCAATTCCACAGGAGTGTTTCTTTATGCCACCAATTTCAGGACCGGGACCGTCGATGTCTTTGACTCGAGTTTCAAGCCCGCGAAGCTTTCCGGATCCTTTTCGGATCGGACAATTCCTGAGGGCTATGCGCCATTCGGCATCGCTCTCATCGATGGCAATCTGTTCGTGACCTACGCGAAGCAGGACGCACAGAGACACGACGATATGAAAGGTCCTGGGCGCGGGTTCGTCAACGTGTTCGACACCGACGGCAAGCTGGTCACACGCTTCGCCTCTCGCGGCACGCTCAACTCTCCGTGGGGAATCGCACGTGCGCCGTTGAATTTCGGACCATTCAGCACGCGTGTCCTGATAGGCAACTTTGGGGACGGCCGCATCAGCGGGTTCACATCCGGCGGTGATTTCCGGGGTCAGCTACGAGGAACGAACGGCCACGCGATTCGGATCGACGGGTTGTGGTCCATCGTTTTCAGCACCCAAGCTGCCGCGGATCCGAACAAACTGTATTTCACCGCCGGTCTGAACGACGAGGCGGACGGCTTGTTTGGCTCGCTCGAAGTCATCGCAGCGCCGGACCGTGATCGAGATGACCACTAGCGTGGCGACCGCCTGCTCCCCTCCCGGAAGCCCTTCGGGAGGGGCAGCGCGAAACCGCGCTGCACATGGTTGTTCCCGGCTCCGCTCACTGCCGACGGCCGCCGATGCCGGCGGCCGCCGTGGTGAAGCTGCTGCGCAGCGCGGGGCTGTCTTGCCTGCGTTCCCAACATATCACGCCTTAGGTTTGATCCCGCATTGTTCCGAGGGAGCGCCAACGCGACAAGGGTTGGGTCAGGACCTATTAAATTTCGGGGTAACGCGATGACCGCCTCGAGTCCAGAGCGGACGTTTATCAGCCGGTCGGTGGCTTGCCAGTGAAAACCGCCAATTGATCGTCAAAAGCACGCTTGTAAGCGGGCCGCGCTTCGCCACGGGCGACATAGGCAGAGAGGTTCGGATATTTCTCGAGTATTCCCGATCCGTTCAACCTGCGCAGCACCGTCACCATCAATAGGTCAGCGGCGCTGAACGCACCGTCGAGCCAGTCGGCATCGCCAAGCCGACTGGAAAGTTCGCCCAACCGTACACGGACGCGATCCTCGAGGATAGCCAGGCGCTCCCCATACCATGTCTTGTCGCGCTCCAAGAGCGTGGCCATTCCGCGATCAACGATCGGCGGCTCCACCGTGTTGAGCGCGGCAAACACCCATGCGATCGCGCGTGCCCGGGCATTCGCATCATCTGGCAGTAGCCCCGCGTGGCGCTCCGCGATATGGAATACGATCGCCCCGACTCGAAGAGGGCGAGATCGCCTTCTTCATAAGTCGGAATCTGCCCGAAAGGATGAAGCATACGATGCGCGGATTCCTTTATCTCACTGAACGAAAGAAGACGAACGTCGTAGGGCTGGCCCACTTCTTCAAGCGCCCAGCGAACGCGCATGTCACGCGCCAGTCCCTTGCCGCGATCGGGCGACCGTTCAAAAGCGGTGATGGTGGGGGTCATTCGAACGCTCATGGTGATTGCATAACGCCATCGTGCGTCACGTAGTTGATTGCGAAGTCCGTGGGGAAATACCTGGCAGATTGCCACTTACAAACACGATCTGACGGCTGACGAAATCCGTTCACGCTTGGGCAGGAGCAGCTAAGCCGCTATCCCTAAGCCCTCGTCTTGGGGCCTCTCTAGTCGACGGTCCGCTCACGGCTCGAACGGACACCTTCGTTATCTGCACCAGCGTCGCAACGGGGTCGGCTTCGAGTCGAGACGGCGTCGCGGAGAGCGGCGGCCGGGCACGGTGCGATTTACTTCGCGCTCACCTGCTCGTCCCAACTCTTGGCGCGGCCTTGGCCGTTCAGGAACGGCAGAGCGGCGTCGACCAGCTGCGGTGCGAGGCCCATTTCGTAGTGCGTGAGGTTCGGCAGGATCGCCAGGCGATTCTGCGAGATGTGCTCGCGCTGCCAGCCCGCGTCCTTCAGTCCACCGCCGAGCAACTGGTAGAACTTCACGATGTGCTCCGGCCGGAACATGTCGCTGTCGCCGTAGATGAGCATCACGGGCATGGTCAGTTTCTTGACATCCGCCGACCAGTCGTACGGCTTGCGCATGTAGGCGCCCATCTGGTCGAGCAGCTTCGGAAACTCTTCCGGATGTGGCGCAATCGCCACGTACGACTTGTACATCGGCGTTTCCTTCATCTGCTCCGCCATCGCGGCGCCGAGTGCCGCCTGCTGCGGCAGCATCTCCGGATAGAACCCGTCCTGCGAGTAGGGGGTGGAAACCAGCGCCAGGCGGCGAACCATTTCCGGATGTTGAGCGGCGAATTGGAACGCGACGCCGCCACCCATCGAATGGCCGAGCACGTCGACCTTGTCGTAGCCCAGATTCTTGAGCACGCCGGCCATGTCGTTGCCCATGTCGACCAGGCTGAGTTCGCGATCGCCCAGCGGCGTGCGGCCGTGGCCCTGCAGATCGACACCGATCACCTGCCGGCTCTGCGCGAGCCTGGTCAGGTTGGGGCCGAACATCTCGATCTGGCCCAGGCCGCCATGAAGGAGCAACAGCGGCTCACCCGTGCCATAGACGGCGTAGTAGTAGTTCACGCCGTTGACCGCGGCATGACCGCTCTTGGTGGGCTTGGGCGTTGCGCTTTGCATGGTCGGTCCTGGGGCTGCGTGAACGATCGTCGGGGCCGCAAAGCTGGTGGCAATAGTCGCAAACATTGCGATGAGCGGCTTAACGGACATCGTGGGTCTCCCTCTCCAACGGCTGATGGTGTCCCAAGGACGGTCGGGACCCGCTTCTTCCGACATGATCGTGAAATTTCCATGGCGCCGCATGATCGGCCGCGCCGGCCGACTGTCGATTACCTGCGAGCTCAACGCTACAGTGGGTAGGCGCGCCGGAGAAAGCCGGCAGGTCACTCCCGCATTGCAGGGCGGCTCAATCTGCACATTTCCGGGTTGTCTTCATCATCATTCCGCCAATTTCCTTCAACAGCTTTGCAGCCACCAGCGCGGTCAGATTGGAGATGTCGCAACGAGGATTGTATTCAACAATGTCGGCGGCCACGACAGGTTGATCGATGGTATGAATCAAATCGATCACCTGGCGGGTCGATAGCCCGCCAGGCTCCCTATGCGACACACCGGGCGCATAGGCCGGGTCCAGCCCGTCGAGGTCCATCGAAATATATACGGGCGTCGTAATGTCGAGCCGGAGATTCTTGCCCCAGCGAGCAGCCTCGATAACTTCGACACCGAAGCGCTCGATCTGGTCGCGATGTTGATCGTTGACTGTGCGGATTCCCACCTGAATCAGACGATCTGCAAGCCGCTCCTCCATGATCCGGGCAAACGGCGAAGCGTGGGATCGCGGGTTACCCTGGTACGCGTGGTAAATATCGCAGTGCGCGTCGATATGAAGGATGGTCAGGTTGGGATGGCGGCGACGTACTGCACGCATGATGGGATGAGTGACGGCATGGTCGCCGCCGAGGCAAATCAACGGATCGCCTGACTCCATCGCGCGCCCCACATTCCGCTCGATGAGATCCCACGGATCAGAGGCACTGTCGAATCGTATGTCGCCATGATCCATGAGTCTGCCTGCGGCACTGAAATCGATGCCCGTTTCGCTCCATATGCTATACGCGTCGGAGTGCAGCTCGCGGCGGATGAGTGCGGGCGCTTCAGAGGCGCCTTTCATGAAAGAGGAGTTATCGTCGTGAGGTATTCCCAAGACAGAAACGTTGCTCATCTGCGGTCTGTCTCCTTCAGCGGGCCGACTGCTGAGCTGAATCAACTCGTTGACGCAGGGTCGATGACCCGCAGCTGCTCTTCGCGCTTTAGCCGTAGCCCGGCGCCGTGCGCCGCGGGAACAAGGTGCCGCTTAGTCATCTGCCACCTTTTACTTGCCCGCGTTGCGTAGGTCTACTTCACTGAACTTATAATCATTGTAAGATTCACTTTATGATTGAGCTCGCCCGCCTCCGCCTGCTACGGGAACTCGCCCATCGCGGAACCATGACCGCGGTCGCCGCCGCCTTCGGCCTGACCTCGTCGGCCGTATCACAACAGCTTGCGATTATGGAGCGGGAAGCTCGAGTCGCACTGCTGGAGCGCGTCGGGCGACGGGTACGTCTGACCGCAGAGGGCGCACGGCTGGTGTCGCACGCCGAAGGCATTCTCCAAGCGGTCGAGGCAGCCGAACTGGACCTCCGGACAGCCAGCGAGAAACCTAAGGGCGAGTTGGAGATCGCCTGCTTTTCAACCTTCGCGAAGGTGCATCTGATTCCGGCTGTCATGCGGGCCCGGGATCGCTTTCCGGAGGTGCATGTGGTCATCCACGAGCTCGAATCGGCGGACGCGATCGAGGCTGTGCGCGATGGGCGCTGTCACCTTGCGGTGAGCTTCGCCTACAACCTGGCGCCTCGACCGGATGCCGCGTGCCTCGCCTCGCAGCAGCTTATGGAAGAGCCTGTGCTGCTGGCCCTGCCAGAGCGGTGGCGCGCCGAGCGCGAACCGATCGACTTGGAACGCCTCGCGCAGGAAAATTGGATTGTCGGATCGCGACAAACGGACGACCGCCTCCTCGCTGAGCGCGCCTGTGCTGCAGCGGGGTTTGCGCCCCGGATCACCCACACCGTCGACGATTACGATCTGCTTCTCAGGATGGTTTCGGCAGGGCTCGGTGTGGGGTTCGTACCGGAGTTGGGGCTTCGTTTTCCGAGCGCCGAGTCTGTGGTGGTCCGCACTCCCGGCGGTGCGCCGCTCAACCGGCGCGTCCATGCGCTGACGCGCGGCGCGCTGACCGCCTCGCCGTCGGTGCGGGCTCTGCTATCGGAGTTGGTCAGCGCAACGAAGCGCACATCGCCAATCGGGCCAAGCCCCCCGGGACAATCCGTGTTCATCGCGTCACGACGCAACACGGACAGATTGTAGACTCCCTTGATGTACCAGGGCGGAAAGTTGATCGGAATCGCAGTCGCGCTGGTACTCGTTGCCGGGCCGTTGCTGCTCGGCCTGAGGGGACTGATCCGGGCGCGCCGCGGGCCTGCAGACGCAGTCCCTGGACCAGCCATACCCTGGAGCTGGAAACTGACGATCAATTCGTCGCTGCTCTATGCCTTCGCCTTCAACCTGACCTTCTTCATTCAAGAGCTGTTTCTGGTGTTGCCCAAGGCGCTCACCCCCGGCCTGCGCCCCACCCTCTTCCACAACAATCACAGCTGGGAAGGCGAGAACCCACTGGCGAGCCTGTTTCAAGGCACAGGCGCGCTGGCGATCTTCCTCACCGGCGTGGGCTGCGCTCTGTTCCTGCGGCGCGGGCCGGGCCGCTCATCCACGGTCCGGCTGTTTTTCATCTGGATGACGTACTGCGGATTCTTCCAGTCACTTCCGCAAGTCGTCATTGGCGCTGTAAGCCCTCGTAGCGACGTTGGGATGGCAATGGACTTCCTGGGCCTTAGCGCACCGGTCAAGACAGTGGCGGCGCTCGTGGCGCTCGCCGCGATGCCGCCGGCCGCTCTGTGGCTGAGGCGTCCCCTGCTCAGCCTCGCCGAAGACCCGATCTGTATCGCCAGCGCTCAAGCGCGGGCGCGCTTCGTCTTCTATGTTGCGACGCTGCCGGCGCTGACCGCGATTCTGCTGATTATCCCGTTTCGCGTGCCTCGCGAGTGGGTCGAGGTCGTCATGCTGCCGGTGGTGGTGACCGTGATCGGGATCGCTTGGATCCAGGCCGGGGCCTGGCGCGTCAGCCCAGTGACGCCTGACGGCGGTTCGGTCAGCGGGTCGATTGCTTATCCGCTCGGCGCTCTTCTGGTCCTTCTGCTGGTGTTCCAGCTCCTGCTGAGACCGGGCGTTCGTTTCTACTAAGTTGTCGTGCGC
>JBOIAD010000046.1:0-1583 GCA_050738795.1 Steroidobacteraceae bacterium
CCTGTTGGCCCGACGACCATCGCTTGGATCCGAGACCGCGCGTCCGCTCGATGCGGGCCAGCAGTCGTCCGGCCCGCTCACGCCGACTCTATGACAGCGGCCAGCTTTTCGCGCATGGCGCTCGGGATGAATCGCAAATATGCCTTCTCGATCATGGCGAGCGACGTGCCTGTCTGCGCCGCGACGGTGAGATGGTCAATCCCGTGGATCTGCAACAGTTCGCTAATTCGCGCGTGACGAAACGAATACGTCGTCGCCTCCGATGGGATTCGCGCGCTTCCCCTGTGTCCACTTAGGGATCACTTAGGATCACTTAGGATCACTTATTGAGACTCGCATAAGTGAGTGACATATTCAGAACAGATCGACTTGCTTCCAGAAGGCAGTTACCAGCGTCGTCCTGCGCTGCATGGACCGCAGATTACTGCGGGCCCTATGAGCCACATCGCCGAGATCGCGAGCGCAGTAGTTGGGCATGGCGTGATGTTTGAGATATCCCCAAATGCACTCGACCGGGTTCATGTCGGGTGCGTAGGCCGGCAGGTAGTCGATCGCGATCTGCCCGCGCTGCGCCTCGAGGTGCGCCCGCACCAGCTTCGAGCGGTGCGCCTGCAGTCGGTCCCAGATGATGAGCAGCTTCTTGCCGATCGTGGCCTGCAAGGCTTTGAGGAACTCGATAATCTGCGGACTCTTGATCGATCCGTTGAACAACCGGAAGTAAAAGCGCCAGTAGCTCAGGCCGGCGATGACCGAGAGTTGTTTCCAGCTGAAGCTGTATTGCAGCACGGGTGTTTGACCTTTCGGAGCCCAGGTTCTTGCGCGACAAGGTCTTTCGGACAGACCCGACTCGTCGATGAAGACGATTACTCGGCCTTGCCGCGCAGCGATTTTTTTAGTTCCGGCCACCTCTTGGCCTTCCACGTGCGAACCGCCCGCTCGTCGCGTTCCCGAGCTTGGCCCGTCGGCCGCTGCACACTCCAGCCGAGCCGCCCGAGCAGCCGCCAGACCGAGGAGGGAACCAGATTCACGGAGAACTTCGTCTCGATCAGCTGCGCGATCCGCGGCGCGGTCCATAACTCCGTGGAGAAACCGGCTACCAAAGCCCCTTCTTTGAGAAGCCGAACGAGCTCCTGTCGTTGTGCCGCGCTTAAGCGCTCCGGGCGTCCGAAGTGCGCCGCTCGGCGCAATGCCTCCATGCCGCCCTCTTGCCGAGCGCGATCCCAGCGCATCACCGTCTGGCGCGACACGCCGACTCGGCGCGCCACCTCCGCTTGGGCTTCCCCGGCCGCCAGCAAGCGTGCACCACGTCGCCGACGGCGCTCTAGCTCCTTCAATTTCTGTGAGTATCTCATCCGCACCTCGAATGTAACCATCCGAGGTAGTTGGACCGCAAGAGCAGCAAAAAGTGTCACTCACTTACGCGTTTCTCAATAGTTGCGTCCTGGCGATGATGCAGGTAGATCACCCAGGACGAAGATTCGAATAAGAATCGCCGCAGGCAAACTTGCCCGACGGCACCACGGAGGATTCAGGTTGCCTCGCAAGGCCGGGAACCCCGTCGTGATTGACGCATCCAGCGAATT
>JBOIAD010000047.1:0-41158 GCA_050738795.1 Steroidobacteraceae bacterium
ACCATGGCGGCCACGCATATCAATCCGCCCGATCGTGCGAAACAGCAATGTCTGGGGATACCGATATATAACGTCGATTCGCGGGTCATCGATCCTGCGACCGGCGATGAGCTCGCGGCAGGCGAGGTCGGCGAGATCGTGACTCACGGCCCGCAGGTGTTCCTCGGCTACTGGAACAAGCCGCAGGACAGCGCGCAGGCATTCATCGAAATCGACGGCAAGCGCTTCCTGCGCACCGGCGATCTCGGCCGAGTCGACGAGGACGGCTACTTCTTCATGGTCGACCGCCTCAAACGCATGATCAATGCGTCCGGATTCAAAGTGTGGCCGACCGAGGTCGAATCGCTGATGTATGAGCATCCCGCCGTGCTCGAGGCATGTGTCATCGGCGCAAGCGACGCGCATCGCGGCGAGACCGTCAAGGCCCTCGTCGTCTTGCGACCGGAATGGAAGGGGCGGGTCGATGCCCCGGCGATCGTCAACTGGTGCCACGAGAACATGGCGGTGTTCAAAGCCCCGAGGATCGTTGAATTCGTGGATGCGCTGCCCAAATCGGGCAGCGGCAAGATCCAGTGGCGCGAGCTTCAGGAGCGCGAGCGGCGGACCGAAGCCGAGCGGAACGCGGCGGCCGAGCGCGGTGGCACGGCATGATGGCGCTGCTCAGCCGCCAGCCGGGTGGTCCCGAGACTCTGGAGCTCGATGAGATTCCGGAGCCCGCGGCGGGTTCCGGCCAGGTCCGGGTCGCGGTGCGCGCTTGCGGCGTCAATTTCCCGGATTTGCTCGTCATTCAGGATCTCTATCAGGTCAAGCCACCACGACCGTTCGCGCCCGGCAGCGAAATCTCGGGCGTCGTCGATGCGCTCGGCGCGGGCGTCGAGGGCTTGCGTGTCGGCGATCGCGTGCTCATGAGTCCGGCACGGGGCGGTATGGCTCAGAAAGTCGTCGGGCCCGCGGCGAACTGCTGGAAGATTCCCGATGCGATGCCCTTCGATGAAGCGGCCGCGCTGCTTCTGACCTATGGCACGTCGCACCACGCGCTCAAGGATCGGGCTCGACTCGAGCCCGGCGAGACGCTGCTCGTGCTCGGCTCCGCCGGCGGCATCGGCCTCGCCGCGGTGCAGTTGGGCAAGGCCATGGGCGCACGCGTCGTCGCGGCGGCATCGAGTGAAGCGAAGCTCGCGCTCGCGCGCGAGCATGGCGCCGATGAGACCGTGCAATACCCGGCGGGTGCGCTCGATAAAGCCGCCGCGCGCGCGCTCACGGATCACTTCAAGTCCGTCTGCGGTGCGAACGGTGCCCAGGTGATCTTCGATCCGGTGGGTGGCGATTACACGGAAGCGGCGCTGCGCGCGATCGGGTGGCAGGGACGCCATGTCGTCATCGGCTTTACCGCCGGTATCCCGAAGCTGCCGCTCAATCTGACGTTGCTCAAGAGTTGCCAGGTCATCGGTGTGTTCTGGGGAGAATTCACCGCCCGCCAGCCCGCGCAGCATGCCGCCAATGTCGCGGCGCTGTTCGCGCTCTATCTCGAGGGCCGCATCAAGCCGGCGGTCACCGAGCGCTTCGCACTGCAACGGGGAATGGACGCGATCGCGAGGCTCGGTGCGCGCGATGCGCGCGGCAAGGTCGTCGTCATGATCGAATGAGAAAATCCTCGTGAACCTCCACTACACCGCCGAAGAAGAATCCTTTCGCGCCGAAGTCCGTGCTTTCTTCGAAGCCGAGCTTCCGGCCGACATCCGGTCCAAAGTGCGCTTGGGAAGGCGAATGCACAAGGACGACCTCGTGCGCTGGCAGAAGATCCTCTACCGCCGCGGCTGGGGCGCCGGCATGTGGCCGCGGCGCTACGGCGGTGCCGATTGGAGCGTCATCGAGCAGCACATCTTCGACGAAGAGGGTGCGGCGGCCGGCGCGCCGCCCCAGATCCCGTTCGCGTTGCGCATGCTCGCGCCGGTGCTCATGAGCTTCGCCACTGTCGCACAACAGAATTATTTTCTGCCGCGCATCATTTCAGGCGAGGACTGGTGGTGCCAAGGGTATTCGGAGCCCGGTTCGGGGTCCGATCTCGCATCGCTGCGCACGAGCGCGGTGCGCGAAGGCGCTCACTACCTCGTCAATGGCCAAAAGAGCTGGAACACGCTCGGCCAGTATGCCGATTGGATCTTCTGCCTGGTGCGCACGAGCAGCGACGTGCGTCCACAGCAAGGCATCTCGTTCCTGTTGATCGATCTGAAATCCCCGGGCATCACGGTGCGACCCATCATCACGATCGACGGCGAACACGAAATCAACGATATTTTCTTCGACAACGTGCAGGTACCGGTCGAAAACCTGGTCGGCGAGGAAAACAAGGGCTGGACGTACGCAAAATTCCTGCTCTCGCACGAGCGCACCAACAATGCCGGCATCGGCAATTGCAAACGCGCATTGAAGCGGCTCAAGGAAATTGCAACGCGCCAACTCGATCACGGCCGCCCGCTGATCGAGGATTCCCGCTTTCGCGATCGCATCTCGCAGGTCGAGCTCGAGCTGATGGCGCTCGAGATCACGAACCTGCGTGTGCTTTCGGCGGTCTCGAGGCAATCCCGCGCTCCGGGGCCCGAGGTCTCGCTGCTCAAGATCAAGGGATCGGAGATCATCCAGCAGCTCGCGGAGCTGCAAATGCATGCGCTCGGACACGATGCCCTGCCCTACTTGCGCGAGGCGCTCGAGGTGGATTGGGTTCCGGCGCCGCTGCTCGCCGATCACTATGCCGTCTTCGCGCCGCCGCTCACGGGCCAATATTTCAACTACCGCAAGACCACGATCTATGCGGGCTCGACCGAGATCCAAAAGAACATCATTTCGAAGCTGATCCTGGGTCTGTAGAAGAGGGCTGCCATGGATTTCCGCCTGACGGAAGAACAACTGGCGCTGCAGGAGACGCTGCGGCGCTTCATCGCCAAGGATTACGATTTCGAGCGGCGCCGCTCGCTCGCGCGCTCACCGCTCGGCTATAGCGAGCAAGCCTGGGCCCAGTATGCCGAGCTCGGCCTGCTCGGCCTGCCCTATCCCGAGGAATTCGGCGGGCTCGGCGGCAGCGGTGTGGACATCATGGCCGTCATGGAACTGGTCGGCCAGGGACTGCTGCTGGAGCCTTACGTGAGTACGGTCGTGCTCTGCGGCGGACTGCTTCGCGATGCCGCTGCCCGCGCAATCAAGGAGGCGCTCTTGCCGCGGATCACCGCAGGAAAGCTGCAGATCGCTCTCGCCGCCTATGAGGCGGCCGGGCGCTATGAGCTCGCGCACGTCGCTTCGACGGCCGTCCGTGACGCCAAAGGCTGGCGGCTCACGGGCCGCAAGTCCGTCGTGCTCGATGCCCCATCGGCCGATTATTTTCTTCTCTCGGCGCGCAGCAGCGGCAATCGGACCGACGCCGAGGGTATCTCCCTGTTTCTGCTGCCACGTGATGCGCCGGGATTGACGCTGCAAGCCTATCCCACCCAGTCCGGCGGTAGAGCCGCGGATTTGCACATGCAAGATGTGCCTATCGACGACGACGCCGTAATCGGGGCACCCGGGCGAGCGCTTCCCGTCCTTGAGCGCGCCGTCGACCAGGGTATCGCCGCACTCTGCGCCGAAGCGATGGGTATCGTGACCGCGCTCAATGAGGCGACTCTCCATTATTTGAAAACCCGCAAACAGTTCGGCACCGTGATCGGCAGCTTCCAGGCGCTGCAACATCGAATGGCCGACATGTTCATCGCCGCCGAGCAGACCCGTTCGATGGCCATCATTGCCGCAATCCAAGCCGCCGGCGACGAACCCGCCACACGCCGCCGCGCCATATCGGGCGCGAAGGCCTATATAGGACAGGCCGCGCGGTTCGTCGGCCAGCAGGCCGTCCAACTGCACGGCGCGATGGGAGTCGTCGAGGAGCTCAACGTCAGCCATTACTTCAAGCGCCTGACGATGATCGATATGACATTTGGCGACGCCGAGCATCACTTGGCGCGCTTCAGCGATACACTTCGAGTCGAAGCGATGGGAGCTGCCTGATGAAATTCAACCGCCATCGCCTGATTCTTGGACTGTATGTGATCGCGCTCATCCTCATCACCGAGCTCGTCACCGGCCATGTCGAGGTGCCGGCATGGCCGGCGTACGTGGCCTGGGTCCTCTTCTTCGGCGAACACATGAACCCGAAGGGGGCGCCGCATATTCTGATCGGCGCCGCCGCCGGTATCGGACTCGTGATGCTTGCACCGATCGTCATCGGCTGGCTCGCGCACCTCATCGGCGTGGAATGGGGCCGACGGGTCTACATTTTGGCCGCTGTTTACGCGATTTTCGCGTTCGGCGAAATGATGCCGCTGGTTCTCAACTACTGCACCTTCATGTTGTTCACGGTCGCAGGCCTCGCGTTGGCGGCGCCAAATCCCAATCCTCCACTATGGCTGCTCATGGAGGCCGCGGGCGGAGGCCTGCTGATCGGCGCCACGATCGTCGTCGGCAGAATCCTCGGGCCACCCAGCGCGGCGGAGGCGGCGCACTGAATGAAACACGAAACGGTCACCTCGGTGAGACAGCAAGTCAGCGCCGCCGAATGGGACGTGCGCGTGAATCTCGCGGCCGCGTATCGGCTCGTTGCGCTCTACGGCTGGGATGACCTCGTCTTCACGCACGTGTCGGCGCGGGTTCCCGGATCGCGGCATCATTTTCTGATCAATCCCTACGGCATGATGTTCGAGGAAATCACGGCTTCCTCGCTCGTCAAGATCGATCTCAGCGGCCGGAAGATCCTGGACTCGCCCCACGAGATCAATCCGGCCGGCTTCACTATTCACAGCTGCATTCATGCGGCGTGAGAGGATGTCGCGTGCGTCATGCACGTCCATTCGCTCGACGGCGTCGCCGTCGGGGCCCAAAAGCAGGGGTTGCTGCCGATTTCACAGCAATCCCTGCTCGTGCTGTCGTCGTTGGCCTACCACGACTACGAGGGTGTCGCACTCGATGCCGCCGAACAGCCGCGCCTGGTCGCGGACCTCGGCGACAAGTCCTATCTGATGCTGCGCAATCACGGGCTCCTGACTGCCGGCTCGTCACCGGCCGATGCCTTTCTGTTCATGTATCTCTTCGAATCCGCGTGCGCGATCCAAGTGCGTGCTCAAAGCGGCGGACAAGAATTGATCCGAATACCCGAACCCATTCTCGGCGGCATTCGGGCCGCGGCCAGCCAGGTGATGCGAGGATTGGGAAGCAGTCTCGCATGGCCGGGGCTGCTGCGAAAACTTGATCGATCAAATCCCGGGTATCGGGAATAGCCGCGCTCAGGTCGTTCAAAAGTACGCAAGTCGTCAGGACCGTGGGACATGTTGCCGTGGCGTGCAAAGCAGGCTTTGAGTTCAAACCTTACCGCCGCCTCCTATTGTGACGTGATTCCCTGCTCGGACCACCCCATCCTCCTATCATTCGCAGGGCAGTCAGCCATCCGATTGGAGCCGTTATGTCTGGAAGAATTGCTTTGGTGTGCTCGATGGCGGTTGGGATTGTGGGCTGCACTGCCGTGGGGCAGCTCACGGTGAAGGACTACAAGTCCAGCTCGGGCGCGCGCGTGCTCGCTGGACAGTCGGAGCCCAAAGCGCAATACAACTGTGCAAAAATCTACCAGGAGCCGCAGGAGTGGGGGGTTGCTGGCAACATGAATCGTGCCGGCAGCACGGAGAGAGTGACGGCGGCGGCAGTTGATTCCGCTCCAGCCAAGGGCGCGAATTACGCCTACATCATGACGCCCGGCGAGGCGAAGGTAGGCGGGTTCAACGTCAACGCGTTCAAGGATGCCCAGGTCGCGTATTATAGATGTGCGAACCTGCCGCCGGCGACGAGCTGAAGAGGCAAGTCCGCGGGGCTGAGAAGCTCCGACCGTAAGCGTCTGCCGAAAGCCGCGCTTGTCGCAGATGCGCTCCGGCGATCAATCAGTTCCCACATCGCCCACATCCCCTAAGGGCTCCGCAGCCACCGTGGGAGCTCCAGGAGCATCAACAGCCTCGGGCAAGCGCTGTCGCGGCGGTTCAGGGCGAGCCCTCGTCGAGGTATCGAACCTCGCCGGTGAGGGGCCGCTTCGATTATTTGCTCGCGGAGTCGACGGGAATCTCGGAGCCGCTGCCCCTCGCGGAGCCTCGCTTGGGCCGGCGGACGATCCTCACCTTGCCGCTCCGGCCTCCTCCGCAGAAGAACTGATCGCCGCCATCGGACTCGAGCCCCGAAACGTACATTGCGGGCGGCATCTCGAGCCTCTCGAGAACCTCTCCGGTTCGAGGATCGACTCGCCTCAAATCGCTCTCGTCACCTTCCGAGGTTCCGTGCCAGAGCTCTCCGTCGATCCAGGTGACCCCGGTGACGAAGCGGTTGGACTCGATCGTGCGCAGAATCGCCCCTGTTTGCGGATCGACCTGATAGATCCTCCGGTCCCGATACTGCCCCACCCAGAGCGTCCCTTCGGCCCACGTGAGCCCCGAGTCACCGCCGCCGCCGGGCGCCGGGATCGTGGCGAGCACACGGCCGGTCTGCGGATCGATCTTCTGAATGCGATCCTCGGCGAGCTGAAACAGGTGCTGGCCGTCGAAGGCCGTTCCTGCATGCGCGGCCACATCGATCGAGCGCAGCGTCTTCCCGCTCACAGGATCGAAGGCGTTCAGCTTGTCTCCAGCAGCAAACCAGACGTTCCGACCGTCATACGTGACTCCATGCACGCTGTCGGCACCCGGAAAGGGTCCGTACTCACGGACGATCTCGGCGGTTGATCGGCTCATGTTTCCATCTTAGTCAAATCGGCAGAGGAGCGGGGAGTAACAAGGTCGTCGTGAATCCCAGCACGGGCGGGGTCATCCAACGACGGGCTCGCCCGCGGCCGAACGACTGCACCTTGCATCTTAACGCAAGCGAGTCGAGGGCTCGCTGCACGGTGCGCTGGCTCGTTCCAAGCGCAAGCGCCAGGGCGGAGCTCGGCCACGATTCTCCATCTGCGAGGAAGGCGAGCACCGCCGCATGGTCCTCTTCGACGGGCCGCGCCAGCACGACTACCTCGCGTGCGCGGCGCGGTGCCAGCGCAAAACCTCGCTTCGTCGCGCTCACGTCGGCCAGCGGCAGAAGCACCGTGCGAAGCCGGCCTACTTCGACCCGCAACCGCGCGCGATGCGATTCATCGGCACGCTTCGCTCGGAATGCGCGCGCGACGAGCGTGTCCCTCGGTACGTCTCCGGGCCACGCTTCGCCCAGAGCGCGTGCGAGTGCGAACAACACCGGACGCTTTGCGAGCGAGACCACCTTGCTTTCGTCACGCACGACATGACGGCAAGCGTCCACGACGAGTGCTTTCGACCCGAGCAACGTTTCGACCTCCTCCAGCAGCAAGAGCCGCTCTTCGCCACTCGCAATCAGGCGCGCAGCGGGTGTGTTCAGGACGAGGAAAGCGCTTTCGACCTCCGCCGTCAGCGCAGGGATACGTGCGTGGCGCGCTGCGCGCTCGGCCCGAGCGAGCGCACCACGCGCCGCCTTCGTGCGGAGGCGCCGCATAGCGATCCCCGCGACCACCAGCTCGTGGGCGGTTCTCGACGCGGGAGGCAAGAGCGCGGGGTCGAGCTCGGCGAGCGTTCGCTCGGCCTCGTCGATGCGTCCGATCAGCAGGAGGCGCCGGACCTGAAGATATCGCGCATGTGCGAGGTTCACCCGGTCGCCGTGCTCTTCGAGCGTCGCCCGTGCCGCGTCTAGCGACTTCGCAGGCCAGCCCAGGTCGCGCGAGACGAGCGCGATCTCGGCCTCGGCAACGACGCACCTCGCACGGGCCCAAGCCTCTTTCGGACCGAACGCACGCGCGGCCCGTCGCAGGAGCGCCTTGGCCCGAACCAGATCGCCGAGCTGCGCCATCGCGATGCCTCGAAGCGCGAGTGCAGGCGCGTCCTCACGCAGGGCGACCCGCTTCAATGCGCCGAGGGGATCACCCGCTGCGAGGGCACGCGCCGCGGCGGTGATCAGCGAGTCCATCGGAATCCCGTCACACTTGTCACTCCCACCGTTCGATACCCGGCGCCTAATCTAGCTCATCACCAACGACCACCGGGTCATCTCTAGAAGGAGATAGTAGCCATGACGAAGCACATGACCGGCACACGTAAGGAGTGGCTCGCAGCACGGATCGAGCTCCTCGAGGCGGAGAAGGAGCTCACGCGGCGAAGCGACGAGCTGGCGCGGCGGCGGCAGGAGTTGCCGTGGGTTCGCACCGACAAGGAGTATCGATTCGAGACCGACGAGGGAAGCGCGTCGCTGAAAGACCTCTTTCGAGGGCGCTCGCAACTTCTCGTCTACCACTTCATGTTCGGACCCGACTACACCGCGGGGTGTCCGTCGTGCTCGATGATCGCGGACGGGTTCGACGGCTTCGCCGTGCACCTGGCGAGCCACGACGTCACGCTTTCGGCGGTGTCGCGGGCGCCGCTCGCGAAGCTGCAGGCGTACAAGCGGCGGATGGGGTGGACGTTTCCCTGGGCGTCCTCGTTCGGCGGCGACTTCAACTTCGACTTCAACATCTCGTTCACCGAGGAGCAACAGCGCGAGGGAGGGATCGAATACAACTACCGGCGCGGCGGCCACGCGATGGACGCGACAACCTTCCCGGAGCCCGTCGTCCAGTTCGCGGCCACCTGCGGAACCGACGCGGCCACGTACACGCGCGATCGGCCCGGCATGAGCGCGTTCACGCTCGAGGACGGCGTCGTCTACCACACCTATTCCACCTATGCGCGCGGGCTGGATGGCCTGTGGGGCGCGTACCAGTGGCTCGACCGCGCTCCCATGGGGCGCAACGAGAAGGGCGTCTGGTGGCGTCGCCACGACGAGTACGCCAAGCGCTGAGCCAAGTCATGGACGTCGTTGGCGCAACCGGGGGACGGGAGATCTCACGACACGTGGTTACCGAGCGAGCTTTTCAGCGAGCCTTCTTCGGCGTCTCGGCGCTACTCTTCGCCGCCAGCGCGGCGGTGACCATCGCCTGGTGCGCGTCCATGTCAGCGATGGACGAGATGCCGATGCCCGGCGGCCGGACGATGTCGATGGCGTGGATGCGGATGCCCGGGCAGACGTGGCCCGGCGCCGCTGCGTCGTTCCTTGGCATGTGGGTTGTGATGATGGTGGCGATGATGCTGCCGTCTTTGGTCCCGATGCTATGGCGATACCGTCAGGCCGTTGGCAGGACAGGCGAGACGCGCCTCGGTCGGCTGACGGCGCTCGTGGGCGTGGGTTACTTCTTCGTCTGGACCGCGGTCGGAATGGCGGCCTTTCCGCTGGGCATCGCGCTGGCGGCGGTCGAGATGCAGCTGCCGGCGCTGGCGCGCGCCGTTCGGATCGCGGTCGGTGTGGTCGTCCTGATCGCCGGCGCGCTCCAGTTCACCGCGTGGAAGGCACATCACCTTGCCTGCTGCCGGGAGGCACCGGGACGCGGCCGAACGTTACCGGCTGACCTCGGAACGGCCTGGCGACACGGCCTGCGCCTGGGCCTCCACTGCAGTTACTGCTGTGCCGGTCCGACGGCAATCCTCCTCGTCATCGGCGTCATGGACCTTCGCGCGATGGCTGTCGTGGCGGCCGCCATCACCGTCGAACGTCTCGCACCGGCCGGTGAGCTCGTCGCGCGAGCCATCGGGGCCATCGTTGTCGGGGCAGGGTTGTTTCTGATCGCGCGCGCAACCGGGCTCGGTTGACGCATCAACATCGTGCACCTGAACTTCGCCCACAGTGCGCAGGCAGGCTCTAACGCCCAACGAGAGCCATCATCGATTCTGAGTATCGTCGGCCCGCTGCAACGCTGGGCGGAAAGATTGCAGCGATCGCCGCCAGCTCACCAGGTTCGAGCTCGATCTCGACTGCGCGAAGATTTTCTTCGAGTCGTTCACGGCGTTTGGTACCAGGGATCGGCACCACCTGCTCACCGCGGGTGAGGAGCCAAGCTAGTGCAAATTGCGCTGGCGTACATTGCTTGACGGCTGCCAAGCGCTTCACCTCATCCACCAGGCGCAGATTGCGCACGAAATTTTCGCCTTCGAATCGCGGGTTGTTGCGCCGAAAATCGGCGGCGTCAAAATCATTGGGAGAGCGGATCGCTCCGGTGAGAAAGCCGCGTCCCAAGGGACTGAACGGCACGAATCCGATCCCGAGCTCGCGACAGACATCGAGGACGCCGGCTTCCTCTGGATCGCGAGTCCAGAGCGAGTACTCGCTTTGAACTGCAGCGATGGGATGTACCGCGTGTGCGCGGCGGAGCGTTTCCGATCCCACCTCCGAGACACCCAAATAGCGCACTTTGCCCGCCTCGACCAGCGTGGACATGGCGCCGATGGTGTCCTCGATCGGCACCTGCGGGTCGGCGCGATGCAGATAGTACAAGTCGATCACGTCGATGCCCAAGCGGCGCAAGCTGGCATCGCAGGCCTGGCGCACGTAGTGCGGACGGCCATCGATGGCGCGAGCGCCAGCCATTTCGGGATCGCTCACGAAGCCGAACTTGGTGGCGAGGATGACCTGTGCGCGACGGTTGCGGATGACATGCCCAACCAGCAGCTCATTGGTGTGCGGACCATACACATCGGCGGTGTCCAGGAAGTTCACCCCCCGATCGAGCGCTCTGTTCAGCGTGGCGATCGCTTCCTGCTCATCCGCCGGGCCGTACCCTTCGCTCATGCCCATGCACCCAAGTCCGAGAGAGGACACCTGTGGACCGTTATGACCGAGTTGTCGTCTCTGCATGAGAAGCTCCAGGTCACACCAAATGAATGTGCGGAATTGCCGACCTGCTCGAACGCCTCGCCTTCGGCGGTGCCTCAGGATGCCACCAACGATAGCCGCCCTGCTCGCAGATATGCGCAACGTCAACTGCCGCGCTTGCCGCGTGGTGGTGCGCGCACTACGCTGTGCGCGGTCGCATGGCCGGCGCAAGAAGGAAAACCATGCCAGGCAAAGCCATCGAAGGAGGTTGTCTATGCGGCGCGGTCCGCTACCGCGCCACAAGCGACCCTATTGCACGATCGCTCTGCCACTGTCGTTCGTATCGCCTCGCGGCCGGAGCGCCTTGCGTCGCGTGGGTGATCTTTCGTTCCAGCGAGTTCGCATTCATCACGCGCGAGCCCGCCCGCTTTCGCTCGTCGCCCTCGGTTGTGCGATCGTTCTGCAGCCAATGCGGCACCAGCCTGACGTACCAGCGCGAGGACGAGCCACAGACGATCGACACTACGACAGCATCGCTCGACGTGCCCGATGACTTTCCACCCAGCGTAGAGATCTGGCTCGCGCACAAGATAGCCTGGGAAACTGCCAACGACACCCTACCGCACCATCCTGGAACAAGCAGGGAACCCGAACAGCAAGAGTGCGCCAGATGTGGGGCGGACGAGTCAGCCCCAGCTCCCTGATGCGCGATGTTGGCTTGTGAGATGACCGGGGCGCATTGCCAGCCCCGGGTAGCGAATCTCGTAATTCTCTCCCAGCTTGCTCGCGAGGCTTGCCACCAGTCTGGCATCTTCCTCATGAGCGCCTTCACCGCCGCCCCGAATGAACAGCACTTGCTTGCTCATGGCGTTCCTGTAACAGCCAGCGCATAGCTAATTTTGAATGGTTGCAACGAGCGGCGCGCCTCTCCGTCCAGCCGAAGAGTGACTTGCGCACGATCACGAAAGTGCGAAGGCATGCGTAACTTCACCTTCACTCAGAGACGGGTTGCAGCAGATCGGTACCGTCCGAGGAGCCATTCGGGTACGCAGATGAGCACGACAGTGCCGATGATGAGTACCGCGGAGAGCGTCGACCAACCGTGCGCGCCAAGCGGCAACACTCCTACGCCATACAGAAGGGCGAGACCTGCGAGCAGCAAGAAGAAGGGTCCCGTTACATAGCAGTGGATGCGACCACAGCGCCGCGCGTTCAGCCAACATGCCACACCCATGAATATGAGCAGTGCCGGCCATACGATGACGAGATAGCGTTCGCCGACCGAGGGAGTCGCCAACAGGATCGCAATGGGTATGCCCCAGATCAGACACCCGCGCAGACCGCTGGCCCAGTCTGCGCGAGCGTCCACACAGGAGGCTTCGGCGCCTACCGGTTGTCCCGCGCCGCGCAGCATGACGGGTTGGCCTGGATCTCGGGACAAGCCACCGAGCCGTAGGAACAGAACACACAACAGTCGCCCGCTTTAGGCCGCAGCAACGCGCCGCAGCCCGCGCACTCGTGGAAGTAGATGCACGCATCGGTCGGCATCGTTTCCGTCGATCGATGCCTGCAGTTCGGGCACGTCAGCTCGCATGTCGTGATCATTGCTGAACCTGATCGGCAAGGGCCGCAGTGCCCGCGGAAGTCGGCAGCTGCGCGAGTAGCGTTTGCACCCGTTTCGCAAACACATGACTATCGAGGTGCGGGAACTCCGTGCTGCCACGAAGCTCACCCAACTGATGCATGAGAAGGCGCGGACGCGGCGGATCGGCGCCGACCCATTTGGCCTCGGGTCCGTAGACCAACCAAACATCCCAGGCGTACACAGAGCGCTCCCCGTTCTTGAGCCCGACGGCTTGCGAGAGCAGTCGCCCGAACGCACCCGAAGGGTTCCAGTAGTTCTGTACGTTGGGATTCTGGAGCAGCTGCGCGGCCTTCGGGACGTCCTTTCCTCCCGACACCCGCAGCCACGGCGCATACCGGGCGACGCCGAGCACTGGCTCGTGCACCACGAAGGTTTGCAGTCGCGGATCGGCCATACCCTGCAGCAGATCGCGATTCATGTCCGCGAGTCCACGCAGGCAGTCAGGGCAGATGGGATCGACGACGAAGAGCAGCCGTACAGAGCCGATCTTGCGGTTGAAAGCCGCGCGCAGCTGGCTGGCTTGATCATCGAGTATGGTGTATGGCACGAATGCCGCGGCGGAACTGGGGTCTTTCGTACAGCCGATTTCCACGGACAGAAGACCGATTGCGATTAAGGCTGCACGCAGGATGCGCATCGAGTTGCTCCTCACCCTGAACTCAGCGCCACCGTCGCCAGCCCCACGACCAGCACCGCTGCCGCCCATACCATCCAGCGCAACCGACGCCGGCTAACCGGGTTGCATGTGCCGTCGGCGCAGACTGCCGCGGGACGATACGCCCACCAAAACGCAAAGGCTAACGACGCGCCCGCGCCGAGTAGAGCGTAAGGCAGCAGGAAGGATAGGCGAGCGAGTGCCACCGCGCCGCTCACGCCCAGGAGAGCAACGGCCCACGGCAGCCCACAGCATGCGCCGAGCGCTGCCGCGAACGCGCCCAGTCCCAGCGCCCCCCCTGCGGTGCCGACGACGCGCGTCTTCTCACTCATTGCCGCACCTCCGGACGAGCCGCTTCGCTTCGGGCACTCAAGGGCGCTAGGATAAGGTCCGTAGTATGGTACGGAGTCAAGCTATGCCGCGGTCTTACACGATCGCCGGACTCGCCGCAGCCGCCGGGGTGCACGTTGAGACGATTCGCTACTACCAGCGACTGAAACTTGTGCCCGAACCGCCACGGCCGATCGGGAGCATCCGGCGATACACCGAGGCGGATGCGGACCGACTGCGTTTCATCAAGCGGGCACAGGCGATGGGATTTACGCTTGCCGAGACCACCAGCTTGATTGCCCTGCAGGCGCGGCGCTCGTGCCGCGCCACCCGGCAACTCGCCGCGGCCAAGCTGCACCTGGTCGACGCTCGCATCCGCGACCTTCGTGACCTGCGCAGGGAACTCGCCGGCCTGATTGCCGACTGCGATGCGAACACGCAGGACACCAGGTGTCCCGTCATTCAACGACTCGCGATGCGGCCGTCTACGACCGACTGAGCGCCACCGCAGCAACTAAAACCAACATAACACATGTTATGGGTCTGCGGAGCATATGTCAGCGCGCTCCGGGGGCTTCTTGCTTCATGCGCGTCTGCGTGTTGATCCAGTTCACCTCCCAGGTCTTGCCGCCGTCGGCGGAAAACGCCTGTTCGTCGCGACTCGAATCCGCGGTAAGGCTCAGGAAGGTGAAACGCACCAGTATAGCCCTGTCCTGGTAAGGTTCCTGGTCATAAAACACCCCGCGCCTGTCCTTGAACTCGCCGATCAGGGCGGGGCCGTTCAGGACGCCGTCCTTGCTGTGGGCGAACAGCATGCTCCACTGTTGGGACTGCGGGTTGTAGAGGCGCAAAGAGAGGAACTGCAGATGGCCAGAGGGGCCCTGGGTCTGTATCTCCGCCAGGTTGGCGCGCCCGCCCCAGAGCCGCCGCACCAGCACGGTGCCGTCCAGCGGGGTCCAGCTAGTGGAACCGGTGAGCGGATGCAGCAGCCGCGACATGTGGATATTCCAGGCACCGAACTGCCAGTCGAAGCCATGCTGCTGCGAGGCCGCGTCGACCGGTGGGCTGGCCGCCTCCGCCGCTGCCTGATTGTTCCGCGTCAGATCGCCGATAAAGTTGGGCTCCCAGGTCTGGCCGCCATCGACGGAGAACGATTGTTCAACGTGATGTGAGTCCGCCTTGATGTCCGACCAGACCATGCGCACCAACACTGTCCGGCCATGGTAGAGCTCCTGGCTGTAGAACTCGCCGCGCCCGTCCTTGAACTCTCCGCTGGCAGGCTGGTCCACGGTGCCGTCGCGGCCGTTGGCGAAGTACATACCCCACTGGTGCGCCTGAGGGTTGTACAGGAACACGGTCATGCCTTCGAAATGACCGGCCGGCCCGTCCGCCTCGATCTCCTCGATCTGGGCTTTGCCGTCCCAGATCTTGTTTGCCACCACGGTGCCGTTCAGTTCGATCCAGTCGCTGGAACCGCTGAGCGGATGCTGCAGGCGGCGGATATGGGTCCGCCAGCCACCCAGGTTGAAATCGAAATCATGTTGCCCGTCCCGTTGCGGGCCGGCGAGCGGCGCGGTTGCCGCGACGCCCCCCAGGGGCTGCAGGGCAAGCACCAACGCGAACCAGCAGCTGACTTTCCCGAGCACGGACATGTCCATCTTCAGACCTCAGAGGGAACCGACCGCAGCGTAAGCCGCATAGTGGTTAACCAAAATAGCCATTTTGGTATGATTCCATATGACCACTTCGGGAGCCGCCACGATCCGCCGCACCTCCTCCAGCTTCCTGCCGCCAGTACCGCTGGATTCCGGCAGCGCGACACCGATGTACCGGCAACTGTCCGACTGGTTCCGGCGGGCTATCCTCGACCACCGCCTGAAACCCGGGCAGCGGTTGCCCTCCACCCGGCAGCTGGCGAAGGAGCTGGCCGTATCCCGCATACCGGTGCTGGCGGCCTACGAGCAGTTGCTTGCCGAGGGGTACCTCGAGACTTTCATCGGCGCCGGCACCTGCGTGGCGCGGTCGATCCCGCAGGAGACCTCGAAATCAGCAACGCTGAAACCCGACCGCCTGCTGCCGCGTCCAGCCGGACCAGGCGCCGCGAGGCGCTTGTCACGACGCGCAGCCGCGATACGCACGCAGGATCGCTCGTGGTTGAGCAACCTCGGCGCGTTCCGCGTCGGCTTGCCGGCCTTGGACCACTTCCCCGCCGGTGTCTGGTCGAAGCTTGTGAACCGCCATGCACGCAAGCCGCCTATGGACTTGCTGTATTACGGCGACACCATGGGCTACCTACCGCTGCGCGAGGTAATCGCCGCGTACCTGGGTGTCTTTCGCGCCGTGCGGTGCGAAGCCTCGCAGGTGCTCGTCACTACTGGATCGCAACAGGGCCTACAACTCGCAGCGCAGGTGCTGCTCGATCCGGGCGAGGGCGTGTGGATCGAGGAGCCGGGTTATCCAGGCGCGCAACTGGCGCTGCACGCCGCCGGCGCGCGGCTGGTGCCGGTGCCCGTGGATCAGGAGGGCCTCGACGTGGCCGAAGGCTTACGCCGCGGCCGCACCGCGCGTGTGGCCTACATCACCCCGTCGCACCAGTTCCCTCTCGGTGTCACGCTCAGCGCCGCGCGGCGCATGCAGCTCTTGAACTGGGCGGCGCACAGCGGCACCTGGATCATTGAGGATGACTACGACAGCGAGTACCGCTTTGAGGGCCGCCCAATCGCCTCCCTGCAGGGTCTGGACACCGACGGCCGCGTCATCTACCTGGGTACCTTCAGCAAGGTCATGTTCCCCGCCATGCGTCTCGGGTACCTGGTGCTGCCCAAGGACCTGGTGCCCGCCTTCGCCGTAGCCCGCGAGGCGACCGACACCTGCTCGTCCGGCCTGTACCAGGCGGTCATGGCGGATTTCATCCGCGAAGGACATTTCGCGCGCCATATCGGCCGCATGCGCAAACTGTACGCGCAACGGCGCAGGGCGTTGGTGGATGCGATCCAGCAGCAGCGCGACGGACAGCTTGAAGTGCTGGGTGCCGAAGCGGGCATGCAGCTCACGGCTTTGCTGCCGCGCGGAGTGGCCGACGTGGCGGTGGCGAGGAAGGCGGCGAAGCAGGGAGTGTCGGCCAGGCCCTTGTCCGCCTGCTATCTGCACGCTCCCGCCCGCGGCGGCCTCATCCTGGGTTACGGCGGCGCGGACGTCGTGGCGATACGTGAGGCCGTGCAGACACTCACGACTTGTATCTGAGTGACGCGGAATCGCGCCTACCCGGCCGGACCGCAGGTGTCTTCAGTTAAAGGCCTGGGCCCTGAATCGTCCGCGGCCGGCGGAAGGTCTCCTAGCGGCTATCAGCCCAACCTCCGGCCGACCGAGGGCTCAGATTCCCTGCGCCTCACGGCAGAAGCACGATTTTTCCCGTGTGTTTCTTGGTGAGAAAATCCCGTTGCGCCTGGACGATGGCGCTAAGTTGATACGTGCGGGCGACGATCGGGCGGATTTCGCCTCGTTCGATGTACCCAACAAGATTCGCGAACACGTCAGGATCGGGAATCGTGCAGCCGAGCAGCCGGAGGTCCTTCAGATACAGGGTGCGAAGATCGAGGGCTACGAAAGGACCTGCTATCGCGCCCGCCACGGCGTAGCGACCCTCGCGGCGCAGGACCTCCAGCAGACTGCCAAACTGCGGGCCCCCGACGACATCGACAACCACATCGACGGATTTCCGTCCAACGCCGGCAATGATGTCCGATTCGCGCGGCAGGACTGCGGATGCGCCGAGCTGCGCCAGCTTTTCTACCTTTGATGCACCAGCAATAGCAATCACCCGGGCCCCACGGCGTCTTGCGAGTTGGACGGCCGCCGATCCGACACCGCCGGAAGCTCCGGTGACGAGAACCGTTTCACCGTGGCCGACGCCGGCACGGGCAAGCATGTTTTCCGCGGCCGAGTAGGAACAGGGAAACGACGCAAGGTCGGGATCGGACAGGGAGCTCGTGACCGCGAAGGCATTGATCGATGGCACGCTGACGAACTCAGCAAATGCGCCGTTGCAGTCGGAACCCAGATAGGCGCAGTCCTCACCGGCGCCATCTCCGCCCGAACGCAACACGGGGTCGACAATCACCCTCTCCCCAACGCGCGTCGCGGCCACACCAGGGCCGGTCGCAACGACGTGACCGCACACATCGGCACCCTGGATCAGTGGAAAGCGCGCGGCACGACCCGTCCACCCGCCATCCTCGCCACGTGCCGCCGGCGGCGCTGCCTCTTCGCTCGCGATCGCTGTGTCCGCATTGTTTGACTTCGAATACCAACCGACACGCATGTTGATATCCGTATTGTTGACACCGGCTGCGCGCACCCTGATCAGGACCTCGCCCGCGCCCGGTTGAGGCACACGCACGTCACTGCAAAAGTCAAGTTGCTCGTAACCGCCGTGGCCCTTGAGCAGAACGGCCTTCATCGCATTCGGCAGGTTTGGCAGCTGCGCGTCGATGTCACACTCCTCGAGCCCCTCGCTCGTCGGGCGCGTAGGTGGAATTGAGAATCAAGCCCCGGAAGCGAATCACATCAGTGCTCATGGCATTCGGCATGATCCCGACGGGGAACCGGGTGTCCATCGAGACGTACTGCCAGCGGCCTTCCACCCGCGAATAGGTCAGGTAGGCCAGCCGGTGGAAGTCCTGCGTCTGTGAGCCCGGAGCCGGTTTCATCTCCTCTTCCATGTAGAGGCCAATCATCCGACGTTGGGCAATGAGACCCTTTTGAAGGATGGGCTGCGCATCGGGCGTCAGTCTCAGCGTCGAGACCACGCTCCACGTTCCAACGCGCGCCGCGAGCTTACGCTCATGCTCATCCGGCACCGACATCCGTTGAGCTGCGGACGGAGCGGCCGCCGTGTTTGTCTGAGCCCACCCCTCTGCCGGCAGGACTATGGATGTAAGCAGGGCGAAGGCTGCTGTCACAAAAGTATTTCGCACTGGCGGTTCCTTCTCGCTGGAGCTAAGCAGGGCAATAGCACACGAGCACGCTGCCGCCGCCGAATGATCGCACTTCCTCCATCCCGACCAGGTCCTCAATGACGTCGTCCAGTGACACGTATTCGGTGACTATGATACTTCCAGACATGACATCTGCTCCTACCTGATGCTCCCAGGACGTGTCTCCAAGGCCTAGTCTGACATCCTCCAGATGTTTTTCTTGCTGCGACTCACCCCCTGCCGAATGCGCGGTGCAGGGACCGGACGGCGAGCAGATCGATTATCGAAGAGGAACAGGCTTTCCCAGGCGTGGGCGGTTTGAGCGGATCGCCGGCACTCGAAAAGATGCCGCTCTCAACCGCGCAGCCGCGATCGTGGCGTTGGTGTGAGTCGCAGCACTTCAGGGTCCCGAGTGAGCTGCTCGCGAGCGGTCGGCCACAGAGTCCGGGTCCACTTCTTGTCAGCCGTCAGTTTTGCCTGATAGGCAGCGTACGCCTCCGGGTTCGCAAATTGCGCTACCCATACGAAAATGTGTTCGCCGCTGCGGACCGGGAGGCGTGGAAAATTGTTCTCTTTGGTTGAGGTGCGGTACGCAGCCAACGTCCGTGCCCCAGCCGCCTCAGCGCGGCGGCGCAGCGATCGATCAAACAGCGCCCCGAACGCGGAAAGGGTATCCGGTTTCGTGTAGTAGAGGGTCGCAACCACGAGGCCGACCTGAGTGGCCGCAGCTGCAGCGACAGGCCGAGGCGGGATGCCGTTGAAGCGGAGCGCCGGCGAGGCCGGTTCGAGAAGCAGTACGTTGTCGGAATCGTCAATCGAGGCGTTGGCCTCGTTGCGGTATCTGTGCCACAGATCGCTATCGTAAAAAGCAGCCAGCTCCCTGGCCCGCGAGGCCATGTCCTGAAAGCCGCGCATCCACACGAATCGATCGGGGCGATCCAGGTCGCGAAACTGGCCGATGACGGTCATGCCGGTGGCGTCCAGGGGATCCGCAAACGTCCGATCGAACAGTTCGATGAATGGCTCGCGCCGGCCGGGGTGCAGCGCGTATTGCCGCAGTTCCACCACGTTACAGCACGAGGGATCGGCGTACGTGCCCGGCGGTTCCGCCGCGGGCGCTTCTTGCGCCAGCAAGGCACTGCAAAGCCCGAAAAGTATCGTCCGGCGGCTCGCCCGAATGACGGACGGGTGCTCCGAGAGTGTTGTCGCCATGGGGTCTTCCGGTTGTGCCCTTAGAAACAGACCGGTCATCCGGTTTTCTGCGATACTCTCGCGCCGAACCGGCTTGATTGTCAAGCCATGAGCACTTTTCCAGTATCATCCCGTATGAAAACCCCCCGCACGAAGGCCACTCACAAGGTCCCGCGTAAAAACGATCCACAGGGGCTCCGCACGCGAATCCTGGACGTGGCCGCGGAGATGTTTCAGGTGCGCGGTTACTTCTCGACTTCCATGCAAGACCTGATGCAGGGGGCGGAGGTGTCCGGTGGCGCGCTGCATCACCACTTTGCATCCAAAAAGGCGCTCGGCCTCGCAGTCATTCTCGAGCGAGTCGCACCGGCTGTTCGAGAGACGTGGGTCGATCCGGTGCGGACCGCCGCCTCGTTGCCGGCTGCGGTCTCACAGGTCTTCGCACAGATTACAGCGGGCATCGAGGCCAGAGGTCGTGTTGCGGGTTGCCCGCTCAACAACCTGGCGCTGGAGCTCGCGCTGGCGGATCCGGAGTTTCGCGATGCCGTTGAGGCCGTGTTTGCGGAGTGGCGGGCGGCGCTCGGGGACCGGATCGGCAGCACCCCGGGCGGCGTCCGGCTCGACCGCTCCCGGCGGGCCGCCGCCGCGATGTTCATCATCTCAACGTACTCGGGCGCGATGACGCAGGCCAAGACCTCCCAAAGCGCGGCGCCACTTCGGAGCGCTGCCGATGAGCTCACGCGCTGGATTCGCGAGCGAAATTTTGGAGCGGTCTCGCCGAGCCCCCGCCCATGAGCCAGCCAATGTTGGATCAGTCGCTCTGCGTAAACGTTGGTTCGTACAGGATGGGCCACACGCCGGCAAATCATCGAGGCGCCCGATCTGATTCACGGAGGCGCCGGTGGCAACGATGTATCCGCGACTGTGGGCCACCACCCCGTCAATCACCCGGTATTCGGCGTTACCGTGACTTCCCGGACGGGAGCCCAGGGAGGAACCTGAATTCATCGCCAACCTGCTCGATTCGCCCCACGCCGGGGAAAGGGAAGTGTGGCGCAAACATCAAATCGTGTCTGCTGGCGAGGCGTTGCAACTCCTGCCGCCGCGTCCTCACGCCCTCCTGCTTGTCGGAATCCCACGTGATCGTCCAGGCGGGCTTTGCCAGCGAGACGATCGAGCTATGGGCCGTATCCCCGATGTCCACCAGCGTGTCTCCCTGCGAGCTGATCTCGTAGCCGCAATGGCCGGGGGTATGGCCGGAGAGGGCCACGGGCGTGATGCCGGGCAAGACGGGCTTGCCGGGCTCGAAGGGTCGGACCTGACCTTTGATAACGGTGGCAATCGCATGGGCGTCGGTGTCGTTCTGCATGTACGTCCACTCACCGGCAGACATCCTGATGGTGGCCTTGGGAAAGGCGGCTCGGCCTTGCGCGTCAACGAGGCCTCCGACGTGATCGGAATGGGAGTGGGTGATGAAGATGTCGGTGATGGCCTCGGGAGATACGCCGGCTGAGGCAAGACTGTCCCGCATGACCCCATGACCCGCTGGACCCAATCCGGTATCGATCAGGACAAGATGACCCGGCATGCGGATCAGCAAGGCGTCAACATCCAGCCCGATCTTGTCTGTGGGCGCACCCGCTTCGCTGAGAATCCTCGCGACCGCCGCCGGCTTTTCGTTCAGACCGAAAACGGAGCCATCGTTTGGGATGGTCAGGCCGCCGTCGCGCAGCACCGAAATCTCGAGCGCGCCAAGCTGAAAGGTCTTTGCCGCCGGGCTGGTCGGCACAAGTCCATCGTCAGCGAATGCGCCCGTCGCTCCGCACGCCACCCACAAAGCCAGTGCCGACAACGTCAATCCGCGTAAAAGCAAGGTGCACCTCGGATGCAAGCTACAGTCCAGTGTCTCAGCGTACGTCACGGCACTCCGTATTGCAGCTCCGGCAGGCCCGATACTGTCCTGCCGAGCTGTGTACCCGGCCGTGAGACCTTGCTGGAAACCGCGCCTTCGTTGCTGAGATGCTGGGCGAGAAGAAGCTGGGCCAGCGACCACTTCGCAATGGTGGTCGACCTCGAGGGTGGCAGGGACTCATGAGCGGTTGCACGTCGTGGCGCTTGCCACGAGTGCTTACCTGCTGTGGCTGTCATCCCGACCTTCCGTGCTGATCGACGCCGGATCGGGAGCGATGGAAAACCTCGCCCGCGCCGGAGCGGATATCCGCGATCTGGACGCGCTGCTCGACCGCGCGCGTGAGGCGGTTCCGATCGTGGATGGCCTTACCGTACGCTTTCCGGACAGGTGGGAAGACATGACTGCCCTCGCGGCCGATGCCCACTACGCGGTCGGCGACTACGCGGCCGCCGCCGCGTTGGCCGCGAACGCCGCGGCGCGCATGAATGATCGACCTCAAGAGTCCCGTCTCCGGGCAGGTGCGCCTGACACTCGCCGCGGCCGAGGCACGCCTCGGTCACGCCGACCGCGCCCGGCGCGCGCTCGAGGACTTCAATGCGGCAGTCCCTGCGGTCCGCTCGATCACCGCGATCCGGAAGTGGATCTACCGGACCGACGCGCTCGCCGACTTCGAACCGTTCTATGCGGGACTCAAACTCGCAGGCGTGCCGGAGTAGTTGCCGGGCTCAAGATCAATGTCGCATACAGCGGGGACATTCAGCTTCAATAATGACCTCAGAGGGTTGCCCTACGCGGTCTTCAGTCGCACCGGCAAGGAACGGATCCGGGCGCCGGTGGCCGCGAAGATCGCATTGGTCAACGCTGGAACGATCGGCGGTAAGGCTGGCTCACCCAGCCCGGTCGGCGCTTGGTCCGATTTGACCCAGGCGATGTCGATTTCCGGCGTCATGGGCATTCTCGCGAGCGGAAAGTCGTGAAAGTTGCTCTGCTGCACGACACCGTCGATGAACTCGATCGCCTGACCTGTGAGTGCTTGCGCCAACCCGTCGATCACCGCCCCGCGCACCTGATTCTCGGCGCCCATGGGATTGACGATCTGGCTGCCTATGTCTCCGGCGACCCACACGTGGTGGACGGCAACGTCGCTGCCCGAGACGCTGGCCTCGACAACTTCCGCAAAATACCCCCGGTGCGAGAAATAGAAAGCGAAGCCCCTGGCCCTGCCGGGCACTGCAGCCTTCCGCGTCCAACTCGAGGTCTGCATCACTTTCTCGATCACGTCCCGCGCGCGTCCGGTGTCCAATGAGGGGCGCTTGTCCGGTGCCGCAACCTCGCGCCGCTCGCCGAGCAGAGCCAACATGAGCTTCGGAAGATCGGTTCCAGCCGCCACCGCGACTTCGTCCAGGAACGATTGCGAGGCGAAGCACAGCGCGTTGGAAGCGGGTGCGCGCAACCAACCGGTGGTCACGACGGTCGGCAGCATCGATTGGCTGTACTGAAGGTGCTCGATGAGCCCGGCCGGTGGCATCGACAGGTTGAAATTCGCGGCTCTTGCGGGAGTCTTGCCATCACCGAAGGTCACGAAATGATCGCTGAATGCGATCAGCTCACCCTTCGCGCCGAGGGCCGCCTCGAAGCTGTGCCACCCTCCGGGACGGAAGTAGTCCCGGCGGATGTCATCCTCGCGCGACCAAATCAGCTGAATCGGTACACCCGGAACGCCCTTCGCAATCGCCGCGACCTGCACCATATAGTCGTTCAGGAGTCTGCGGCCGAAGCCGCCGCCGGCGCGTGTCAAATGTAGGGTAACGGCCTCGGGCGCGATGCCCAATGCCCTCTGGAGCGCCTCCACTCCGTCCTGCGGGGCCTGGCTGGGCGCCCAGATCTCGAATCGACCTCCTCTGTAGCACGCCGTGCAGTTTTGCGGCTCCATCGGCGCATGCGCAATGAAAGGATAGTCGTAGCGTGCCGAGACTCGCTTTGCGGCCGAAGCGAATTTCGCGGCCGGGTCGCCGTCGAGGCGCAGGATTGCGCCCCCACCCGCCGCGATCGCAGCATCGGCTTTGGCTTGATACACCTTGGTGCTGTGACCCTGGGCAGCGCTCAGATCCCAGTTGACTGCGAGCTTTGATCGAGCCTGGTTCGCGAGCCACCAGTTGGAGGCCACGATCGCCACGCCGTCCGCCAGGCCCTTGTCGGCATCGCCATTGCCGATGATTGGCACGACGTGCGTGACACCGGGTGAACGTTTCGCCGCCTCGATGTCAGCTTTGACGAGCCGGCCACCGTGCGCGGGTGCGACCTCGTAGACCGCGTACAGCATGCCCGGCAAGCGCGTGTCCATGCCGAAGATCGGCTGACCCTTGACGATCTTAGCGCTATCGACGCCCACCACCGGCTGGCCGATGATCGTGAATTGCCCGGGCTCCTTGAGTCGTAGGGTGTCCAGGTCCGGAGGAACCACTGCTGCTGCCGCGGAGGCAACCTCGCCGTAACCAATCCAGCGTCCCGTTGCCGCGTGCAAGATGCGTCCCTTGGCCGTGGTCAAATCGCCTGCTTTCACGCCCCACCTCAGAGCAGCAGCCTGAAGGAGCATGGCGCGCGCCGCGGCACCGGTTTGACGCATCGGCAGCCAGTTCTTGGGTGTCGCGGTGCTGCCCCCGGCCGACTGCTCGCCATAGCGCTTTTGATCGACATCCGCCTGGGTGATGCGCACCTGGCCCCAGTCGCAGTCCAGCTCGTCGGCCACCATCATCGGCAAGGAAGTCTTTACGCCTTGCCCAATTTCGGGGTTCTTGGACACGATGGTGACCGTCCCGTCCGGTGCGATGGACACAAAGGCCGAAAGCTCCGCCGGGGCTGCGGCCTTCCCACCCCTCTGTCCCAGAGCTTTGACGGGGAGGGGAATCAGCGTCTCGAGTGCCAAACCGCCGCCCGCCAGCAGGGATGCCTTGAGTACGGTGCGCCGATCGAACCCGGCGCCTGGTGAGTCATGCGACACGACCGCTCTCCTCTTCCAGACCCCCGGCGATCCGGATCGCACTCCGAATCCGGTTGTAGCAGCCGCAGCGGCAGATGTTGCCCGCCATGGCAGAGTTGATCTGATCGGCGTTGGGTTGGGCTGCCTGCGCGAGCAGCGCGCTCGCGGACATGATCTGCCCGGCCTGGCAGTAGCCACACTGCATCACATCGATTTTCAGCCACGCCTGCTGCAGTCGGGCGCCGATCGCGGTGCCACCGATATGCTCGATCGTGTGGATCTTCGCGTCGCCGACGCGGCCGACCGGCAGCTGACAGGATCGTTGCGCTGCACCGTTTACGTGGACCGTGCAGGCGCCGCAGAGCCCCTTGCCGCATCCAAACTTGGTGCCGACCAGTCCCAGCTCGCCGCGCAGCACCCATAACAGTGGCATGTCCGACGGAACATCCACATGCCGAATAGCGCCGTTGATATTGAGTCGATGCGGCATACGCCACCTGTGAGCCAACCCCAGATTCAGTCTGGCAATATATCCCTTTCCGTGAGCAGGGCAACAGGCGCAGCTGCGACTTGCGGCTGGCGGGGTAAAAGCGCACAGTGCGCGCCCGTGTTCGAGTCAATCCAATAACATACCGGGGGAACTTCCATGAAAACAAGCCTGATATGGTGTTTGCTTGCTGCGGTGCTGCTGACCAGCAGCGCGTGGTCGCAGGCGGACAAGGGCACCACAACAGAGCGGGCCATCGCCGCGCTCGAGCAAACGTGGCTCAAATCGCAACGGACGAATAACACTGAGTTGGTGACGCCGCTGCTCGCCGACAATTTCACGCAGACCTCGGGCGAGGGCAAGCTCACGACGACCAAGGCTCAGGCCCTGAGCGACGCAAAGTCAGTCAAGTGGAGCAGCGTGGATTACACCGACGTGAAGGTCACCGTTTTCGGAAATACGGCCATCGCGACCGGAGTCTTCAAAGGCAAAGGCACCGATACGTCGGGAAAGTCACTCGATGAGACTTCGCGATTCACCGATACATGGGTGAAGATGCCGAGCGGGAAGTGGCAGTGCGTTGCGAGCCAGGACACGCCGGTCAAGTAGCTACCCGGAGAGGCCGGTCAAGGAACGGGGCCGCCACGCAGGTAGCGGCCCCTTTTTTGTTCTGTCGGCAACTGATCCAAAATCCCGGGCGTCCGGCAACACTGCGAAGTACCTCCCGGCTGCGCGGGCTGTTCGGTCGCCAGATCGCAACCATTGCGAGGCCACGGTCATCGTAGCCGACCCTGCACCGGACGGCCGGCGTATCCCGGCCGTTACATCCGTGCGGTTGCGTCCTCGTCTTGCATCCGTGACTATCCCGCCAGCGATTTCGGGGGAGAGCACGGTCCATGACGACAATGCCAGCGCAGGCGCAGAAAGAATTGACCGTCCGGGGGTTGATCCTCGGTGTGCTGATCACACTGATGTTTACCGCCGCGAACGTGTTCTTCGGGCTCAAGGCGGGACTGACCTTTGCGACGTCCATCCCGGCAGCCGTCATCTCGATGGCCGTGCTGCGCGGCTTCAAGGGAATGACGATCCAGGAAAACAATATCGTCCAGACCGTCGCCTCCGCGGCCGGAACACTTTCCGCGATCATCTTTGTGCTGCCCGGCCTGGTGATCATCGGCTGGTGGAGCGGGTTTCCGTACTGGATTTCCGTCCTGATCTGCGGCCTGGGCGGCATATTGGGCGTGATGTATTCCATCCCGTTGCGGCGGGCTCTGGTCACACAATCGGATCTGCCCTTTCCGGAAGGGCTCGCGTGCGCTGAAGTTCTGAAGGTGGGCGGTGGCGATCAGGCCCAGGCAGGGGCGGTAGCGGATGCCCGCGCCGGACTGCGGGCCGTCGTTTGGGGATCGATCGTATCGGCCTCGTTTGCAGTGGTGGTCGCGACGCGCATCTTCGCGAGCGACCTGGTGCGCTATTTCCGGATCGGGGCCTCCGGCGGCGTCACCGGCTTTGATTTTCTCTTTTCTTTCGCGCTGTTCGGCGTCGGTCACCTGGTCGGATTATGGGTCGGCGTCGCGATGCTGGTCGGGGCGCTGGTCGCCTGGCTCTGGGGCGTACCCCACTATTCATCGCTCGCCGGCAGCCACGCCGCAGTGGCTGCGCTCGCCCACGACACCTGGAATCACCAGATCCGCTTCGTCGGCGCAGGCACAATCCTGGTGGCGGCTATTTGGACGCTCACCAAGCTGGTCAAGCCTGTTTACGGCGGGTTGCGCTCGGCAATGGCCGCTTCGCGCGCCCGCCGTGCGGGGGATCAGGCGGCGCTGCCCAGGACCGAGCGCGACATCCCGATCGGCATAGTGGGCCTGCTCACGCTCGTCTGCCTGGCGCCGATTGCGGTGCTGCTGGCGAATTTCGACTCTCGTGGGGCCTTGAGCTCCCACATGACGATGCTGGTAATCGCCGGCTTGATTTACATCGCGCTCATGAGCTTTTTTGTCTCGGCGGTCTGCGGCTACATGGCCGGGCTCATCGGCTCCTCGAATAGCCCCTTGTCCGGGATTGGCATCCTCGCTGTGATCGGCGCCTCCCTGCTGCTGGTCGTGGGCGTGCGCTCGAGCCTGCCGGCCACAGCCCAGCAGGCCCTGGTCGCCTTCGCCCTGTTCGTGACGGCCGTCATTTTTGCAGTCGCCACCATCGCCAACAACAACCTGCAGGATCTCAAGACCGGTCAACTCGTGGATGCGACGCCGTGGAAACAGCAAGTCGCCTTGATCATCGGTGTCATTGCCGGCGCGGCGATCATTCCGCCGATCCTCGATCTGTTGAATCACGCCTACGGATTTGCCGGCGCGCCCGGGCCAATTCGGGAGCATGCCCTCCCGGCGCCTCAAGCCGGGCTGATTTCGGCTCTCGCGCAAGGCGTGCTCCAAAACAACGTGGATTGGAGTTTGATCGAGGTGGGTGTGGGGATCGGCGTGGCGATGATTTTCATCGATGAGCTGCTGCGTCGGTTCGCACGTGGCGCCCATCTCTCGCCGCTCGCCGTCGGTTTGGGCATCTATCTGCCAACGCAAAGCACGCTAATGGTGGTCGTCGGCGCCCTCGCGGGATGGTATTTCAACCGGCGCGCCGAACAGCGTGCGAACCCGGCGAGCATCAAGCAACTGGGCGTTCTGCTCGCCTCCGGCATGATCGTCGGCGAAGGTCTCGTCGGCGTGTTGATCGCCGCCCTGGTCGCATTTTCCGGCAAGGACTATCCGCTAGCCCTCGTCGGCGACCGTTTTGCCGACAGCGCTGCGGTGGCCTTGGGCACTAGCGTCTTCGCGCTGACCATCCTGCTGCTGTACCGCTGGATAGCACGCCTGCGCCAGTAGCCGGATTCCCCTTGCCCCTACTCTCCGTGCGCCGAAATTAACTCGTTCATATGATCTTCATGCGCGCTCGAGCAAACCCCCACAACCGTCGCCACATCGCAGCCGGGCGCCACCACGAAGGCGTGCCCCATGTTGCTGTCGATATAGACTGACTGACCCGGCTCGAGAACCGCCGTATCGTAATACTCGGTGTGCACCTCGACCCGCCCCTCCAGCACGTACATCCATTCCTCTCCCGAATGACGAACGAGCTCCCCGAACTCTTCGACCGAACGTGCCCGGATGCGTGTCAATACAGGAATGGCTCTCTTGTGCCGCAGGTCGGTGCATAGATAGAAATAGTCGTAGTTCGGCGTAGTCACCCGCACGGCGTTATCGAGAGTGCCAATGCTGCGCCTGGCGGAGACCATCTGGGCGGACTGGGCGCCCGTCGGGCCGGCGATCAGCTCGGACAATTCCAGGCCGAGTCGCTCCGCCATCTGCAGCAATTTGTCATAGCTCAATGTCAGCTTGTCGTGCTCGACCTTCGACAGCGTCGAGAATGGAATGCCGGTCTTCTCGCTCATCTGCTTGAGCGTCCAGTCGTTCTGGGTGCGCAGCGAGCGCACCAGGGCCCCCAGTGTCGGCTTGCGAACCTGATTCGGTGGCCGTGAGGCCGGCCGGGTCACGGCCGTCGCCTGCGAATTTGAGGAACGCCGAGTCTTGGTCACTGTGAGAGCTTCCCGTTGGCGACGCTACGGCCGATGCTTTGACGATCGTAGGGATGGCGGGTAGCCCACGCAAGCCGGTTGGTCGCTCACACCATGCTGCTTGTCGCCGACTGGCGCCCGACGAGAGACTGGACGTGCGATGTAGCCCTCTGGTGCGGCCGCGGAGCCTAAGTCGGGTGCTACGGACTCCAGGTCCAATCCCGACTCTGCGCGCGGCAGCCGCCGTTCGGAGCTCCGGTCCATGCGCGCCCTCGCACCGCACGACCGCTCCAGTTGCGCGTCGCCTGTCCGTTCTCCAGCGCCTGCACGCCATTCACCCACACGTTGGTGACTCCGGTCGATAACTGGTGCGGCTTGTCATAGGTCGCGTGGTCCTGCACGGTTGCCGGATCAAACATCACCACGTCGGCATAGTATCCCTTCTGCAGTTTGCCGCGATCGGTCAACGACAATGTCTGCGCCGGGAATGCGCTGAGCTTCCGAATAGCCTCCTCGAGCGCAATGACGTGGTCCGCACGCACATACTTGGCCAGCACGCGCGTGAAGTTGCCGTACGCGCGCGGATGCTCGGCTGACTTGAGGAATACCCCCTCAGGGGCCGGCGCGGACGCGTCCGACCCGAAACTGACCCAGGGAAGAGCGACCTGGCGCCGGATATTGTCTTCGTTCATGAGGAAGTACGCGACGCCCACGCGCGAGCCGTCCTCAACGACGAGCTGCATCGCGGTGTCTTCGGGGCTCAGGCCGCGCATCTTCGCGACCTGCGCGAGCGTCTTGCCCGTGAGCGGCTTCAGTGCGGGATTCTTGAACGCCAGCAGAAGCATTCCATCGGGGCCCGCGGCCAGGCCGAGGTTCTCCCAGGTCGTCGCGGGAGCTCTCATTTCAGCGGCCACCTTGGCGCGGATCGTCGGGTCCTTCAGTCGTGCGATCCATTTATCCAGCCCACCTTCCTGGACCCACGAGGGCATGGCGGCGTCGAGTCCTGTCGCGCCCGCCGTGTAGACATACATATCCGCAGTGATGCGCGTGCCGGCCGCCCGTGCGGCATTCACCTCCTTGACAACCTGGTCGAGCTTGCCCCAGTTGCTGCGGCCGGCGACCTTCAGGTGGTAGATCTCGGCTGGGGCACCGGATTGCTTGGCAATCCGGATGCTTTCCTGGACCGCCTCCACCACACGATCGCCTTCGCTTCGCATATGAGCGATGTACATGCCCCCGCAGCGCCCTGACTCACTCGCCAAGGCAGCAAGCTCAGGTGTCCTGGCGTAGGTGTTGGGGTTGTAGATCAGAGCCGTGGTGACACCGAGCGCACCGTCCTCCATGGCCTGATGCACCAATTGGCGCATCTGCTTGAGCTGCCCGGCATCGGGCTGCACGTTGTTCTCGCCCAGTACGTATTCCCTCACGGTGCCGGCACCCACGAAGGACGCGATGTTAGGGGCGATTCCCTTCTTCTCGAGCTTGGTCAGGTACTCACCCAGCGTGTTCCAGTCGATCTCGTAGTGGATGTCGGCCTGCTGGTCGGTCAGCTGCTTTTTGAGCGCCGCGTTGAGCGGCCCCATCGACATCTCTCCCATGACCTCCAGCGTGACGCCCTGTCGCAGGTCACTGAGCGCGCGGCCGTCGATCAGCAGCGACTCCTCGGGGTGCGCCAGCATATTGACGAATCCGGGCGCCAGAGCCATGCCGCGCGCATCGATTTCCGTCTTGCCCTTGCCGGGTGCATGCGGCCCGACGTAAGCAATTCGGTCGCCATCGATAGCCACCTCGCCTGCATACGGCGCCTTGCCGGATCCATCGTAGATCATTCCGTGGCGTATGACGGTATCGTGCTGAACGCCACCGGCAAACGCCGCCGAGGCCATTGCGGTTGCACAAAGAGTCGCGCCAATCTGGCGCATGCGTCGTGCCATTGCTCGGTCCTCTCGCTCCGATCAGTACTTCGTCACGAATGACATCAGATGATAAAGCTGCGCGAAGTACAACAGCACGACGGCTGACAGTGCAAGAACGGCGACCCAGATACGCGCAGCAACGGGTCGGGGGGTTGACCAGGCGATCCACGCTGACCAGATCATTGCGGCAGTTCCGCCTACGTACGCGACGACGGAGAGCAGATACAGCAATATCAGCAGAGGATCGAGGGACGACGTCAGCGTGGCTATGTCCTTGGTTGCGCCGATCAGAAATACGAACCAGACCAGTGTCATCCCCGACAACACCGCGGCCGCAATGCGCGAGACCCGGTGACCACGGAGCGCGACTCCGGCGAGCGGCAGCTGAACCCGATGCCGGCGCCGTGAAATGGCCGCGATCGGCCACAGGAGCGCCGTCAGGAAGCAGGCGCCGAAGGCGATCGCGACACCCGGTCTCAGCCAGGCCGGCGAGCGGTAGCCCGGTGTGGGATCAAACACCATGAAGGGCGATATCTCATCGACACTGAATCGCTTCACGTGACCGTCGGCCACGTTCGCCGCCATCCGCCAGCCACTGGAGGTATCACGCCAGACAAAGGGAGCAATCTCCTTGAAGTGCTGCAGTACTCCGTTGCGACCCATCATCAGCGACATCGTCAAACTGCCGTCGCGCGCGACCGCGACTTTGACGGGAGAGAGAAAGCCTCCAAGACTCATGAAGGAGGTGTCAGCCCGGCGCGAATCGTCGTAATACCCAGCCATCATCCGCGCATGCTGTTGCGCCACATCCTTGGCGACCGAGCCGCCGGGCCACGGTCCGGGAAAGTAACGATCGACAAACTTGTCGAAGACCGCCTGACGCACCTTGCCGACCGCACCCTCGCGTCCCTGACTGTTGAAGGCCATGAACAGCCCCACGTGGTCATCCGGAAACAGATGCAGGTAGCTGTGCATCCACTCCGTATCGCCGCCATGGCTGATCACACGATGGCCGTCGTAGTTCTGCTCGTAGAACCCCAGCATCATGCGGTTGAGCGGAGGGATCATCGTCGTCGCCGAGGTGTGCATCTGCTCTGCGGTTTTGGCCTGCAGGATGCGCTGACCCTGGAACTCGCCATCCTGTAGATGCGCGATCATGAACTTGCCCATGTCCACGCCACTCGCCGCTAGACTGCCGGCGGGGGCCGGGACCACGAGCTCGTAAGGCTTGGCCGGCTCGCTGGCGACGCGATAGCCCTTGGCCATGTCCGGGCTGAACTGAGCCGGCAGCGGTTGGCGGAACGTGGCGTGCGTCATGCCCAGCGGCTTGAAGATGTGGTTCTCCACGTAGTCATCGAAGCTCTGACCGGATACTCGCTGCACGAGGTAGCCGGCCAGCGTCGTGGCATAGTTGGAGTAGGCCGGCGTCGAACCGGCCTTGAAGATTCGGGTGGGCGTTGCATTGCGGGCGTATTCCGCGAGCGGCCTCAAGTTCTTGGGGTCCACCGTGATGATCGACTTGATCTGCTCCTCGAAGCCGGCGGTGTGCGTCATGATGTTACGCAGCGTGATCGGGCCATCTGCCCGGTCCGGGATATGAAAGTCGAGGTAGTCATTCACGTTGCGATCGAGATCGAGCTTGCCCTGCTCGACCATCTGCATCACCGCGGTCCAGGTGAACAGTTTGGAGACCGAGCCCGGCCGAAACATCGTTCGTTCCGGATCGACGGGTGAGTGCGCCGCCACATCAGCGTAGCCATAGCCCTTGGTGAACAGCAGTTCGCCATCCTTGACGACCACGATGACGCCGCCTGCGATATCCCCGCTCTCGATGGCGTAAGGCAGGAATCCATCGAACCACGATTCCAGATCGCTCTTGTCAAGAGCGTGCGCAGTCGTGGAGGGATTCGGGATCACGCGCGCGGAGGCGCCCATCGTTTGTGCCGCCGAAGTCGGATCGGCGGCGGCGCCCTCCTGTTGGGCAAGCGCCGCGACGAGACAGGCCGCCAGCAGCAGAAGACTTAAGGCCAGCACTCTCTTCATGAGTCCCCCGGATTATTCGTGGATTGACGGTTCCGTTTCCGCAACTATACTGAGATGTAGGACACTATAGGCCCAATATGAGAACAAGTCTCCGGTTCAAGTGCAAGCGCGCCTCGACGGAACGACTCCCTGGGCACGACGATTTTCAGGAGTGAGGAGGCGTAGCGCAATGAGCGGGCAGCTCGACCGGTTACAGGCACCCTTCGTGGTGTTCCTGGGTGACATCGCGGACGAAACTTTCTGCAAGACGGGGCTGGGCCTGGTTCAGTGGCGCAGGAAGGACTGCCTCGGACAGATCAGGCTTGCGGGCTGCGCGGCCGACGCCGGGGTTCCCGACCTCGATGTTCGTCAGGCGCGTGCGACCGGCGCGCGCACGGTTGTTGTCGGCTCCGCCGCTATTGGAGGGGGCATTCCGGACGCTTGGCTCGCCACCTTGAGGGAAGCTGCGCTGTGCGGAATGGATATCGTGGCGGGTCTGCATCTCAGGCTCGCTACGCTACCCGGGCTTGCCGAGGCCGCCGCCGCCGGCGGCTCGCGTCTGATTGATATTCGCGTACCACCCGCGTGCCTGCCAGTCGGAACCGGGCGAAGACGAACGGGGCGGAGGCTGCTCACGGTTGGCACGGACTGCGCCTGCGGCAAGAAATACACGGCGCTCGCCTTGGACGAGGAATTACGCCGGCGAGGGATCGACAGTCGGTTCCGGGCAACCGGCCAGACCGGCATCATGATCGCCGGTGAAGGCATTCCCATGGATGCTGTGGTGGCGGACTTCCTGACGGGCGCGGCCGAAATGTTGTCACCGGACGCGCCGCCCAACCACTGGGATGTCATCGAGGGACAAGGCAGCGTGTTTCATCCGGGCTTTGTGCAGGTCACGGTCGGCCTCCTCGTAGGCTCCCAGCCGGACGCCTTCGTCGTCTGTCACGACCCGACGCGCCAGCATGTCGCTGGATGGCCCGATTATCCGCTTCCGACTCCGCCCGAAGTCATTCAACGCACCATCGAGCTGGGGCGGTTGACCAATCGTGAGATTGGATGCGTGGGTATATCTCTGAATCTCTCGAAGGTCGCGCCGGACGAGCGTCCGCGTGTCCTCGCGCAGCATGCCGCGGAGACCGGCCTGCCGTGCTGCGACCCGCTGTTGGGTGGCGTGGGGCCCATCGTCGACCGCTTGCTGCAGAAACGAACTTGAGAGACAGAACATGATGGCAAAAGGTCTCAAGCAGAAGCTCGCCGGGACATTCGGCGCCGTCTGCACGATCACGGTGTCGTGTGCGTTCAGCCGGCCGGCCGATCCGCCTTCCGCCGCTGACATCGAGCGGCTCGCATCACGCGTGATGAAGGAATTTTCGGTACCCGGACTGTCCGTGGGGATCATCAAGGACGGTCGGTTGGTCCTTGCGAAAGGCTACGGCGTCCGCGAGCTTGGGCAGCCGGCCGCCGTCAATGCGGACACGATTTTTGCTATAGGGTCGAACTCAAAAGCCTTCACCACAGCCGCCCTGGCGATTCTGGTCGATGCAGGCAAGCTCCATTGGGATGATCGGGTCATCGACTACCTGCCTGACTTCCGCATGTGGGACCCGTATGTCACCCGCGATTTCAGGGTCCGCGACCTGCTGACCCATCGCAGTGGCCTGGGCATCGGCGCAGGCGATTTGATGTTCGTGACGCCAACTGATTTTACCCGCGATGACCTTCTGCACGCGCTTCGCTATCTGAAACCTGTCACCAGCTTCCGCGCGAGTTTCGCGTACGACAACCTGCTTTACGTGATCGCAGGTCAGCTCGTCCCTGTTGTATCCGGGCAGTCGTGGGAAGACTTCGTCACGGCCCGGATATTGAAGCCGCTGCACATGGACGCTTGCGCGGTGGACGACACCCGGCTGACGGATCGCAGCAATCTGGCTTCACCGCACGTGCTCATGAACGGTCGGCTTACGAAGATACCGCCGTTGAGCATTCCCCTGGTGGCCCCGGCCGGGGCCATTCAGTGCAACATCACCGGCATGTCCAAGTGGGTGATCACTCAGCTCGCGCACGGCAAGTCGCCCGATGGCCTCAGACTGTTCAGTGAAGAGCGGAGCGCTGAGATGTGGTCGCCCCAGACCATCCTGCCGACCGGTGGCGATCGCCAGGAAGCCACCCATACTCACTTCGCGGCCTATGGTCTGGGCTGGGGGCTGGAGGATGTTGATGGCTACAAGCGTGTCGCGCACAACGGGGGTCTGCCCGGAATGGTGACTCACGTCAGCTTGGTGCCCGAGCTCAACCTCGGGGTCGTCGTCCTGACGAATCAGCAGGAGCCCGCCGCGCTGGATGCCGTGGCCTTGCAGATCATTGATGCCTATGCCGGCGTTCCCCAGCGCGACTGGGTCGAGCTCGCCAAAGCCACCAAGACGAAACGCGAACAGCGGTGGAAAGAGGCCGATGCGAAGTCCCATCCTGAGGCCGCGCGCAGCGCAGCCTGGATACCGGCCAACCTCGCTGCCTACGTCGGGAAATTCAAAGATCCCTGGCGCGGAGAGGCGACGATCTCGCGACAGGGTGACTCACTGCAGTTGACTTTCAGTCATACGACAGCGCTGACCGGGTTCATCACTCCGGTCGGTCTTAATCTCTTCATCGTGAAGTGGAACGATCGTTCGCTGAATGCGGACGCCTACGTACGGTTCTCCGAGGACTACTCCGGCAAGGTCGCCGGCTTCACGATGCAGGCTGTCTCGGCGACGACGGATTTCAGCTTCGATTTCCAGGACCTCGACTTCTCGAGGGTGGCAGGCGTGCTCTGAATCAGCGGCGCGGCCGCCGCGCCTTGTGAGGTGATCGGCCTTCGGTCTTCGCGCCAGCACGCTCATATGATGGCCGCGGCGTCGCCGTCGGGGCGGCCGTCGAGGCGAGCTGTGCATCGCTACCGTGATGGCTGGGAAAGGGTAACTGCGGCTCCGGCGTCGAACAGACGCAGACCATTTTGAGCGGCACGCTGCCAATGGACACGTACGCATGACCCATCGTGCTATCCAGATAGACCGAATCGCCGACATCGAGAATGAGCGGCTCATAGTATTCGGTGTGCAGGGCGAGCCGTCCCTCGAGAACCCAAGTGAACTCCTCGCCCTCGTGCCTCAGCAACCCGTTGGTCTCCTCGAGCGTGCGCGAATGGATGATGCCCATCATGGGCGTCATCTTCTTTCCGGCCAGCTCCGTGCAGAGGTAGCTGTAGCTCTGCAACCCGACCGTGACCGGCCGTCCCCCTCCCAAGCGAGTGAACGTCCGGCGGGCCGAGGGCCGAGCGACTTCAGGGATCTTGCCATTGGCAAAGAGCTCGGCGATGTCGATCTTCAGGCCACTGCACAGTTGCAGCAGTTTTGCGTACGTGAGCGACAGCAGATCGTTCTCGACGCGCGACAGGGTGGATTTGGCAATTCCGGTCGCGGCGCTGACCTCGGCGATGGACATGCGGCGCTGGAATCGCAAATTGCGCAGGCTCGCGCCCAGATTGGGGGCGTTCTCTTCGACCCGTTGGGGGCGGCCGGTCGTCCGAGAGGATCGAAGTGCGGATTTCATGCGGACACTCTAGCAGCGTTGCAATTCACCCCGTGGCGCAACGGTTGACAGTTTCGCATACGCAACTATACTCCCATGCAGCAAATCACAAGCCGCCATGTAGTCAAAATGCTACATTCGTGCACAAGAGCGTGCGATCGGAGACGACAGCGTGAGCAACGATCGCCGCAGGGGGTGTCCAATGCGAATTTCTCCATTTCTGGCTTGCGGATTATGGTTGATCGATGGCGCGGCCTACGCCGCCAGCGAGCCCGACAGCCAGCCGACGCTCGAAACCGTCATCGTCACGGCTACCAAGCGGGCAGAGCAGTTGAAAGACGTCGCAATGAGCGTCACCGCCGTGAGTGGCGACGATCTTCTGCGCCGCCAGGCGACCAGCTTCGTGGACTTCGCAAGCCAGATTCCGGGTCTGTCTTTGCAAAACGTGGATGCCGGGGAAACGCGCCTGATTCTGCGCGGTGCCAACGCCGGGAGCGTCGGTGCCACGGTCGCCACGATTGTTGACGACATTCCCTTCTCCATGTCAGGTGCCCAGGCCAATGGCGCTTTCTTTGGCGCCGACGTGGACACCTATGACCTCAATCGGGTGGAAGTCCTGCGCGGTCCGCAGGGCACTCTGTATGGCGCCACGGCCGAGGGTGGCCTGATCAAATACGTGACCAACGCGCCGAACCTGACCGAGTTCGAGGCGAATGCGGTGCTCGGTGGCTCCGTCGTGGATGGGGGATCGACTCAAGGCGTCGCCAAGGGAATGGTCAATCTGCCGTTCTGGGACAACAAGGCAGCTTTCCGGGTCAGCGCGGTCGAGGAGGGCCAGCCGGGGTGGATCGACGATCCGGCGGCGGGGCAAAAGGACATCAATTCGGGTTCCAAGTACAGCGTGCGGGGCTCGCTGCTGCTGAAGCCCAGTGACGACTTCAGCGCGCGCCTCACCGTCTTCAATCAGCATCTGGGGGTCAGCGGCGACCAATTCGTGGAAGTCGTTGGCGCAGCCGCAACCCCGCTTACGCCGCCGGCGAACCAATTCGATCCGGTGCATGGGTTCAACAACAACTCCCCGTGGCCGCATGACATTTCCAATCGCCTGACCTACTACGCTCTGAATCTTCAGTATTCCCTTGCGGCTGCGACCATCATGTCGTCGACCAGCTACGGCCAGATCCGCCGCGATTTTACGGCGGACTTCACCAACACGAATGTGATTGCTGGTTTGACCTACAGTGATTTGCTGGGTGGTGTCTACGGTCAGTCGATTCTCGTGGCTAACCGCCAGACGGAGTCCCTGCACAAGTTCAACGAGGAGTTCCGCATCAGCTCGAACCCCGGCAGTCAGCTCCTGGGTCATGATTTTGACTGGCAGGGGGGTCTGTTCTTCACCCGCGAGACCACCGACCTGTTTCAGTTCTTCGACGCGCGCGATGCCGCCAATCCGGCGAGCATACTGCAGCCGCCCTTGGGCGGCGCTAACGTCCCGGCGGTGTACAGAGAGGCTGCGATCTACGCCGACGTGACCTACCATTTTTCAAAAGCGTTCGACGTCGAGCTGGGCGGACGGGAGACCCACAACGAGCAGCACTCACAGATCACGACCTATTGTTGTGTACTCTTTGGCCCCGTCGACAGCCCGTTCGCGACCTTGAAGTCCACCGAGAACAGTCATACGTGGTCGGTCGCGCCTCGCTGGCACATCAACGACGACAACCTGCTCTACGCTCGCGTGTCCACCGGCTATCGCCCAGGTGGCCCGAACCTGCCCACTCCAACCTTACCGATTCCACCGAGCTTCACTTCAGACTCGACCTACAACTACGAGCTGGGTGTGAAGTCCGGCGTTTTCGGCAGAACCGTCACGCTCGATGTGGCTGTGTTTGACATCGAATGGAAGAACATCCAGATTCTGAGTCTCGTGAATACTCCCACGGGTCCCGTCGGCATCAACGGAAACTCGGGGCGTGCTCACAGCCGCGGCGTCGAATGGAACCTGGCCTGGATGCCTGTGCAGAACCTCATCTTCGGCTTCCTGGGGGAGTACACCAATGCCAAGCTGACGGCTGACGCGCCCGGGCTGGGCGCCCGGAGTGGCGACAAGCTGCCCTACGTACCGGATGTCAGCGCGACCGTGAATGCGGACTACCGCTGGCACGCATTCGGCGACTTCTCGGCTTCCGCCGGGGCCTCGTGGAACTATAACGGCCACTCCTTCACTGGGTTCTCGCCGTCGGTCGGGGTGGTCGAGTCGCACGCCAGATTGCCCGATTACAACACGCTCAGGCTGAATGCCGGGCTCGATAACGGGCGCTACAGTGCGGAAATCTACGCGACGAATGTCACCAATCAGCTCGGCATCGCCGAGTTCAACAACAGCGGGGGTGTCAATCAAACGGGACTGGCAACCTTCATCCAGCCTCGCACCATTGGCGTGCAGGTCGGTGTGAAGTACTAAAGCCAGCGGCGTCAGGCGCGAATGGATTCGCTCTCGGCGAGGCTCATCAGCTCTTTGGCGAGGTTGACGCCCTCGCTCGAGCAGACCGCCAGCACGAGCGCGGTCTCGCAATCCTTTGCCACATAGGCATGGCCCATGGAGCTGTCCAGATAGATGCCCTGCCCCACTTTGAGGATGACCGAGGTGTAGAACTGCAGATGCACCTCGATGCTTCCCTCCAGGACATAGATGAACTCCTCGCCCGCATGCCGCACCGGCTCTTCGAATTCGTCGATACTCTTCGCGCGAATCCGGCAGATGATGGGGACCATGCGCTTTTCGCGCAGATCGGCGCAGAGGTATTCGTAGTCGTAGGTCGGAGTCGAGATCTGCACCGAGTTGTTCCTGGCCGTGAGGCTACGACGCGCGGTGACCACCCGCTGTTCGCTTCCCGATGAGCGGGCCTCGGCCTGACCGAGAAATTCCGTCATGGTCATTCCGAGCCGCGAGGCGAACTGCTGTAGCTTGTCGTAGGTCAGGGACAGCTTGTCAGCCTCGACCTTGCCCAGGGTCGACAAGGGAATCCCGACCTTCGCGCTCATCTGACGCAGCGTCCAGTTGTTCGTCTGACGGACGAGGCGGATGAGCGTGCCCAGGGTGTTCTTCTGGTTCTCCATCGATTTCTCTGCCGAATCTGCTGCCAAAGATGGATTCTCACCTGTCCCCGAGCCCCGTGGCGCCGGACAGTCTCGCGGCTACGGCCGCGCGAACGCCGCAGCGCCGAGCTCATCCTCGGCAGCCTCAACGTTGTGCCTTTCCTCTTGTCGCCCAGTATTGCGCCGAGCAAGCCTTCAGCCATACGTGCAACGCCTCTACGATGGTCGTAGAAGGAGCAGTCGAGGTCAAGCCGTCGAGGCGAAGCTCACCCTCGCGACTCTCGATTTCTGTTGCGACAAAAGAAGCTGCGCCTCGCCAAGGGCCATTTTTGATCGGCACGGACGATTGTCTTTGCAGCCACCCGGCCCGCGGCGCCACCGGAAGTGCCCAACTTTGATTAGCAAGCGAGGCATCGATGAGTACCCGTCGAGTCAGTGTCTGTGATCAATGCTCCTTGGCTTGCGCTCAGCGAATCGTCCAGTCCGCGTCTGGGCCGTCTTGTGCGAACTCGATTGTGACTGGGTATTTCTTGTTGCAGCCCGAGACGATCCACAGCTCCTTCCAGGTTTGCTTGCCCGCCACACCAGATGGCATAGCGAGCACATACGTATCGACATCGCCCCAGCTCGTACAACCCAGAGTGGCAACCTTGCTCGCGACTCCTGTCTTCGCATCCTGAATGAGCTTGGCATTTGCCAGCGTCCCGCGTTTGATCGCGCCGGGAGGCAGGCCATCGGCTGCCTGCGTGACTGGAATGACACCAAGGAGAACAACGAATGCCCAAGTGATTTTCACGTGACGCCCCTTGTTCGTTGAGGTTCATGGAAGGCCTCGCGACGTCCGCCCCGGGGCAGCGGAAATCTCGAAGCGTCTTGCATGAATAACCGCGACCACAGGAAAACCCGCCACGCGAGGCCAGGGGTAAGTGCGCATCCCGCCGCGTGCTGCCACGGATGCAACCTGCCTATTGCTTGCTTTGGGTGTACACCTGACGGATTGCATCGACGACGAAATTCGGCGGATCCAATTGAATGTATTTGAGCTCTTGTCCGTGGACAACTGCTTGGCGTTCGAAGAGAGCGCGAGCCAGTTGACCTGCGACGCGCAACCTCTTCTCATACTCCCGTGGGCACCCTTGTCAGGAACGGCTCAAGGCAAGCCTGGACTGCTGGCTGTCCTGAAACCGGGCAGGCACGTCGCCATTCATTCCGCTCCTATTGCTCAGCCGTCCTTCGGTGCGCCCAGTGTGAGATCACTTCCAACTGATCTGATATGCACCGATGCTTGCGTCCACGCCGTATACGCGGATACGGTAGGGCCCGGTGTGCGCGAAAACGATTCGGCCAAGATCGTTGCAAATGGCAGCCATGCCTAGCGTCCCTGAGCCGTCACCCGTCTCAATCGTCCAACGGAATCCTGGCGGGCCCGAACATCCCTGCGCGGCGGCAAAATAGCCGACCGTGCCTGCCGCGGCGTCGAAATCGTAAACGTCGGCCGCACCGGGCAGATCGATGCGGCCATTCGCAGCCGTCCCGGGGCGAAGTGACAGGCGCTTGTCGGGACGCGAGGCGAGCCATTGAATCCGATAGTCGCCTGTGCTTGCGTCCACGCCGTATACGCGAATACGGTAGGGCCCCGTGTGTGCGAAGACGATTCGGCCCAGATCGTTGCAAATGGCAGCAATGCCTAGCGCCCCTGAGCCGTCACCCGTCTCAATCGTCCAACGGAATCCTGGCGGCCCCGAACATCCCTGCGCGGCGGCAAAATAGGCGACCGTGCCTGCCGTGGCGTCGAAATCGTAAACGTCGGCCGCACCAGGCAGATCGATGCGACCATTCGCACCCACCTCGGGGCGAAGTGACAGGCGCTTGTCGGGACGCGAGGCGAGCCAGTCAATCCGATAGTCGCCCGTGCTTGCGTCCACGCCGTATACGCGAATACGGTAGGGCCCCATGTGTGCGAAGACGATTCGGCCCAGATCGTTGCAAATGGCAGCAATGCCTAGCGCCCCTGAGCCGTCACCCGTCTCAATCGTCCAACGGAATCCTGGCGGCCCCGAACATCCCTGCGCGGCG
>JBOIAD010000048.1:0-18317 GCA_050738795.1 Steroidobacteraceae bacterium
GTTGGCATCAGTCCTTTCAATTGCAATCTGCCCCGCCGTGGAGCAGCAGACGGCGTGCCATGAGGGCGAGCGTGAGCGCGGGCGGCGAACCTGCGAATTGAGCTATGCTGTGCCGCTCTGGCACACACTGCCGACGGACGGGGAGCCCAATATGAGCCTTCTCACAAATCTCGCGGGCGCGCTCGAAGGTGCACCCAATGCCACCGCCACCGCAGGGGCTGGCGCCAACTCCAGCGCGCTGCTGATCTCCCAGATCATCGCCATGATCCAGAGCAGGCCGGGCGGTCTTTCCGGATTGCTGCAGTCCTTCCAGCAAGGCGGCCTCGGCCACGTGTTTCAGTCATGGATAGCCAGCGGCCAGAACCTGCCTGTCTCGCCTGACCAGCTGCGCGGTGTGCTGGGTTCCGACTGGATTGCGCGTATCACGCAGGCCACCGGGCTCCCACAGGCGCAGGTCGAGCAACACCTGTCCACCGTCCTGCCGCAGGTGGTCGATCACCTGTCGCCGAACGGACAAATGCCGCAGGGAGATCTGGGCAGCGCGCTGGCCGGCCTCGCGCAGCGCTTCCTGCACGGCTGAGCGGCCGGGTAGTCACCTTTTGGAGAGCTCACGATGAACACATGCAAGCAAGACCGGTTGCATCGCGGGATGCTGTGGGTTGCGTTGTTGGCTTTGCCGCTGCTGGGACACACCGCCGATACCTCGACTGCGGCGCCCACGCCAGTGCTGTGCAACGACGGCACGACGTCGGCCCACTCGGGCAGAGGCGCCTGCAGCCACCATGGCGGTGTAAACAAGTCCGGCGCGGCATCGACGGGAAGTGCCGCGCCGGCGGCCCCGACGCCCTCCACACCTGCGGCGCCCTCCACATCTGCTGAGCCAACGCCAGTGCTGTGCAACGACGGCACGCCGTCGGCCCACTCGGGCAGGGGCGCCTGCAGCCACCATGGCGGTGTGAACAAATCCGGCGCGGCCTCGACGGGAAGTGCCGCGCCGGCCGCCCCGGCGCCCTCCACACCTGCGGCGCCCTCCACACCTGCGGCACCTCCATCGGCACCCGAACCTGTCGCTCCGCCCGCTGCCGCACCGCGCGGTGCTGCTACGACGACCGCCCCGTCGACGGCAACACGAATGACGACCACGCGCGCGCCAAGTCAGGCACCGGCTCCGGGCGGAGGCCCGGGAATGGTTTGGGTGAACACGGCCTCCAACGTGTATCACTGCCCGTCCGACCGCTGGTACGGCAAAACCAAACACGGCCAGTACATGACGGAGTCCGACGCCAAGGCTCAGGGCAACCGGGCAGATCACAACAAACCCTGCTCGTGAAGATCGCTGCCCGGGGAGCAAAAGTCACGCCTTTTGCTCCCCGCGCTGAAACGGCCGCAGGCCCGTTTCAGCAATGCGACGCGCGCGCGACACGACCCCGCGGTCGCTGACGCGCGCAACGCGCTGTAATTCTTTCCACGCGGGCCCGATCCGGCGACGCCTGCGCGATGCGAGGCCCGATCCGGCGACACCCGCGGGCTGCGCTGCAGGCGGAAGCACCTCAAATGCGCGTTGTCACGGATGAGCTCCAGGCACGGTGCTTGCAACATAATCGGCATGCCCGAGAGCATGCAGTTTTATGATGACGAGCTCCGGTTGGAAGCGCGCCGCCGGATGTCGGAAGGCCAGTTGCCGTGCGCGCCTCCGCGCTATATGTGGGCCGGCGCGGGGGATGGGCAACTGTGCTCGCTGTGCGATCGGCCGATCGATGCACGGCAAATCGAATACGAGCTAGAATTCGGGACGCAACCCGTCACGGTCTGCCGATTTCACCGAATTTGTCATGAAGCGTGGGAGCTCGAATGCATCCGCTGACTGGCGTCAGTGATCCCCCGCGGCCAACTCGGCGATCATTTTCGCGAATAGCGCCGGCCACTCTTCCACCCAACAGCATGTATGATCGAAGCGCGCATACGACCAGACGCGTTCGGGCGGAACGCGCTGGAAATATCGCAGCGTCGCGGCGGAGGGAACATTGGTGTCGCGCTGGCCCACCAGGTACCACTGGCGCAGATTCGGCGGCAAGGGCGGCTGCAATGACGGATTGAGGCTGCCTTGCAGGGGCAGGTAACCGTGCACCCGGGTCCAGGCATCCGGATCCAGGTTGGCGGCGATCGTGACCAGGCCAACGGCGCGCGGCATGTTGCCCGCCATCAATGCCGCCAGAGTGCCGCCCCCGCTGTAACCCACGAGCAACACTCGCTCAAAGTGATGCTGCGCGATGTACGTGCCGGCGGCAGCCGTCATGCTGGCCACGACCGCCGCCGAGTAACGCTGCGAAGTCCAAAGCTCCTCGGAGCACCCTCGCGGCCGCACCGGAGCCAGATAACAGGGGCGGCCCAGGTAAAGGACCGAAGCTGGCGTCGCGGCGGCGAGCCGCAGCGCAAGCGGCCTATGGGGCGTAGGATCTGCGGCGATGCGGCGCCCGCCATCGATCCATGGCGAGCCGTCTCCATCGATGAACAGGACCAGGAGGTCGGCGGCACCGCGCACGGCCGCGAACGCGCGATGTTGAAATCCGATTCCCTCCAGCAACAGCGGCTCGAGCCCGCCGTCTCGAGCAAGCTGTTGTGCGTGACGCTCCGGAGTCGCGCAACCGGCCGAGATCGCACTCAGGATGCACAGTGCGGTGCGCGCGATGTGCCACGGAAGGCCGGGCGCGCGGCGCGCTCGACGGGTGGGCCGCGCTTGACAGGCGCGCTGCGCTTGACAGGCGGGCTGCGCTTGACAGGTGGATTTTGACATTACATGCTGTAATCGAGCCGGCTAGACGACAATAACTCGAAGCAGGTCTCGCTTCACGGCGACGCCTGGACTCAAGGGAAAGCTTCATGACGACGCAGGTGAAGTCCGATCCGCTCGGACGTCTCGCACCTTTTCTCTTCCTTTCGTCGTGGACGCATGCTGCCGCGCTGCGGCATGGCCCCTGCGCCGGCTTCGCCCGGATTGTACGAGCGATCGGGTGGACGCTGCTTGCGGCCGCACCAATCTGGCACGGCGCGGTGCAAGCGCAGTCAGCCGGCGGGAGCCTCGTGGACATGGTCAACACGCTCGCGAGCCAGGGCGTTTTTCAATTCGACGCGCTGGAGCGGCAGGCTGCGGCCGCCAACGATGCGGCCTTCCGGAATCTGCAGCCGCTGTGCACCGCCCCGGCCGGTACACGTTGCACGGGCGCAACACGCAGCCTGTTCAACCGCCTGCGCGAGCTGGAAGACAACGCGAACGAACTGCTGGCCGATCGCGGTGAAACGCAGTTCAGCCTGCATCTGGACCCGGAAGGCATGAGCGACGCACTGCGCTGGACCGCTCCGGAAGAATTCGCAGCTCAAGGCTCCATGGCATCCAAGTTCGTCAACAGCCAGGCGTCGGTGCTGTCCAACCGCTTCTCCGCGCTGCGGTTCGCCTCCCAGGGGATCAATGTGGCACAGGGCGGCTCGGGCGGCTGGAATGGCAGCGGATTTTCGTACGAATACAACGGCGGCGCGCTCGGAGGCGCGGCAGGCGCGGATTCGGGCGGATCGCTCTTCAGCCGCTGGAGCGTCTTCGTCAACGGCGGGTTCGGCGCGGGACAGAAGGATCCGACTACTTTCGAGGACGCCTTCGATTTCGACAGCAGCGAGGTGTCGGCCGGCGCCGATGTGCGGCTGACCAATCGGCTGGTGGTGGGCGTGCTGCTCGGGCACAGCGAAAAGCGCATCGATTTCAACTCCGAGCAGAGCATCGTGGACGGCGGTATCCGCGGCAACGGCCAGAGCGCAATCGCCTATCTGCAGTACGAGACCGACGCCGCCTTCGTGAATCTCGCGCTCGGCTCCCAGCATCTGAGCCTCGCGACGCGCCGCCGCATCACCTATCCATCGAACAATCCCGACATCCCTTCCGTCGATGAGACCTCCTTCAGCAATACCGGATCGACGGCATTCATTGCGCAGCTCGGCGGCGGCTATTCGTTCCGCTACCGCGGGCTGACGGCCGAGCCGTATCTCAATCTTCAGTCCGTCAGCACGAAGATCTCCGCATTCACGGAGCACTCGGGCAACGGCTTCGACATCGATACGCCCTCGCAGTCGATCCAGTCCCTGGAAGGGGCGGCTGGCCTCAGGCTTCAGTACGCCCTGCTCGGGCGCTTCGGCGTGCTGATTCCCTACCTATACGGGGAAGCGCGGCGGCAATTCCGCGATAACTCACGCGACATCGGCTCAGCGTACGCTGATGCCGGGGGCGCGAATGAGTTCAGCCTGCCGACCGACGATCCTGCCAAACATTATTACGTCGTCGGCGGCGGCGGCTCGGTCGTTCTCAAACACGGCCTGCAGGGCTTCATGCAGTACGTGCGCGTGCTCGACTATACCCATTACACGGACCACGTAGTGTCCGGCGGCATCCGGTGGGAGTTCTAGCGATGTCGATACGCATTTGGACGATCGCACTGCTCATCGCGCTTGCGACTGCGGGTTGCGGCACCCGGGTCGGAAAGGGTCCAGGCGGCACCGGCGGCGGCGGCGGCTCCACGCCGCTGGTCGTGATCACGCCAATCGGACACAAAGCGACTTCTGCCGCAAAAACCGATCCGGTCGCCATTACGGTGCGTTCCGGAGCCGATGTCATACTGTCCGGCAAGGATAGCGACGGCGGCTCCGTGGCGCTCACGAGTTTCGCGTGGGCTCAAACGGGGGGACCGCCACTGCCGGCGTTGCCCGATCCGGGCGCGCTTCTGTATCGGACTTCGAATACCGTGAGCTTCAGGGCTCCGCAGGTTGCGGCCGCGACCAAATTCAGCTTTCGCCTCACCGTCACGAGCGCGGAGGCCGTGGCCGGAACCGCGAATGCGGATGTCACCGTCGAGCCGGCAAGCGATCCGAATCAGTTTCTGATCCCGGCCATCATAGACGGTCCGCCGCCGCAGAAATTTCAGGTTGTCGTGGCCACGGCGGAAGGCTTGTCGGGCCTGACCGCCAATGTGCCCGTCTGCGTACGAGTGCTGCGCACAGTGCAATACCGGGGAAGCGCCCAAGGTCCTACCGATCCCCCACTCACTGCGGATCTTCCACAGCTTCCCGCGCTCCAGGCGGACACCTCGTGGATCGCCGCCGATGGTGCAGTGGCCGCGGTGAATTCAAACGGCTCGTCGAACCTCGCGAACGCCGTGCATTCCTACACCAATCCGCGCGTGCTGTTCGATCTGCCCACGTTCAACGATGAAGACCTGTTCGCCTTGTTCAACCAGCCGGTTGCCGGTGAATCCACCGCGCAGCGGGACGCCCGGCTCGCGAATGAATTGCTGCCCAGCGACATGGATACGGCGCGCTTGCATCTCAGCGTGACTGCGACAGCGGGCTCCTGCAATGGCACGAGCAACGCGCCGGCGCTTGCCACCAGGAAGCTCGTTCTGGCCGTGCTCAAGGAGGGCACCAGCGAGAGCGTGGTGTTGCAGGCCCAGGCTGCCGCCCAGAACGCGGTCGCAGCACTCGACAAGGATGGCTCGGGTGCAACGCTGACCTCGGACGCGCTGCTGGCGGCCGTGAGCGCCACGGGCACGCCGGAAAGCCTGGCCTCGGCGACGGCCTATTACCGGGCCATAGATCCGCCCGCGGCTTCCCACCCCAAGGGCAGCAAGCTCACGCTCGATGACTGGCTGGACGCGAACTGCTTCGATCACTCAGCGTCCGACTACGGAGTGGGGGCGGCCGGCGCCAACGGTGCACACGCCGTTTATACCAACAATTTCGATCTGGGCTTCGGACGCGACATGTACTTCATGAAGTGCGCAGCCGACCACAAGGATGCAGCCGGCAATGTCACCGCGCACAAGGGCGACATGGCCTCCGTGGTCATCAACTACTCATCGCTGGAGCAGACCGCTCTGAAACAGAGCCCCATCATTGCCGTAGCGATGGAATACAGCGCGGCTGCAGGCAGCAGCACCCGCTACACCAGGTTCTACGTGTTTGCTCCAGACCAGCGCGACGGCGGATTCGAGCGCGTGTCCAGCGCCAACTTCGACAAGCGCGGCCAGAAGTACGTGCCCGGCGCGTGCCTGTCGTGCCACGGGGGCGCCGTAACCGATGCGACATTTGCCGCCGGCGGCAACGTTGACGCGAGCTTCATGCCCTGGGATCTGGATGCGCTCCTGTATTCGGATACCGATCCTGCGTTCACCGGAAACCTGGTAGGCGGATCGCCCTACACGCGCAGTGCGCAGGAAGCCGGTCTGAAGAAACTGAATGCGCTGGCGTATCAGACCTGGCTCGTGCCCGAGGCCATCGTCGCGCCGAAACCCACGCACAGCACGGTCACGACCTGCACGGTTGCGGACATCGGCAACGGCGATTGCATCGATCGCTTCGCGGCGCCAAAGACGCTCGTGGAGAAATGGTACGGTGGCGACCCCAACGCGAGCACATCCACGGCATACAGCGATGCGATCACGCCTGATGACTGGAAGATAGCCGGTCAGACCCCGCCGAGCGATCTGTACCACCAGGCATTCGCCCACTATTGCCGCTCGTGTCATACACAGAACAACGTATCCGCCAAACAGTTCAGCAGCTACACGCTGTTCGAGCAGAATTACATCACGGCCACGACGACGGGCACCGGCACGTCCAAGCTGCTCCAGGACGTCGTGTTCCACAAAGCTCAGATGCCTTCGGCACGCCTGACCGCCGACCGGTTCTGGGTGGAATATGGCGGCGGCATGAACGCCGCTTCGATCCTCGCCAAGCAGGCCGAGACGGTGCTCAACAGTCCGGGACTGCTGCTGGAACCTTCGGGGAGTGAGGCCATTGCGCCGGGACTGCCGGTCGTCGCAGTCAGCGTGCAGGGCGCCAAGTTGAATGACGGAGGCTCCGTGGACGCCGCGCGCCTCGATCAAACCCGGGCCGATGCCTCTGCGAGCTTCTTCACCCCCGGTTATGACTGGAACCTGTGCCGGTACGCGGCGCCGCCGCCCGGCGGGCCATCGCTTCCTGACATCACCGATCCGAACGCCTCGTGCGACGCGGTGGCAGGCCTGGTCGGCTCGGCAAGTGCGGCTCCCGGGTTCAGCACGACCCCGGCCGGCATTTACAAGTTGACTCTGAAACCGGGCAGCGACATCACGCAGACCGCTGCGCCCCACTCTTTCATGGTGAAAGTCAAGAGAACCGACCCATCGGTCTCCGCCTGTACGGTGGAGGAGCCCGTCGGCCAGACCGTTTCGATCGCTCTGGCAAGCTGCGGCACCGGTCCGCAGAACGGCGATGGAACCAACACCGCGTTCCTGGCCCCCAGCCAGGCCAGCCCGGTGTTCGCGCCACCCGCGCAGGGCAATCCATGGAGCCAGAGCGCGGCGGTGGCGGGCTCCTACTCAGCCTGTGTGTACGACTCCTCGAGTGGTGCCGGCCCGCCGAGCCCGTGCCCGGCGACGCAGCCGACCTCGCCCGGCCGGGCGATCAGCCTGCTCCTGGATGCGAGCGTGACCACGCTGCTGAAGCTCGACTACGAGCTCTGCGACAGTGCGGACCAGTACTGCGCCGGCAGCACCATATCGATCCAGCCGAGCACGCTTTCCGCGAACGCCGCGCCCTATGCGGTGAGGCTGCCGGCAGTCAGCGGGTTTACGCCGCCCGCGGGCGCGCCCACGACCGTCACCGACGCCCTTGGTTCACTGACGATTCCCGCGGATGCGTGGCAGTCGGCATCGGCGGAAATACAGTGTCTCGGAGCCCTGACCACCGCTCCCCAGGTGCTTTCGCTGGCGCAGTTCTATGCGGTCAAACCCTGCACCGATTCCTTCAAGCTGACATTCACGAATGCGCAGGGCGGCTCGCCGAGCACGAGCGGCCCCAATGCGAGTGGCCTGGTCATCGGGCCTACGACTCTCGGTCAGGCTGACCTCGTGAAGTGGACGCCGACTGTGGCCCAGGCAACATGCGACTATGCAGGTCTCAACTGCATCGCCAACGGCTTCGACTATTCCATAACCGGCGTCAGTGGAACGAAGGGCCCCGAGGCGGTGAGCGTGCAGGTCTGGGCAACTACCTCATTCGGCCAGTCGACCATCAGCAACGGCCGGATATACGACGATCTGGGCGGGGCCAAGTGCGCAACCTGTCACAACGGCGCAATCGCGCTTGCGACTCAGCACTGGAAGTACGACTCGACCCCGGCAGCCACCGTGCCCACCTTCACAGCCGCGGCGTGCTCCGCCGGAACGGGAGGTCAATGCATCGACACGGCGAATCCGGCCAACAGCCTGCTGTACACGTATCCCTGTAAGGATACGAACGGTCATGGCTTCACCGACCATGGCGGCTATGTTGATGACACGTCACAGCAACTGGATTCGACCACGGTGTGTCCGAAGCTGTTGCAGTGGCTGACCGAAGGCGCGCAGAACAACTGATCGGACACCGTGGGCTCATGCAATGCCATCGCCCGGTGCCCCAAAGGCATTGGGCGGTCTCCCCTCGATCGCGGATCGCGCAACGGTGATCAATCCCTGTACCGGGGCACCGCGCTCGAAGCGCAGCATATCGCGATGAACCCCCGCCACGACAAATCCGGCAGACCGCAATGTCGACTCGACATACGCCCCGCCGTGGGCATACCGCCCGTGCTCGAGCAACATCAGTCTGACCGCATCCGTGCCGCCGCTGTGCGCGGCTTGCCACCCATCCAGCTCCTCCACCGAGAAAATGAACCAGGCGTCCGGCCGCAGCAGTCTCCTCACCGCCGCAAACACTGACTCCAGCTCGCCGAAGTAACAGAACACATCGGCCGCGATCACCAGGTCGAATCGGTCCGGACAGCGGCGGACGTAGGCGGCCAGCTCCTCGCAGACGAGCTCGTCATAGCAGCCGCGCTTGCGCGCCTCCTCGAGCATGCCGAGGCAGAGATCCACTCCGACCAGGCGCTTTGCGAGCGGCCGGAACCATTCTGCGCACAGCCCCGTGCCGCAACCGAGATCGAGCACGTCGAAGGCGGCCGAGCGGCTGGACGGTGGGCCCGGGCGGCCGGATGGTGGCGCCGGGCTGCCGAAAGCCTCGGTCGCGCGCTCGAACAGCAGTTGTGGAGCGCGATACCCCAGCTTGGACAGGGCGGTGTCGTATTCGGGCGCCGCTCGCCCGAATACGCTTGCGATGAAGCCTTCGGAGGCGCGCTCGGGAGCGGGAGCGCCGCCCGTCGCTGCACACAAGTGTGCAGCGACGGGATCGGACGGGATTACCTGCAACCAGGCGCGATACACGGCAGCGGCTTCTTGCGCGCGGCCATCGCGGTAGAGAAGCTTTCCGAGCAGCTCGTAGGCCGCCGCCAGTGCCGCCTCGTGCTCGATGGCGGCCCGCAGCAGCCGCTCGGCACCGTCGTAATCGGCGGCTCGAAGGCATTGCCGTGCCCGCTCGAGACTCGCGTGCGCTTCATCCATCGGCCGTGAGCGGGCGCTTCGCAACCACAAGAAACCCCATGACGGGATCCTGCCGTTCATGCCGCAAAGTGCCGTTTGACAGCGATACCACTTCCAGTCCGGCCGCCGCCAGCATCTGCTCGACGTACTTGCGGCTGTGCTGATAGCGGCCGTGCGGACGCAACACGAACGACTCGTTGGATGGCGCGCGCGGTGGATCGCCGGGAGCCGCGGCCGCCGCCTTGGTATCTGACACGGCGGCCAAGTCGCGCGATGACGGGTCGTGCCATGCCTCGAGCGAGCAGACGAAACACCCACCGGGTGCCAGAACACCGGCGACGCGGGCGAAGGCTACCGACAGATCTCCGAAATAGCACAGCACATCCGCGGCAACACCCAGGTCGAACTGCTGCGCGCACGATCCGAGCCACTGCGTGAGCTCCGCGCAGTTCAACTGATCGTAGACCGCTCTGGCCGCCGCCTTCGACAGCATGTTGGGAGACAAATCCACCCCGACCAGCCGGCGGGCGAGCGGACGCAGAAGCGGGCCGCACAATCCGGTGCCGCAGCCAATGTCGAGCACTTCCAGATCGCGTTGCCGCGGCAGGGCGCCGGACACGGCAGCGAACAGAAGCTGCGGGGCGCGATACCCCAGCTCCTCCAGGTTGCGGTCGAAAGAGTCGGCGAAATCGTCGAAAGTCGCGCGGACGTAACCGTCGGACGCGCGTAGCGGCCGTTCGCCACCGCCCATCGCCGCCAGCAGATGCTGCGGGATCGGATCCTCGGGGCTCGCCGCCTGCCAGCGCGCATAGAATTCCAGCGCTTCGGGCAGCCGGTTGAGCTTGTACAGAATGTGTCCGTAGGAGATTGCGATGTTGCGCATCCCCGGCTGCAGCTCGAGCGCGCGGCCCCAGGCCACGAGCGCCTCCTCGAAGGCATTTCGGGCTCGCAAGGTCATGCCAAGGTTGGCCCAGGCATTGACGAATTCAGGCGACAGCTCGATCGCCTTGCGCGCGCACATCTCCGCTCGCTCCAGATCGCGCTCCTGGTAATACGCGATGCCCAGGTTGCTCCAGGCATCCACGTACTGCGGATCGGCCTCGAGCGCTGCGATCATCAACTTGATGCCCTCCGCATTGCGATCCTGCTGGGTGCGCAGCAGTCCGAGAAAGTGCAGTCCCGAGGGATCGCTGGGGAATTCCTTCAGATGCTCGCGGTAGCCCGCCTCGGCCGCCGCGCGATCGCCGGCGCGATGCTTTGCAATCGCATTCTGCAGCCGTTGCTCCGCGACGTTCATCGGGCCCTGACGCTGCGGGAGCGGCTACGAGCCAAGTCCGCGGGGGACGAAGAAAAAGTCACCGAGCTCATGCCCGGCCGATTTGATCGCCTTGAATTCCGGGACCTGGCTGAAGTGGTTGCGCGCTGCTGCAGCCTTCACCCGCTCCTGCACCTGTGTGAACAGCGCAGGCGTGGACAGGATGCCCGAATTCGATCCCAGCACATCGAGGAAGGCTCGCGCGAAGACCGAGTCTCCCTGTCCACCCGTATCCAGCACCGGCTGGTCGCCCCCGGAGGCCAGCAGCAGACGCGAGCGCTTGGGCAGCTTGTATTTTACGTAGTCGATCGAGAACTGGCTCTCGGTGCCGAACATGCTCACGCCGGGATCGCTGGAGAGCAACCCGGCATAGCACGAGTCGGCGACGACGAGCACCCGCCGCGCGGGAAGCCGGGCCAGGTGTGCGCTGATCTGCTCGTTGGGCACCCAGAAGGTGTCATCCGGTGGGCGCTCGGCGTTGACCGGCAGCCAGTATCCAGCATCGACATTGGCGGTCTTCAGCCGGGTCCCGTGGCCCGCGTAATAGATCAGCACGTTGTCGTTGGGCTGCAGGACCTTGTTCAGATCGTTGAGGGCCCGCAGCATCGCCACGTCGTTCGCATCTTCGATGAGCTGTACGGTAAAGCCGTACTTGTCGCGCAGGATCTGGGCGGCCCGCTCTGTGTCGTTGCGCGGCGTCTGCAGGTGCTCGAGCACCTGATAGTCCTGATTGCCGATGATCAGCGCGTAATAGCGTCCGAAATCCATTCCCTTGACCAGGCGACCCTGCGCCTGGGGGTCGAGCGCAACGGCCGGGGTCCGGGCCACCGGCTCGCGGGTCTGCGCCGGCAGCGCGGCGAGCTGGCCGGTACTTTCGCGCCGCTCGGTCTCGAGCTTCGTGATCCAGACGCGCAGTGCCTGCACCTCCTTGCTGGAATCCTCTGCGGCGGGGCCGCTCGCGGCGCGCTTCCTGGCTTCGCTCTCGGCCTGCTTGAGTTGCTTCTGCAGCAGCTCGAGCTGCCCGTCCTTTTCCGTGATCACCCTTTGCAGCTGAGCACGCAGCTTGTCCTGCTCGTGTTGGGCGGCGGAGGCGTACATCACGTTGTCCTCCGGTAATCCCCACGCCCTGCGATACAGATTCAATGCTTTGAGCCGGTCCTTCTCCACGCCCTGGCCCTGCTCATAGAGCGTGCCGAGATTGAACAGTGCACGCGAGTAGCCCTGGTCGGCCGCCTTCTGGTACCAGATGACAGCGGCTTCGTAATTCGGCGCGCCGCCGAGCCCCCTCTCGTAGATCTCGCCGACATTGTTCTGGGCATCCGCATCGCCTGCCTCGGCCGCAGCCATCCAGACGCGCAATGCGGACTTGTAGTCCGCGCGATCGTATGCCACGTATTCGCCGCCGCGGATGCGGCATTCCGCAGCAGTCGTGCGGGTGGGACGGCGCTGAGTGATGTAACTCGTATTGCCGAGTTGCCGCACCTGGCCGGGCAACAGGCAGTCAACGATCTCCAGATCCTGCCGCGACACCATCCCTTGCGTGGCCGTGCTCGTCTTCGCCGCCTGGGGACTGGACGCGCACGCGCACATGAGAGAGGCGGAAACGGTGAATGCGGCAACGTGCGACCAATCCATATACCCTGACATTTTCAAACCCCCAACCCCGCAGCCATTACATGTGGTGCGCGGTCGCTATTGTCCGCCCGCGGCGTGGATCGCCCCCTGAAGTGGCGCGTATTGCTGATAGTAGTCGCTCTTGGCCCGGAAGTTCTCGAGCTGGATTCTCGCCTGCTGCCGATCCGGAAGCTTTCGATACCAGTCGACTGCATAGTCGGCTGCCGTCCGCAGTCCCCGGACCGCCTGCGGGTCCTTCTCGTGCAGCCGGTAGGCGTCGGCGAAATTCTCCGCTGCGTCCGCGCTCGCCGTGATGTCATGGGTGCGGCGCAGATAGTCGAGAGCCTCGTTGCCCTGACGGACCTTGTCCAGGAATTGCTTCTGGACTGCGGTGGGGAGCTGCTCCAGTGGCTCGTTCGGCAGGGAATCGACGTAGTTCCGGTACGAGAGACCGCCTGCGGCCACGATGAGAAGCCCGACTGCGGCGATGAGCGCCTTCTGAACGGCCGGCACGCCCTGCAATTGGCGGACGAAGGCTGCCGCATCCGCAAACCGCTGCGCAGGCTCGTAAGCCAGAGCCTTTTCGATGGTGTTGCACTCGCGGCGCTTCAATCCTCGCAGCGGCGGCCACTTGAGGTGCGCGGCGCGCGCCTCCAGCGCCGACATGCGTTTGAATGGGTGACTGCCCGAGACCAGCTCGTAAGCCACGATCCCCAGCGCAAAGACGTCCTCCGCCGTACTCGGCGCTGCTCCCTCGAGCGCTTCGGGTGCCGCGTAGTTCAAGGTATAGCCCTGGAAGCCGGCTTCGTCGCCGTGCGCATCGGCAGCTTCGAATGTCGTGATCCCGCCGGCGCGCCCGGCGACCTGCACCGCGCGCGCAATCCCGAAATCGAGAATTTTTGGCGTGCCCTCGGTAGTCAGAAAGACGTTCGCCGGTTTGAAATCCGAGTGCACGATGCCTTTGCGGTGGGCATACGCGAGTCCCTCTGCCATTCCCCGGATGATCGGGAGTGCCTGCTCGCGGCTCAGTCCCGCCGGCCCGTTCTGGCGAATGAGGCGGTCGAGCGGCCTGCCCTCCAGCAGCTCCATCGCGATGAAGGCGCGCCCCGACTGCTCGTCCCGGTCGAATACGTAGACCGTCACGATGTTGGGATGCGCAAGCTTCTGCGCGCGCGTGGCCTCTCGATGCAGGGCGACAAAGGCGTCCGGGCGGTCCTCGAAGTCGCTGTTGAGGACCTTGACGGCCACGTAAGGATTGCGGTCGCGAGCCTCCTCGCCCAACAGATCCTTGGCGCGCCAGACCTGCCCCATGGCCCCCTGCCCGATGGGCTCATCGAGCAGGTATCTGCCCCGGAGCTTGTATCCCTTGCCGAAGGAAATCGACTGTTGAGCGACCGTGACGAAGGCCGAACCGCCCGTCTCACTGGTTGCGTGCAACCGGATCAGCGTGCCGTCCGGCTGTCGCTCCTGATCACCTAGCTGCGTGCTATCTGCCTGTACCTGGTCTCTTACAGCCGTATCGTCGCCGTCCGCCGCAGGAGCGCGCACCGCCGTCGACTCACCCGGCAGCTCGCGCATCCGCGTCTGGTCGTCGTCAGATGGTCGTGTTGTCACGCCCTATGCCTTGACATCGACAATGACTGCCGTGACGTTGTCGCGAGCGCCCGCAGCGCGGGCTGCGCTGATGAGGGCGTTGCTGGCCTCATCCGCCGAAGCCTGCTGCAGGCACGCGATCAGCGCCGAATCGTCCAGCGCCCTGTAAAGGCCATCGCTGCATAGTAGAAACCGGTCACCGGGCGCCACGCGGTCGGCGATTCTGTCGAGCTGCAACTCGTCATGGCCCCCTACGGCCCGCGTGATTTCTCCACTCGCGGCCATTGAACCGGCAGGCGCTCCGGCGCCGGAGGCGGCAGCGGCGTCGGCAGTACCGACAGTGGCAGCAGCGTCAACGATATCAAAGGCACTGACCGCAGCCACACCGGGAGCGGCGGGATCAACGGCATCGGCAGTGCCGACAGCAGTCACACCGGCAGCAACTACACCGGCAGCAGCGGGATCAACGGCATCGGCAGTACCGACAGCGGCAACAGCGGCAGCGGTATCAAGAGCACCGGCAGTATCGACAGCAGCGGCGCCCGAAGCAGCTGGCGTGGATTCACTCGTCTCGCTGCGCAGCAGCTCACCGGCAAGCGTGTGATCGTGGGTGAGCTGCAACAGCGATGCACCTCGATATATGTATGCACGGCTGTCTCCCGCCCAGGCGACGCCCCATTCATGCCCTCGAATCGCCAGAGCGACCACCGTCGAGCCACTTTCCGCGCGGCCTCCCACTCCGAGTGCGGCACGCCGCAGGTCGGAATTGACGCGCTCGAGCGCAACGGCCACGGCCTGAAGACACGCATTGAGGCTGGAGGTTGGCTCCAGCGCATTCAGCGAATCGACGATCATCTGGCTCGCGACCTCACCGTGACTGTGCCCGCCCATCCCGTCGGCTACTGCCCAGAGCCGGTTGCCATCGTTCAGCAGGAAATTGTCCTGGTTCTGCCTTCGCACCATTCCCGTGTCCGTCGCCGCGGCGCTCTCGATGGCGTACTGAATCGGGGCTTCCAGCGTATCGGCCAGGGGCGCCATCGCCGGCGCGGGCGCAACTTCCCCGTCCCATCGGCCATCGTCCCAGGTTCCCGCGAGCAGAGCACCGAATGAATCCGGCCGGGGCAGGGAGCGAACCAGCAGAACGCTCGGCTGCACGAGCTCCGAGCCCTCGGTCCACCACATAGTCATCGGCCGCAACGCGCCCTGGGCAAGACCCATCAAAGGCGCACTGACAGCGTCCGCAATTGCGTCGACCGAGCGCGAAGGCCAGTGCCACTGGGGCGAGGCCGCAGGAAACGCGCGCGCTGCGGCTAGTTGGTCCACGCCCGCAAGCTTCGCGGCGCTCGCGGCCAGCGCCGCATCGAAGTTGGCCAGCTCGAAGTCCGGGTTCTGCAACGCGTCCGCGCACAAATGCTCGACGTCGCCAAACCAGTCGCTCGCGGCCCGCGCAAATTCGGCAGCCGGAATGTCCGCGGGCAACTCCACGACCACGGTGAGCGGAAAATAGCGGCCGACCCGATCGACGCTGGGCAGCAGCACGCCGGCGTAGCTGGCCGCTCCCGCAACACCGTCGCAGAGGAAGAACCGCCACATCGGACTGGTGAGATAGCAATCGAGCCAGCGGCCGCCCAACTCACGCTGGCTCTCCACCATGCAGCGCTGCATCCAGTCGTCCCAGAGATCCCGGAATGCGCCGCCCACGCGGCGCTCGATGAAATCGCCGTTGCTGGGCAGCTTGCCGAAGAATCCAACGGTCGCGCCCCACATGTGTGCGGATACTCGTGAAGGCTAGCCGCGGCAGCGGAATCCGCGCAGCTCATTGTGCGCGAACGGATTGCGCACCGAGGTGGCCTCGAGGATGACGCGCGCGGTGCGGTTGCCAGCCGTCAGCGTGACGAGATAGCGGACGTCGGACTGAGGTTGAATGGTCGCATCGTCCAGCAGGTGGAACAGCGCCCAGGGGCCCTGGTAGGACTTGTTGGGGCCCCCGCCGCCGCTCTCTTCGAACAGAATCGTCGCCTGCCCGGGGGCCGGTCCTGGCCAGGCCAGCGATTGAGCGCGCAGCGGCCCATGGCGGTATTCGACCGACTGGCCGTCGATGTCGATCGCCAGCCGCGGCACGGCACTGTCGAGCGACTCGGGTGTCAGGCTGAAGCGCATTCCCGGAAGCTGGGCTCCGGGCGGAAAATAGATCTGGCGGATGCGGTCGGCGGTCTGCACCTGTGACAGCACGTTGCCGGAACCACCGATTCCCGCGGCGCCCTGCTTCCACCTCCAGGGGCTGGTGGAGGTGTCCACAAGAGGGGCCAGGCGCTCCCGGAAGAACGTATCGAAGACGCCACCCGGACCGAACACGCGGCCGAAATCCGCGAGCGCCACATCGCTGCTGCCCTTGGCTGCAAACGGATAGCGCCCCGCGATGAGCTGCTGGCACTCGGAGGCCACTTCGGTCTGATAGCGCCGCGCCAGTTCCGCGCCCGCTTCCGACTTGGCGACGGCCTCACCCTTGCTCCCGACCTGCGCCACGATCGTGGAGATGGGCGCTGGAAGCTGCATGGCGGCAATGCGCAGTTGATCCACTGCGCTCGCCTGGCCCTGCGAGGCAACCGCGGTCAGCGCATTGGTGGCTCCAAGGCCGCCCCCCATCGCCGCGAGCTGCTGTTGGATCTGCCCGATGGCGCGCAAGGTCTGGTCGATGGGCGCGCCGCCGGGCGGCCCGTCGACGAGCTTGTTGAGGGCCTCGAAATGCTTGGTCGTGCGCGTACCCGGCTTCTCGGCAGCGGTGGTGGTGCCGAACACCTGCTCGAGCTTGTTCAGGTTCGCCGCGATCGCCCCCTTGAGGCTCGCGGCCTTGTCCGCCGGATCGGGGGCCTTCAGCAGATTCGTGTTGGCTTCGACCAGCACCAGCAACCGTTTCAGCGGCGACGTCGGGCTCGCCAACAGCGCCATCATGTCAGCGAGATCCTTCGTGCCGGTCGTCGGCCGCGGCGCGAGATCCGCCAGCAGAGCGTCCCAGACACGGATGTAGTCGTCCTCGTAGATCCGCATCATGTCGCCGGCGAGCTTCGGAATATCGGCCTTCGAGGCCACACCCTCGCCCAGCACCCAGCTGTCGCCGACGAAATCGTTGGCGACCTCATACTTGCCGGTGGTCGCGACCTGCGAGAAGACGGCGCGCGTGTACAGAGCCGGAACCGCTTCCGCGAGCGGCGCGCCGCTCTTGCGCACCAGTACGGTATCGCCGCCGAGCCCGATCTCCTTGTCGAGATGGATCGCATGTTCGGCATCGCCCGCATGACTGAGCTTGAGCCGGCTATACATCAGCACCGGCAAGGATGCCTGTCGCAGCGACGTGCGGGCTCTCTCCACAAGATCCGTGTCGAGCGTCAGCGGCTGAACGCGGCTCCTGTCCTGCAAGAGCGCGGTCACGTGGGCTTCGAGGCGCTCGACGGTCGGGGCGTCGCTGGCAAAATGCTGGCGCCATTCCCGGTCGGTGATGAACTGCATCTCGCTCGGCACGAGCCGCTCCGGCGAGCCCAACATCAGGTAGATCTTCAGATACTCGTACAGCTTGTCAGGCTGGCTCGCAAGCTGTCCCAGCCGCTCCCGGAACACAGCCGCCATCGCCGGGGCAAGCCCCGCGTTGAGCTCTCGAAGGTATGCATCGAGCGCGGCGCCGCCGAGGGAGCCGCCTTGATACAGGCCGAAGCGCATGGAGAACGGCACTCCGCCCTTGAACTTGTTCGCTGCCAGCAGCGCATCGTGATAGGCATCCAGCCGCGGCAGTTCCGCAGGCAGATCGGTGGGAGTCGCGGCCTGCAAGCCCTGCAGCGGGGTGACCGCCGCCTGCACTTCGCCCAGGTAGGCGCGATTGCGCTCGTAGCTGATCGCGAAGGCGAGCACCCCGAGAATCGTGACGGCGGCCACGCCGAGATACACGCCGGCCTGCAGGAGCGCCTGGCGCATCTCCATGCGCCGATTGACCCCGGCCAGGCCGCTCTCCTTGAATACAACATCCATGAGCAGCCGCTGGATGAAGTACGCCTTGCCGCGGCTGCCCTGAGTATTGACCGCCCTGACACCGAGCCCGAAGGTGCGCGCCAGCGCCCCGAGCATGCGATCGACCGGCGTGCCCTCCTGCGTACCGCTGGTCAAATAGACGCCACGCAGCAGGACCCCCTGCTCGTAAGCGGAGCTTCCGAAGGCTTCGTCCACGAATTCAAGCAACGGGCGCCGCACGCCGGCGAGCTGACGCGGGAAGCCGAAAATCAGGCCGCGACGCTGCACGTCACGTTCGGCTTCGATACGCGAGAGCATCCGGGCGTTCAGTCGCTCGAGCAGCAAGTTGAGCTCGGTTTGGA